>NZ_JBFODP010000032.1:0-711844 GCF_040908375.1 Aeromonas sp. R2-3 | reverse complement strand
GACGTGCAGGCACAGTTTGTATCAGCCTTCGGGGCGGATGGGAAAGGCAGTATCGGCTACAGCCTGGCGCTGACCGGCAGCGACGTGGTGAGTGGTCTGTATGCGGTTAACCCGCTGGCCGCCAACGGCCAGGGCGCGGCTATCGTGCTCAATCAGGCGGGTAACGTTATCACCGGCAGCGCCGGTGGGGTGGACTACTTCACCCTGACCATTGACCCGACCACCGGGGAAGTGACCCTGGAACTGTTGGACAACGTCTGGCATGGCGACACTACCAGTGCGGATGACAGCGTGGCACTGAGCGTGGGTCAGGGCGTGCTGACATTGGTGCAGACTGTGACCGACGCCGATGGCGATCGGGCCAGCGCGTCTGTGGACCTGGGCGCCACCGGTGTGTTTCGCTTCGAGGATGATGGCCCTAAAGCAAGCGATGTTCAGGCTGCCTTGGTACTTGACGATGAAGGCCTTGTTGGCGGGATCAATGGCGGTTCTGGTGATGTTGCAGGGGCCAATACCAGCGTCACGTGCAATCTGGCTTATCAGGCCGGGGCTGATGGCCTCAAATCGCTTGAACTCTCCGGGCCTACTGCGTTGGGAAGTGAAAGTGTGACCTCAACGTGGGATGCCCAAAGTGGAACCTTGTCTATCAGTTCCACTCGCGGTCTCTTGATGACGGTCACCATTACTGACCCGAGCACTGGTGCCTACTCGGTGAAACTTCTGCAGCCCTTGATGCACACCGGGGTTGATACCGAAGATAATCTCACCCTCAATGTGGGCTACAAGGTGACAGATGGTGACGGGGATAGTGCCAGTGGCGTACTTGCAGTCACAATTAACGATGATACGCCGACAATCCAGGTGGGTGAGCTGTCCCTGACTTCTTCAGTCACTTTCCTGGGTAGCAACGCCGGTTATTCAAATAGCTATGGCTATTACATCAAAGGTGATGATGGCACCCCGTTGTCCGGCAAAGTCATCTGGGCAAATGTTCACAGTCAGAGTGTGGGAAGCCAGACAGATATCAGTTCGTTGGATCCTGCTCATACCGGATTCTTTGTTATCCCCAATGGCGGTGCCAATCCCGGTCTTGGCGATGGTGCCGCCGTCACATTCCAGTTTATTAATGGCAAGTGGCAGGCATTCGTTGGCAGCACTGCGTTGAGTGGGGCCGATGGCGCCAACATCGTGTTCAGCGATGCGAGCCTCAACCCTGGCGGTTCACATTTGCAGGATACTGGTAGCGCAGGCAACCAAAATTGGGAGGATATGACCCTCAACTCGGATTATGACTACAACGATGTCAGTACCACTGTGACTTGGGGCGGTGCTGTGCAGTTGCAGGTCGATGAGTCCAACCTCAATCATGATGCAACAGCTGACTTTAGTGGTGTGTTCAACGTACAGCCGGGGGCAGATGGTCTGGGATCCAAGAGCTACAGCTTGAGCATACAAAATGTAAATTCAGGCTTGATTGATACAACAACAGGTGAACAGATCAGACTAGTTATGAATGGCTCAACGATTGAAGGGCGTACTATAACCACCGGTCAGTTGGTGTTTAACCTTAGCGTTGACGGCAGCGGTAAAGTAACTCTTGATCAATTACGAGCTATTGAACATCCGACTTCTGATCCCGATGAAGTCAAATTCCTCGGCTCTGGCCATATAAGTTTGACACTGACCGTTACCGATAAGGATGGTGACCACACTAGCGGTCGACTAGATATCGGTAAAGTTATCAGCTTCAAAGACGATGGCCCGAGTATCAGCGCCAACGCAGTAGTGCAACTGGACGATGATGCCCTGGCGGGCGGCATAACTGGCGGCTCGGGCGACGACCCGAACGCGGTCAACGTCAGCGGAATTCTGGGCCACAGCTTCGGTGCCGACGGCGCTGGCAGCATCCAGTGGCTGACCAGTGGCGCACCGGGTGGTTACACCTATGAAGCGGGGTTTGGTGGTTCACTGCTGGTCAAACAGGCTGGCGTGACCGTGCTGACGGTGACGCTGAACAGTGCCACGGGTGCCTACAGCGTGACGCAGAATGCGCCGATCAAGCATGCCGACGGCAATGACGAGAATAACGCCACCTTCACGCTGAGCTACCGTGTTACCGATGCCGACAAAGACAGCGTGGATGGCAGCCTGACCATCAACGTCGACGACGACACCCCGACGGTCAGCGCTAACGCAGCAGTGCAACTGGACGATGATGCCCTGGCGGGCGGCATAGCTGGCGGCACGGGCGACGACCCGAACGCGGTCAATGTCAGCGGAACCCTGGGCCACAGCTTCGGTGCCGACGGAGCTGGCAGCATCCAGTGGCTGACCAGTGGTGCACCGGGTGGTTACACCTATGAAGCGGGCTCTGGTGGTTCACTGCTGGTCAAACAGGCTGGCGTGACCGTGCTGACGGTGACGCTGAACAGCGCCACGGGTGCCTACAGCGTGACGCAGAATGCGCCGATCAAGCATGCCGACGGCAATGACGAGAATAACGCCACCTTCACGCTGAGCTACCGTGTTACCGATGCCGACAAAGACAGCGTGGATGGCAGCCTGACCATCAACGTCGACGACGACACCCCGACGGTCAGCGCTAACGCAGCAGTGCAGCTGGACGATGATGCCCTGGCGGGCGGCATAGCTGGCGGCACGGGCGACGACCCGAACGCGGTCAACGTCAGCGGAATTCTGGGCCACAGCTTCGGTGCTGACGGCGCAGGCAGTGTGCAATGGCTGACTACGGGGGCGCCGGCTGGATTTACTTATGAAACGAATCCCGCAGGCGTTCTGTTGGTCAAACAGGGGGCGACCACAGTGCTGACAGTAACCCTGAACTCGGCTACTGGGGCGTATAGCGTGACGCAGAATTCGCCTATTCAACATGCGAATGCTGATCAGGAGAACAACCAGGCGTTTACCCTGAACTATAAAGTGAACGATGGCGATGGCGATACCGCGACCGGCACGTTGGCTATCAATGTCGATGACGATACGCCGGTGGCGAAGAACGACACGGCTATCGTTGCCGAGTCCAGCGGCAAGGACTTCAACGTCGCGTTCGTGCTGGATTCCAGCGGCAGTATCAACGGTACCGAGTTCGCCACCATGATGGCGGCTGTGCGGGCGGCAGGCCAGGCGCTGTTCAACGGCACCGACGGTACCGTGCAGATCACTATCGTGGCGTTTTCCACCGGGGCTACTTCTTACACTGCGATCAGTTCGCTGGCGGCCTTCGAGTCGCTGATTGACAGTATCCTGGCCAACCGTCCCTTCAACGGCAATACCAACTTCACGGCGGCAGTTGAGCAAACCATGGATGTCTACAACCCGATACCGGGTTGGAGCAACCAGGTATTCTTCATCAGCGACGGCAATCCGAATGTCGATACCGGTGTCAACAACTCGCTGGAAAGTGGCACGGCGACGGATTGGAACAACTTCATCGACAGTAACGGCATCAACGTCACCACCATTGGGGTGGGTGGCGGCATCAACGGGCCGCGGCTGCAGGATGTCGACCTGGATGGCAGCGGCTCGCCGATTCTGGTGACCGACTTCGATGATCTGATCGACGCGCTGCTCACTCAGATATCGGGCAACACGGTCAGCGGCAACGTCCTGCTCGGCAACAACAATGTCGTGGGTGGCGGTGACGACGATGCCTTTGGCGCCGATGGCGCCGGTCGGGTGCTGTCGATCGAGATCGATGGGGTTACCTACACCTGGAACGGCGTGGGCACCATTGCGGTGAGTACGGGCGGTAGCATCGCCGGTAGCCAGTTGAGCAACATCGTCACCGATCTGGGCGGCAAACTGAGCTTCAACTTTACCAATGGCACCTGGAGCTACGTTGCGCCGCAGAGCGTTGCGTCGGATACCAGCGAGAGCTTCGACTACGTGATCATCGACAAGGACGGCGACCCGTCGCAGGCCACGCTGACGGTCAATATCGAGGATGCTGCACCGGTGATCGGTAGGGTGGACGAGGACGAACTGCCCGGTGGTATTACCGATAACGATCTGCAGACCACGGTTGCCACCGGCAGCCTGACCGAGCTGCTGATCGGCAACGGTCCTGCCACCTTCAGCCTGCAGAGTTCGCCGGCGTTCTTGCCGACCCTGACCTCTGATGGTGTGGCTGTCACCTACAACGTCGTCGGTAATACCCTGACGGCGATGGCGGGCGCGGCCACTATCTTCACCCTGGTGGTGCAGGCCAATGGCGCTTACACCTTCACGCTCAGCGGTCCGCTGGATCACCCGCTGGCCAACGGCAACGACAACGAAATCCTCACGCTGAACCTGACCGAGGCAGTCAAGGCCACCAACGGCGGAAATCCGGTGCCGCTGGCCGGTGATCTGCTGATCCAGGTCGAGGACGACGTGCCGGCGATCCTGGCAACCTCGAACCTGGTGTACTCCAACAGTGGCAACCCGGGCGGAGCTACCGGCGTGTTCGACTACAGCACCGGTGCCGATACTCGTGGCAGTGGTCCCTTCAGTGCGGCGGACTCGGACTTCAAGTCCATCATGCTGACGGGCAATGTCGGTGGCACGGCGATCAGCGCGCAATCGGTGACCTGGGTGTCGGAGAGCGCTACCACCGCGACCTTCGATATCGAGTTCGACTACGCGCCGAACCCGGCCAACCCCGGCGTCAAGGAAGAGGCTACCGGTACCCTGACCTTCGACAAGGTGAACGGCACCTACACGGTGACGCTGGACGGGCCGATCGAGGGCTTCCAGGTGCTGAAAACCAGCGCTTCGCTGGGTATCACGGGCTATGTGCCGGGTGGAAGCTCGGTGGATACCACCAATCCGGAGGTGGCGGTTTCTCAGCTGGCCACTGACTTCTTCGTGCAGTTCAGGAGCTACGCCGAGACCGGTGGTGGCACCGGTAGCAACAATCTGCAGACGGGAGGCACGAACACCAACGTCTTCGTCAATGGTGAGACCTTCACCCAGACGAGTTCCTACGTCTCTCTGTCCAACAGCGAGAACGGGGTGGCGGGCGACACCATTGGCAAGGGCGAAGTGCTGGACCTGAACTTCTATACCTCCAACCCCACCGGCAACCTGGGGCTGACCCCGACCGGCCGTGCTGATGGCGTCTACCTGAAGTTCGATGGCATCAACAATGAGGATTTGGTTATCGTGCTGAAGCTGGTCGGTGCCGGAGGTGTTACGACCACTAGGGCGCTGGTGGTCAGCAACAGCGACATCTACCGCAATTTCAGCGGTGCAACGGCGCTGGCTGCCCTGGCCGTCTATGGCATCACCCTGGACAACAACGATGGTGCGATCGTCATCGAGAGCAATGACTACAACGCCGCCGGTGAGAGCTGGCAGATCTACGGGGCGCAGATCCTGACGTCGGTCGAAGACATCACCACCAGCGTCGCGCTCAACTATGACCGCGACTTCAATGATGGTTTCGATGGTCTCACCAGCTTTGCCAACCAAAGCGACAACGATGTGGTCAAGGTCTCCGATATCGGCTTTATCAAGACCCAGACCACCACCGTGGATGCGGACCTCGACTTCCAGGTGGTAGTGCAGGATGCCGACAACGATGCCACTTCGAGCGTGAATCTGCATGTCACCATCGAAGCTGGCAATGTGTTCACCGGCACAGCTATGGCTGACATCATACATGGCAGTGCCGATAACGATACACTCAAGGGGTTGGGCGGAGATGATCAGCTTATCGGTGGATTAGGTAATGACATCCTGATCGGTGGATTAGGCTCGGATACTCTTGTTGGTGGCTCTGGCAGCGATACCTTCAAGTGGGGGGCGGGTGATATCGGTGGTGTGGATGTCATCAAAGACTTCACCACCGGCACTGGCGGAGATGTACTGGATATAAGCGAGCTGCTCACTGGCGAACATGCCAACTCTGGTTCGCTTGATGCGTACCTCAATTTCAGTAGTGATGGGCCAGGCACAAACAAATCAACATTGACGATTGATTTGGATGGTACGAATGGAGGAACCACCCACGTCATAAAATTTGACAGTATTGACTTGACGACCCTGGGTAACAGTGACTTGCAGATTATTCAGAAGTTGCTGGATGACGGTAACTTGAAGGTTGATCCGTAACCTTGTCTCGGGGCCGGGCTTGCCTGGCCCCTGTTTTTTCCTCAAGGGGATGGATAAGATAGCGGCAGTAGAGGAGAGGGGTAATCATGCAGTCATTCAACTGGGTCGACATTGATGGCATCCGTTATAGCTGGGATGGGCAGGGGAACATTACCTGCGCAGGCCAGTTTGGCTATCAGGCCTCGATCGCGGGGGATCGGCTGGATGGGATGGAGATTGAGAATGAGGCCGGTGATGTAGCGGGCTCGCTCTATGTTGACTTCGCTACGGCCTCTATCACTTATGTGCCGGTCATGGATACCGAGTCTGCCCATAACATGATTTTGGTTGGCCATCATCAGGGGCAGCAGGAGTATCCGCTGGCCAGTTTTCACTCTCCGTTGTTGCAAGATTTGCTAGGACCATCTGATACCATCCCTTGGTCTGCGATGGAGGAGGATAGTGGTGGCACCAATATCGGACAGGCGGTGCAAGGACACGTTCTGTCGTGGGACTCGTTCCATTTCGATGATGAGGTGCTGGTCTGTGGCGCGGCTCCTGCGCTGGATATGGCAAACCAGAGCCAGGAGCCCGGCAGCATGGTCACCATTAGTCTCGATCTGACCAATCAGATACTGGATCAGCTCCCCCCCTTGCACGATATATGAATCCCGTAGCTGCACGGGCATAATGGCCTCAATCTTTCCGATTGAGGTTTTTTTCTATGTGGCGTCCCCTTCTTACTCTTTCCGCTCTGGTTGTCAGTGCTCCGCTGCTGGCGATTGAAGTGCCGCAAGCGCCCCATCTGGTGGTGAGCGGTTATGCCGAGCAGAAGACCGAACCCGATATGCTCACCCTCAATGTGGCGGTGAGTGCACTGGATAAGCAGGGCCTCAAGGCCAAGCAGCAGGTCGATACCAAGGTCGCAGCCTTTTTCAGCCAACTGGAAGGGTTGGGGATCAAGCGCAGCGATGTTGAGGCTGGCAACCTGATGGTCTCTCCGGAATATCAGTATGGCGAGAACAAGAAGCCGGTATTGTTGGGATACCGTGCTCAGCGACAATTGGCGGTGAAGCTCTATCAGCTCGACAAGTTGAGCCCCCTGATGGATACCGCACTCAAAGCCGGGCTGGAGTCCGTATCCCAGATTGAGTACGGGTTGAAATCGCCGCAGGTCATCAAGGAGCAGGCCCGTCTGAATGCCGTTGAGGATGCCAAAACCAAGGCTGAATCTCTGGCCAAGGCGTTCGGGATGAAGCTTGGCAAGATCTACAGTGTGGAGTACCGCAATGCTTCGCCCATTACCGCCTACAGCCGCAACCTGAAGATGGTGCAGGCCATGGCGATGGCTGCACCTGCGGCGGATATGGCGGACAACAGCTATCAACAACAGCAGATCACGGTAAGTGATAATATCGAGGCTGTTTTCTTGCTGGAGTGATACCCGTCGTTGAAGTCCAGTCATGAACAACCCCGCTATTTGCTGCGGGGTTTTTATTGCGCATCGATGCAGATGTAAAAAGCCGACGCTCGTGTTTACTAAATCGAGCATCGGCTTTTTGTTGCGCTGGGTTTATCAGGCGGTCACAGCATCAGCCTGGGTCGCTTCCGGCGCCGGGTTGCGGATGAGGTAATCAAACGCACCCAGTGCGGCGGTGGCGCCAGCACCCATGGAGATGATGATCTGCTTGAACGGTACCGTGGTGGCATCCCCTGCGGCGTAGACGCCGGGCAGGGAGGTCGCCCCTTTGGTATCGATCTCGATCTCGCCAAAGCGGGTCATGGCAATCTCGCTCCCTTTAAGGAACTCGGTGTTCGGTACCAGGCCGATCTGGACGAAGATACCCGCCACCGCCAGGTGCTTGATCTCGCCGGTGGTGCGATCTTCGTAGTCCATACCGACCACCTTGCTGCCATCACCGATCACTTCGGTGGTGCGAGCGCTCATGATGATGTCGATATTGCCCATGGAGCGAGCCTTCTTCTGCAGCACTTCATCGGCTCGCAGGGTATCGGCGAACTCCACCACGGTGACGTGTTCGACGATGCCAGCCAGGTCGATCGCTGCCTCGATGCCGGAGTTACCGCCACCGATCACAGCTACTCGCTTGCCCTTGAAGAAGGGGCCATCGCAGTGCGGGCAGTAGGCCACGCCCTTGGTGCGGTACTCGAGCTCACCCGGCACATTCAGATCACGCCAGCGGGCACCTGTCGCCAGGATCACGGCACGGCTCTTCAAGGTGGCACCGGAGGCGAGATCCACGTTCACATACCCGTCTTTGCTGATGGCGGCGGCGCGCTGCTCGGTGATCACTTCCACGCCGTACTGTTTGACGTGCTGCTCCAGGCTGGCGGCCAGTTTGGAGCCTTCGGTGTAGGGCACGGAGATAAAGTTCTCGATACCGACGGTGTCCATCACCTGACCACCGAAACGCTCGGCAACGATGGCGGTGCGAATGCCTTTACGGGCGGCATAGATGGCCGCTGCGGCGCCAGCCGGGCCACCGCCCACCACCAGTACGTCGTAGGGATCTTTCTCATTCAGCTCGGCAGCCTTGCGCTCGGCGGCGCCGGTGTCGAGTTTGGCAACGATCTCTTCGAGTGAAATACGGCCCTGGCTGAACGGTTGGCCGTTCAGGTAGACATTCGGTACCGCCATGATTTGACGCTCGGCGACCTCGTCCTGGAACAGGGCGCCATCGATCATGGTGTGGGTGATACCGGGGTTCAGGGTCGCCATCAGGTTGAGGGCCTGAACTACGTCCGGGCAGTTGTGGCAGGAGAGGGAGATATAGGTCTCGAAGTGGAACTCACCCTTGAGATTGCGGATCTGCTCCTGCACGGCCGCATCGGCCTTGGAAGGGTGGCCGCCGCTTTGCAGCAGGGCGAGTACCAGAGAAGTAAATTCATGACCCATGGGGATGCCGGCAAAGTGAACGCGCGGGGCTTGGCCCTGCGGCGCGACACTCATGGAAGGCTTGCGAACGGCAGTGCCAGAGGTCTGGGTGATCTTGGGGGACATCTCAGCGATCTCGCTGGCCAGTGCCAGCAGCTCTGCAGATTTGTCGCTGTCGTTGCCGGACACGCTGATCTCGATGGGATTGACGATGTACTGCAGATAGGTGTTCAGCTGTTGTTTGAGGTTGGTATCCAACATCTTCGAATTCCTTCTTGTGATTGCGGGTCGGCGTGAGATGTAAGCCGGAAAGCAGACCGGCGCCTTTGCTTGGGGCCGGAAACAAAACCGGCCCTTATACGGGCCGGTCTTGGAAGCGGGAGGCTTAGATCTTGCCTACCAGGTCCAGGGACGGGGCCAGAGTGGCTTCGCCTTCTTTCCATTTAGCCGGGCACACTTCACCCGGGTGGGAGGCAACGTACTGGGCTGCTTTGACTTTGCGCAGCAGTTCCAGTGCGTCACGGCCGATGCCGCCAGCGTTGATCTCGACGATCTGGATGATGCCCTGCGGGTCAATTACGAAGGTACCGCGGTCAGCCAGACCAGCTTCTTCGATCATCACGCCGAAGTTGCGTGTGATGGTACCAGTCGGGTCACCAATCATCGGGTACTGGATCTTCTGAATGGTGTCAGAAGTGTCGTGCCATGCTTTGTGAGTGAAGTGGGTATCGGTAGAGACAGAGTAGATCTCGACGCCCAGCTTCTGGAATTCAGCGTAGTTGTCAGCCAGGTCGCCCAGCTCGGTCGGGCAAACGAAGGTGAAGTCAGCCGGGTAGAAGAAGACCACGGACCACTTGCCTTTCAGGTCAGCGTCAGACACCTGAACGAATTTGCCATTGTGGTAGGCGGTAGCATTGAACGGCTTGATTTCAGTGTTGATGTAGGTAGACATGTAATTGCTCCTTGGTGATGTACATATGCCGGTCTGGTGTTGAAGAGTCTTGCCAGACGAGGCGCTTAACTTTCGATGGATTCATCATAGGGGCTTCCTCTAATCGATAAAAGCCGCAATTTTGAATCGCTTAAATCTACTTATTAGATAGCTCACTATGGCTGTACCTAACATGAATATCTCTGACCTACTGAGATAACTCCTTGTCGTGGTTCAATGTCTGTGCGCTACATCGCCTTTTCAAGGCATAAGAAGGGGTGTGCAGAGCCACGATGACGCGATGAGATAAACGGTGGTGCAAACAGGTGGCGAGGAGGTTGAGGCCGTTGGTCGCAGCGATGGGGATGTGCTGGCAAGGGGAGGCCGAAAGGCGCAGATAAAAAAAATCCCGGCGCTATCGCAACGACAGGGCCGGGTCATCAAACAAGGAATGGCTATATAAACAAATGCTTTACAGCAAAGACTAACTACGGGGTGTGCAAACTTGCAGACATATGAGAGGAAGATAATGGGTGCACAATCCCTCGTCTCCCCCTCGGCAACTATTGCATGAGAGGGATGATAGTGTGACGTAGATCACAAGGCAAGCATTTGGTGTAATTTTTCAATCAAAATGAAAGTGTTTCATCATTTCAGCTTATTTTGACGGCTGAAAACGCTTTTATTGTAATTTTATTACAGCTAGATCTATCAAAAGTCGATAGGTGGTTCCTGCTCTTCCATCAATTCCAGCAGGTTGATGGCCACTGCAATAAAGTCCGACTCGGTGACAATGCCGATCAGCTTGCGTCCTTTGAGTACCGGCAGGCAGCCATATCTGTGCCGCTGTAGGTAAAGTGCCGCCTCCTTGATGCCGGCGTGAGGATCTACGCTCGCCACTTGCCGTGTCATGATCTCGTCGAGTTGCACGCTGTCGGTAAATTCGGCTTCCCGCTCCGGGCTGATGAGCAGCAGCTTGGATTCCCGGGTGGCCAGGATATCGGTGAGGGTTACCAACCCCAGCAGGTGATGCTGCTCATCGACGATGGGAATGTGGCGGATCCGCTCCTGCTGCATCAGGTCCATCGCCTGTTTGACACTGTTTGACGGACCCAGAGTGAAGGGGTGTTCGGTCATGATTTCGGATAGGGTCATCATGGTGGGCCTCCTTGTGTATCTGCTTTCACCCTAGCCCAGCCCCAACTGGCAAAACATGATCAGGGTCAATACAGAACATTAAAGAATCATTAACCGGATGTGTGTCTCAATATTGCTCGCTACCCCTTGTCTCTCTTGGGTTTTTGGTCTTTTGGGTTGCCTTGGAAGATGGGGATAACTAGACTAGCCGCCGATTCCCCCCGAGGTGAAAGATGCAAGTATCCGATTTTCATTTTGATCTGCCAGACGAGCTGATTGCCCGCTATCCGATGGCAGAGCGTACCGCCAGCCGCCTGTTGCAGCTCGATGGTCAGACTGGCGCACTGCGCCACGGTCAATTTGTGGATGTGCTGGATCAGCTCAATCCGGGTGACCTGCTGGTATTCAATAACACCCGTGTCATTCCGGCGCGCATGTTTGGCCAGAAGGCCAGCGGCGGCAAGCTGGAGGTACTGGTCGAGCGCATTCTGGACGAGCACAGCGTGCTGGCCCATGTCCGTGCCTCCAAGGCGCCCAAGCCCGGCACCCGGATGATCATGGATGGTGGTGTTGAAGCCGAGATGCGCGCCCGCCACGACGCCCTGTTCGAGATCCACTTCCTCGACCCGCGTCCGGTGCTGGAGATTTTGGAGGCCATCGGCCACATGCCGCTGCCCCCCTATATCGACCGTCCCGACGAGGATGCCGACAAGGAGCGCTACCAGACCGTTTACAATCAAAAGCCGGGCGCCGTCGCGGCGCCGACCGCCGGTCTGCACTTTGATGAGCCGCTGCTTGAGAAAATTCGGGCCAAAGGGGTTGAAACGGCCTTCGTCACCCTGCATGTAGGGGCGGGGACCTTCCAGCCGGTGCGGGTAGATAAGATTGAAGATCACCATATGCACTCCGAGTATGCGGAAGTGCCGCAAGAGGTGGTAGATGCCATCGCGGCCACCCGTGCCCGTGGTGGCCGGGTGATCGCGGTGGGGACCACGTCGGTCCGTTCGCTGGAGAGCGCGGCCAAGGTCACCCTGGCGCAGGGCAAACCGCTGGCGCCCTTCTTTAGTGACACCGATATCTTCATCTTCCCTGGTTACCAGTTCCAGATTGTCGATGCCATGGTCACCAACTTCCATCTGCCGGAGTCGACCCTGATCATGCTGGTCAGCGCCTTTGCCGGTTATGACAACGTGATGGCGGCCTATCAGGCAGCCGTGGCCGGGCAGTACCGTTTCTTCAGCTACGGGGACGCCATGTTCGTCACCCGTCGCCAGGTTGAAGCATAAGCTTCAGCTTATTTACCGGGCCGTGAGCGGCCCTCCTATTGTCAGACTGTTTATCTGACGCAGCCGAGGTAGCAATGAAATTTGAACTGAAAACCACCGACGGCCGTGCCCGTCGCGGTCAACTGGTCTTCGAACGTGGTGTGGTACAAACGCCGGCCTTTATGCCGGTCGGGACTTACGGCACCGTCAAGGGGATGACCCCGGAAGAAGTGCGTGAAACCGGCGCCGAGATCCTGCTGGGTAACACCTTCCACCTCTGGCTACGTCCGGGTCAGGAAGTGATGCGTGCCCACGGCGATCTGCATGACTTCATGAACTGGCAGGGCCCGATCCTGACCGACTCCGGTGGTTTCCAGGTGTTCAGCCTGGGCCATATTCGCAAGATCACCGAAGCGGGCGTCCACTTCCGTCACCCCATCAATGGCGAGAAGATCTTCCTCGACCCCGAGAAGTCCATGGAGATCCAGTACGATCTGGGCTCCGACATCGTGATGATCTTCGACGAGTGCACTCCGTACCCGGCCACTTATGAAGAAGCGCGCAAGTCCATGGAGATGTCCCTGCGCTGGGGCAAGCGCTCCCGCGACAAGTTTGATGCGCTGGGCAACAAGAACGCCCTGTTCGGCATCATCCAGGGCTCGGTCTACGAAGATCTGCGTGATGTCTCCCTCAAGGGGCTGCTGGAGATCGGTTTCGACGGTTATGCGGTCGGCGGTCTGGCGGTGGGTGAACCCAAAGAGGACATGCACCGCATCCTCGAGCACGTCTGCCCGAAAATTCCGGCTGACAAGCCGCGCTACCTGATGGGTGTCGGCAAGCCGGAAGATCTGGTGGAAGGGGTGCGCCGTGGTATCGACATGTTCGACTGCGTCATGCCGACTCGCAACGCCCGCAACGGCCACCTGTTCACCACCGATGGCGTAGTGAAGATCCGCAATGCCCAGCACCGCAACGACACCAGCACCCTGGATGCCGAATGCGATTGCTACACCTGCAAGAACTACAGCCGCAGCTACCTGCACCATCTGGACAAGTGCAACGAGATCCTCGGTGCCCGTCTGAATACGATTCATAACCTGCGTTACTACCAGCGTGTGATGCAGGGTTTGCGGGACGCGATCGAGCAGGGTAAATTAGACGACTTTGTAACAGAGTTTTACCGTCGGCAAGGGAAGCCTGTGCCTCCGTTAGCTGAAAATGACGTTAAATAACAACAACATATAATTTTGTTTTTTTAAATCTACATCAATAAGAGGTTGTTAAATGAGCATTATCTCCAAGGCGTATGCAGAAGGCGCAGCACCGGGTGCACAGGGTGGTGGTATGGAAATGATCATCATGCTGGCCCTATTCGGCCTGATCTTCTACTTCATGATCTATCGTCCCCAGGCCAAACGTGCCAAGGATCACCGCAATCTGATGAGCTCCTTGTCCAAGGGTGATGAAGTGCTCACTTCCGGTGGCCTGGTTGGCAAAATTGCCAAAGTGGCTGCAGACAGCGATTACCTGGTGATCGCCCTGAACGACCAGACTCAAGTCACCATCAAAAAGGACTTCGTCTCTGCCGTTCTGCCCAAGGGTTCTATCCAGTCCCTTTAATCTCCCAAGGAGCACAGCGTGTTGAATCGCTATCCGCTGTGGAAATACCTGATGGTGATCCTGGTGATCGCCATCGGTTTTCTATATGCAGCCCCCAATCTTTACGGCGAAGATCCGGCTTTGCAGGTTTCTGCCAGCCGTGGTGCCGAAGTCAAGCTAGATACTCTTGATCTGGTGAAAGAGACCCTTGAAGCGGCCAAGATCCCGGTCAAACATGCTGCATTCGAGCACGGTTTTATCCTGATCCGTTTCAAGAACACCGAAGACCAGCTGAAGGCGCGCGATATCGTTGCCAACAAGCTGGGCGACAACTTCATTACCGCACTCAACCTGGCACCTTCCACTCCCGCCTGGCTCGAAGCCATCGGTGCGGCGCCTCTGAAGCTGGGTCTTGATCTGCGCGGTGGTGTGCACTTCCTGATGGAAGTGGACATGGCCGAAGCACTGACCAAGCAGCAAGAGCAGATGGTGCAGGATTTCCGCTCCGAGCTGCGCACCCAGAAGATCCGTTACTCCGGCGTGCGCCGGGTCGGTGATCAGGTGCAGGTGATCTTCCGTGACGAAGCCGATCAGGAACGCGCCGTTTCTCATCTGCGTCGTCAGAACCCTGATTTGACCTTCACTACCGAGCAGAAAGGGGATGAGTTCATCCTGCTGGCTGGTCTGAGCGAAGCCAAGATCAAGGAAGTGAAGAAGTACGCCCTCGAGCAGAACATCACCATCATCCGTAACCGGGTCAACGAACTGGGTGTGGCCGAGCCGCTGGTACAACAGCAAGGCGCCGAGCGCATTGTCGTTGAACTGCCCGGTATTCAGGATACCGCCCGCGCCAAGGAGATCCTGGGTGCAACCGCGACCCTGGAATTCCACATGGTCGATGAGACTGCCGACATCCAGGCTGCGGCCGACGGCCGTGTCCCGCCCAGCTCCAAGGTCTACAACGATCGCAATGGTCGTCCCGTGGTGCTGCAAAAGCGGGTGATCCTGACCGGTGACCACATCGTGGGTGCCCAGTCCGGTTTCGACGAGTACAGCCGTCCCCAGGTCAACATCAAGCTGGATGGCCAGGGTGGCAACAAGATGGCCAACTTTACCAAGGATAACGTCGGTAAAGGGATGGCGACCGTCTTCATCGAGTACAAGCCGGTCGGTCAACCGGGTCCGGATGGCAAGCGCAAGTTCCGCAAGCAGGAGGAGGTGATCAACGTCGCCACCATCCAGTCGCGTCTTGGCAGCCAGTTCCGTATCACAGGTATCGACAACGCCAACGAAGCCCACAACCTGGCGCTGCTGCTGCGTGCCGGTGCCCTGATCGCCCCGATCCAGATCGTGGAAGAGCGCACCATTGGTCCGAGCCTGGGTCAACAGAACATCGACAGCGGTATGGAAGCCATCGGCTGGGCAATGCTGGTGATCGTGCTGTTCATGGGGATCTACTACCGCGCGTTCGGCTGGGTTGCCAACCTGGCGCTCTGTATGAACCTGGTGTTGATTGTCGGCATCATGTCGATGATCCCGGGGGCCACCATGACATTGCCGGGGATCGCCGGTATCGTCCTGACGCTGGGTATGGCGGTGGATGCCAACGTGCTGATCTACGAGCGTATTCGTGAAGAGATCCGCAACGGTCGCGGTGTTCAGCAAGCCATCCATCTGGGCTTTGATCGAGCATTCTCCACCATCGCCGACTCCAACGTGACCTCGCTGATCACCTGTGTGATCCTGTTCGGTATCGGCACCGGCGCCATCAAGGGCTTTGCCCTGACGCTGGGCATTGGTCTGACCGCCTCCATGTTTACTGCCATCACAGTTTCCCGTGCCATTATCAACCTGGCTTGGGGTGGACGGCGTATCGACAAGCTGCCCATCTGAGGATAGAGAGATGTTTCAGATTCTACATTTTGAAAAACCGATCCCGTTTATGCGCTATGCCAAGCCGGGTGTGGTTTTCTCTTCCGTGCTGATGGTGGTAGCCCTGTTCTTCCTGTTTGATCGGGGCCTGAACTGGGGTCTGGACTTTACCGGTGGTACCACTATCGAGGTGGGGTTCCAGCAGTCGGTGAGCCTGGACAAGATCCACGACGCTCTGGAAGAGCAGAAGATTGAAGGGGCAACCCTGCAACACTTTGGCTCCAGCCGTGATGTGCTGTTCCGCCTGACCCCGAAAGAGGGGGTCAAGGTAGAACAACAGGGTAACGAAGTGCTGGCGGCGGCCAAGCAGCTCGACGAGGGCGCAGTGCTCAAACGCGTCGAGTTCGTCGGCCCTTCCGTGGGTGATGAACTGGCGACAGACGGTGCGCTGGCGATGCTGGCCTCTATCCTCTGTATCCTGGCCTACGTGGCAGTGCGTTTCGAATGGCGTCTGGCGCTGGGGGGCATTCTCTCCCTGGTGCACGACGTGGTGATCACGCTAGGTGTCTTTGCCTACTTCCAGTACGAGTTCGACCTGACAGTACTGGCGGCGCTAATGACCCTGGTGGGTTACTCCCTTAACGATACTATCGTGGTGTTCGACCGCTTGCGGGAGAACTTCCGCAAGGTGCGTAAAGGGGATACCGAGTACATTCTGGATCTCTCCATGACCGAGACCCTGAGTCGTACCATCATCACCTCCGGCCTTACCTTTATCGTGGTGCTGGCGCTGCTGCTCAAGGGCGGTGCGCTGATCCACGGTTTTGCCGTGGCCATGGTGATCGGTGTGGCGTTCGGTACCTACTCCTCCATCTATGTGGCGAGTGCGTTTGCCATGTTCCTCGGCGTCAAGCGCGAGCACATGCTGCCCACCCAGGTAGAGAAAGAGGGTGCGGACCAACAGGAAATCCTGCCGTAACAGTGAAGAGCGCCTCATGGCGCTCTTTTCTTATCTCTGCGTGTCGTTTGCTGACGCACATGATTTAAACAACAGGAGTTTGTCATGCATCACAATCCCCGTTTTTTGGCGCTGGTTGACGGGATCCGCTCCCGCATCACCGAAACCGATGTTCACCAGATCAAGCGCTGGCAGGACGAAGGGCGCACGTTTCACCTGATTGACGTGCGGGAAGAGAGCGAGTGGGCCAGGGGCCATCTGCCCGGTGCCCGATATCTGGGTCGTGGCGTGATTGAGCGGGATATCGAGACCCAGTTCCCGGATCTCGAGACCGAGCTCTACCTCTATTGTGGTGGTGGTTTTCGCTCAATTCTGGCGGCGGACAACCTGCAACAGATGGGTTATCGCAAGGTGATCAGCGTCGACGGCGGCTTTCGCGGTTGGTGCGATGCCGGATACCCTGTCGAATCCTGATTTATTTGAGGTAGAGGGGCACAGCTACATGACAAAGCGGCAGTTGACCTTTACCATATGCGGGGTCAAGCGTAAGCGTCGGAGTGTTCATTGAACGTCAGGAAAGGGATTGGATACCTCCTCGGTATCCTGTTGTTGCTTCCCATGTGGGGTTGCAGCAGTAGCAGTCAGGTTAACACCCCCAAGGTTCCCAAGCCGCAGCCTGCTTCACTGGTGTTGGCGACCCCCCTGCAGGTCTCCTACCAGAGTGAGCTGGCGCTCGCCCGACTCGGGCAGATGCTCAGTGAAATGGAACTGACCACCGAGCAACGGGCAGAGTTGTTCTATGAGCGTGCCGTGGTGTTTGATCGGGTTGGTCTGCGTTCCCTCGCGCGGCTCGATTTCAACCGTGCCCTGCGGGAGAAACCGGATTTCGCCGAGGCCTACAACTTCATCGGCGTCTATCTGGTACAGCAGCAGAATTACGACGAAGCCTATGATGCGTTCGATTCCGCCCTCGAACTGGCGCCGGACTATGACTATGCCTATCTCAACCGTGGCATCGCCCTCTATTACGGTAACCGTCCCGAGCTGGCCGCGGCCGATATGAAGCGTTTCTACGAGGCGCAGCCGGAAGACCCCTATCGGGTGATCTGGCTCTATCTGGCTGAGCAGAAACTCGACCCGTCGGCCGCCATGAGCCGGATGCGCGAGCGTCTCAACAAGTACGATGACGACGCCTGGAACTGGGATCTGGTTCGCCTCTATACCGGCGAGATCAACGCTTCCCAGCTGATGGGCAACGTGGTGAAAGGGGTGAAGGATAACCGGGAGCTTGCCGAGCGCCTGTGTGAAACCTACTTCTATCTGGGCAAGTTCGAGCTGGGCAAAGGCAACCGCAAGGAGGCCATCAGCTACTTCAAGCTGGCCTTATCCAACAACGTCTACGACTTTATCGAGCACCGCTATGCGCTGCTGGAACTGGAGTTGATGGCGCGCAAACCCTTGCCGCCAGGTGCCCAGAGCGCTCGTAACAAGGGTGATCAGCCCTCCTGAACCACTGCCAGATAGTGGTAAAAAAGGCCTCGCGATGAGGCCTTTTTGTTGGGCGTATGGCGGGTTTACTCCATCAGGCTCATGCCGGGGATCTGGCGCCAGTAGCCGTTGCAATCGCGATCCTGCTGCAGAACGAGGGGCTGATTGCCCTGCCGGTTGGCTTTGAAGCGGGCCACCATCTCCAGCGTCTCTATCCCTTGCGGCGAAAGCCTGACCACATCTACCAGACCTTCCATACCAGCCAGCTCGTTACCCAGGTTATAGCAGTAACCGGACTGGGTCTGGATCCCGTTGAGATTAAACACCCGCTGCCCCTCGCGGCTGTTGGCCAGTCGTCCGGTGGGGTAGTTGATGCAAGCGAGCTCGCAGTTGTCCTTGGGCTTGTCGAGGGATCGGGCGGTAAAGCAGCGCGCCGAGTAGGCGAGCGGCAGATGGCCGTAGGCAAACACCTCCACCTCAAATTGGTCGCGCAGGGGGCCCAGATCCTGATTGAGCTGGATCAGCCAGTCACGGGAGAGCTCCACCGGCATGACCCAGCGTTTCATCCCCTGTTTGAGCAGCATGCGCAGCACATCGGCGTTATAGGCGTTGATGGCGGGACCACAGACGAAGGGGATCCCTGCCTCCCAGGCGAGTTGCACCGTACCGAGATCGTTGGCTTCGACCATTAGATCGCCATTGTCGACCAGCCGCTTCACCTCCTTGAGCTCGGAAGGGGCGGAGATAAGGGCGAGGGTCGAGAGCACCACCTGCTTGCCGGAGCTGGCCACCTGACGGGCCAGCGCAATCCAGTCATCGACTTTGAGTTCGCGCCGCTTGCTGCAGACGGTCTCCCCCAGATAGATGATGTCGGCCTGACTGTCGGCAGCGGCATGGTAAAAGGCTTCGGTATCGGCTTTGGGCCAGTAGAAGAGCAGAGGCCCGAGAGAAAATTGCATAGGTGGACTCCTTATTGCCACTGACGATGGTAGGCGCCGAGGGTAGTCTGGCTACCTTCGGAGACGCGGGCTAGCTGGGCATCCCACTCAGCTTTAACCTGATAGGCCTCGGGATTGGCCTGATAGGCATCGATGGCTGCACGCCAGACCCGGGTCACTTGCTCCACATAAGCGGGGCTGCGCTGGCGCCCTTCAATCTTGACCGACTGGATCCCAGTCTTGAACAGCTCGGGCAGGAGACCCAGGGTATTGAGACTGGTGGGCTCTTCCAGCGCGTGGTAGGTCTGCCCATCCACGTCGAAACGCCCCTTGCACAGGGTTGGGTAACCGGCATTTTCGCCCGGGCCATAGCGGTCGATCAGCACCTCGTTGAGCCGCGACTCGAGACCATTCGGGGTCTCTTCCCAACGGACGAACTTGGCCGGTGAGCAGGCGCCGACGGTGTTGGGACTCTCGCCAGTCATGTAGGAGGAGAGATAGCAGCGCCCCTCGGCCATGATGCAGAGGCTGCCAAAAGCGAATACCTCAAGGCCAACATCGGTCTCGCGGGCCAGCTGCTTGACCTGATGCATGGAGAGCACCCGGGGCAGCACCACCCGTGTGACATTGAATTGCTGCTGATAGAAGCGAATGGCGGCGGCATTGGTGGCGCTGGCCTGCACCGAGACATGGAGTTCCATCTCGGGGTAGTGGCGGCTGGCATATTCCAGCACGGCGAGATCGGCGATGATTAACGCATCGGCGCCGAGAGCCACCCCGCGATCAACCGCCTGTTTCCATCGAGTATCGGCCCCGGGATGGGCAAAGGTATTGATGGCAATATGCAGCTTGCGACCATGTTGATGCACATAATCTACCGCCTTCTCCAGTTTGCTGTCGGTAAAGTTGAGACCGGCAAAGTGGCGTGCATTGGTGTCATCCTTGAAACCGATATAAACGGCATCGGCCCCGTTATCCACGGCGGTTTTCAGTGCCGGCAAACTGCCTGCCGGACAGAGTAATTCCATTGGTACGCTCCGAGAGTGCATATGAAGGGCAAACGAGCCCTGATTGTATGCAGCCATGCACTCCCGCTTTTTGACCTGAGGCAGCTTTGTGTGGCTTTACCCTTCTTGAGGTAACCCTGCACAAGTTTGATTTCCAACAGGATCTTGCCACTCTCCCTGTGTTTGAATGCGCAAAAAAGGGAGTCTATCGTGTTTCAACAACTGCAACGCCGCCTGGTCGAACAGGCTCCGCGCTTCTTGCGCCATCCCCTCAAGCTGGTTCCCTTCAATCTGCAAAAGCAGCTGATGGAGAGTTTGCTGGCCCGGGTATTCAAAGAGGCTATCGAAGATGGCGATTTCGAGTTTCTGGCAGACAAGTGGCTGAAAGTCGAAGTCTCTGATCTGGAGCTGTGCTGGTTTATCAGTGAGCAGAATGGCCAGCTGGTGGTAGCTCGCGAGTGTGACAAGGCCGATGTCTGCTTCAGCGGTACCGCCAACGACCTGATCCTGATTGCTGGTCGCAAAGAGGATCCGGATTCGCTCTTTTTCCAGCGCAAACTGAAGATAGAAGGGGATACCGAACTGGGCCTTGAGGTGAAAAACCTGATGGACAGTCTGGATCTCGATGGCTTGCCAAGCCTGATGAAGTATCCCCTGATGGATCTGGCGACGTTTATCGAACGCGCCCGCACCGCGTCAGCGCAGGCTCCGGTGCAGACGGCGCCGGGCGGGATCCCGTCTTAAGTGGACAATCACCCCATGGGCATGGCGACGATAATGGTGCCGTGCCCAGAGGCAACGACAGGCCCACAGACAGGGCACCAAGGCGATGAGTGCCGCAGGGGCGGGCAGCTGTGACATGGCCAGCCCCGCAGCCAGCCAGATAAAGGGTTGCGCTTCATACAGCCACTCCGGCTGTAGCCAGCGTTTGCTCGGAAAGATAATCAGATCGGTACGTCGGTAGCTGGAGCGCATCATCCAGGTCACCGCACCGGCGATAAACAGCAAGGCGCCAGCAAACCAGAGCAGTGGCTGTTCACTCAACGTAATAATGGCAATGGCTGTCAGCAGGTAGAGGCTGGGCAATCTCTCATAGATAAAGGGAGGAAGCATGGCGTGGTGTCTCCTGTGCCGTTTATCGGATATCCATCAAGTTTAGCCCCCCCCTCTCACTTCCCTCATGCTGGTTTGTTATACAAACGGGTAGTTTTGTTCTGAAATGGCTCGGCTTTTACGGTGCCAACATCGTGTTCTCTTATGTTACAATTGCGCGCCATTTTTGACTGAAGAATGACTGGGCATGTTGGATCAGATTCGTATCGTTTTGGTAAACACCTCTCATACCGGCAACATGGGGTCTGCGGCACGTGCCATGAAGACCATGGGTTTGACCCAGCTGGTATTGGTTGATCCGCAAGCCTTGCCGGATGACAATGCCTTCGCCTTGGCGGCTGGTGCCAGCGATGTGCTTGCCAATGCCCGTATCGTCCCGACACTGGACGACGCGATCGCAGATTGTGGTCTGGTGATTGGCACCAGCGCCCGCTCGCGAACCCTGAGCTGGCCCATGCTCGATCCCCGTGAAGCTGGCGAAAAGTCGGTGGTTGAGGGGATGCAGCACCCGGTCGCGCTGGTATTTGGCCGTGAACGCACCGGTCTCACCAACGACGAATTGCAAAAGTGCCACTACCACGTGGCCATTCCGGCCAATCCTGATTACAGCTCTCTCAATCTGGCCATGGCGGTGCAGACCCTCTGTTACGAAGTGCGGATGCGCTGGCTGCAGGGGCAGGCCGCCGAGCCTGAAGACGAGATGACCTATCCGAGTGCCGCCCAGCTGGAAGGGTTTTATCAGCACCTGGAACAAACCCTGATGAAGACCGGTTTTATTGCCGATGACCATCCGGGTCATGTGATGAGCAAGCTGCGTCGCCTGTTTAATCGGGCTCGGCCGGAAGCGGCGGAGCTCAACATTCTGCGCGGTATTCTGACCTCGGTGCAGAAAGCGCGCGTACCGGATTAATCCGACTGATTTACTCAACCATATACTTGACTGATTTGGTCGGGTATGTGACCATGTGCCCCATTAAATTGCTTCGCAAGACGGTAAGGCACATGAGACTGACTTCAAAAGGACGTTACGCTGTAACCGCCATGCTCGACGTGGCGCTGCATGCAGAGCAGGGGCCCGTCCCCCTTGCCGATATTTCCGAGCGCCAGGGCATCTCGTTGTCCTATCTCGAGCAGCTCTTTGCCCGCCTGCGCAAACATGGTCTGGTGAGCAGCGTGCGTGGCCCGGGCGGTGGTTATCGCCTCGGTTTGGCCCCAGGCGAGATTTCGGTTGGTCAGGTGATCACCGCGGTCGATGAGTCGGTCGATGCCACCAAGTGCCTCGGCAAGGGCGGCTGCCACGGTGGTACCCAGTGCCTGACGCACTCCCTGTGGCGCGATCTGAGTGAGCGGATCTCCAGCTTCCTCGGGGATATCACCCTGGCCGAGCTGGTACGCCAGGCCGATGTGCGCCGCATTGCCGGCAAGCAAGATGAACAAATGAAGACCGTGTTGTCCCTGGTTGATCGGGCAGAACACGGCGATGTGAGCTTGAAAGTCCAACTATAAACGTGCTTTCCACAGCGGGACTCTGTATGACCCGGACTGTGACGGAGAAAAACATGAAACTGCCTATTTACCTTGATTATTCGGCAACCTGTCCGGTGGACCCGCGTGTCGCAGAAAAAATGATGCAGTGTCTCACCATGGATGGCCTGTTCGGCAATCCGGCTTCCCGTTCTCACCGCTTTGGCTGGCAAGCCGAAGAGGCGGTGGATCTGGCCCGTAATCAAGTGGCAGATCTGATCGGTGCCGATCCCCGCGAGATCGTCTTCACTTCCGGTGCGACCGAATCCAATAACCTGGCCATCAAGGGTGTTGCCCACTTCTATGCCAGCAAGGGCAAGCACATCATCACCTCCAAGACCGAACACAAGGCGGTGCTCGATACCTGTCGCCAGCTGGAGCGTGAAGGGTTCGAGGTGACCTATCTTGAGCCGATGCCAAACGGCCTGTTCACTATCGAGATGATCGAGAATGCCATGCGTGATGACACCATCCTGGTCAGCATCATGCATGTGAACAACGAAATCGGCGTGGTTCAGAACATTGCCGCCATCGGCGAGTTGTGCCGTTCCCGCAAGATCCTGCTGCACGTGGATGCCGTTCAGAGTGTGGGCAAGATCCCGGTAGATGTGGAAGCACTGAAAGTGGACCTGCTCTCCGTCTCAGCGCACAAGGTGTATGGTCCGAAAGGGATCGGTGCACTGTTTGTTCGCCGCAAACCCCGCGTTCGTCTGGAAGCCCAGATGCACGGTGGCGGCCACGAGCGCGGCATGCGTTCCGGTACTCTGCCGACCCACCAGATCGTCGGGATGGGCGAAGCTTTCCGCATCGCCAAAGAAGAGATGGTGAGTGAAGGCGAGCGTATCTTGGCTATGCGCCAGCGTCTGTGGAATGGCATCAAGGATATTGAAGCCGTCTACATCAATGGCGATCTGGATCAGCGTGTTCCGGGCAACCTCAACGTCAGCTTTGCCTATGTGGAAGGGGAATCCCTCATCATGGCGCTGAAAGATTTGGCGGTCTCTTCCGGTTCGGCCTGTACCTCCGCCAGCCTGGAACCTTCCTATGTGCTGCGCGCACTGGGTCTGAACGACGAGCTGGCACACAGCTCCATCCGTTTCAGCATGGGTCGCTTCACCACCGAGGAAGAGATTGACTACGCGGTCAAGCTTATTCGTGACTCCATCGGTCGTCTGCGCGAGATGTCCCCCCTGTGGGAGATGTACAAAGACGGCGTCGATCTGAACACGGTCGAATGGGCTCATCACTGATCCACCGGGTCAGTGAGCAACAGAATTAGCAGGAGTGAGATATGGCTTACAGTGAAAAAGTAATCGACCACTACGAGAATCCTCGCAACGTCGGTGGTTTTGACAAGAACGATCCCAGCGTTGCAACCGGCATGGTCGGTGCGCCCGCTTGTGGCGACGTGATGAAGCTGCAATTGAAGATCAGCGACGAAGGCATCATCGAAGATGCCAAGTTCAAGACCTACGGCTGCGGTTCTGCCATCGCCTCCAGCTCCCTGGTGACCGAATGGGTCAAGGGCAAGACCCTGGACGAAGCGGCTGGCATCAAGAACACAGATATCGCCGAAGAGCTGGCCCTGCCACCGGTGAAGATCCACTGCTCCATTCTGGCCGAGGACGCCATCAAGGCCGCCATCGCCGATTACAAGCAGAAGAAAGGTCTCTAAGCGCCGGAGAGCAGTATGGCTATTACCATGACAGATGCCGCCGCGGCACGGGTTTCCTCTTTTCTGGCTAACCGGGGCAAGGGCATTGGCCTGCGCCTCGGCGTCAAAACCACTGGCTGCTCCGGTCTGGCCTACGTGCTTGAGTTCGTTGATGAACTGACCGATGAGGATCAGGTGTTCGAGCAGCAGGGCGTCAAGATTATTGTCGATGCCAAGAGCCTGATCCATCTTGATGGCACCGAGCTGGATTTCGTCAAGGAGGGCCTCAACGAGGGCTTCCAGTTCAACAATCCCAACGCCAAAGGCGAGTGTGGTTGCGGCGAAAGCTTCAGTGTCTGAGCTGTTTGACGTCAATGATCCTTCGTCTGTGGTTGAGCGGGTTGCCCATGACCCGTTCAACCACATCTCATTTGCCAGGGGCGAGTGAGGTTGTGGCGAACGTTTCCAAGAGGTTTGCATGAATCATTTCGAGCTGTTTGGGCTGGTTGAAGGCTTCGAGCTCGATACCCGTCAGTTGGCTGATACCTACCGCCAGCTGCAAACCCAATTCCATCCTGATCGTTTTGCCACCGCCCCCGAACGGGAGCAGCTGGCTGCGGTGCAACGTGCCGCCCAGATCAACGAAGCATTCACCACCCTCAAGGCGCCGCTGCGCCGTGCCGAATATCTGCTCTCCCTGCGTGGCACTGATATCCGTGGTGAACAGCAGACTCTGCAAGATACCGCGTTTCTGATGCAGCAGCTGGAGTGGCGCGAGCGTCTGGCCGATCTGAAAGATGACGCCGACCCTGAGCGCGCCATCAAGGATTTTCGCAGCGAGATCAGGCATGATCACCAGATGTTGATGCAGCAGCTGACCGAGTCTCTTGCCGCTGGCAAAGATCTCGTTGCCGCTGATTGCGTTCGCAAACTCAAGTTTGTCGACAAGCTCCTCGAAGAGCTGGAACGATTCGAAGACTCGCTTCTCGAGTCTTGATCCTTTAACGCTGGAAGTTTCATTACCCATGGCATTACTGCAAATCGCCGAACCCGGCCAGAGCGCTGTTCCTCATCAGCACAAACGTGCCGTCGGCATCGATCTCGGCACCACCAACTCTCTCGTCGCTGCGGTTCGCAGCGGTCACGCCGATACCCTTTGCGATGAGCAAGGGCGCGACCTGCTCCCGTCAGTGGTGCACTATCAATGCGACGCCATTCGAGTCGGAATTGATGCCAAGCGCGAAGCGGCACTCGATCCTCACAACACCATCGTCTCGGTCAAACGGATGATGGGCAAGGCGCTGGCCGATATCGATACCCGCCAGCAGCCTTACCAGTTTGTTGCCGCCGACAATGGCATGCCGCAACTGCAAACCCGTCAGGGGCTGGTCAATCCGGTGCAGGTCTCGGCTGAAATTCTCAAAAAGCTGGCCGAACGTGGCGCCCAGACCCTGGGTGGCGATCTCGACGGCGTGGTCATTACCGTGCCCGCCTATTTCGATGATGCCCAGCGTCAGGGCACCAAGGATGCGGCCCGTCTGGCCGGTCTGCACGTGCTGCGGCTGCTCAACGAGCCGACCGCAGCCGCGATCGCCTATGGCCTTGACTCCGGTCAGGAAGGGGTGATCGCGGTTTACGATCTGGGGGGCGGCACCTTCGATATCTCCATCCTGCGTCTGCACCGCGGTGTATTTGAAGTGATGGCGACCGGCGGCGATTCCGCCCTCGGCGGCGATGATTTTGATCACCTGCTGGCGGACTGGATCAAGGAGCAGGCGGGCCTCTCCGGTGAGCTGGATGCCCATCTGCAGCGCGAGTTGCTGGATGTGGCCGCTGCCGTCAAGCATGGTCTGACCGATGCCGAGCAGGTGGCGTGCACCTTTGCGGGCTGGCAGGGATCAGTGAGCCGCAGCCAGTTTGATGAACTCATCACCCCGCTGGTGAAACGGACCTTGCTGGCTTGTCGCCGCGCCCTGCGCGATGCCGGTCTCGAGCAGGTGGAAGTGCTGGAAGTGGTGATGGTCGGTGGCTCCACCCGGGTGCCGCTGGTGCGTGAACTGGTGGGCGAGTTCTTCCAGCGTACGCCGCTGACCAGCATCGATCCGGACAAGGTGGTCGCCATTGGCGCCGCCATCCAGGCCGATATTCTGGTGGGCAACAAGCCCGATGCCGAGATGCTGCTGCTGGACGTTATCCCCTTGTCGCTGGGTCTGGAGACCATGGGTGGCCTCGCCGAGAAAGTGATCCCGCGCAACACTACCATCCCGGTTGCCCGCGCCCAGGAGTTCACCACCTTCAAGGATGGTCAGACCGCCATGGCCATTCACGTGGTACAGGGTGAACGCGAGTTGGTGGCCGATTGCCGCTCCCTGGCCCGCTTTACCCTGACCGGTATTCCGCCGATGGCAGCCGGCGCCGCCCATATTCGCGTCACCTTCCAGGTGGATGCGGATGGTCTGCTCTCGGTCAGCGCCATGGAGAAATCCTCCGGCGTGCAGGCCGAGATCCAGGTCAAGCCCTCTTACGGGCTGGCGGAGCAGGATATCCTCAACATGCTGAGTGCCTCCATCGAGAATGCCCAGCAGGATATGGATGCCCGCATGCTGGCCGAGCAGCAGGTTGAAGCCGACCGGGTGGTCGAGAGTCTCAATGCGGCGCTGGCCGCCGATGGCGATGCCCTGCTCAATGCTGCCGAGCGTGCCGAGATTGATGCCGCCATCGCCCATCTGCTGACCATGCGCAACAGCGGCGCAACCCATCAAATCAAAGAAGCCATTGAGGCAGCCGATGCTGTCAGTGGCGAGTTTGCAGCCCGCCGGATGGACGCCTCCATCCGCAAGGTGCTGACCGGACAAAACGTCAACAAGGTGTAATATGCCAAAACTGATCATTCTTCCTCATCCCGTACTCTGTCCGGATGGCGCCGCCCTCGAGGGGCAAAGCGGCGAGACCATTCTGGATGTGGCGCTGCGCAACGGTATCGAAATCGAGCATGCCTGCGAGAAATCCTGTGCCTGCACTACCTGCCACTGCGTGGTGCGCGAGGGCTTTGACTCGCTCGAGCCAAGTGACGAGCTGGAAGACGACATGCTGGACAAGGCGTGGGGGTTGGAGCCGGAATCGCGCCTCAGCTGCCAGGCCAAACTGGCGGACGAGGATCTGGTGGTTGAACTGCCCAAGTACACCCTGAACCTTGCCTCTGAACGCCATTAATTACACATGAGTGAATTGCACGTGCAGCATCCTGTGGTGCTTCAGTGATATGGTGGAAGGCCGTGACCCTCGGGGGCACGGCCTTTTTTGTATTCGTTATTCTCTCTTTGCCAATAAGCTCTTTGCTCATAAAGAGTGCTTATACATAGTGCCAGTAAAAAGGAAGCAAACACGATGGCTGACATGATGAAGGTAGCGTTATCCACCCAGGCTGCGGCCGCTTATTGGGGCGAGGGCGCCCAGCTCAGTTTCAATGGCGACGAGGCACTGATCCATCTTGGTGCCGCCGGTCAGGAGAAGGATGTTCTGCGTACCGTTCAGCGCGCCGCCCGTCGCCTCGAATCGAGCGGGATCAAGCGGGTGACGCTGGTCGGTGAAGGCTGGGATCTGGAGCGTCGCTACGCGTTCGCCCAGGGGTTCTACGCCGCCAAGGGAGCGCGTGAGCTGGATTTCGGCCAGCAGAGCGACGCGGAAGCCCGTGAACTGGATGCGCTGCTCAAGGCGGCTCGCTGGGTACGTGACATCACCAATGGCTGTCCGGAAGAGATCTACCCCATGAGTCTGGCGGAATCGGCCCTGTTGCTCATTCGTGGTCTGGCCGGGGATCAGGTTACTGCCCGCATTACCGCCGGTGAAGCGCTGCGTGAGTCCGGCCATATCGGGATCTGGTCGGTTGGCCGTGGCAGCGAGCGCGAGCCTGTGCTGCTGGAGCTCGACTACAACCCGACCGGTGATCGCAATGCGCCCGTGGTGGCGGCGCTGGTGGGCAAGGGAATCACTTTTGATTCTGGCGGCTACTCCATGAAGTCGTCTGACAACATGCTGCCGATGAAGTCCGATATGGGTGGCGCAGCCATGGTGACCGGCGCACTGGCGTTGGCTATCAGCCGCGGCCTGAACCAGCGGGTGAAGCTCATTCTCTGCTGCGCCGAGAACCTGGTCTCCGGCCACGCCTTCAAGCTGGGCGACATCCTCACTTACAAGAATGGGGTTTCGGTCGAGATCCAGAACACCGATGCGGAAGGTCGTCTGGTGCTGGCCGATGGCCTGATGGCGGCCTCCGACAGCGGTGCGGCTTACATCCTTGACGCAGCCACCCTGACCGGCGCCGCCAAGATGGCGCTGGGGCGCGACTACAATGCGGTGTTTGCCCTCGATGAGACCGAACAGCTGCGTACGCTGGCCGCCGCCAAGGTGGAAAATGAGCAGGCGTGGTCGCTGCCGCTGGAGCCCTGGCATGCCAGCCAGCTCACCTCGGCCTTTGCCGATCTGGGCAACGTCGCCTCAGCCGAAGGCACGGCCGGTGCCACCACGGCTGCTGCGTTTCTCTCCCGCTTCGTGCGTGATGAGGGCAAGGGTTGGGTGCACCTGGATCTGGCAGCCTCTTATCAGAAATCGGGCAATGATCTGTGGGCGACCGGCGCCAAGGGGCACGGTCTGCGTACTATCGCCCGCTGGCTGCAGGAGGTGACCGCATGAATGTCTGGTTAAGTCGTGAATTTGCACCGGCCGAGTGGGGGGAGGGGGCGCTGCTCTCTCACCGTGCCGACGGCATGGTGATCCATCTGGTGACGGCCAATCCGCTGCTCGATATCCAGCAGGCGGCCCGTCGCCTCTGCCAGCAGGGGATCCAGAAAGTGACCCTGGCTGGTCACTGGGAGCGTGAACAGCAGTGGGCTTTTGCCCAAGGGCTGCAAACCCCCAAGGCGGAGGTGCAACTGCAGTGGGCCATGTCCTCGGAAGAGGACAGAGAGGAGCTGGAAGCGCGTTGGCTCTGCGGCCGCTGGGTGCGCGAGATGACCAATGCCACCCCGGAGCAGTTGGGCCCGCTGGAGCTGGCGGTGGAAGCGGCCTCCTTTATTACCGAGCTGGCGCCGGACAAGGTGAGTCATCGCATTTTGAAAGGCGAAGCGCTGCAACAGGCGGGCTGGGTCGGCCTCTATCAGGTGGGCCGCGGCAGTGCGCGCGAACCGGTATTGCTGGAGCTCGACTTCAACCCGGGGCGTGACCCCAAGGCGCCGGTAGCGGCAGCGCTGGTGGGCAAGGGGATCACCTTTGACTCCGGCGGCTACTCCATGAAGAGCTCCGAGGGGATGCTCACCATGAAGTGCGACATGGGTGGTGCGGCGATTGTCACCGGTGCGCTGGCGCTGGCTATGCTGCGCGGGCTCGACAAGCGGGTGAAGCTTATTCTCTGTTGCGCCGAGAACCTGGTCTCCGGCCACGCCTACAAGCTGGGCGACATCCTCACCTACAAGAACGGCACCACGGTCGAGATTGTGAATACCGATGCCGAGGGGCGGCTGGTGCTGGCCGACGGCCTGCAACTGGCGAGCGAGTCCGGCGCACCGCTGATCATCGATGCCGCGACCCTGACCGGCGCAGCCGTGATGGCGCTGGGTGGGCGCTACAATGCTCTGTTCGGCCTCGACAAAGGGTTGGTCAGCCGGGCCATGACCTATGCCGATGCCGAGCATGAGCCTGCCTGGCCGCTGCCGCTGGAGCCCTGGCACCGCCAGCAGTGCCCCTCCCATTACGCCGACACGGCCAACAGCCGTCCGGTGAAGGGGGGCGGGCCGGGTGGCGCCTCCAACGCGGCGGGTTTCCTCTCCCGTTTCGTTGCCAACGAAGGGATGGGCTGGTTGCATATCGATCTGGCCGCCTGCTTCAGTGACAACGGCGATGCCCTCTGGGCGCCGGGGGCCAATACCCTGGGGATGCGCACCATAGCGCGGGCCCTGCTGGCGGAAGCCAAATAGGCGAGACAAGGCACCTTCGGGTGCCTTTTTCATGCTGTTCGAATTGTGAACAAAAGATGGGGTTTTGGCGGCTTAAGGTAACTATCGTGCGCAAGCGCACATATTTTCCGGCTCTGCTCGGTCAAGATGAGTGTGGATGTTGATTGCAAGGGAGTGATGTTTAATAAAAAGTTGCTTGTTTGTGTGTTTTTCCGGTTTTTGTTTACGTATAATCGCCAGCGAACATGGATTCTAACAATAAAACTCTGTAGTTAAGGAAAGATATCAATGGCCATCGAACGTACCTTCTCTATCGTCAAACCGGATGCTGTCAGCAAGAACCTGATCGGTGCCATCTATAGCCGTTTCGAAAGCGCAGGCTTGAAAGTGGTGGCATCCAAAATGCTGCACATGAGCAGTGAACAGGCTGCCGGTTTCTATGCCGAGCATCAGGGCAAGCCTTTTTATGACAATCTGGTCAGCTTCATGACCTCTGGCCCTGTCATGGTGCAGGTGCTGGAAGGGGAAGACGCCATCCGTCGCAATCGCGAGATCATGGGGGCTACCAACCCGAAAGAGGCGCTGGCTGGTACCTTGCGTGCCTGTTATGCCGAGAGCATCGATCGCAACGCAGTGCATGGCTCCGATGCACCGGCATCCGCTGCCCGCGAAATTGCCTACTTCTTCTCTGACAACGAGATCTGCCCGCGCGGCTGATTTTTGTGGATTATGAACCAAGGGAGCCTCGGCTCCCTTTGTTGTTTTCGCCGTTTACGCAATATCCCTCTATTCTCCAGGTGGAAAGCCAGACCCATTATTTGTACAATGCCGCCCCCTGACGTCGTCAGCCAATAATTGATGAAGTGTTTGAACTGAGGCCATTGATGAGCGAAACAAAAATCAACCTGCTGGATCTTGATCGGGATGCCATGCGTGCCTTTTTCGTCGAACTGGGCGAGAAGCCATTCCGGGCAGATCAGGTCATGAAGTGGATCTATCACTTTGGGTGTGATGATTTCGATCAGATGACCAACGTCAACAAGGTGCTTAAAGAGCGCCTCAAGGCGATCGCCGAGATCAAGGCGCCCGAGATCAGCCGCGAGCAGCGCTCTGCCGATGGCACCATCAAGTGGGCCCTGCAGGTGGGTGATCAGGAGGTCGAGACCGTCTACATCCCGGAAGATGACCGCGCGACCCTCTGCGTCTCCTCTCAAGTTGGCTGTGCGCTGGAGTGCAAGTTCTGCTCTACCGCCCAACAAGGCTTCAACCGCAACCTGAAAGTCTCCGAGATCATCGGTCAGGTGTGGCGTGCGGCTCGCGTGGTCGGTGGCAAGCGTCCCATCACCAACGTGGTGATGATGGGGATGGGCGAGCCGCTGCTCAACCTCGCTAATGTGGTGCCCGCCATGCGTCTGATGATGGATGACTACGGCTTTGGCATCTCCAAGCGCCGGGTGACCATCTCCACCTCTGGCGTGGTACCTGCGCTGGACAAGCTGGGTGACCAGATCGACGTGGCGCTGGCTATCTCCCTGCACGCCCCGAACGACAAGTTGCGTTCAGAGATCATGCCGATCAACGACAAGTACAACATCGAGGAGTTCCTCGCCGGTGTCCGTCGTTACCTGGCCAAATCCAATGCCAACGGTGGTCGGGTGACCGTCGAATATGTGCTGCTCGATCATATCAATGACGATATGCAGCATGCTCACGAGCTGGCCAAGGTGCTCAAGGACACTCCGAGCAAGATCAACCTGATCCCGTTCAACCCCTTCCCGGGCAACCCTTACGGCAAGCCGAGCAACAGCCGTATCGATCGCTTCTCCAAGGTGCTGATGGAGTACGGTTTCACCGTGATTGTCCGCAAGACCCGTGGTGATGACATCGATGCCGCCTGTGGTCAGCTGGTGGGTGACGTGATTGACCGTACCAAGCGAACTATCAAAAATCGGATGCAACAGGATGGGATTTCCGTCAAAATGGTTTAAATGCTAAGCCATTGTATAGACAGGGAATGGATACACGTACATTGATCGTAGTGGCAGCGCTCTGCGCGCTGCCAGGCTGTGTGACCGAGACCACTTACGCTGGCCAGAACTCGACCCAGCGTGAAGTGGGTCCTGACCTCAAGGCGGCTGCCCAAACCCGCCTAGACCTGGGTATCCAGTACCTGCGTCAGGGCAATGCCGAGCAGGCCAAGTTCAATCTTGACCGCGCCCTCCAGTATGACCCCTCCAACCCCCAGACCCAGATCGGTTTTGCCTACTTTTACCAGAAGGTAGGAGATTTCAAGGCAGCCGAGACCCATTACAAGAACGCACTTGCCATGGATCCGTCCAATGCTGACGCAATGAACAACTATGGTGCCTTCCTCTGTGATCGCGGCAGGTATGCCGAGGCAGATCAGGCGTTCAACCAGGCTGTTATTCAGCCAGGCTACGTAAAAATTGCCGATACCTATGAAAATGCGGCACTTTGTGCGCTGCAAAATCGCAGAAATGATAAAGCAGGCGAGTACTATCGCCTGGCCTTGGGGTATAATCCCCGCAATCCAGGGTTATTGCTGGACTTGGCCGAGCTTTCCATGAAAGATGGCAAGCTGCCTGATGTGCAGTCCTACCTCGCCCGTTTTGCCGATGTGTCAGACGAGAACGAGGAGAGTCTCTGGTTGAGACTTCGGCTGGCACAGGCGATGGACAAGCCGGCATTACTTCACCAATTCGGGACTGAGCTGGTAAGGCAATATCCCACTTCGCAACAAGCCAAGCGTTATTTAGCCAATGACTATTGAACAGCAACACGATTTCCAAGACGACTCCCAGGCAGTAGGCCCAGGCCAATTGCTGCGCAACGCCCGTGAACAGCTTGGCTGGACACGAGAACAGGTTGCGTCCCGCATTCACCTTCGTCTGACCCTGATCGCCGCTATCGAATCGGATACCTACGACAAGCACACGTCCCACACCTTTATTCGGGGCTATTTGCGTACCTATGCCAAGCTGGTCGGGATCCCCGACGAGACCATTCTGGCTGCTTACGACAAGCTGGGTCTGACCCCTCCCGACAATATCGACATGCAGAGCTTCTCCCGTCGCTCCCGCCAGCAAGCCAACGACAGTCGGCTCAAGGTGGTGACCTGGCTGGTGATCCTGGTGTTGATTGCGCTCTCGGTCGCCTGGTGGTGGCAGAGTACTTCACGCCGCTCCGCCGGTGATGAAGCGCTGGCAGCCACCGAGATGAATGCAACCAGTTCGACTCCGGCTGAACCTGCTATCACGCCGCCCGATGCGATCAACACCGCTCCGGTGGAAGGCGCTAACATCGCACCGGCCGCCACGGACGTGGCTGCCCCTGCGGTGGTCTCCGATGCGACTGCTACCCTGGCGCCTGCTTCTGCGGCTGTTGCCCCGACCGATGTCAGTGCGGCTGTTGGCACTGCGACCGATGCTGCAGTATCCGGTGCCAATGGCACTGAATCTGAAGAGGCTGTCGTTGATCCGGCGACTGCGCCGCAACTGAAGATGAGCTTTACCGCCGATTGTTGGCTTGATGTGAAGGATGGCAACGGCAAGACCCTGTTCAGTGGTCTGAAGAAGGCCAACGACGAGCTGGTGCTGGAAGGCGCCGAGCCCCTGAAGTTCATCATTGGCGCGCCCATGGCCGTCAAGCTTGACTACAAGGGGCAGTCGTTTGATATGAGCCGTTACAACAACGGTCGTACAGCCCGCTTCTCACTGCCGCAGGAGTAATCTGTTTCCCATGTCTTCTCACGAATCACCCATCATTCGTCGTAAATCCAGACAGATCATGGTTGGTAATGTACCGGTTGGGGGCGATGCCCCCATTACCGTGCAGACCATGACCAACACCAAGACCACAGATGTCGCCGCCACCATCGAGCAGATCCAGCGGATCGAGCGGGTCGGTGCCGATATCGTCCGTGTCTCCGTGCCCACCATGGAGGCGGCGGAAGCCTTCCGGCTCATCAAACAGCAGACCCGCATCCCCATCGTCGCCGATATCCACTTCGACTATCGCATCGCCTTGAAAGTGGCCGAGTACGGTGCCGACTGCCTGCGTATCAACCCGGGCAACATCGGCAACGAGCAGCGGGTGCGCTCGGTGGTCGATTGCGCGCGCGACCTCAATATCCCGATCCGTATCGGGGTCAATGGCGGGTCGCTGGAGAAAGATATTCAGGAGAAGTACGGCGAGCCGACCCCCGAAGCGCTGGTGGAGTCCGCCATGCGTCACGTGGACTACCTCGATCGCCTCGATTTCCAGGACTTCAAGGTGAGTGTCAAGGCCTCCGATGTGTTCCTGGCAGTCGGTGCCTATCGCCTGCTGGCCAAGCAGATCGAGCAGCCGCTGCACCTTGGCATCACCGAAGCGGGTGGTTTCCGTGCCGGCGCGGTGAAGTCTGCCATTGGTCTGGGCATGCTGCTTACCGACGGCATCGGCGATACCCTGCGTATCTCGCTGGCGGCGGATCCGGTGGAGGAGGTAAAGGTCGGTTTCGATATCCTCAAATCCCTGCGTATTCGCTCCCGTGGCATCAACTTTATCGCTTGCCCATCCTGCTCACGGCAGGAGTTCGATGTGATCGCCACCGTCAATGCGCTGGAAGAGCGGCTCGAAGATATCATCACCCCGATGGATGTCTCCATCATCGGTTGCGTGGTGAATGGCCCGGGCGAAGCGCTGGTCTCCGACCTTGGTCTGGCGGGTGCCGCCAACAAGAGTGCCTTCTATGAAGGGGGCCAGCGGGTCGATCGGCTCGACAACAAGGATCTTATTCCAACTCTGGAGCGCCGCATTCGCGCCCGCGCCGCCATGCTGGATCCCGCTAACCGGATCCCGATGGACAAGGAGTGAGCGAAACAGGGCCACATTGGGTGGCCCTTTTTCCAGGTGACTGATTTTAAATCCCGCATCCGGATTCCCTGATTTTACCTTGGGGGGGAAAATCCCTATAATGCGGCCAAATTTTACCTCTTTTTCTCGAGTATCAACGTGGCAAAACAGATCCAAGCTATTCGCGGTATGAATGATTGCCTGCCGGAGCAGAGCCCGGTATGGCAGAAGGTTGAACAGATCCTGCGCCAGGTCGTTGCCAGCTATGGCTACAGCGAAGTGCGCATGCCGATTGTCGAGCAGACTCATCTGTTCAAGCGCGCCATCGGTGAAGTGACCGACGTGGTCGAAAAAGAGATGTACACCTTTGAAGATCGCAACGGCGACAGCCTGAGCCTGCGTCCGGAAGGGACCGCCAGCTGCGTCCGTGCCGGTATTGAACACGGTCTGCTCTACAACCAGGAACGCCGGATGTGGTACATGGGCCCCATGTTCCGTCACGAGCGTCCCCAGAAGGGCCGTTATCGCCAGTTCCACCAGTTCGGTGTCGAGCTGTTTGGCATCAACGGGCCGGACATTGACGCCGAGCTGATCATGCTGACCCACCGTCTGTGGCGTCTGTTTGGCATCAGCGAGCATGTCACCCTGCAGCTCAACACCCTGGGTCAGAGCGCCGAGCGTGCCGCTTACCGCGATGCGCTGGTGGCCTATCTGGAGCAGTACAAGGAGCAGCTGGACGAAGAGAGCCAGCGCCGCATGTACAGTAACCCGCTGCGGGTGCTCGACTCCAAGGATGAAAAGGTGCAGGCCATTCTGGCGGGTGCCCCGCGTCTGTTCGACCATCTGGGCGAAGAGAGCCTGGCCCACTTCGAGGGGCTCAAGCGCCTGCTCGAGTCTGCCGGTATCAAATACGAAGTGAACGAGCGTCTGGTGCGTGGTCTTGACTACTACAACCTGACCGTGTTCGAGTGGGTCACCAGCAGTCTGGGTGCCCAGGGCACCGTCTGTGCCGGTGGCCGCTATGATGGTCTGGTAGAGCAGCTGGGCGGTCAACCGACCCCGGCCGTGGGCTTTGCCATGGGCATGGAGCGTCTGGTGCTGATGCTGGAAACTCTCGAGCTCAACGCCGATATCCGCCCGGCGGTGGATGTCTATCTGGCGATGGTGGGCGAGGGGACCGAACAGGCTGGCTTCCAGCTGGCCGAGCGTCTGCGCGATGCCCTGCCGGACCTGCGCCTGATGAGCCACTGCGGTGGTGGCAACTTCAAGAAACAACTCAAACGTGCCGACAAGAGCGGCGCGGCAATCGCCCTGATCCTTGGTGAGACCGAGGTGCAAAACGGGGAGATCACTATCAAATATCTGCGTGGTCAGGCCGAGCAACAGACCGTCAAGGTTGACGCCGCCATTGCCCTGCTGGCAGCCAAAGGAGAGTAAGCTGTGGAAGTCTATACCACCGAAGAACAACAGGTTGAGGTTATCAAGGAGTGGTGGAAAGAGAACGGAACCTCGGTGATTGCCGGGACCGTGATCGGTCTGGTCGGTCTGTTCGGCTGGCGCTATTACAACCAGCACCAGCAAGAGACCATGGAGGCCTCCTCCCACTCTTACAACCAGGTGATTGAGCAGCTGGCCAAGGGCGATGCCGCCGGTTTCGAGCAGGCACAGCAGTTTGTTACCGCCAACAAGGGTGACTCCTACGGTGAACTGGCCGCGTTGCAACTGGCTGCCGCTGCCGTCAAGGCGGGCAAGCTGGATCTGGCAGCCGAGCAGCTGGAGCTGGTGGCGACCACGGGTGACGAGAGCATTCGTCCCATCGCGGCGCTGCGTCTGGCCCGTGTGCTGAATGATCAGGGCAAGGCAGATGAAGCGCTGGCCAAGCTGGCGACCATCCAGAATGAGGCCTTCAAGGCGCAGGTAGCCGAAGCCCGTGGTGATGTGCTGCAAAAACAGGGCAAGACCGAAGAGGCTCGTGATGCCTATCAGGCGGCGGCGGATGCCGGCGGCCTGCAGGGTAGCGCCGAGCTCAAGCTGAAAATGGACGATCTGGCCCTGCCGGCCGTTGCGACTGGTGAGGCACCGGATGCGTAATCTATTCAAGATGGTGGCGCTGGGGGCTGCGGTCTCCTTCGCTCTGCAGGGTTGCTCCCTGTTCAGTTCCGAAGAGGATCTCAACCCGATGGCGCCGCTGCCCAAGGTTGAATCTGCCTTCACTGCCGACACCGCATGGTCATCCACTGTGGGTGATGGTATCGGTGACTTCTACTCCCAGCTCAAGCCGGTGGTGGAAGAGGATCGTATCTATGCGGCGGCCCGTGACGGTGATGTCAGCGCCTTTGACCGTGCCAGTGGCGATCGCCTCTGGACTGTCGATCTGGCCGACCTGCCGGTCAACGCCGACAAGCGCAGCGCCCGCCTTTCCGGCGGCCTGGTCTCCCGTTACGGCAAGCTGTTCCTCGGCTCCGAGAACGGGGTGGTCTACGCCCTGAACGAAGAGAATGGCGAAGTGCTCTGGCAGACCAATGTGCCCGGTGAAGTGGTGGCAAGCCCCGCGGTGGAAGATGGCCGCGTGGTGGTGTTGACCACCTCCGGTCGCCTGATCGCCCTCGACACTGATGAAGGCAAGATGCAGTGGTCGCTCTCCGAAGAGCAGCCGCCGCTGACCCTGCGCAGTGCCGGTGCACCGGTGATCACCAACGGCGCCGTGATTTACGGTCGTGCCGATGGCAAGGTGGGCATCGCCCTGCTGAGCAATGGCCAGCCGGTGCGCCAGTCCAAGGTGGCTGATCCGCGCGGTGCCACCGAGCTGGACCGTATGGTTGACGTCGATGCCAGCCCGCTGATTGCCGGTGATGAGCTCTACGCCATCGCCTACAACGGTCAGTTGATGGCGCGCAAACTGATGACCGGCGATGAAGTGTGGAAGCGCAAGTATTCCGGCTATCGCGATCTGGCGATGACCGGCAATGCTATCGTGCTGACCGACAGTCGCAGCCACCTGTTTGCCATCGACCGTCGCAACGGTCTGGAGCTGTGGTCAAACACCCAGCTGGAAAATCGTACCGTCACTGCACCTGTCATCTTCGGTGACTATGTGGTGGTGGGTGATGTGGAAGGATACCTGTATTGGCTTGATCGTACCGACGGTACCATCAAGGCGATGCAGCAGCTCGATAGCAGTGGTCTCTATGCCGCCCCGCTGGTGGATGGCGAGACCCTGTATGTGCAGAGCCGTGACGGCAAGTTGTACGCCCTCAAGCGTCCTTGATCGTCCGATAATGTGAATATCCGGCTCCTGGTCTTCGGACCCGGAGCCTTTGTCGTCTTGAGAATGAGGCTTTTATGACTCCTGTAGTAGCCCTGGTGGGCCGCCCCAACGTGGGGAAATCCACCCTGTTTAACCGCTTGACCCGTACTCGGGATGCCCTGGTTGCCGATTTTCCCGGTCTGACCCGGGACCGTAAATACGGTCAGGCGAAGTTGGGCGAGCTGGAATTTATCGTGGTCGATACCGGTGGTATCGATGGCACCGAAGAGGGGATCGAGCTGAAGATGGCCGAGCAATCCCTGCTGGCCATCGAAGAAGCGGACGTCGTGCTGTTCATGGTGGATGCCCGTGCCGGCCTGACCGCGGCGGATCAAGCCATCGCCGAGCACTTGCGCAAGGCCCACAAAAAGGTATTTCTGGTGGCCAACAAGACCGACGGTATCGACGGTGATTCCGCGGTCTCCGAGTTCTACGGTCTGGCGCTGGGTGAGGTCTACCAGATCGCGGCCGCCCACGGTCGTGGCGTGCTGAGCCTGCTGGAACTGGCCCTGGCTCCCCATCTGGAGACCCTGGTCGACTCCGCTACCGATGAAGATGCGCAGGATGAGGAAGAGGAGGACTTCGACGAAGAAGCCCTGCTGCGCATGGTGGCTGCCGGTGAACTCGATACCAAAGAGGACACCAAGGAGACCCCGTTCGCCGACCTGCCCATCAAGTTCGCCATCGTTGGTCGTCCCAACGTCGGTAAATCTACCCTGACCAACCGTATGCTGGGTGAAGATCGGGTCATCGTCTATGACATGCCCGGCACCACCCGTGACTCCGTTTACATTCCAATGGAACGTGACGAGCAGAAGTATGTGGTTATCGACACCGCCGGTGTGCGTCGTCGTGGCAAGGTGCACGAGACGGTGGAGAAGTTCTCCGTTATCAAGACCCTGAAAGCTATCGAAGATGCCAACGTCTGCCTGCTGGTGATCGACGCCCAGGAGACCATCACCGATCAGGACTTGAGCATCCTTGGCTATGTGCTCCACGCCGGTCGCTCCGTGGTGCTGGTGGTGAACAAGTGGGATGGTCTGGATCAGAAGGTGAAAGAGGATGTGAAGAACGAGCTGGATCGTCGCTTGGGCTTCATCGATTTCGCTCGCGTCCACTTCATCTCCGCCCTGCACGGCAGCGGTGTCGGCCATCTGTTTGAATCCATTCAGGAGGCTTACCAGTCCGCCACCCGTCGTACCAGCACGGCCATGCTGACCCGCATCATGCAGATGGCGCAGGAAGATCACCAGCCGCCGATGGTCAATGGTCGCCGCGTCAAGCTCAAGTATGCCCACGCCGGTGGCTACAACCCCCCGCGTATCGTGATCCACGGCAACCAGCTGAACGACTTGCCGGACTCCTACAAGCGGTATCTGATCAACTACTTCCGCAAGTCCCTCAAGATCATGGGCTCGCCAATCCGGGTCGAGTTCCAGGAGTCGGTCAACCCGTTTGAAGGGAAGAAGAACACCATGACCCTGAGTCAGGAACGTCAGCGCAAACGCCTGCTGAAGATGAAGAAGAAATAAGCCCTTGCGGCTGCCCTCACCGGCAGCCGCTTTGTTATCCTCGCCATGTTAAGGTGAGGAATAAGGGGAGGGGGATCTGCCATGGAACAAGACCATGGCAGATCCACTTTCGAGGAGTTGATTATGAAAGCCCTGCTTTGTCCATCATGCCAGGCTGAACTGGATACCCGCAGCAAGGAGCAAACCTGTGGTCAGTGCCAGGCTAACGTTCACGTTACGGCCATCTGCCCCACCTGCCAACAGGAGCTGGAGCGTCTCAAGGCGTGCGGCGCGGTGGATTACTTCTGCAACCACTGCAACTCGCTGATCTCCAAGCGGTCGGTACAGTTCAAGGCGGCGCTGGTGTAAGACAGTATTCAGGTGAGAAAGAAGATAAAAAAACCCGGCGAATGCCGGGTTTATGCTGTGTGCTCTGCAATAAGCAGGGTATAGGATCGATTTCTGCGCCACAGGTTGCGCTTGATGTCATTAAGCTTAAGTTTGCGTCTGGGGCTCCAGCTGCACTTCGCTTTTCTGACCAGACTGATTTTTCTACGTTTTTGCATCTTGGTCTCCTCCCAACTCAGTTGGCCATCCCGGCCTTGGGTCATTGATGGAGCCCATCCGAAATTGCTGTTATTTAATCTCTCAACATAATGAAAACAATGCGATTTCGGATAGGCTCCGATGTGAATCGATGGTAACAGAGAAGTTTGCGTGAAAACAGCCGAATAATGGCTGGTTAGCGCATGGTGATCTGATTGACCACTTCGGCGATGGCGGTGGGGCGCTCGGCCAGCTCGGGCTCGCTGTCGTTGTCGAGACTCTCCCGCTGATGTGCCTTCTGCTGCTCGTTGTCGAGCCAGAGCAGACTCTGGTAATACTGGCGCACGTTGTTGACATAGTTGCGCGCCTCGCTGCCACGGGCATAGCCGTAACGTACCTTGCGGTGCCAGCGCGCCTGTTGCAGCAGCGGCAGCACCTCTTTCACGTCGCTCCAGGCGTCGGGATTCTTGCCGAGCTCTTTGGTCAGGCGGCGGGCGTCCATCATGTGGCCGTAACCTATGTTGTAGGCGGTGAGGGCAAACCACACCTTCTCGTCATCGGGCACCGAATCCGGCACCTTCTCCATCATCTGTTGCAGATAGAGGGAGCCACCCTTGATGCTCTCTTCCGGATGAAGCCGGTCGTTGACTCCCATCGCCTTGGCAGTGGGCTCGGTCAGCATCATCATGCCGCGCACGCCGGTGTAGGAGCGGGCCTGCGGGTCCCAGTGAGACTCCTGATAGCTGATGGCGGCGAGCAGACGCCAGTCGATATTCTTGGCGTGAGTCTGGAACAGCGGCTGGTACTTGGGCAGCAGGCTCTTGGCGCGCTTGAGGAAGGTGCGGGTATCGACAAAGTCGAAGTTCTGCACGTGGCCGAAGTACTTCTCGTCCAGCTTGGCGATGGCACCATCCATAAAGCGCTGACCGAAGAAGTCGATCACGCTGGCATAGAGGCTGTCATCGGGCAGCTTGCTCATGGCCCAGGCAACGGTCTGCTTCTGGGCCAGGGTCAGCCCCTCGGTGAGCTCCGGGTAGTAGCGCTGGGTACGGGCCAGCACGGTATCCTGCACCACCGTGTAGTCAATCTTGCCATCCACCACCTGTTTGAGCAGCTCCTCCACATCGGCGTTGTCGCTGGTGCTCCAGGCTAGTCTCGGATTTTCTTTGCTCATCTCTTTGAGCAGGTCTTCACCGGTGGAGCCGGCGGCCACCACCAGCTTGCCCTTGATATCGTTCAATGAGGCCGGCTTGGGTTTGCCGTTGCGGTAGACCAGTTTGGGGGAGACCTGGTAGAAGCCCGGGCCGAAGCGAAACAGCTCGCGCCGTTCGGGGGTGACCATGATGGCGGCAGCCGCCAGATCGAGTTTGCCCTTTTTCAGCAGGGTGACCAGTTGGTCAGTGGTGTCGACCGGGATGATGGTGAGTTTCACCCCCAACCAGTCGGCATAATTTTGCGCCAGCTCGTAATCGAACCCCTGGGCGAGGTCGTCACGCTGGTAATAGGAGGTGGGACCATAGATGGTGCCAACCCGGATCTCGCCTCGCTGGCGGATCTGCTCCAGCTGGCTGGAGGGGCTATAGAAGTCGCAGCCAACCAGTGTCAGCGTCAACAACAGCCCGATAAACAGTCGAAAAATGCAGCGCAAGTAGGTGAGTACCTTTGTTGAAAAAATCGGCATTTGTCAAAAAAGAGGCACCTTTATACCAGAGAGTGTGCGCAGAGTCACACTGCACGAAGTGAGAAAAACGTTTGTCCGCTGTGAGCCAGATCCCTATAATACGCGCGTCTCAATTCCCCCCCACTTTAAAACTTGGTGAGAAAGGTCATATGGATATCTTGCGTGGTGCCCCAGCACTGTCTGATTTTCGTGTCCAAAAACTGCTGCAACGCTTCGCACAGATGAGAAACGAGAGTGGAGTAGAGAGCGGAGTAGAGATAGAGGATGTCTATGCCGAGTATGTGCACTTTGCCGAGCTGACAAGCCCCCTCTCTCCCCCCGAGCGAGCGACCTTGGGCCAGCTCTTGCGCTACGGCCCGACCATCCCCGAACACACCCCCAGCGGTCAGCTGTTTCTTGTTACCCCCCGCCCCGGCACTATCTCCCCCTGGTCTTCCAAAGCAACCGACATCGCCCACAACTGCGGCCTGAAACAGGTCAAGCGGCTGGAGCGTGGTATTGCCTATTACCTGACCATCAAGGGGCAGGGTGAGCTGAGTGCCGCCCAGCGCAGCGCCATTGCCGCCGTGCTCCATGATCGGATGATGGAAGTGGTGTTTGCCGAGATGAGCGAAGCTGCCGCCCTGTTTGCTCACCACGAGCCGCGCCCCTTCACCCAGGTGGATGTGCTGGGCGGTGGTCGCGCAGCCCTGGCCGAAGCCAACGTGGCGCTGGGTCTGGCGCTGGCCGACGACGAAATCGACTATCTGGTGGAGAACTTCACCAAGTTGGGTCGCAACCCCAACGACATCGAGCTCTATATGTTCGCCCAGGCGAACTCCGAGCACTGCCGTCACAAGATCTTCAATGCCGACTGGACCATCGATGGCGAACAGCAGCCCAAGTCGCTGTTCAAGATGATCAAGAACACCTTCGAGCAGACGCCGGATCATGTCCTCTCTGCCTATAAAGACAACGCCGCCGTGATGGAAGGGAGCCAGGGTGGCCGCTTCTTCCCGAGCCCGGCCAACGGCGAATACCAGTATCACCAGGAACAGGTCGACATCCTGATGAAGGTGGAGACCCACAACCACCCGACCGCCATCTCCCCGTTCCCGGGCGCAGCCACCGGCTCCGGCGGCGAAATTCGCGACGAGGGTGCCACCGGTCGCGGTGCCAAGCCCAAGGCGGGTCTGGTTGGTTTCTCCGTCTCCAACCTGCGCATTCCCGGCTTCGAGCAGCCCTGGGAGCAGGATTTCGGCAAGCCGAGCCGCATCGTCAGTGCCTTCGACATCATGCAGGAGGGGCCGCTCGGCGGCGCCGCGTTTAACAACGAGTTCGGCCGTCCGGCCATTCTCGGCTACTTCCGTACCTTCGAAGAGGAGGTGCCGAGCCACAATGGCGTCGAGGTGCGTGGCTACCACAAGCCCATCATGCTGGCTGGCGGCATCGGCAACATCCGCACCGAACATGTCCAGAAAGGGGATATCCCGGTCGGCGCGGCGCTGATCGTGCTGGGCGGCCCGGCGATGAACATCGGTCTGGGCGGTGGTGCCGCATCCTCCATGGCCTCCGGCCAGTCAGCCGAAGATCTCGACTTTGCCTCGGTGCAGCGTGACAACCCCGAGATGGAGCGACGTTGCCAGGAGGTGATCGATCGCTGCTGGCAGCTGGGTGACGACAACCCTATCGTCTTTATCCACGATGTGGGGGCGGGTGGTCTCTCCAACGCCATGCCGGAGCTGGTCAACGACGGTGAGCGCGGTGGTCGTTTCGATCTGCGCGCCATCCAGAGCGACGAGCCGGGCATGAGCCCGCTGGAGATCTGGTGCAACGAATCCCAGGAGCGTTACGTGCTGGCGGTAGCGCAGGACAAGCTGCCGCTGTTCAAGGCCCTGTGCGAGCGTGAGCGCGCGCCCTATGCCGTTATCGGTACTGCCACCGAAGAGAAGCACCTGACGCTCTCTGACAGCCACTTTGACAATCAGCCCATCGATCTGCCGCTGGACGTGCTGCTCGGCAAGGCGCCCAAGATGCACCGCGACGTGGTGACCCTGCCTGCACAGGGCAAAGCGCTCCAGCTCGATGGCATCACTTTGAGTGACGCGGCCGAGCGGGTTCTGCGTCTGCCGACCGTGGCGGAGAAGTCCTTCCTTATCACCATCGGCGATCGCAGCGTGACTGGCTTGGTCAATCGCGACCAGATGGTTGGCCCCTGGCAGATCCCGGTGGCTGACTGCGCCGTCACCGCTGCCACCTATGACAGCTATCACGGCGAAGCCATGTCGATGGGCGAGCGTACCCCGGTGGCGCTGCTCTCCCACGCCGCCTCCGCTCGCATGGCGGTGGCGGAAGCGCTTACCAACCTGGCGCCGGCCCACATCGGGTCGCTGAAGCGGGTCAAGCTCTCTGCCAACTGGATGGCCGCTGCCGGTCACCCGGGGGAAGATGCCGGTCTCTATGAGGCGGTCAAAGCGGTGGGCGAGGAGCTCTGCCCGGCCCTGGGCATCACCATTCCTGTGGGCAAGGATTCCATGTCCATGAAGACCCGCTGGCAGCAGGATGGCAAGGAGCAAAGCGTCACCTCGCCGCTCTCCCTGCTCATCTCCGCCTTTGCCCGGGTCGAGGATGTGCGCAACACGGTTACTCCACAGCTGCGTACCGATCTCGGTGAAACCGACCTTATCCTCATCGACCTTGGCAACAGCAAACAGCGCCTCGGCGCCTCGGCGCTGGCGCAGGTCTATCGCCAGCTGGGCGACAAGGCGCCGGATCTCGACAATCCGGTCCAGCTCAAGGGCTTCTTCAACGCCATTCAGGCGCTGGTGGCTGATCGCAAACTGATCGCCTATCACGATCGCTCTGACGGCGGCCTGTTCGTCACCCTGACCGAGATGGCGTTTGCCGGTCACTGTGGCCTCGACATCCAGCTCGATCGCATCGGTGGCGAGCTGCTGCCGGCGCTGTTCAACGAAGAGCTGGGCGCCGTCATTCAGGTGCGTCGTGAAGACAAAGAGGCGGTGATGACCCTGCTGGCCGGCCACGGTCTGGCGGCCTGCTCCCATGTGCTCGGTACCGTGCGCGAAGGGGACCTCATCACCCTGCAGCGGGGCGGTCAGGAGGTCTATCGTGCCAGCCGTACCGCCCTTCGCACCATCTGGGGCGAGACCAGCTGGCAGATGCAGCGCCTGCGCGACAACCCCGAGTGTGCCGACAGTGAGCACGCGGCCCGTCAGGACGCCACCGATCCGGGTCTGCATGCCAAGCTGACTTACAACCCGTCCGAGGATGTGGCTGCACCTTACATTGCCCGCGGGGTCTCCCCCCGTCTGGCGGTGCTGCGCGAGCAGGGGGTCAACTCCCACGTTGAGATGGCGGCGGCGTTCGATCGTGCCGGTTTCGCGGCGGTCGATGTCCATATGAGCGACATTCTCTCCGGTCGCATTAAGCTGGAGGAGTTCCAGACCCTGGTGGCCTGTGGCGGTTTCTCCTACGGTGACGTGCTGGGGGCGGGGGAAGGCTGGGCCAAGTCCATCCTGTTCAACGACAACGCCCGCGAGCAGTTCCAGCGCTTCTTCGAGCGCGGCGATACCCTCTCTCTGGGTGTCTGCAACGGTTGCCAGATGATGTCCAACCTGCGAGACCTCATCCCGGGCGCCGATCTGTGGCCGCGCTTTGTGCGCAACCGTTCCGAGCGCTTCGAGGCCCGCTTCAGTCTGGTTGAGGTACAGGAGTCCCCGTCGGCCTTCTTCGCCGGCATGGCAGGCTCGGTGATGCCCATCGCCGTTTCCCACGGGGAAGGACGTGTCGAGGTGCGCGATGCCGCTCACCTGAGCGCACTGCAGCAGAGCGGTCTGGTAGGGCTGCGTTTTGTCGACAACCGCGGCAGCGTGACCGAACAGTACCCGGCCAACCCCAACGGCTCGCCGGATGGTATCACCGCCGTGACCACCACCGACGGTCGCGCCACCATCATGATGCCGCACCCGGAGCGGGTGTTCCGCACCGTGGCCAACTCCTGGCACCCCGACAACTGGGGCGAGGACGGCGCCTGGATGCGGATATTCCGCAACGCCCGGGTTCGTCTGGGTTAATAGAGAGAGCGCCAGCGCATAAAAACAGAAACCGGCCAATTGGCCGGTTTTTTTATCCGTGTCGTTACGGCTTGCCGAGCGGTTGGGGGATAAAGTCTCCCCGGTCGAGGATCCGCAGACAGGCATCCACCACATCCGCATCGAGCTGATGGCCGCGCATCTGGATGATCTGCTCCCTGGCCTGGGGAATGCCGAGGGCGGCGCGATAGGGGCGATCCGAGGACATGGATTCGACGATATCGGCGACGGTGAGGATGCGGGCCTCCAGCAGGATCTCATCCCCCTTGAGTCCCAGCGGATAGCCGGAGCCATCGAGATACTCGTGGTGCTGGTGGATCATCCGGGCGATGGGCCAGGGGAAGTCGATATCCTTGAGCACCAGATAGCCGATGGCGGGGTGTTCCTTGACCAGCTCGAACTCCAGTGGCGTGAGGCGTTCCGGTTTGGTGAGAATTTCAGCCGGTACCTGGATCTTGCCGATATCGTGCACCATGGCGCCCAGATAGATCCCCCGCAGCCGCTTCTCTTCCAGCCTGAGCTCCCGGCCGATGGCTTGGGCCAGCTTGGCCACATGTTTCTGATGGCCTGCGGTATAGGGATCGCGCTGCTCCAGCACGGCGGCGATGGCACCCAGCGCATCTTCCAGTGCCAGCTCCAGCTGGCGGGCATGGAAGATCTTCTCCTGTTGCGAGCGCAGATAAGCCTGCTGGGTATGGCGCGCCTGCAGGCCATAGGTGAGGTAGTCGGTCAGCTGGATGAAGAGCTGCTCCTCCTCCTGGCTGAACAACCGCGGCTGGTCGCTGTGAATGATCAGCGCACCGGCCTGATCCTCCTGCAGTGGCAAGGGGATAAGCAGGCGGGAGCGCAACGGGTGGCGGCCGGTATGGGGCCGCTCGTGGAAGATCACCTGATTGAGGCGCCGCTGGTGGAGGATGGCCTGGGTGAGGGCCTCATCGTTCAACCACAGCGTTTGTTCTGAGGCATCGGCACTGCCTGCCTGCGCCACGATTCTCGGTGGTTGGGCGAGTTCGGGCTGGCCTTGCAGCACTGCGACCAACGGAAAACGGTCATCGACGGCGATGGCATCGCAGATATCCTGCAGCAGTTGTGGCTCATCGCCCGGTTTGAGCAGGGCGTGGTGGGCGCGGCTGATCGCCTGCTGGGTCCAGCTGTACTGTTGCAGTTTCTCCTGCTGCCACTTCTGCTCGGTAATGTCTTCGAAGAAGACGCCGACCCCCACGATGACCCCCGCCTCATCACGCAGGGGAAACTTGGTGGTGCTGAGCCAGCGGGCTTCTCCCCCCTTCAGATAGGGCTCTTCGATGTGCTGGTGTATCCCCTCGCGCATGACTCGGGCGTCATCCTCCCGATAGCGCTGTACCAGTTCGGGGGGAAAAAAGTCGCAGTCATTCTTGCCCACCAGTGCCTCTGGGGAGAGGGCGAGATCCGCCGCCAGCAGGCGGTTGCCCGCGATGTAGCTGAATCGGGTGTCTTTGAGCAGCACCCGATAGGGAAGCTGATCCATCACCTGGGTCAGCAACAGCGCCGAGGAGGGGAGTGCATCGGTCAGTGGGTGGGGGAGTGCACAGGAGGTGAGGAGTTCGGACATCTTATCCCGCCTTGTCTGCAAGTTGACTGATGGGAGGGCCGAAGTGGTAGCCGGTCTGCCAGAGCACGATACAGCTATTGACCACTTTTTCATCGTAATGGATCCCGGCATAGCGGGTCAGTTCGGCAATGGCGTCACTCAGGGGCATGGCCCGGCGGAATGGGCGATGGGAGGTCATGGCGATCAGCGAGTCGGCCACCCGGATAATGCGCGCCTCCAGGGTAATGGCGTTGCCCGCCAGCCCCTGCGGATAGCCGCTGCCATCAAGGTTTTCGTGGTGCTGCAGCACGATGGTGGCAATGGGCCAGGGGAAGTCGATCTGTTTGAGAATATCGTGGCCGGCCTGGGGGTGCTGCTTGATCAGTTCGAACTCCACCGGCCGCAATTCACGGGGGCGGGTGATGATCTCGGTGGGGATCTGCAGCAGGCCAATATTGTGCACCATGGCCGCCAGTCCCAGCGCATCCAGCCGCTCTTGCCGCAGTTGCATGGCCTGCCCGATGGCCAGTGCCAAATCGCGCACCCTCAGCTCATGGCCCGCACTGTTGCGATCCTTGTGGCTGATGGCGCTGGCGAGGGCACTGATGGTCTGGAACAGCAGGTCACGCTGGTGGCGCTCGCTCTCCTTGAGGCGGGTGATGTCGACCAGGGTGCCGATGATGCCTGCAACCATCCCCTGATGGTCATAGAAGAGATCCTTGAAACAGATGACCTGATAGCGCATGCCATTGCGGTCATGCAACTGCTGTTCGATGCACTGGGGCTGGCGACTTCGCAGCAGCTCGGCTTCCCGCATGCTGTAGGCCTCGGCAAGCCCGACGGGCAGCAGCTCCTCGACCCGTCGACCCAGCAGCGCCTCCTTGCCGATGCCGATCACCTGATTGAAGGCCTGGTTGCAGCCCAGAAATCGCCCCTCGATATCTTTGTAGAACACCGGGATCGGGATGGCCTTGAGCAGGGATTCGTTGAAGTGTTTCAGATCCTTCAGTTCGGCCTGCTGACGCAGGGCGAGCTGCTCGCTGTCCTTGCAGAGGGAAATGGCGCGGGCCAGGTTGCCGAGCACCGGGCTGAACAGATGGCAGACGGGTACGATCTGCTGATGTGGCTGGGGGGCGAGCAGCAAGATGAGATAACCCCCTTCAACCTTGAGCCGATAGGCAAACTGGTAGGGGCGGCTGCCCGGCAGGGGGAGCGTCTGTTGCAGCAGGCAGTGCTCCTCCTCGCTGACCCACCCAGGCAGGGCCAGGGTGGTGCCGGTGTGCTGGCGAAGCTGCTCGTCGCCGATCACCTTAAGCAGCTTGTATCCCTCCCGTTGTTGCTGCAATACCGCGCCAACCGGCGTGGCGCAGTGATGCATAAAACGTTGCAGTACCTTGGTGAGCAGCGCATCCAGCGTGACTTCACGCCCGATGCAGAGCGCCAGATCGCAGACGATGGCCATGGCGTGGTCGTTGTTCATATCAATGCCCCGTTACAGAGAATGGCGCCGTTATGAAATTGGGGGTAATCCCCATGGCGCACGCTGCCAATTTCGCCAAGGGAGAGGGCTCCTGCCAGATCGCCGGCCCCCGAGTGGGTCAGCAGGGTGTGCAGCTCGGTCACTGTCTGCTGGTCGAAGTGCAGCTGGCGTCCTGCGCAGTAGTAGACCTCCAGCAAGTGTGCTCGGGTGAGGGTTTGTTGCTGGTTGAGGCGCCCGGCCAGTAAGCAGGCATGTTCGGTGGCACTCTCTGGCGCCTTCAGCAGAGTGAGGATGCTGTGCTCCGCGACCTCGCCGGCGCAGAGCAGGGCGCCGTCATCGTTTGCCTCGACGGGGATCCTGACAATCACATCCCCGTTGGCCCGCAGCAGGCCCAGTGGCATGTGCACCACGAAACGGTAGAGCTCCTCGCGCACCATAGTGTGCTGGAATTGCTGGCGGATCAGCCCCTGATATTTTTGAAAGGCCGGTTGCCAATCGATGTAGGCAATCTTGTTCGCTTCACTGCTGGTGGCCAGCATCGGTTGGGCCGAGAGTTGGTAACCATGTTCCAGAAAGGGAAAGCTGTTGCTGGGCCGCAGCGTGCAGGTGACCCCGTAGGCAAGTTGCCGTTGATTGTCGAACAGGCAGGCAAGGGGGGTGAAGCTGCCGCTGCCTGCGTTGGCGCCGGCATAGTTGACGCGATTGGCCAGTTGCAGATAAAGCGCATCCAGAATGGAGGCGATATTGGGAATGAGGTTGTCGAAGGTCAGAAACAGGGTTGGTGGCGGCGAAGGGGTTGGCCAGGTGGCCAGCATGTTCTCCACCTGTTTCGCAATCCGGTGGGCAAGGGATACTGCGCTGGCCTGCGGTGTCAGGGGCAGCAGTGTGGCGTGATAGGGGTTGGCTCTGGGCAGTAGCCAGGTCCCTTGCGGCAACAATCCTTGCGCACCGATCAGCTGGGGGAAAATGGCGCCATCCAGGGCGATGTTGAAGTCGCGGCACAACTGCTGCAACAGGGGAATCTGCGCGCAATCCTGTTCGGCCAGCAGTATGGTCAGCTTGCCTCCTTGCAAGGGTGCCAGCGTGGCGGCCAGTTCTGTCGGGTTAAATTGGCAAACGTAGTGTTGCTTCATCAATCTGAACTCCATTCCAGAATATAACCAATATATCAATAAGGAATTCAAGAGGGTATGAGGATCTCGCCCGGTTCTGGTTGTATGGCAAAAACCATGATGGGCATCACCCTCGCTGACTGATCTGTCATTTGCTGGCTCGCGGAGTGCGCGATGTTGTCGGGCTGCAAATAGAAAACCGGCAGCCAAGGCTGCCGGTTTGCGGGTAATGGTGAGGGGGAACGTCTGTGAAGGTTACTGCAAGACTACGTGCTGGAACCCTTGTACCAGGCTGATGACCGGCTGGGGATAGAGCCCCAGCAACACCACCAGGGCGGCAGAGAGCAGCACCACCACGCCGCCGGAGGAGAGTGCCCAGTCGGCGCTGGCATCGCGCCGCTGCATGCCCGGTTCGCGCAGATAGAGGGTCACCATCACCTTGAGGTAGTAGTAGAGACCCAGTGCGCTGCCAAGCACGATGGCGCCCGAGAGCCACCAGAGTTGCGCCTCGACGGTCACACCGATGAGGTAGAACTTGCCGATAAAGCCGAGGGTCATCGGGATGCCCGCCAAGGAGAGCATCATTACCGTCATCACGGCCGTGAGGTAAGGACGCTTCCAGAACAGGCCGCGATAGCTGTGCAGGGAGTCCGCATCCTTGCCGCGATAGGGGCTCGACATCATGCTCACCACCCCGAAGGCGCCCAGACTGGTGAAGAGATACATCAGCAGGTAGACCCCGGCTGCTTCCACCGGCATCTGGCCGAATCGGCTCGCGACGATGACCGCCAGCAGGTAGCCGAAGTGGGAGATGGAGGAGTAACCCAGCATCCGTTTGACGTTGGTCTGCACCAGGGCCAGCAGGTTGCCGATAAGGATGGAGATAACCGCCATGGCGGCCAGCAGCCAGTGGATCATGGGATCGCTCGCCGCCGGTACCGCCAGATAGAAGCGCAGCAACACGGCAAACACCGCCACCTTGCTGACGGTGGCGAGGAAGGTGGCGACCGGTGCCGGTGCCCCTTCGTAGACATCCGGCGTCCAGAGGTGGAAGGGGGCAAGCGACAATTTGAAGGCGAATCCGACCAGCATTAACCCCAGACCGCCCATCAGCAGCGGGTGGTGAGCCGGGCTCTCGGCCAGGGTCTGCCCCAGGGCAGCAAAGCTCAAGCTGCCTGCCTGTGCATAGAGCAGCGCCATGCCAAACAGCAGGAAGGCGGTGGCGGCGGCAGAGAGCACCATGTATTTCACCGCTGCTTCCAGCGAGTGGCGCTCGCGGTAGGCGTAACCCACCAGACCGAACATTGGCAGGGTCAGCATCTCGATCCCGATAAAGAGAGAGGCGAGGTGACGGGAGCAGGCCAGCACCAGACCACCGGCGGTGGCGATCAGCAGCAGCAGGAAGAACTCCTCCCGGTTGTCCGGGTAGGCTTTCAGCCAGGACTGGCCGAAGGTACAGGTGGCCAGGGCGCCGATGAGCACCAGTCCCATGTAGAAGACGGCGTAACTGTCCACTTGCAGCAGCGGGGTGACCCCCTGATCCCCTTGCGCCATCACGATGGGGAGAGAGAAGAGCGCCAGATTGAGACCAACGATGGTGACGGTATAGGCGGTGGTGACACAGCGGCGCCAGGCGATGGCCAGCATCAGGGCTGCCATGGCCCCGGTGGTCAGCAGCAGGGGAAGCAGTGCCAGCAGTTGGGAAGCGGAGAATGTCATTGCAGGGCTCCAGCAGTCGGCAGCAGATACCAGTGCAGCACGTTGATAAGGCTGCTGCTGGCGGTGTCAATCACGGGTTGGGGATAGAGGCCAAGCAGAACCAGCAGACCCGCGATCACCATCATCATGGTCAGCTCGCGGCGATCCAGTCCCTTGAGCATGCTCTCATCCTTGGCGGGGCCAAAGCAGGCGCGCTGCAACATGATGAGGGAGTAGACCGAGGCCAGCACCAGACCGAAGGTGGCGACCGCCGTGATGACAGGGGCAACCTGGAAGCTGCCGACCAGGATCAGGAACTCGCCGACGAAGTTGCCGGTGCCCGGCATGCCGAGCGACGCTACCGAGAAGAAGAGCATCACGCCGGGCAGATAGCGCAGGCGTTCCCACAGGCCGCCCATCTGGCGCAGATCCCGGGTGTGCAACCGCTCGTAGAGCTGACCGCAGAGGATAAAGAGGCCGGCAGCCGAGAGACCGTGGGCGATCATCTGCACCACGGCGCCCTGCAGGGCCAGCTCGCTACCCGAGTAGATGGCGATCATCACAAAGCCCATGTGGGAGATGCTGGTGTAGGCTACCAGCCGTTTGATGTCGGTCTGGGCAAAGGCCACGATGGCACCGTAGACGATCCCGATCAGGCCAAGCACCATGGCGTAGGGAGCAAATTCTGCGGACGCTTCGGGGAAGAGCGGCAAGGCAAAGCGCAGCAGACCGTAGGCGGCGGTTTTGAGCAAAATACCGGCGAGATCCACCGAACCTGCGGTCGGCGCCTGACTGTGGGCATCCGGCAGCCAGCCGTGCAGCGGTACCAGCGGCATCTTGACCGCGAAGGCGATAAAGAATCCCAGCATCAGCAGCCACTGAACGCCCTTGCTCATCGGGGTATTGAGCAGCTCCAGATAGTTGAAGGTGAAGACTCCGGTGGCATGCTGGTGGGTCAGCACCAGCCCGATGATGGCCACCAGCATGATAAGGCCCGAAACCTGGGTGTAGATGAAGAACTTGGTTGAGGCGTTGATCCGTGATTTGCCGTCAGTGACCGAGTGGCCCCAGAGCGCAATCAGGAAGTACATGGGGACCAGCATCATCTCCCAGAAGAAGAAGAAGAGGAACAGGTCCAGCGCCATGAAGACCCCGAGCACGCCGCCCAGGATCCAGAGCAGGTTGAGGTGGAAGAAGCCGATGCGCTGCACGATCTCTTTCCACGAACAGAGAATGGCCAGTACCCCGATAAAGCAGGTAAGGATCACCATCAAGAGCGACAGGCCATCCACCGCCAGATGCAAAGAGATGCCGAAGCGCGGGATCCACGGCAGGCGCCACTCGGCGGCCCAGGCGGAGGCTGCACCAGAGACGCCCGCGCTGTCTAGGCCCGTGGTGGCAAGGGAGAAATCACCACTTAGCCAGATGGCACAGGAGAGCAGCAGGCTGGCGCTCATGGAGATGAGGGCTACCCAGCGGACAAACTGCCCGCTGAGACGCTCCATCTGCCAGCAGAGCAAGCCGCCGATAAAAGGAATTAGCAAGATCCAGAGTAAGGTCACGGTATCAGCTCTCGTTCAAGTTCATATGAGATTGCGCTCCCTGTTCCATCAGGGAGAGCAAACAGCCCGGCTGTACGATCTTCGTGTTGTTCATCGCGTTATCCCAGCAGCAACAGCGCCAGCACCAGCACGGCGCCGATCCCCATGGAGGCGGCATACCAGCGCAACTTGCCGGTCACGGTCCAGGCCAGCAGCTGGTTGCCACGCAGGGCGAACCAGGCGGGCAGGCCCATCATCCAGTCCAGCGGATCCTGCCCGACCAGACGGGTAGCCAGCAGATAGGGCTTGACCCACAGCTGGTCGTAGAGCCAGTCAAAGCCCCAGGCGTTGAACCAGAGGGTACTGAGCAGGCGGCCCGGGGCGCTGTTGGCAATGGATGTGGCCAGACGGCGCTCACCAAGGAAGAGGAACGCGGCCAGCGCGATCCCTGCGATGGCGATGATGCCGGAGGCTATCTCCAGGGCATGACGACCCTCTTCGATATGATCCCCCGGGCCTGCGGGCAGCACACCTGCCAGTGGCGGGGTGATCAGTGCCCCGATGCCGGTGGAGAGCACCAGCAGAACCAAGAGCGGCAGATGGTGAGCCAGACCGTGACCGGCGTGGGCTTTGGTCTGCTCTTTGCCATGGAAGGCGATAAAGATCAGCCGGAAGGTGTAGAGGGAGGTGAGGAATGCCCCCACCAGACCGGCCCACAGCAGAGCGCTTTGGCCAGAGGCTTCTACTTGCCACAGGATGGCGTCCTTACTGTAGAAACCCGAGGTGACCAGCGGCAGCGCGGCCAGCGCCGAACCACCTACCAGGAAGCAGGCATAGACCAGCGGCAGACTCTTGCGCAGGCCGCCCATCTTGAAGATGTTCTGCTCGTGATGGGTCGCGACGATAACGGCACCGGCGGAGAGGAACAGCAGCGCCTTGAAGAAGGCGTGGGTCATCAGGTGGAAGATGGCCCCTTCCCATGCACCGACACCGAGTGCCAGGAACATGTAGCCAATCTGGCTCATGGTGGAGTAGGCAAGGATCCGCTTGATGTCGGTCTGTACCAGCGCAGCAAAACCGGCCAGCACCAGGGTGATGGCGCCAACCAGCCCGACCAGATGGAGGATCTCCGGCGCAAGCAGGAACAGGCCATGGGTGCGGGCAATCAGGTAGACACCGGCGGTCACCATGGTGGCGGCGTGGATCAGCGCGGAGACCGGCGTCGGGCCAGCCATCGCATCTGCCAGCCAGGTTTGCAGCGGCAGCTGGGCTGATTTGCCGACCGCACCACCCAGCAGCATCAGGCAGGCGAGCGACAGGGCAGGGGAGCCTTCGGCAAACATGGTCGGCGCACGAACCAGCAGCTCGTGAATATTGAGAGTGCCCAGTTCGCGATAAAGGATAAACAGGCCGATGGCGAGGAACACGTCACCCACACGGGTCACGATGAAGGCCTTGAGGGCCGCCGCGCCATTGTTGCGATCCTTGTAGTAGAAGCCGATCAGCAGGTAGCTGCACAGCCCCACCCCTTCCCAGCCGAGGTAGACAAACAGCAGGTCATCGGCAAGTACCAGAAACAGCATGCTGGCGATAAAGAGGTTGGTGTAGGTAAAGAAGCGGGAGTAGCCCTCTTCACCGCGCATGTACCAGGAGGCGAACAGGTGGATGAAGAAGCCCACCCCGGTCACTACACCCAGCATGGTCAGCGACAGGCCATCCAGCGCCAGGCTGAAGGTGGGGGTGAAGTGGCCTACCGCCATCCACTGCCACAGGTGCTGGATATAGACGCCACCCTCGGGCGGGTTGGCCAGAAAGTCCATGCCGACCCAGAGTGTGGTAAGCGCCGAGAGACCAATGGAACCCACCCCGATCAGCGCTGAGGTGCGCTCCCCCAGACGGCCGAGGGAGAAGGCCAATACCAGCCACCCCAGCAGCGGAAATAGAAAAGTCAGATATAAGAGGCTCATCCGTGCATCTCGCTCACAGTGTCCACGTTAAGGGTGTGGTAACGACGATAGAGCAGCAGTAACAGGGCGAGGCCGATACTGGCCTCCGCTGCTGCCAGAGAAATCACCAGTATGTACATGATCTGGCCATCGGCCTGAGCCCAGCGGCTACCCGCCACCACAAATGCCAGTGCCGACGCATTCATCATGATTTCGATGCTCATCAGGATGTAGAGCAGGTTGCGGCGGATCAGCAGGCCGCATAACCCGATGCAGAAGAGCACCGCGGCCAGCAGGAGGCCGTGCTCCATAGGGATTCCATTCATTGCTGACCTCCTTCTTGTGCAGAGCGGGATGCTGTGCGGGGGACGGAGAGCACTTCACCGCTCTTCTCTTCCCGACCCAGGTGATAGGCGGTTACCAGACCAGCCAGCAGCAGGATGGAGGCAAGCTCCACCGCCAGCACATAGGGGCCAAAGAGCTCGACACCCACCTGCTTGGCGGTCACCTCGGTCACCCCGATCAGGCCCCCGGTCACTCCGAGAATGCCGTGGGCCAGAAAGCCCAGCAGGATCAGCGAGAGCAGGGCAGGGCCCCCCCAGGTCATGGGGGTGAGCCACTTTTTCTCCTGTGCCTGGGCACTCCCCAAGTTCAGCATCATCACCACGAACACGAACAGCACCATGATGGCGCCGGCGTAGACGATCACCTGCAGGGCCCCCGCAAAGGCGGCACCCAGGCAGAAGAAGATCATGGCCACGGCGATGAGGGAGATGATGAGATTGAGCAGCGCATGCATGGGATTGCTGGTGCTGATCACCCGCAGCGTGCTGTAAATGGCCACCAGGGCCGAGGCATAAAATGCCAGTTCCATGATTGACTCCTCAGGGCAGCAGGCTCTTGACATCGATGGGCTTGGCTTCGTTTTCGGCATCCCCTTTCGGCTTGCCGTCGATGGCCATCCCGCTCATGCGATAGAAGTTGTAGTCCGGGTATTTGCCGGGCCCGCTGATCAGCAGATCCTCCTTCTCGTACACCAGATCCTGGCGGCGATACTCACCCATCTCGAAATCCGGTGTCAGCTGTATGGCGGTGGTGGGGCAAGCCTCTTCACACAGGCCGCAGAAGATGCAGCGAGAGAAGTTGATGCGAAAGAACTCCGGATACCAGCGACCATCTTCCCGCTCGGATTTTTGCAGCGAGATGCAGCCGACCGGGCAGGCAACTGCGCAGAGGTTGCAGGCCACGCAGCGCTCGTCCCCGTCGGGGTCGCGGGTCAGCACGATGCGACCGCGGTAGCGGGGGGCCGCATAGACTGCCTGCTCCGGATAGTTGAGGGTTTCACGGGGCCGCCAGGCATGGGAGAAGACCATGGCCAGACTGCGTAACTGGGTGCCGACACCCTGAATAATGCTAACAATTTTCATATTGAGTGCCTCACTGCGTACTTATCAGTACAACTGCCGCGGTGACCAGCATATTGATCAGGGTCAGCGGCAAGCAGACTTTCCAGCCAAACGACATCACCTGGTCAAAGCGCGGGCGAGGCAGGGAGGCCCGCAGCAGGATGAAGAACACCATGAAACAGGCGGTCTTCAGGGCAAACCAGATGAAGGGGGGCAGCCAGGGGCCGTGCCAGCCACCGAAGAAGAGGGTCACGATGAGCGAGGAGATCAGCACGATGCCGATATATTCGCCCACGAAGAAGAGACCCCACTTCATCCCCGCATACTCGATGTGATAGCCGTCGGCGAGCTCCTGCTCGGCTTCTGGCTGATCGAACGGGTGACGGTGGGTGACGGCGACACCGGCAAACAGGAAGGTGACAAAGCCCAGGATCTGGGGCACCACGTTCCACAAGTCTGCCTGTGCCTCGACGATATCCCGCAGGTTGAAACTGCCGGTCTGGATCACAATCCCCATCAGGGATAGCCCGAGAAACACCTCGTAGGAGAGGGTCTGGGCCGAGGCGCGCAAGCTGCCGAGCAATGAGTATTTGTTGTTGCTCGACCAGCCGGCGAACAGCACCGCATAGACCGCCAGCCCCGCGATGGCCAGGATGTAGAGCAGCCCCACATTGAGATCCGCCACGCCCCAGGTGGGGGTGATGGGCACCACCGCAAACGCCAGAATAAAGGCGGTGAAGGCGATGATGGGGGCCAGGATAAAGATCCGGCGATCGGCGAACGGCGGGATCCAGTCCTCCTTGAAGAACATCTTGATCATGTCGGCGGCCAGCTGGAGCAGACCAAACGGCCCCACCCGGTTGGGGCCGTAGCGATCCTGCCACAGGGCCAGCAGACGGCGCTCGATGAAGCTCATGAAGGCGCCAGCCCCCACGATCCCCACCAGCACGATCAGTGCCTTGCCCACCTCCAGCAACAGATCGATCAGCGACTCGCTCATGCGATCACCTCCTGCAGGTTAGTGATTGAGGCTTGTTGCAGGGCCGTCGGCAGGCCGTTCACCCCAAGGGGGAGCCCCACCAGACCGGCGCTCAGCTGCTCGCTAAGCCGCAGACGCAGTTGCCAGTGGCTACCGCCCCAGGAGAAGGAGACCTGACTGCCCCCGTGGAGGGCCAGACGCTGCGCATCAAGGGGATTGAGCACCAGCTCGGGTTCGTTCATCCGGGCCTGAATGACCGGGCTGCGAGCGGAGAGCTCCTCGCCGCCAAACAGCTGGGCATAATTGACCACTTGCAGCGCCTCTGCGGCCTTGAAGGGGGCGGGGATGGTGGTGAACCAGCCGAGCAGCTCCTTGCCTTCTGCCTGCGGGTCTGTTGCTTCCAGCAGACGGCGACCCGGATCGCCAGCACGCAGTTTGCCACCCACTTCATCCTGGAACTTGTTCCAGGCGGAGGGAGAGTTCCAGCCCGGCGCCCAGGCGAACGGTACTTGCGGCAGCGGCTGACGGGCTCCGGCATACCCTTCCATGGAGAAGTTGAAGGGGGAGTCGGGATCTTGCGCTACCCGCGGTTCGCTGACGTTCTGATCCGCCAGCATGGAGGTGCGACCGCTGTAACGATGCGGCTCACGGGCCAGTCGCATGCCACGGATCCGCAAGCCTGCGTTGGGCGCCGCTTCCAGCATGGTAGCCAGCAGCGGATTGCTGGTGGCGCAGTCATGGTTGACCTGGTCGAAGTTCTGCCAGCGCAGCGGCTTGCGTTCGATCGCCCCTTGCAGCGCCGCCAGCCAGCGCCACCCTTCACGCACCTGAATATCGGCGTTGTAGAAGGCGGGCGCATAGACCTGGAAGAAGCGCTGGGCGCGCCCTTCCATGTTCACCAGGGTGCCATCGGCCTCGGCAAAACTGGCCGCTGGCAGCACCAGATCTGCCTTGTTGGCGGTCGGGGTTGCCTGATGGTCGATGACCAGCAGGTGCTGCAGCCGTGCCAGCGCAGCATCCACTCGGTTGCGCGGCGCGCGGCGGTAGAGATCGTTCTCCAGGGTGACCAGCGCCAACCCCTCTTCTGACTCGATACGCGCAAGGGCGGCTTCGAGCGGCTTGTCTGACAAGGTTTGAGCGCCCAGCATGGCCAGCCCCAGCGAATTGGCCTCCTGGCCAACCAGCGCGATGTTGGCTTCCTGTCCACGGCCTTTCAGGGCGCGGGCAATGTTGCTGGCCGCCTCAAGCAGCGCCACATCGCGGGCAGTGGAGCCTGCAATGATGAGCGGCTTCTTGGCGTTGCCGAGCAGCTCGGCCCAGCGAGCCGCTTGTGCCTGCTGTTCGGGGCAGAGGTCGGCCACGGTCGGTGCACTCGGGTCGAGCAGGTTGGCGATGGCAAAGCCAATGCGCGCCTGATCGGCATAGGGGGCGTGCAGCTTGTCGGCCGCTACATCGTCCAGACGGGTGGTGTCGAGACTGGTGATGAGCAGCGGGTAGCGCTCGTTCTGACCCAGTGTCTGAACGGCGGCGACTTGCCACAGATCGACCTTCATCTTGCGGGCCAGCTCGCGAGCCTTGCCCTTGACGGCTTGGCGCAGCGCCAGCGCGATACGGGCGGCGCTCATGGTGACATCTTCGCCGAGCACCAGAATGGCGTCAGCCTCTTCCATGTCCCGCAGGCTCGGAGTCGGCACGCCGCCCTGTTGCAGGATCTGCAGCATCTTCAGCTGACAGGCCCACTCGGCCTGCTCGACGCCTGCATAGAAGTTGTCTGCCCCCACCAGCTCGCGCAGGGCAAAGTTGCTCTCCAGCGAGGCGCGGGGCGAGCCGATGCCGATGAGGTCGCGGGCCGTGCGCAGGGCATCGGCGGCTCGGTTGAGGGCGCCATCGACCGTGATGGTCAGCTGGTCGTTGCCATCTTTGAGCAGCGGTTGGCGCGGACGGTCCGCCAGATTGACGTAGCCATAGCCAAAGCGGCCACGGTCACAGAGGAAGTAGTGGTTGACGCTGCCGTGGAAGCGGTTTTCAATCCGGCGCAGCTCGCCATAACGCTCGCCCGGACTGATGTTGCAGCCCACGGAGCATTGCTGGCAGATGCTGGGGGCAAACTGCATGTCCCACTTGCGGTTGTAACGTTCGGAGTGGGTCTTGTCAGTGAAGACGCCGGTGGGGCAGACCTCCACCAGGTTGCCGGAAAATTCACTCTCCAGGGTGCCATCCTCGACCCGCCCGAAATAGACGTTGTCGTGGGCACCATAGACCCCGAGATCCTCGCCACCGGCATAATCCTTGTAGTAACGGACGCAGCGGTAGCAGGCGATGCAGCGGTTCATCTCGTGACCGATGAAGGGGCCCAGCTCCTGATTCTGGTGGGTGCGTTTGGTGAAGCGGTAGCGACGGCTGTTGTGGCCTGTCATCACCGTCATATCCTGCAGGTGGCAGGCGCCGCCCTCTTCACACACCGGGCAGTCGTGGGGGTGGTTGGTCATCAGCCACTCCACCACGCTCTTGCGAAATTCTTTAGCCTCTTCATCCTCGATGGCGATGTAGCTGCCATCGGTGGCCGGGGTCATGCAGGACATGACCAGACGGCCGCGCTTGTCATCGGCATTCTGATATTGTTTCACCGCACACTGGCGGCAGGCGCCAACGCTACCCAGCGCCGGATGCCAGCAGAAATAGGGGACGTCCAGACCCAGCGACAGACAGGCTTGCAGCAGGTTATCTGCTCCGTCTACCTCGTACTCTTTGCCGTCTACATAAATGGTTGCCATACAACTTCCCTGAAACCTGTTTTGTGAAATCTGTGGTGTCGTTACCAGCGCTCGCCCAGCAGATTGGGCTGGATCCCTTTGACCGGCTTGCGGTTATCACCGCTGCCTTTGATCCCGGCCTCGAATTCGGAGCGGAAATATTTGATGGCGCTGGCCAGCGGCTCGACGGCGCCCGGTGCGTGGGCGCAGAATGTCTTGCCCGGGCCAAGGAAACCGCAGAGTTGCTCCAGGGTCGCCAGATCGCCGGATTGCCCCTCGCCACGCTCCAGTGCCCGCAGCAGCTTAACGCTCCAGGGCAGGCCGTCGCGGCAGGGCGTGCACCAGCCACACGACTCGCGGGCGAAGAACTCCTCCATGTTGCGCAGCAGGGAGACCATGCTGATGGAGTCATCCACCGCCATGGCGAGGCCGGTCCCCATCCGGGTGCCGACCTTGCCGATACCGGCGGTATACATCTGGGCATCGAGGTGCTCCGGCAGCAGGAAGCCGGTGCCCGCGCCGCCCGGTTGCCACGCTTTCAGGCGATAGCCGCTCTTCATCCCGCCGGCGTAATTTTCAAACAGCTCGCGGGCGGTGATGCCAAAGGGCAGCTCCCAGACCCCGGGGTTGTTCACCTTGCCGGAGAAGCCCATCAGCTTGGTGCCGTGATCTTCCGAGCCCGGCAGCGCCAGCCCGTGATACCAGGCGACTCCGTTGCCGATAATGGCAGGCACGTTGCAGAGGGTTTCGACGTTGTTGACGCAGGTGGGTTTGCCCCAGACGCCGGAAACGGCGGGGAAGGGGGGTTTGGCGCGCGGGTTGGCGCGGCGCCCTTCCAGCGAATTGATGAGGGCCGTCTCTTCACCACAGATGTAGCGACCAGCGCCGGTGTGGACGAACAGCTCGAAGTCAAAACCGGAGCCCAGAATGTTCTTGCCCAGCAGGCCCGCTGCTTTTGCCTCTTCTACCGCACGGCGCAGGTGGATGGCAGCATCCACATACTCGCCGCGCAGGAAGATATAGCCGCGATAGGCCTTGAGCGCCCGGGCACTGATGATCATCCCCTCGATCAGCAGATGGGGCAGTTGCTCCATCAGCAGGCGATCTTTCCAGGTGTTGGGTTCCATCTCGTCGGCGTTGCAGAGCAGGTAACGGATGTTCATGCTCTCGTCTTTGGGCATCAGCCCCCACTTCACGCCAGTGGGGAAGCCCGCACCGCCGCGCCCCTTGAGACCGGCATCCTTGACGGTGCTGACAATCTCGTCCGGGCTCATCTGACCGAGCGCCTTGCGGGCGGCTTCATAGCCCTGTTTGGCCTGATACTCCTCCAGCCATACCGGCTGGCCGTCATCCCGCAGCCGCCAGGTGAGCGGATGGGTCTCGGCGGTGCGGGCCGTGCGGTTGGCGGTGCCAAGAGAGGCGAGGATCTTGTTCTGCGGCAGGCTCATGGGTAAGCCTCCAGCGTTTTCAGCAAGGTCACCGGATCGAGGCCGCCATAGGTGTCGTCATCGATCATGATGGCTGGCCCCTTGTCGCAGTTGCCAAGGCAGCAGACCGGCAGCAGGGTGAAGCGGCCATCCGGGGTGGTTTGACCGGGGCCGAGGTTCATCACCTCCTTGAGACCGGCCAGCAGATCTTCATGGCCATTGATGTAGCAGACCATGCTGTCGCAGACGCGGATGATGTGACGCCCTACCGGCTGGCGGAAGATCTGGCTATAGAAGGTGGCGACCCCCTCCACGTCGCTGGCGGGAATGCCGAGCTCGGCGGCGATGGCGTGAATGGCGCCGTCGGGTACCCAGCCTCTGGCCTGCTGCACGATCTTGAGCGCTTCGATGCTGGCGGCGCGGGGATCTTCGTAGTGGTGTTTCTCGTGTTCGATGGCATCGCGTTCAGCCTGGCTCAGAACGAAGTCGTCCTGTTTGCTGCTGCATGCCCCTTGCCCCTGTGGGGTCTGATTATTGTGACACTGACATTGCTGGCTCATGACTTGACCTTTGGTGGCTTGTCCTTTTACTGCTCGTTCGGTGATTCTAATTCCCGGCCATGGCCGGGAGGCGGGATCACTTAACGGTCCACATCCGACATAACGAAATCGATACTGCCCAGATAGACGATGAGGTCCGACACCATGCTGCCCTTGATCACCGAGGGGATCTGTTGCAGGTGAGCAAAGCTCGGGGTGCGGATCCGGGTCCGGTAGCTCATGGTGGAGCCGTCACTGGTCAGGTAGTAACTGTTGACCCCCTTGGTCGCCTCAATCATCTGGAACGACTCGGCAGCGGGCATCACCGGGCCCCAAGACACTTGCAGGAAGTGGTTGATCAGGGTCTCGATGTGCTGCAGGGTGCGCTCTTTGGGCGGCGGGGTGGTGAGGGGGTGATCCGCCTTGAAGGGGCCCTCCGGCATGTTCTTCATGCATTGCTCGATGATCGACATGCTCTGGCGGATCTCCTCGATCCGCACGGTAGCTCTGTCGTAGGCATCGCCATTGCTGCCAACAGGCACTTCAAAGTCGAACTGATCGTAACCGGAGTAGGGGCGCCACTTGCGTATGTCGAAGTTGAGGCCGGTGGCGCGCAATCCGGCCCCCGTGGTGCCCCAGGACAACGCCTGCTCGGTGGTGTAGGCAGAGACGCCAATGGTTCGACCGCGAAGAATGCTGTTGCGCATCGCCGCTTTTTCGTAATCCATCAAGCGCTTGGGCAACCAGCTCAACAGGTTGTCCTGCACCAGCCGCTGCCATCCCTTCGGCAAGTCGTGGGCCACACCGCCGATACGAAACCAGGCCGGGTGCATGCGGGCACCGGTGATTGCTTCGATGATGGTGTAGATCTTCTGCCGATCGGTGAAGGTGAAGAAGACCGGGGTCATGGCCCCCACGTCCTGGATATAGGTCCCGAGGAACAAGAGGTGGCTCTGGATGCGGAACAGCTCCGCCATCATCACCCGGATCATGTCGACCCGCTGCGGCACCTTGATGCCGGCCAGCTTTTCGACCGCCAGCACATAGGGGAGGTTGTTCATCACCCCGCCCAGATACTCGACCCGGTCAGTATAGGGGATGTAGCTGTGCCAGGACTGGCGCTCGCCCATCTTCTCGGCACCACGATGGTGATAGCCGATATCGGGAACGCAGTTGCGGATCTCCTCGCCATCGAGCTGCAACACCAAGCGGAAGGCGCCGTGGGCAGAGGGGTGGTTGGGGCCGAGGTTGAGGAACATGTAGTCCTCATTCTCGTTGCCGCGGGCCAGCCCCCACTCTTCCGGTTTGAACAGCAGGTTCTCCTGCTCCATGTCCTGTTTGGCGGCATCGAGCATGAAGGGATCGAATTCGGTAGCGCGCGCCGGGTAATCCTTGCGCAGCGGGTGACCCTGCCAGCTCTTGGGCATCATGATGCGGGTCAGATGGGGGTGGCCATCGAAGGTGATGCCCATCAGATCCCACACTTCCCGCTCGTACCAATTGGCATTGGGGAAGTGGTTGGTGATGGTGGGCAGATGCAGGTCACTCTCGGCCAGCGCCACTTTCAGCATCACATCGGCGTTACGGTCGATGGAGATGAGGTGATAGAAGACGGTGAAATCGCTCTGGGGCAGACCGTCGCGATGGCTGCGCAGCCGCTCGTCAGTCGCACTCAGATCGAAGAGCATCACGAACGGGGAGGGCACCTTGCGCAAAAAGCCCATCACATCCTGCAGCAGTTCGCGGGGGAGCCAGACCACCGGCACGCCGGTGCGCGTGGTCTGCACGGTGAAGTGCTCGGCCCCGAAGTGGGCAAACAGTTCGCCAATGACTTTGGCATCCTTGTGGTCGCTGGGCTGCCACTGGGCCATGGCGTAATTGCTGGGAAAATCACGAGTCAGTTTCATGGTCAGATCTCATCCGGCGTGCGCAGGTTGGTCACATTGATCCGTTCGCCGCGCTTGCGCTCTTTTTCGGCCTGCATCTGGGGACGGTAGATCCCCTGATCGCCCACCACCCAGGAGAGGGGGCGGCGCTCTTTGCCGATGGAGTCCTGCAGCAGCATCAGGGCTTGCAAAAAGGCCTCGGGACGGGGCGGGCAACCCGGAATGTAGACGTCGACCGGCAGGAACTTGTCCACCCCCTGCACCACGGAATAGATGTCATACATGCCGCCGGAGTTGGCACAGGCCCCCATGGAGATCACCCACTTGGGTTCGAGCAGCTGTTCATACAGGCGCTGGATGACTGGCGCCATCTTGATGAAGGGAGTCCCTGCAATCACCATGAAATCGGCCTGACGGGGCGAGGCACGGATAACTTCGGCGCCGAAGCGGGCCACATCGTGGGGGGAGGTGAAGGCGGTACACATCTCCACGTAGCAGCAGGAGATGCCGAAGTTGTAAGGCCAGAGGGAGTTTTTGCGGCCCCAGTTGACTGTGTCTTGCAGCACCTCCTCGAGGCGGCCCATCATGATGCCGCGCGTCGCTTCTTGCGCCAGTGGGTCATCGACGGTCTGGCGCTGCTCCTGGGGGTAGCGCTCAACGGGTGCATCCGGGTCAATCCGGGTCAGGGTGTACTTCATGGTGCAACCTCAAGGAAAGGGTCTGTGGTTCAATCACTGTTTTTGTTGTTCAGCTGCGGTTTGCGCGGTGACCAGTCCAGTGCGCCGATGCGCCAGAGGTAGATCAGGCCGATAAGCAGCAGTCCGATGAAAATGGTGGCTTCAATAAAGCCGACCCAGCCACTCTCCCGCACGGAGACAGACCAGGCAAACAGGTAGAGCGCCTCGACGTCGAAGATGACGAAGAACATGGCGACCAGATAGAACTTGGCGGAAAAACGCAGGCGGGCACTGCCGACCGAGTCGACACCAGATTCAAATGGCTTGTTCTTGGTGCGGCCGTAGGCGCGACCTCCCAGCAGGGCGGCGAGGCCTATCATCACCAGACAGATGGTGATGGCACCGATGACATAAATGGCAAAAGCCCAATGTTGAGCAGAAATATCAGCAAACATAGAGGTTTTTCCTAACCAAATTAATCAAGTGACTTAACAATAATGTTACGCATTATGACACTTTCGCACTGATTTACATGTCATTTTTACGGGTTAATTATTAATCGGTTAACCGGTAATTAAATTTTGTTAAGAAGCGCACTTTTTTGTTGGTTATGGCGGGCGAGAAAGGCCTGGAAAGCGCAGAGTGCTGCTCCTCGTCATCACCTGAAAGGGGTAAATGCCGCGGGCGAAGCCGGATCAGGTCGATATCGCGTGCAGGGGGCACAGGCGGGAGAAGAGCGTGATGGCGGGTGAGATAGGGGGTGGCAAGAGCAATAAAAAAGAGAGGCTTTCAAGCCTCTCCTGTCATCGCGTTCCGGTTTCGAGCGTGGGGCGGTCAGGGTTTATTGGCGACCAGCAAGACCTGATCCGGGTAGGCGCCAATGGCGCGAAGACCGATATCTCCCGAGGTGATATCCAGATACGCCCGCTGACCATTGGCGGAGGTTACCGTGCTGCTCATCAGATAGACATAGCCCTCATTGACCTCTTTACCGCCCCCCGCCATGGCGCGCGGGAAAATGGCTTCATTGAGAGAGGGCTTGTAGCAGGCATGCTCGACCAGGGTCGCCAGCTCCTTGATGTCGGGCAGGCGCCACTGGCTGATACCGCCGAAGTGATAGAGAGCATGGCTGCTGTCACTGCGGATCCGCTCCGCCACTTGCAGCCCCTGCTGCCAGTAGTAAACGGTCGGTTCCCCCAGGCAACTGCTGCCACTCCATGTCTGCCCCAGTTTGCAGCGCATCCAGGTGAGGCCGGTGTGTTGATCCGTGACGGTGCCGTTGCCATGGTCAAGAAAACGGGCAGAGGGGGCGGTGCGATCCATGGTGTCATCACAAATGGCAGCACCGTGGGCCAGGGGGGCCAGCAGTGCCAGCATGGCGAACGAAAAGCGATAAAGGCTCATGATATTCCTCGGGTTATTGGGGAGTGGCGACCAGTCGTACCTGCATCAGCTCGATATAGGTATCTTGCTGCACCAGCGCGGGATAGGTGGTGCCCGCATCTTCTCCCAGGAGCAGGACTGTGCGTTTGCTGATGGGGCCACCGGAGAAGCGCTGAGCTGTGTTGCTGGTGGCGCTCCAGTAGTAGCCATGGTAGGTGTCATCTTCCGAGGGGGCGATATCCGGGAAGTAACGGGTATCCACGATGATGCGTTGACCCAGCGGGTCCTTGGCCAGGCTGCCGTAGTGCAGCAGTGACATCAGCTCACCCATGGTGGGCAGCCGCCACTGGCTGATGCCGCAGCGTTGCTCGCCATTGAGCCACTGCTGATACGCGCGGGTAGTCAGCATGGTGGTCAGCGCCTGTGCCCGGGCTAGGGCCGCCAGATCTCCTTCGGTGGTGAGCTGTTCGATCCTCTTATGAATATGCTGGTAGGCCGCTTGCTGCTCGCCTGCGGTCGCCTTGAACTGCTCATCCTCATAGGCAAAGGGTCTGCTTTTCCAGGCCGGGCTCAAGGGATCATCCGATTTGACCTCCCACACCAGACCGGTATTGAGATCCTTGACGCACTGCCAGCTCGTCGCGTTGTCAGGGAGCGCCTGACCGCGATCATCGAGTTTGCGATAGGCAAGCTGGGGACGAGTGCGATTCCAGCTGGCATCTTGTCCCGGATAGTCGGCGGGTTCCTGTTCCAGCAGCGGGTCGTTGCCATCGCTGAAGGTGGTGACGCCGGTGACGGTTAGCAGGTTGCGTGGCTGCTGCTGCACCAGCAGGGTCAGCAGCTTGCTTTGGGTATCTTCAGCGAACTGGCCGTTGCGTTGCCACTCCTGAGCCAATTGCTCCAGCATCAGGCTGATGGCGCGATAGCTGGTGGTGAGCAACTGGGTCTCCTTGGCGGTGGCAAGGCGTGTGCGGGCCTGTTGCTGCAAGCTGATCGCCACCTGTTGTAGCGCCTGATCAAACTGGCCGAGACCTGCGAGGGCCGCGCGGTCGCCGCCCGGTTGCAGCGGCGCGAGATCGGCCAGCAGCTGCGTCAGTGCGCGATCGGCGGCCACCCCTTCGGCAATGCGGCTCTGCCACAGGGTGCTGAGCAGGGTCGGTTGCAGCCGTTGTGGATCCCCTTTGGCGGCCGGATGCGCCAGCAGCAGGCCTCCGCTCCTCGGTACGAACAGCAGGGGCGAGTTGACGATGTTGGCCGAACGGCTGACCAGGGCCACCGCTCCTTCGCCGCTGACGGCAGGGTCGGCAGGATCACATTGCCAGTTCTGATCCAGATCGGCGCACAGGGTACCTGCGGTTGGCAGGGCGACATCGACCCGGTAGTCCGGGATCGCCAGTGGTGCGTTATCTTCCCCGCCGCCACAGGCGCTGAGCAGGGCTGAGAGGGTTGCAATAACCAGTACGGATGGTTTCACTTCACATTCCTTGATTCGGTCACAGGTTCACGGGGGCGGTAACCCCCGTGGTACAGGATTCAACGGCGCGGGGTGCTCCGGCGCCAGAGGCGGGGGCAGAGGGCCAGCAACAGCAGCAGGGGGGAAGCCGTGCCGCCACCCCCTTCATCCTGCTCAAGGGGAATGATGCCGGTGTTGGGCAGGGCTTCATCCTTGTCGCAGCGGGCGCCGACTTGCTGGGCTACCCGCCAGTTGCGCAACTGACCGGTGTCACCGGCGCTGGTGTCGTTGATCTCCAGCAGCCAGCGGCCAGCGAGCGGTTCGCCGTGCAGCTTATCGAGTGATTCGAACGGTACCAGTTCACGGGGGAACTCCCCCTTGAGCCGGGTATGGCTGGCATAACCCTTGTTCCACAGGCTGATCCGGGTGCCGTAAGGGGAGGTGAGCCAGATCTCCAGCTGCTCCAGCTTGCTGTGCTCCAGATCGAGGGCGACCACGAATCCGCTGTCGATGCGGGCCTTGCTCTCGGGCAGGGTGAGAGTGAAGCGGGACAGGCCGTGCCGCTCATCGCTCACCGCATCCTTGATCTGGCCACCCTGGCCGATGGCCCGCTGCCAGAGCGGTTCACCGATCGGCAGTTGCAGGTCAAGGCGGGTCTGGCGCTCGGTGGGGCTGGGCAGGGTGAGCTGGAACTGCAGCGGCAAGGTGACTGCCTCGCCACAGGTCAGGTTGCTCGCCGCTTCCAGCGGCAGGGTCCAGCGGGCGGTGCCATCGGCGTTGAGCTCTCCCTGCCAGTGATCGTCACCCATGAGCCCCTTGCTCGGGAGCAGGCTGGCGTCAGCCACTGTCAGGGGACGGCCGCTCTGGTTGTTCAATTCGATGGCGAGGCTCTTTTTCTCCCCGGGTAGCAGGTAGCTGTCATCGGCAAGGCGGGCCGCGATGGGGGTGGGCAGCAGGGCGTGGTGGCGGAAGGCCTGCTCCAGCAGCTTGCCATAACTGCGATCCGGATAGAGGCGGTTGGCGGTATCCACGGTGACCCGCGCCAGCTGGGGCATCCGCACCTGCGGGCCGAGGCCGAAGTGGGATTCAATCAGCAGGGTATCGAACTCGTCACGGGCTACCTCGCCATACTGTTCAACGGCCTGGCGCAGCGCGGTGAAGAGCGGAGTGCCCCACAGCTGGTCGCCGTTGCTGCCGTTGATGGTGAGGTGAGCCGGATAGAGGAAGCCCGGATGATAGCGCGCCCGCAGATCGTCGAGCTGACGGGGCGTCCGGCCGCTGATCCTGGCATCCCAGTTGAAGACCATGAAAGGCTCGAACTGGCGAGCTTCGGGGCTGCGCTGGCGCCAGCTGGCGGCCAGATAGTCGCTAAAGCCCTCGCCGATGGCGCCCCAGTCACCCTCTTCTCCCATGTCGGGCAGGATATGGTGCTGCACCGCATGGCCAAACTCGTGCCAGATCACCATGGGATCTTCCGCATCGGGTACCCCGACCCGGCCAATTTCCAACCGGCGCAGGAAGGGGTCATAGAGGGAGTTGTCCTGCTCCCCGGCATCGGTATCGATGGCCAGGGGGCCGCCCATCAGCGTCGGGTAGCCCAGGGATTCCACATGGCGCTGGGCCAGATCCAGATGGTAGTAGCCATTGATATCGAGGAAGGCGGGCTGCTGGTGATCCAGCTGGAAGCCATCGGCATCAGGGCTGCTAAAGGGGGCAGTTTCCGGCGCCGTGCCATCCACGACCCGGGCGCGTGGGCCACTCAGCTGGTAGGTGTCATCCACCTTTTGTACCCTGAGCGGGACGGTGCGATAGGCCCGATTGTCCAGCACCAGATCGTGGCGCCACAGTAAATTGCCATCTTGTAGCTGGGTGCGTGGGTCGAGGGCAAAGATGCGGGCCTGCACCGTGGCCGCTTCCCCTGCCAGCGGTGCCGCTTCGGCACGGGTATTGGCCTCTTGCAGCGTGCGCCCCAGCAGGGCGCTGCCATCGCAGGTGACAAACAACTGCCAGTGGCTGCTTTTGCTGTTGCCTGGCTGACTTTCCACCGCCAGCAGGCGCCAGGCCGCAGTCAGGGTGTCGCCATCCTGCCAGTACCAGGGCTGGGCCTCGTCACTGCCGGCGAATTGCCACACAGCGCCATCCAGCGTGGCGGTATAGGCATCCACCCCGGCGCGGCTTGCTTCACCACATGGCGCCGCCTGTGCCTGCATCAGTCGGGTATTGTGATAAAGGCGCCACGGGCGACCCTGCTCATCGAGACTGACGGCGGCCATCAGGCCGGCGATCGGTGCGCCATTGAGCTGCTGGCGATAATGCAGATAGTGGCCCAGCTTGCCTTGGCGCTGATAGGCCGGGGCATCACTCAGGGTGACGCCGAGCTGTTGTTCGAGCCAGAGGCGGGGATCGGCCGGGGCGTCATGTTCGACAAAACGCAGTTCGGCGGCCTGAGTGGAAAAGCCAGCCAGCCCCAGCAAGAGGGCGGGCAACAGGGGTTTCATAGTGGTACTCCCAATCAGCGGCAGGGTCATTGGTTGATCCCCGCCAGATGCAACAAGAAGGCAAATTCACGAGCCCGATCGCCGCCACCGGCGCGGTGGCCCCCCTCCAGCTCGGTCAGCAGCAGGTAGGGGCCGGAGCCCGTGCTGTGCTCCCGCAGGCGGGCCAGCCACTTGACCGGCTCCCAGTAGGGGACCTGGCTGTCGTGCAGGGCGGTAGTGACCAGCAGGGGCGGGTAGGGGGCGCGGTGCAGGTTGTCGTAGGGGCTGATGCGGCGCATCGCCTGATATTCTGCGGGCTTGGCCGGATTGCCCCACTCCTGATACTCCTGACGGGTCAAGGGGAGGGCAGGATCGCTCATGGTGCCGAGCATATCGACGAAGGGAACCTGCAACACGGCGCCGCTAAAGAGTGTCGGTTGCTGGTTGAGGGCCGCAGCAACCAGCGTGCCCCCCGCGCTGCCCCCCATGGCAAACAGGGGCAGGGGAGCAGAGTCGGGCGACCAGTGGCGCAGGGCTTGACCGGCTGCGATAAAGTCGCTGATGCCGTTCTGCTTGTTGATGCCCCGTCCGTCGCGGGTCCACTGCTCCCCCAGCATGCCGCCGCCGCGCACATGGGCGATGGCGTAGACAAAGCCCCGATCCAGCAGGCTTAACAGCTCTTTCTGGTAGTAGGGGCGCATCGGCGTGCCATAGGCGCCATAGCCGTAGAGCAGTACGGCGCGAGGGGCCAGATCCTTGCGCCACACCAGCGAGACAGGCACCCGGGTGCCATCGGCAGAGGTGATCCAGCGCCGCTCGCTCTGATAGGGCAATCCCTTGTCGTCACCGGTGTGCCGGTCGTTGATCCACTGACCGCTGTTCAAATCCAGCCAGCGCTGGCCGGGGGGCTGACTCAAGCCCTGACTGCGCACCAGAATGCGGTCGCTGGCCGGGTCATGTTCTCCTTGCAGCCAGCCGGTACCGGCGCCACTGGCCAGCGGCAGGCGCTGGCGTTCATGGCCGTTGCGATCGAGCAGGGCGAGCCAATCCTCCCCCTGCTGGCGAAACTGCACCACCAGATGGCGATCAAACAGTCGCCACTTCTCGGGATCGCCGAGATCCTCCCCTTTGGCGGGCCACAGGCGCTGCCACTCATCGAGCGGCGTGCTGGCTGAGTAGAGGGCAAACGCCCCCTCCCGGTTGCTCTTGATCACCCAGCCGGATTGGCTGTCCAGATAGTATTCCACCCCGCGCTGGCGGGGTTTGACCTGCTGCGGCTTGCCCGAGTCGAGCAGGTACTGCTCCGAACTGTCGTGGTTGTTGCCCTGCAACACCAGATGTTGGCCATCCGTGGTGCGATAGAGGCTGAGCAGCCAGGCGGGATCCTGCTCCTCATAGAGAGTCTGCTCCTGGCCATCCTGCCAGCCGCGCAACTGCCAGGGGCGCAGGGTGTAACGCTCGTTGGCGATGGTGTAAAGGGTGCGACCATCTTGTGACCAGGCGAGACCAGCGCTGCGCTGCGCCAAACTGGCCAGCGCCTTGCCGCTTTGGAGATCGAGCAGGGTGACCTGATAGTCGAGATCGCCGCGCCTGTCTTCGGCGATGGCCAGTGTGCGGTTATCCGGGCTCAGGGCCCAGCCGCCCGCTTCGTAATAGCCCTCACCCGCTCTGGCGGGAAGCCGTTGCTGCACCTTGCCTCCGTGGCGTTGCCAGAGTGAGCCATCCGGGCGCAGCTGCCATGCCTGATCGCCGCGGACAAGCCAGTTGTCTGGCACAGATTCCCCCGCCGGATGGCGGGTAAACTCGGCGCGCAAGGTTGCTTCCAGCGGCTGCTGCGCGGCGAGCTGCTGCTCGCTCCAGCGATTTTGCTGCTTGAGCAGGGCGAGAATGGCCGGGTTGCTACGGCTCTCGTCCCGCAACCAGAAGTAGGGATCCTGGCGTACGGGATTGCCTGAAATCAGGTGTGGCTGGGACGGGATCGGGGGTGGCAAGGCCTCTTGCGCCCACGCCAACGGGACGGCCAACAGGGCCGCCATGATTGCATGATGTTTCATCACATCCCCACGAAACGGTAACTGAGGCTGGCTGACAGGTAGCGGCCGCTCTGGCTGTAGAGGGAGGTATCGCTGCCAGCCGGGAGTCCGGCCACATCCTGATAGCGGACGTAGCGGGTATCGAGCAGGTTGCCGATGGTGGCATTGACCTTGAGCGCCTCGGTGATCTGCCAGTCGCCGGTGAGGTCCAGGCTGAACCAGCCTGCGCTGCTCTGGCAGGCACCGTTGTAGCCAGTCTGCGCATTGGCGCACTGGGGCACCTTGGTCATGGCGGCGGCATAGTTGCCACTGAGCTCAACCCCCCAGTCGAGCTGTTGCCAGCGCAGGGTGGTGTTGCCTTCCAGCGGTGTCTGGGTGCGCAGCGGCTCACCGCGGTGATCCTTGCCATCCATCCAGGCCAGATTGGTCGAAAGCTCCCACTCGTCGCTCAGCCAGAGGCTGGCGGCCAGCTCGGCGCCCCAGGTTTCTGCTTTGGCAACGTTGCGATATTGGCGCAGGAAGACACCATCATCGAGGCGGAAACCGGTCTGGCGCCAGTCGATGAAGTTGTAGTAGCGGTTGTAGAAAACGGCCGGTTTGACGCTCCAGTTGTCGCTTTGGCCATTCACTCCCCACTCCAGACTGTGGCTGGTCTCCTCCTTGAGGTTGGGGTTGGCAATGATCTCGAACGGCGGCATGGCAAAGTAGTGAGGAATGTTGCCGTAAACCTGATCGTAAGCGGGAGCGCGGAAGCCGTTGGCATAGCTGAGCCAGCTGCGCCATGTTTCGTTGAAGCGGTAACTGGCCGCCACACTGGGGGAGATGTGATCGCTGTGGTTCTCGGCCAGATTGCTGTCCGGTGCGCGCAGGCGCTGGCGGTCAAAGCGCAGGGTCGGGGTAAACTGCCAGCTGCCCAGATCGATCACATCGCTCAGCCAGATGCCATCGCGGCGGGTCTCGGCCTTGCTGAAGGGAGCTTTCTGTCCCTGGGTGGTGATGCCATCTTCCAGTGTCAGATTGCTGACCGGCCGCTCGTGGTTGGCCTGCTCCAGCTCCACACCGTAGCTGAAGGTGTGATCCAGCGAGCCGGTGCTCAGCTTGCTCTGCAGCTCCAGCTCACTGCCAAGGCGCAGCTCCTCGAATGTGGAGAGGGTGCGCTGGCTGCGATATCTGGGATAGCCGCTCAGGGCATCGTTGCGCAGCAGCTGGCGCTGGTTGGCCTCGTTGTGTGACTGGTTGCCAAACAGGCTCCAGTTGAGGGTATCGACCATGCCCAGATCGTTGGCTTCCCAACTGAACTTGCCGCCCTGGGTGCGCTGATCGCCATCTTCCTGAAAACCGACCACGTCCCAGCTGCCATCGGGTTGGGGCACCGCTTTGGGCCCCATCTGGCGTTTGGCGTGATCCTCGTAGTAGTCCAGCTCCAGCCGCAGAGCGTGATGGGCATTGAGGGGGAGGCGGCTGCTGGTGGAGGCACTCATGCCATCCAAATCAGCCGGAATGCGGTTCTCCTCAAAGTTGGCGGTTTCGTTGCCGCGCCAGCCGGAGAGGCGCAACAGATGTTCGCTCTCCAGTGCCCGCACCGCGCCGGTCATGCTGAGCTTCTTCTTGTTGCTGTCGCCACCGTAGAGGGTTTTGGCCGCCAGATAGCTATCTTGCTGTTGCAGATAATCTTCCGGCTGCTTGGTATTCATCACCACGGTGCCGCCGATGGCATCGGAGCCATGCAGGGAGGAGCCGGCCCCCTTGGCCACCTCAATCTGCTTGATGTCGTCGAGATCGAAGTTGAAGCGACCCACCTTGTCATTGATGTTGTCGGCGCCAAAGCCGTCGCTGACGCGTACCCCATCCTTGATCAGCAGGATGCGGTTGCCACCGATGCCGCGCACGCTGATGTTTTGCGGTCGCCCGGCAGAGCCGGTGACCGAGACACCGGGGATCTTGCGAAACACATGAGTCAGCTCGCTGGCGACCTGACGGTCCAGCTCTTCCTGGGTGATGACGGTGATGGAGCCGGAAACATCGGAGAGTTTCTGTTGTACCCGTTGCCCGGTGACAATGATGGTGTCGTCGCTGCGAGCCTTCTCCACAGGGGGGAGATCGGCCGCGCCAGCGGAGGCACACAAGAGTGCCGGCCATGCCTGAAGCAGTTTGTTCATAATGATAATTGTTTTTATTTAAGCCTGAGGGGCGGCATTATTGCAGAGGCCTGACCACTTGACAATAAATGGCAATCATTATCATTAAGATCTTATGGTGTTGATATTATTGAGTTATCTGTTTTTAAAAAGAGGCTCCCGCGCGAAGCGGGAGCGGGGGGATCAGGGCTTGAGCAGTTGCAGTGACTCTTCTGCTGCCTTGCCTTGAGAGAGGGTGATATCGACCCGGCGATTTGCCTGGCGATGTTCGGGGGTGTCATTGGCAAAGCGGGGTTGAGTGTCGGCAACACCCTGAGCGATGACTCGTCTGGCATCCAGCTGGGGGTTGGTCAGCATGGTCTGCACGATGGAAGAGGCCCGCAGCACCGAGAGCTCCCAGTTATTGCGATAAAGCTCCACCGGCGCCTGGGAGTTGTCGGTATGACCGGTGACCACTACCTGCCCCGGGATATTGGCCAGAATGCCTGCGATCTTGTTGACCAGCGGGATGAACTGGGGCTGCAGGAACGCCGAATCGGAGGGGAATAGCGCCTTCTCGCCGATGCGGATCACCAGTTGACTGCCGAGTTGCTCGACCTCGAGATCCTTCGATTCAATCTGGGCCTTGAGTTGCTGCTCAAGCTTCTGCTTGGTCACCTGCACCCACTCCTGCTCCTTGGTCTTGTGGGGCCAGGCTTCGGTGGCGCTCGGTTTTTCCGAGGCACCTATGGTCTCGTTGAAGGGGTCCGATGCCGCCATGGGGGCATCTTTTTCCAGTACAGTCTCTTCTTTCGGGCTGCTCGGCGTGGTCTTCGATTCCGGCTCGAGAATCCCTGTTCCCCCCTGCATCAAGGGTGAGCCGGCAGGCGGGGAGATGAGGCCGATTTTACCCAGCGACTCGATAAAGCCCTGGATAAGCACTCGGGTTTCGGACTGCTTGGCCATGGCAAAGGAGTAGAGCACCACAAACAGGGCGAACAGCAGGGTCATGAAGTCGGCATAGGAGACCAGCCAGCGTTCATGGTTCTCCGGTGCTTCAGCCTTTTTCTTTTTGGCCACCGTGACCTCCCAGATAAGGTTCGAGGGTAACTTGCAGGCGCGCTTGGGATTCGCCATCAACGATGCAGAGAATGCCGGTCAGGGTCATCTCCTTGTAGTGGCGGATCTGGTGGGCAAACCCCTTGTAGCGGTTGCCGAACGGCAAGAAGATCAGGTTGGCTGCGGATACCCCGTAGATGGTAGCGATAAAGGCCACCGCGATGGCGCCGCCCAGCTTGTCGGGGGCATCTAGCAGACCCATGGCGTGGATCAGGCCAAATACCGCCCCGACGATCCCCATGGTCGGGCAGTAGCCGCCCATGGCTTCATAGAATTTGACCGTCTGTTCGAGATCTTCCTGTTCAAATTCGATCTCGTTCTCCAGCACCTCGTGTATCTTGGTTTTCTCGTAACCATCAACCATCATCTGTACCCCTTTCTTCAGGAAGGGATCCTTGATCTCGTCGATCATCCCTTCCAGCGCCAGCATGCCGCTGCGGCGGGCGTTGCCTGCCAGGGTCTCCAGTAACTGGGCCTGTTCATGCATGTCGAGCTTGAGGGGGGAGAGCAGCCATTTGAAACGCTTCATGGTGCTGCCGACGACGGAGAAGGGGAACTGGGTCAGCGCAGCACCTATGGTACCGCCGATCACGATAAGAAATGCGGGCAGATCGAGCAGTGCGCTGGGATGACCACCCTCGATCATGTTGCCGCCAAGGATGGCGATCAACGCCAGTACCAAGCCAATCAAGCTCATTTTTTACACATCCCTGCATGTTGATAATCGCTAGTGTAGCTACTTAAGTATCAGTTTTTCAAAATGATATCCAATCGCTGAGCAATTAATGGGCGCTGGGTAACGTCCATAAAAGAAGGCGTGTTGCGGCCATAAGATGGCATTGCAATCATCTTGTTGCTCCTGTTGTGACTGGAAGGAACGCTTGTCGGGTGGGGCAATCACAAAAGCAAGGTAGGGGGTGGGGGCTGGCAATACGAAAAGCGGTGATGTTCCATCAGGGCTTTGCAAACTGGGGGGAGCGCGTGGATGATCCGCCACTGCGTGGCTCTGGCTCACTTGTCGACATAGGTGTTTGCCGGAAAGCAAAAAACCGACCCTGAGGTCGGTTTTTTTAGATTTGGCGGTGAGGGAGGGATTCGAACCCTCGATACGTTGCCGTATACACACTTTCCAGGCGTGCTCCTTCAGCCACTCGGACACCTCACCAAATTTTCGTTCGCTGCGCTGTTGCGCTGGAACGGGGCGTAATTTAGGGGAAAGGGCTGTGTGGGTCAACCTCTTTTCCCCTTATTTTTCATAATCTTTTCCGAATGCCTAACCCTTGTGCAGAATGCCGATTTTTTAAACCGGATCAGGGCTTGTCGAGGATGATCAGACTGTCCGGCAGCTCGTTTTGATCCCGGGTGGCCGGGAAGGCATCGGTCAGAATGGCACTAACGCGCTCCACGCACTCCAGAAAACCCTGTTCGATCTCCTTGTTGCGCACTCGCGCCACGAAGTCGTCGATGATCTCCTGCCACTGGCCGTTGTCGATATGCTGGGCGATGCCGTCATCCACCAGTATTTCTACATAGTGCTCGGCGGCCGAGACGAAGATCAGCACCCCGAGCCGGTCGCGGGTGCGGTGCAGCCCCTGCTCGACAAATTGCAGGCGGGCCATCAGGGCAGCCCGGTGCTGGCGAACCTTCTTCGGAATGAGCCGCATCTTGATGGGGGTCCAGTGGAACAGCAGGCTCAGCAGCAGCCAGACCGACCACTGCACCAGCAGGATTTCGTACCAGCCGAGCCAGAAGCCGAGCTGGAACACCAGCAGCGGGGTGAGCATCGCCAGCAGCGCCGCCCAGAGGGTAGGAATGTAGCGATAGCCATCGCTGGCCGGGGCCAGCACGGTGACCAGTTCAGCATCAGTCTCTAGCTCCGCTTCGCGCACCTTGGCCTGAAGCGTGTGGAAGAACTGTTTAGAAATCATGATTTGTCTCTTTACTCCTGTTACCAGCCACCGGAGGCTCCGCCGCCGCCAAAACTACCGCCGCCACCGCTGAATCCGCTGCCGGAGCGACCACCAAAGGAGCCGGCACCCAATCCACCGGCCATGTAGGTCGACCGACGTCGTCCTCCCGGCCCACCGCCACCACCGCCGCGCAGGTTGTGGAGCACGATCATCGCAATCACCACCAGAATAAACAGCCAGGGGCCGCCACCGTTGTCACTCTTTGGCTGCTCGACCGGCTGATATTCTCCGGCGATTGCCTTCATGATGCTCTGGCTGCCCGCCATGATCCCGGCCACCATATCGCCGCGCTTGAAGGCGGGCAGGATGCGGCCATGGATGATGTTGGCGGCGATGGCGTCGGGCAGTGCGCCTTCCAGCCCATATCCCACCTCGATCCGCACCTTGCGCTCATCCTGGGCGATCAGCAACAACACGCCATTGTTTTTGCCTTTCTGGCCGATCCCCCAGTGGCGACCGAGCTGGTAGCCGTACTCCTCGATAGTCTCCCCATCGAGGCTATCGACAGAGACCACCACCAGCTGGATACCACTGCGCTTTTCAAAGGCGGCCAGCTGTTGGGTCAGTTGATGGGCCTGTTTGCGGGACATCAGACTGGCTTCATCCACCACCCGTCCGCTCAGCGTCGGGAAGTCCGGTGCTGCTTGCAGGGCACTAGCCCAGAGCAGCAGACAGGGAAGAAACCAGCGCAGCATCATCTTCATTGGAAGCTGACCTTGGGCGCCTCATCGGCACCGGGTTTGGCACTGAAACTGGGTTTGGCCTCCAGATCCGAGTAGAGCAACTTGGACCAGATGACGCCGGGGAAGGTGCGGATCTCGGTATTAAACTGGCGCACCGCCTCGATATAGTCGCGGCGTGCCACCGAGATGCGGTTCTCGGTTCCTTCCAGCTGTGCCTGCAGGGCAAGGAACTGCTGATCCGCTTTCAGCTCGGGGTAGCGCTCTACCACCACCATCAGGCGAGAGAGGGCGCTGGAGAGCTGGTTCTGTGCCGCTTCAAACTCCTTGAGCTGGGCAGGATCGCTCACCTGCACGCTGCCGACCCGGGCACGGGCATCGGTGACCGCCTTTAGGGTCTCCTGCTCATGGCTGGCGTACCCCTTGACGGTGGCGACCAGATTGGGAATGAGATCGGCACGGCGCTGATACTGGTTCTCAACCTGCCCCCAGCTCGCCTTGACCTGCTCGTCCAGGGTCGGAATATTGTTCATGCCGCAGCCGGTCAGGCCGAGCAGCAGGGTCAGGGTCAACAGGCTCTGCGTGGTTCTGCGCCAGAGTGATGTGGCCATCTTGTTGTTCTCCTTTGATATTTCGAGTCGATAGTGCGCCATGGATGGTGTACGACCAAGAGTGCACCACCATACCAGCTTGGGGTCAGTTGCCACAACGCGCAGGTAGTTCGGGTCGCTTGTTGATGCCGGAGACCTTGGGCAGCTGGGGCTTGTCTTTTAGCCAGGAGGCCAGCTCTTCCCCACAGCCATTGCCGGGCGGAATGGGAGCCTGGGGTTCACAATCGGGGCTACCCACCGGGCAGCGCAGCCGCACGTGGAAGTGGCTGAAGTGGCCCACCCAGGGGCGTAGCTTGGCGACCCAGGGTTCGTTACCAGCCTGTTGGCAGACCGCGGATTTGATCACCGGATTGACGAAGATGCGGGCCACCTCGGGTTTGCTGGCCGCCAGCCGCAGCAGGGTGAGCTGCTGGGGGCCAAAGCGGCCCGGCAACATCTTGTAGCTGGGTTCGTCGATCAGCGCCCACTCCTTGGGGACATCCTGCTCCCATTTGCTGATGGGGCGGTTGGCCATACGAAACCAGATATCGGCATCGAGTCCGGTCTGGTGGCTGCGATGGCCGGAGGTAAAGGGGCCACCACGGGCCATCGCCAGATCAGCGATGTAGAGATCCGGCAGCCCGGCCATGCGGGTCTGGTTGGCCAGCGCTTGCAGATAGTGGATGAGGTCGGGGTGGCCGTAGTAGCGCAGCCGCTTGGTGCGGATCACCTGATAACCCGGCCCTTCAAGGGGCAGGGATACGCCGTTTTTCAGGCAACCGGCGGCATAACCGCCGATGGCTTCCGCTTGCAATACGGTCGCCAGCAACAGGGACGTCAGCATGTGCGTGCTCCTTGTTTTGCTTCGAGTCGGCTCAGCAATACGAACAGACTCAAACATATAAATAAATAGGCCGCGGCCACCAGCAGCCAGATCTCGTAGACCAGTCCGCTGGAGTTGGCCATCTCGGTGCCGACGAAGGTGAGCTCCTGCACCGAGATAAGGGAAACGATGGCGGTATCCTTCACCAGCGCAATGAGCTGGCCAGTGAGGGGGGGGAGCATCAGCAGCATGGCCTGCGGCAGGATCACATGGCGCAGCCGCACCCAGGGAGAGAGCCCGAGGCTCTGCGCCGCCTCCCACTGGCCACGGGGGATGGCGGCCAGCCCGGCGCGGACAATCTCGGCGACGAAGGCTGCGCTGATCATGCCAACGCAGAGGGTGCCTGAGATGAGGTTCTCCCAGCGGGCAGGTGGGCCAAACAGCGCCTCTTGCCACGGGGAGAGTGATATGGAGCCGAGCCAGCGGGAGAGGCCGCTCGAAGGCAGCAGCTGGTTGGCGATAAAGAAGTAGAAGATGAAGATAAAGACCAGCGGCGGCAGATTGCGGATCAGCTGGATAAACAGGGTCGCGGGCATCACCAGCCAGGGGCGGCGGCTGAAGGCGGCTACCCCCAGCGCAGTGCCGAGCAGCAGCGCCAGCACCATGCCGAGCAGGGCGATGCGCAAGGTGGTGAGCAGACCGCTGAAAAAGTAGGGCAACTCGCCGTGAGGGCCAGGGGTGAACAGCAGATCGAAGGCCTCATGCCAGCGCCACTGATAGGCTACTCCGATGTGCAAGCGGCTGGCCAGCCAGAGGCCAGCCAGCAGCAGGATCAGGGCAATCGCCCCATCCAGCCGGTTGATGTTCCGACATGCCCCACGGACGATGCGCCGGATGGTCTCTTTTAGAGCAATCAGCATCAGGGGTTGGCGACCTGCGCTTCCCACGCCAGCGACTTGAACCAGTAGTCATGGCGCGCCTTGAGCCAGCCATCGGCCTGACGGGCGGCGATCCACTCGTTGAACTGTTCAGCCAGGGCATCATCCCCCTTGCGCAGGGCAAACCCTTCACTCCCCTCTGCTAGCGGTTTGGCAAACGGCATAAAGAGGGCATCCGGGTGGCGCAGCGCCTCTTGCTCGGGTTTCGGGGAAGAGGAGAGGGCGCCGTGGGCGCGGCCGTTCAGCACCTCCTGAAATACCTGTGACTCGTCATCAAACTGGCGCAGGGTGGCCTTGGGGAAGTGCGCTTTGGCTACCTGTACCGGCGAGGCACCACGGCGTACCGCCAGGATCACCCCGCGCTGGTTGAAGTCCGCCACGGTTTTCTTCTCTTTGGCCATGGTGCTGGAGGCGGCCAGCTGCACCCCCGAATGGGAGTAGGCCTGGGTGAAGCGCACGCTCTTCTCCCGCTCGGGGGTGATGGTGAGGCCGCCGATGATGACGTCATATTTTTTCGCCAACAGGGAGGGGATGATGCCATCCCAGGCGGTAGGCACGAACTCTACCTGCCAGCCGTTATCTGTGGCGAGGCGACGGGCCACGTCAATCTCGAAACCGATTAGCGCCCCTTGCTTGTCGCGCATCGCCCAGGGGGCGAAGGTGGACATGCCGACCCGCAGGGTACCGCTCTGCTCGATCTGTGCCTGGGTGTCGGAGGGGGCAGTTTGTGCCAGAGCCGGTGTGAGCAGGCTTGTCAGTAGCAGGGCAGCGCCCGACAGGGTGGTCTTGAATGACAGATTCATGGTTAGCGTCCTTGTTGATCCGGATTCAGGTGACGGGCCAGCGCCCGCGAACAGGCTGACAGCGTCAGGGTTAACAGCAAATAGAGGGCAGCTACGGTAAACCACACCTCAAAGGTCAGAAACGTATCGGCAACCAGAGTACGCCCTTCGTTGGTCAGATCGAAGATGGCGATCACACTCACCAGCGCCGAATGTTTGATAAGGGAGACCAGCTCGTTGGTGAGCGGCGGCAAGGTGATGCGCACCAGCTGGGGCAGGATCACCTTGCGCAGGGTGATGGCCCGTGACAAGCCAAGCGACTGGGCTGCCTCCCACTGTCCTTTGGGAATGGCCTGTACGCCTGCACGCAGCACTTCGGCGGTGAAGGCCCCCTGATAGAGGGAGAGGCTCAACACGGCGCAGGCAAGGGGGGCCAATCCCAGCATGGGGCCCAGCAAGAAATAGAGAATATAGAGCTGCACCAGCTGGGGCGTGGTGCGCACCAGCGCCAGATAGGCGATGGCGAGCCAGGGGCCGAGCCGGGAGGGAAGCAGCCGCAGGCTAACCACGCACAGACCGACCGCCATCGTGCCCAACAGACTGAGCAGCGCCACCTGCAAAGTGACCAGCAGGCCGTTTAGCAAGGGGCCGGCATAAAAAGTTCCCTCATCCCATTCGCCGAGAAAGGGCAACACCCGTGGCCACTGCCACTCATAGCCCATCTGGCGAGCGCCGCTATAGAGCGCCCAGCCCAGTAGCGCACAGAGCATCACAGTGCCTGACAACCAGCCGAGCAGGCGGGGGCGTTTGAGCCTAGCCATGATAGCTGAGCACCTGTTCGAGGAAGGCCCGGGTACGTGGGTGACGAGGGGCGTTGAACAGTTGGGCGGGCGGGGCCGACTCGATAATCTTCCCTTCATCCATAAAGAGCACCCGATCCGCCACCTGACGGGCAAAGCCCATCTCGTGAGTGACGCAGATCAGGGTCATCCCCTCGTCAGCCAGCTCGCGGATCACATCGAGCACTTCGCGGATCATCTCGGGGTCGAGGGCGGAGGTGGGCTCGTCAAACAGCATCAGCTCGGGTTGCATGCAGAGGGAGCGGGCGATGGCAACCCGCTGCTGCTGGCCGCCGGAGAGCTGGTGAGGGTACTTGTCGGCCTGAGCCTGAATGCGCACCCGCTCGAGCAGACCGAGCGCCCGGGCTTTGGCCTCCTCAGGGCGCAACCCCAGGGTATGCACTGGCGCCACCATCAGGTTTTCCAGCACCGTCATATGGGGGAAGAGGTTGAACTGCTGAAACACCATGCCAACCCGACCTTGCAGGCGGCGCAGGTAGGAAGGGGTCACCGGCTCGCCAAACAGGAACAGCTGGCCGTCGTCGATCCCCTCCAGCCCGTTGATGGTGCGGATCAGGGTCGATTTTCCCGAGCCTGACGGGCCACAGATAACCCACTTCTCTCCACGTTCAATGGTGAGATCGATGTGATGAAGAGCCTGAAAATCGCCATAGAATTTGTCGACGCCACAAAAGCGCACACAGGGTTGCGAGCTGGTCAAGAAGTGGGTTCCACTGAGAATCATTTACGCCATGGTATTGATTTTATAGGGGGATGACAAAGAAAACCCCCTTGTCAGCATCCTGATGGCTATTCACAATGGCGCCATTTCGTGATGACAGGAGCTTTTCATGCGTATTACATCCTTGCTTGCCGGTTCGCAGGTGCAGCTGTTGATGCCGCCAGCGGTTCGCTATCGCTGCGTCATTTTTCTGCTGTTGCTGGTGAGTTGGGGCGTGGTGGCGGCCTCCTTGTGGGATGGCTGGGGCGCCATGGCGCTGCTCAACTGGGTGGGCGTGGTCTTTGGTGGCATCACCGGGATCATGGTGTCGCTGCCCCGCAGCTGGCAGCCCTGGCGCCTGGCGGAGCTGGGGTGGGATGAACAGCATATCTATCTGCTCAATGGCAACAAGGATGAGGCGCTGGCGCTGCCCCGCAACCAGCTGGTGGCGCTCGAGCGGGAGCGGCGAGTGGGCCACGACGGCCAGTGGCTCGACTTCAGCCTCGATCTGCAACTGAGTGAAGAGGAGCTGGCGGCGGCCATGGCCTTGCTGGATCTCAAGGCGGGGGAGCTGCATCTGGTGAGCCCGTCTGTCTATCGCTTCGGCTTTAAACGGGCCTGGCACGGTCGCCGGATGTTGGCGCAACGGTTGTCAGATCTGCAATCGGTCTGAGTCGACTATTTTCTCGACAATTCCCGGCAAAGCTCAGATACTGCCAGTGACTCGAATTGATCTTGTCTGCACTGTTAACCCAAGAGATCAATCACTTGACAACAGTGTGGAGAAGGCCACGGCATGAAGCCATGGCAGGTCCGGCATAGGGGTTGTGCCCTTACCGTTATGCTGGGAATTGCATAGAGAAGGCACCTTGAATCGAGAGTGGATGGCATGAAGATTTACGTAGGAAATCTGTCGTACCGGATGACGGCCGACGAACTGAAAACCCTGTTCAGCCAGTTTGGACAGGTCGACAAGGTTGATATCATCATCGACCGCGATACCGGCCAGTCAAAGGGGTTTGGTTTTATTGAAATGCCGGTCAATGGTGATGCCGAAAAGGCCATCGCTGGTCTGCATGGCACAGAAGTCGGTGGCCGTACCATCACCGTCAACCAGGCCAAACCGAAGACAGATGCTCCCCGTGGTCGCCCGCAACAGCGCCACCGCTAAGGTGCCTCGGCATTAAAAAAACGGCATGGGTTTCCCCCATGCCGTTTTTGTTTCTGGACGTTTTGCTGTTATCAGGGGACGTCGTAACCGAGCGCCGCCTTGCGGATGCGGAACCACTGCTGGCGATTGAGGACGATGGATTCGGCGGCCACGGCGGCAGCAATCCGCTCCCGTTTGCCGGAGCCAATCAATGGCAGCGGCTGGCTTGGCAGCATCATTACCCAGGCGTAGACCACCTGCTCGATAGTCTGGGCGCCCACTTCCTGACGGATCTGCTCCAGTTCGGCACGCAGCGGGGCATAGGCGTCATCGCTGAACAGTCGGCCGCCGCCGAGACATGACCAGGCCATCGGCTTGATGCCAAGTTGCTGGCACTGATCCAGGGTACCATCGAGGGTCCCTTCCTGATGAAGCGGCGAGATCTCCAGCTGGTTGGTGACCAGCGGGAAGGGGAGGCGCGATTGCAGTAGCTCGAACTGACGGGCGGTGAAGTTGGATACCCCGGCGTGCTTGATCTTGCCCGCCTGTTTCAGGGTGATAAAGGCGTCGGCCACTTCATCTGCGTTCATCAGGGGATCCGGGCGGTGGATCAGCAGCAGGTCCAGATGGTCGGTGCCGAGCTTGCGCAGCGAGGCCTCGGCGCTGGCGATGATATGGTCCTTGCCGGTGTTGTAGTGGTTGAGAGCATGCTCCGGCTTGGCGGTGAGGGCGATACCGCACTTGGTGACGATCTCCATCCGGCTGCGCAGGGAAGGCTCGAGGCGCAGGGCGTGACCAAAGGCCTCTTCGCACTGGTAGCCACCATAGATATCGGCGTGATCGATGGTGGTGACCCCCAGATCCAGATGATATTTCATCAGATCGAGCAGAGCGGCCGGAGAGAGCTGCCACTCCATCAGGCGCCAGTAACCCATGATGAGGCGAGAGAAGGTGGGGCCTTGCGGATGCAGGGCGACACGGGATACAGACATGGTTGACTCCTTGAAAAACACGATGCGAAAACGATGTGCAACATAGATGACTGCGGGCATCTTGGCCTCATGTGGCTGGCAAAGCAATAATGGGCAGTGGCATGATTCGAACTTTGGTTCTGATCGCAGAGTAGGAGAGAGTTGGATGGAAGGATTTGCCGAGCGCTTGCAGAGCCTGATCGGGGAGATGAGCGTGAGCGCCTTTGCCCGCAAGGTGGGGCTCAGTGAAGCGCTGATCCGCAAATATTTGAAGGGGGCCGAGCCTGGCCTGGCGCGGGCCAACCAGATCGCCATGGGGGCCAACTGCTCGCTGGAGTGGCTGGCAACCGGCTGCGGTTATCTCTACCGTCAGGCGGAAGTGGTAGACAGGGAGGCGCTGGCAGCGGCGCAGCTACTGCTGGGCGAGCAGCAACCCGGGGTGGGGCTGCTCGATGAGGAGGCACTGGTCACCCTGCTCGCCTATTACCAGTTTTTGCGCACCCACAAGAAAGCGGACGGTTTTCTCGACTTGGCGCTGGCGCGGGAGTTTGGTCGCCATCTGGGGGAAGCGTGATGAGGGGCATATTACCCTTTGGTCGTGTCACGGCCGGGTGATTATTCTGATACGCTCTAAGCAAGATAACTCTCCATGGAATGGGCGATGAGCTACTTGATCCTCGGAAGTGGTGCGCTGGGCTCGGCGCTGGCAAGAGAGCTGATGGCAAGGGGGGAGTCCTTCCTGCTTGCCGGGCGCACCTATCCAAAAGGGATCGAGATGGGGGCCTTCTTCCCGCTGCAAGAGGTGGACGCCATCTCGTTCGACGCCCTGTTTACCCTCTACGACACCGATCCGCTTCCCACTGTGGTGATCAACACCATCGGCCTGTTGCACGATGTCAGCTTTATGCCAGAGCGGCGGGTCGAAGAGGTGCACCCCAAGTGGCTGTGCGACAGCCTGCTGGCCAATGCCTGGCCAACACTGGCGCTGGCTGCCCGTTTCAGTCGGTTGATGGGCAATGACCATCCGCTGTGGCTCTGTGCCATCTCTGATCTGGCGGGCTCCATCACCTCCAATCTGGAGGGGGGACGTTACAGCTACCGGATGAGCAAGGCGGCCCTCGACATGGGGGTGAAAACGCTGGCCCTCGAGTGGGCGCAACGTTTCCCGCAAGCGGGGGTGGTGGCGGTGGCGCCCGGCTTGATGGACTCCCCGATGAACACCCCCTTTCTGAGCGAGTTGCCTGCGGAGCAATTGCAGGAGCCTGCCGAGGTGGCGGTGAAACTGCTCAATCTCATCAAGGGGTTATCGTTGACCCAATCGGGTCAGCTACTGGATCTCAACGGTCAGCCGCTGCCTTGGTAGATCCCGCCAGCGGGTTCTATGGACGTCTATTGGCTTCACATTCTGCTCATGCGCCCCTTGCCAAGCGAGGGGCGTATAGCTAACGTCACTCTCCTGTTTCAGGAGGGATCTCATGCGCTATATCGATTTACGAAGTGACACCGTCACCCAGCCTACTGACGCCATGCGTCAAGCAATGCTCCACGCCGAAGTCGGTGACGATGTCTATGGTGAAGATCCGGGCGTCAACGCGCTGGAGGCCTATGGGGCCAGATTGCTGGGCAAACAGGCGGCGCTGTTTGTGCCGTCCGGCACCATGTCCAATCTGTTGGCGGTGATGAGCCACTGTCAGCGCGGTGAGGGGGCCATCCTCGGCAATGCCGCTCACATCTATCGCTATGAAGCGCAGGGGAGTACCGTGCTGGGCTCCGTAGCCCTGCAACCCATGCCGATGCAGCGCGATGGCACGCTGGCATTCGATGATATCAAGGCTGCGCTGGCCCCTGATGATGCCCACTTCGTCCAGACTCGCCTGATCTGCCTTGAGAACACCCACAACGGCAAGGTGCTGCCGCTCTCCTATCTGCAGGAGATGGGGGCATTTGTTGCTGAACGTGGCTTGAAGCTCCATCTCGATGGCGCACGGCTTTTTAACGCCGCCGTGGCCAGCGAGACCCCGGTCGAGGTGATCGCAGCTCCATTTGATAGCATCTCGATTTGTCTCTCCAAGGGGTTGGGGGCACCGGTGGGTTCGCTGCTGGTGGGCAGCCACGATTTCATCGCCCGTGCGCGCCGCCTACGCAAGATGCTGGGGGGCGGCATGCGTCAGGCGGGCATTCTGGCGCAAGCCGGTCTGTTTGCCCTCGAGCAGCATGTGACCCGTCTGGCCGATGATCACCGCCGTGCCAAACGGCTGGCCGAAGGGTTGGCTGCACTGCCGGGCATCGAGCTCGACCTCTCGCTGGTGCAGAGCAACATGGTGTTCCTGCGGCTGCATGAGGGGGAATCGGCCCCTCTGCTGGCCTTTATGAAGGAGCGGGGGATCCTCTTCTCTGGTTACGGCGAGCTGCGGCTGGTGACTCATCTGCAGATCAACGATGACGATATTGAAGAGGTGATCGACGCCTTCACCGAGTATCTCGGAGCGCGTTGAGACGGCTGGTGAGGTAGAGGTTATACCGAGACCTGTTCATACCTAAATAACAGAGGGCGCCGCGGCGCCCTCTGTTATTTGCTGAAAGCTCAAGCCTGCCGCTGGCCGCTCATCAGCATGGCCTCATCGGTGGCGTCGTAGATCATCACCGCGATGTGGGTCACCTGACCGCCGAAATCGGCCAGTGGCACCAGGGTCAGGTTCTGGAACATGTGGGGGGCCGAGCCGGTAATGGGGCGGTAGTTGGAGAAACGCAGCAGATAGGGCTTCTGCTCCCAGGTGCTGAAGGCGCGGTTGTTGAGTTTGAACACCATGTTGGCCTTGCGTTCGAACCAGGCTCTGTCCACATCGGGGAAGAGCTCGAACAGTACGCCATCGCGCACGTCACTGGCCAGTCGGCCGCTGTGGCTCTCCATAAAGCCGTTCCACACCTGTACCTTGTACTCCTTGTCGAGCACTACCAGGCCTACGTCCAGGTTCTGGACTATGTTCATCAACCAATGAAATTCACGGATTTCCATAGTCACTCCTAGAGCATGTGCATGATTTTGTTGTTCATGGTGGCGATGGAATCTTCGGTAAACAGCAGCAGCAGATCACACTGCACCGCGTAATCCTGGATCCGGTAGTTGATCTCGATGGCGAGTGTGCGGCGCCAGCGACTCTTGTTGGTGTTGATTAGCTCGTTGATGGGTCTGTGCTGGCCGAGCACCACCGGGTGCCCCTGACTGAAGGGGGTGTCGAGCTGGTTGGCGTAGCCGCGCAGGAAGGCGCCGATCAGCACGTTGGCGGTATCCATCAACAGCTCCAGTTCGGCGGTGCGATCCAGCGTCCCCTGATGGTTCATCAGCTTGGCCAAATCTTTGAAGCTGGAGTCATGGAACAGGATCAGCGCTTCACCGGCGATCCCCGCTCCGATAAACCCCTGACAGACGGCGGAGAGGGTATCCGAATCCGCAGCCGCCGAGAGGGCCATGTGCAGCTCGGAGACCTCCAGCACGTTGACGTTGGGGATAGGCAGTACCACGAAGGCGTTGAGCAGACGAGCCAGCAAGTCGGCTGCCTGACCCATGGAGACGTTGGCCAGCTCCTGATAGACATCGCGGATTTCGGGGGTGATCTTGACGCCTGCATCGGCTACAACGCCGTTTGGCTGCTGCTCGGGGGCGCTTGGTTGACCGCTCGGGGCAGCACTCCAGAAACCATGCTTTTTGAGCAGGGCGAGCAGGGTTTCGGGGGCGGCGGGTTTCTTGATGAAATCGAGCGCCCCCAGCCCCATGACCCGTTGATAGGCCTCTGGCTGGATATCCCCGGAGACCACGATCACCTTGTTGCGCAGACCCTCCCGTTGGAGGGTCTCCAGCACACCGTAACCGTCCATCTCCGGCATGGTCAGATCGAGGAAGATGAGATCGCCATGACCCATCAGCACCTGTTCGATCCCTTCGAGACCATTGGCTGCGTAGTGCAAATCGACTTTCCAGTCGGCCGGGAGCGCCCGCGCCAGCTGTTTGCGGGCGAACCCGGAGTCATCACATATCAATACATTCATGGCGTTAGGCAGGCTCTGTTGGCAAGGGATGCTATAAGTGTGGCCCGCTAACGGTCAGATGCAATGGGTGAGGCTATCACCTTGTGAAAATTGGTTGTCCCACTGCCGATTGCGATAGCGTGCTGAGTATTTTTCAACAAATTCAACGAACATCTTAACACGCAACGGAGCGAACTGGTGCTGGCAACACAACATGTAGAAGGGGCGATTGCCGGTTTGCCAGTCGGTCAGTACCGGCACCAGCTGCTCGTCATGGAGGAAGCTGCTCAGATAGTGCAGCGGGGCGTTGACGATCCCCAGATGACGTCGGGCTGCGCGTACCGCGGCCTGGGTCTGGTTGACGGTCAGTTTGGCGCTGCGTTTGATGCAGACGCTCTGGCCATCCTTGTCGGTCAGCTGCCAGTGCTGGTGAGGCCAGCAGTAGATGAGATCGTGCTCTTCCAGCTGGTTGGGATGGGAGGGGGTGCCCTTCTTGGTCAAATAGAGTGGTGAGGCAAACAGGCCGTACTCGATATGGCCGAGACAGATCGCATTTGGCAGCGACTGGGGCAGCTCTCCGTTGAAGAACACCAGATCCCGATCATTGTCGAACAGGTGCTGGTGATCATTGGTCTGGGTGATATCGAACTGTACCTCGGGATAGTGCAGCCCGAATTCGGCCAGCATATCGATGAGGATGGTGTTGGAGAGTGCGATCGGTGCAGCTATCCGGATAAGCCCGGTGATGTCGGCCTCTTGACCCTGGATCTCGCTGGTGGCCTGCTCGATTTGTGCGAGTGGCGTGCAGAGACGTTCGTAGTATCTGAGGCCATCATCGGTAAGGCGGAGCTTGCGGGTAGAGCGATGTAGCAGGGAGCAACCCAGTTGCTCTTCCAGCTGGGAAATGCGTCGACTGATGGTGCCTGTTGGCATGCCCAGTGCGGCTGCAGCGTGGGAGAATCCTCCCTCTTGCACCACCTTGACGAACAGGTAGAACTCTTCGATGTGCTTCATAAACGCTGTTCTGGGTGTAACAAGGGGGCAACCATAAAAAGAGCGTTCCGGGTTGGCAAGGGTAATTCAGCGTTTAATTGATCTGGATTCGATTTCTGTTGATACCAGTTCTCCACCCGCCCGTCATCTCAGTTTCCCCGAGCTGGTGATTATTTCGGCACGATGCCAAATGGTGTTGCGGCAGTGATGTTTGCCATATTTCCTGATTTGTTCCGCTATAACCGCGGGCGAAGGCCAATATTGCAATCTGATGGAAGGAATCTGGGTTGCTCTGCGTACTCAGCCGGGGTGGTTTGCCATCCCCAGCCAATGTGATGCAGATCATATATTCTGATTTTGCTCATTGCCTGTTGAAAAATGAATTTGGGGTATATCAATTCCGCCTTAGTGAACTATTTTTGTCCGTTTTGGCGTTTTTTTGGCTGTTTATCCATCCGCTTGGTTAATTAATGGAAGCTTTGTGACAGAGAGTGATGACTATTTCCGCCATTGATTTAAATGTTAATAACAAATTTGTCGCAGCAAATATGCAATTGCTCTTTCCAAGGTCTCGAGTGGATAGCTCTTAGTGCTTGTTTTTACTGGGGAAAAAAGTTAAAAATCGACTATATGATTTGCCTGGATTAACAGGGTCCTTGGCTGAGTCCTTTGTGGTATTGCCGTACAGGCTGCCCTGTTGTTGATATCTGAAATAGTTTTGTCCGCTCTTGGCTATGTGAAAAGGGATAATGGCCGAGAGGTATTTGCACCTTGCATTCTGCAGCTAGCGGTTTGCCAGATCTGTTTTCCGGTTAACCAGTGACCATCCAGCATGAATGACCTTGACCAGATGAATACGCTTGACGAACGGTTACTGAAGACGATGGATGTTCTGCATACCCCGATCTGGGTTTATGACATCGAGCATCACCATATTTTCTGGGCAAACAGCGCCGCGCTCTCCGTGTGGGAGGCGACGTCTCTCGACGAACTCTGCTCCCGCGACTTCTCTGCCGATATGGCAACCGCCATCGATCTGCTGCTGCAGCGCTATCTGGGTGATTTTCAGCAGGGGCGCAGTTACAACGAGTGGTGGACCCTCTCCCCAAAGGGGGTCAAGAAGCAGATCTATCTGCGCCTCTCCGGTATTCAACTGGCTGGCCGGCTGATGATGATGACCGAAGCGGTGCTCGACTCCGATACCCTCTATCAGGAGTCCTCGCTGGCAACCGGCGATACCCTTGCCTGCCTGTTCGATAGCCATGGTGTGTTCGAGAGTGGCAACTATCACTTCGAAATGTGTTTCGGCCACCAGATCGCCAAGCTCTCCCAGGTTTTCTCCGGCAATGATGACAGCTTCTACCAGAAGCTCTCCCGTCTCGATGAAGTGGTGACCGAGGGGGAGTGCCGTACCCTCAAGGGGATGCGCTGGTTCCAGTATCAGTTCCGCTATATCCAGCAGGGGGCCCGCATTCTGCTCACCATGCGCGATATTACCGATCGCAAACTCGAAGAGCTGGAGCATCGCCACCTCGCCTGGCACGACTCCCTGACCGGCCTGCTCAATCGGTATGGCTTGATGAAATCCCTTGAGGCCTATTGCGGGCTGGGGGAGCGTTTCGCGCTGGTGTTCATGGATCTGGACAACTTCAAGCTGGTCAACGACAACTACGGCCACAAGGCGGGAGATCGCCTGCTGGAGCGGGTCGCCGGTCGCCTCAAACAGATTTGCCCGCGGGATGTGGAGCTGGCTCGCCTCGGTGGCGATGAATTCACAGCACTGGTGCCGCTGGGCAATCAGGGGGATCGGGCGCAAGAGGTGGCCGATCAGATGCTCTCCCAGATGACCAAGCCGCTGCAACTGAGCGGGCTGCCGGAGGTGACCATCGGCGGCAGTATCGGTATCGCCATCTATCCCGATGATGCGGATGACGGGGACAACCTTATCACCCGTGCCGACATGGCCATGTATCAGGCAAAGCAGATGGGGCGGCTGCGCTGGCAGCGTTTCACCCCCAGCATGCAACAGACCCTGCAGCGCAAGCTCAATCTCAAACAGTTTCTGGCCAAGGCCATCGGCCGTCAGGAGCTGAGCCTCTGTTACCAGCCGCAGGTCGATGCCGCCAAACGGCGTCTGATCGGTTACGAGGCACTGCTGCGCTGGTACAACCCGGTGCTCGGCCATGTCTCGCCGGTGGAGTTTATCCCGCTGGCCGAAGAGATGGGGCTGATCCGCGAGATCGGCAGCTGGGTGCTCTCCACCGCGCTGGCACAGGTAGCCAGCTGGCAGAAGCGCTTCCATCAGCGGGTGCCGGTCTCCGTCAACCTCTCCGGTTTCCAGCTCTCGTCGGCGCTGCCCGGGCAAGTTCGCCAGCAACTGGAGCTGCACGGGGTGGATGCCTCCCTGTTGACGCTGGAGCTGACCGAAACCGTGCTGATGCTCGATATGAAGGGGTGCCTCGGCATTCTCGATGATTTGAGCGAGCAGGGGATCAAGATTGCCATCGATGATTTCGGTACCGGCTACTCCTCGCTGGCCTATCTCAACCGGTTGCCGATCAACAACATCAAGCTGGATCGCTCCTTCGTGGTCGGCCTCAACTTGCCGGTGATCCGGGCGACTGCAGCCATGGCCACCAATCTGGGATTGGGGATCATGGCGGAAGGAGTGGAGGAGCCCCACGAGCTGGCCGCACTGCAGACCCAGGGGTGCCATGTGTTCCAGGGATATCTGTTCAGCAAGCCGCTGACTGTGGCGCAAGTCGAGGCGAGCGGTTTCGTGGTGGAGTGCCAGGTTGGGCGTTATCCACTGCTAGATGCCGTGATGGCAGAGTAACAAGTGTGCGTTAGGCCACAACTTGGGATTTTATTCCGCAATATTTAATCAAAATTAATCATTCTTTTGCGATCGGTCATGAGACGGATTGGCTGGAATTGCTAGCATGCGACCTCGTTTCTAGGGAAAGGAGTATCGCAATAATGAGTCATGCTGCTGTCAATGACCGTCCGGCCAGCCCTCCCAAAGGTTGGCTGAACCGTTTCCTCAATGGCGTCGAGAAAGCCGGGAACAAATTACCCGACCCCGCCATGCTGTTCCTCTACGCCTTGCTGATCGTCTGGGTCGGCTCCTGGGTGTTGTCACAATTCCAGTTTGATCTGGTCAATCCCCGTACCGGGGAGGCGGTAGTGGTCAACAACCTGCTGACCGGTGCCGGTCTGGCCGAGTTTCTCTCCACCATGGTGACCACCTTCACCGGCTTTGCCCCGCTGGGGATCGTGCTGGTGGCCATGCTGGGGGTCGGGGTGGCCGAGCAGTCCGGTTTTATCAATACCGGTCTGAAAAAGCTGCTGAAAGTGACGCCGGCCCGTTTTCTCACCCCCATGTTGATCCTGGTGGCGATCGTCAGCCACACCGCCGCAGATGCGGGTTATGTGCTGGTGATCCCCATCGGTGGCATCATCTTCCACGCTGCCGGACGCCATCCGCTGGCGGGGATCGCCGCTGCCTTTGCCGGTGTCTCCGGCGGTTTTGCCGCCAACTTCCTGCCCTCCGGCGGGGATGCGCTGCTGCAGGGTTTTACCCAGTCCGCCGCTCAGTTGCTCGATCCTGACTACATGGTCAACACCCTGTGCAACATCATCTTTACCGGTGCCTCTTCGTTGCTGATCATCTGCGTCGGCTGGTTCATCACCGAAAAGGTGGTGGAGCCGCGCCTCAAGCATGTGGCGCTCAACGAGGATCTGGAGAGTGCCGACGAGATGGGGCGCTACAGCGCGCAAGAGAGCCGGGCCTTCAACTGGGCCGGGTTTGCCATGCTGGCGGCCATCGTGCTGCTGGCGCTGGCGCTCTCCCCGAGCGATTCACCGCTGCGTGCTGCCGATGGCTCCCTGACCACCTTCGCCGCACCGGTGATGAAGTCCATTGTGCCGCTCATCTTCTTGCTCTTTATCCTGCCCGGGATTGTCTACGGCTTTGTCGCAGGCAGCTTCAAGAGTGGCAAGGATGTGATCGATGCCATGTCGGCCACCATGAACAAGATGGGCTCCTACATGGTGATGGCCTTCTTCTGCGCGCTCTTTATCAAGGCGTTTGGTGACTCCAACCTGGGCACCCTGCTGGCCCTCTCCGGTGCCGAAGTGCTCCATGCGTTGGCGCTGCCCGGTGAGGTGACTATCGTCGGGATGATCCTGCTCACCGCCAGCGTCAATCTGGTGGTGGGGTCGGCTTCGGCCAAGTGGGCGCTGATCAGTCCGATCCTGGTACCCATGCTGATGGCGGTGGGGATCTCCCCCGAGCTGACCCAGGCGGCCTATCGGGTAGGGGATTCCGCCTCCAACATCATCACCCCGCTGATGGTCTTCTTCCCGCTGGTGGTGGTCTATTGCCAGCAGTATGTGAAGAGCACCGGGATCGGTACTCTGGTCTCCATGATGCTGCCCTACTCGCTGGCCTTCCTGGTGAGCTGGACGATTTTCCTGCTGCTCTACTGGGCGCTCGGCTTCCCGCTCGGGTTGCAAGCCCCTTACGTCTATCCGGCCCCTTAAGCTGGGTGTGTGAGGGAGCCTTGGGCTCCCTCGTTTTTTTCGCTATGGTGTTACCTCATTTTGGAGGTGCCATGAATCAGACCATCGATCTTATCCTTTCCCATCGCTCCATTCGTCAGTTCACTGCCGAGCCGATCGCCCCGCAGCAGCTGGATGCCATCCTCGCCGCCGCCCAGTCCGCCTCAACCTCGAGCTTTTTGCAGGTGACCAGTATTGTGCGAGTCTGCGAGCCCGAGGCGCGTCAGCAGTTGGCCATGCTGGCAGGCAATCAACCCTATGTGGTGCAGGCGGCCGAGTTTCTGGTCTTCTGCGCCGATTACCACCGCCACACCCAGATCGTGCCCGAGGCCCAGATCGGCTATGCGGAGCAGTTGCTGATCGGAGCCATCGACGGTGCCCTGATGGCGCAAAACGCCTTGCTGGCGGCGCAGTCGCTGGGGCTGGGCGGGGTCTATATCGGCGGCATTCGCAACCATCCGGCCGAGGTGAGCGAACTGCTCGGCTTGCCCCATCAGGTGATCCCGCTGTTTGGCCTCTGCCTTGGTCATCCTGCCCAGCAGCCGGAGCAGAAACCCCGTCTGCCCAGGGGATTGGTGGTGCATCTGGAGCGCTACCAGCACGAGCTGGATCGCGACCTGCTGGCCCGGTACGATCAGCAGATCGCGGACTACTATCAAGCCCGTAGCAGCAACAACAAGCAGCAGACCTGGAGCGGCCAGATCCGCGCCATTCTGGGCAAGGAGTCCCGCCCTTTCATGCTGGGATTCCTGCAATCGCGGGGCTTTAACCTCAAGTAATGGCGCTGATGGGCGATACTATGGGGAGGTGACCGTCATGGTCATCATCCCCTGATCCTGCAATCTCTCCCTGAGACCGGGGGCACAGCTTGGTGACAAATCGTGGGCAAGGGGGGATCTGCAGGCTACCTTAAGTGGGTAAGCTGTTGTAGGATCACGCAATTGGATAGGAACAGGGGTTTGGACATCCTATGATTTTAACTTTGGTATTGCTGTCTATTGGCGCACTCCTGTTTTTGGTTATCGCCTATAACGTGGTGCAGCAATATAAGCAGAAGGCAGAGGCGGACAAGCGTCACGCCGTTGCCAGACACAAGACGGTGGCTGACGAGACCGAAGAGGTGTTGCTGAACGTCAATCTGGTGCCTTTCTCCAAGAACATGGTGTTGCTGTTGCAGCACCGGATCCTGGATGCCTATCGCGCCATCGCCCAGGTGATGCCGAACAATCAGATCAAGCAGCGTATCGTTGATGTGCAGACCCAGATCAAGAATGTGCAGGAGAACTACAGCGTGCAGGATGAGGGTCAGTTCAAGACCCCGGAGTCCGATCGTCAGGCGATCCAGATGCTGCAGCTGGTCAAGAAGATGCGGGCCGTGCTGCGGGTAGAGCACAACAAGGGCAAGATTGACCCTCAGGGGTTTGCCCAAGAAGAGCGCCGCCTTGAGCTGATGCAGCTCAAGATCAACATCTCCAATCTGGTCAAGCGGGCGATGGATGCCCGCATTCAGGGCCAATATGGTACATGCCGCCAGCTCTATACCAAGGGTCTGTCGGCCATGGCGAGCGTGGGCGACAAGGATCCCTATCTGCTGGCCCGTGAAGAAGATATGCGTCAGGGGCTCAAGGAGCTTGAAGAGCTGCAGCAGCAAAACAGCGCGCAGGATCTGCAAAACATCAAGGACAAAGAAGCCGACGAGCTCGATGTCCTGTTTCAACCCAAGAAGAAATGGTAAGCATGTCCCACCCACTCGATTCCACACTGGGGCCAATGGCCCCATTTGTTTCTCAGCTGTTGGCCGAACTGGCCGCCACTGGCGTCACAATTTCACAGCCAACGGTCGATCACCTCTGTTATCGGGCGGCTACTCTGCAGGAGTACCGCGCGCTATGTGCTGTGCTGGCTGAGGCGGGTACCTTGCTGGTGGAGGGGATGATTGGCGGGCGTCCCATCGTCACTTATCAGTTGCATCAGCCGCTGTTGGCTGGTGAGGTACAGGTACCCTGTATCGAGCTGGCTGCACCGAAACCGGGTCGCGTCCATCAGGCGGGGCTGGAACATATCGAGCTGGTGGTCACTTCACTGCAAGATCTGGTAGCGCGCTATCCCGAGCTGCCATTCAAAACCGGCAACATGCAGGATACCCGCAACCCCGACATTGGCCTGATGTTGCCCTCCGGACAGATCAAGTTTCACCTGCGCCCGCTGGCTGAGGTGATCGCCGAAGAGGTGGCGACCGACGCTGTGGTCGCGGTGCCTGCGGATTATTTCGATCAGGAGTGATCCTGCGCTCAATGCGGTGCGAGCCTGACAGGCCCTTGAATAACGCAGCAAAAGGGGTCACCGGTGTGACCCCTTTTGTTATCTGGCGGTGCTGGGTTGCGAGATCGCCATCTGCTCGTGGGTGACCCTGTTTGCGCTGAGCCCGTTACCCGTGTCGGTGGGGTTGCTGGGCGGGCAGTGGCGATTGGCTTCGCTGCTTGAGACGGCCGAGCCAGAGGCTCAAGCCCGCCGTCAGGATGAGGACCAGTTCAATTCCCATGACCAGACCGCCCAGCTCGCCTTGCTCCCAGAAGGGGTGCAGGTAAAGTCCCCCCAGACTCGCCCCCAGATAGTAGGCCACCAGATAGAGGGAGGAGGCGAGGGCCCGGTTGTGTTCGACATGATGACCCACCCAGGCACTGGCGCAGGCGTGTGCCAGGAAAAAGCCGAAGCTGGAGATCAGCAAGCCACTCAGGATACCGAGCAGGCTAGCTTGCAGCAGCCACAGACTGCCGAGGGCCATCAGGGTGATCCCGACCAGCAGCATGCGTTGTGCCCCCCAGCGGTTGGCAAAGCGGCCGCTCAGTGAGGAGGCCACCGTCCCCGAGAGATAGGTGAGAAACAGCATGCCGAGCCACTGGGTGGGCAGGGAGAAAGGGGACTTGGCCAGCAGGAAGGTGAGATAGCTGAACTGGTTCAGAAACACCATAAAGTTGAGCCCGCCGATAAGGTAAGCCCCTACCAGCAAGGGATTGGTCAAGTGTTGCTGCAAGGCGCGGGCAAATTGACCGCGAACGGGGGCGCTCGCCACAAAGCGGGTCTGGTGGGGCAGCAGCCAGAAGACCAGCGGCAGCAGTGACAGGCTGATCACTCCGATCCCCAGAAAGGTATGCTGCCAGTCGCCAAACCAGCCCGCCAACAGACCGCCGACCACCCGACCGGCAATGCCACCGAGGGAGTTGGCGGCAATATAGACCCCCACCGCCGAGAGCAGCGCCCGTTTGCTGAACTCTTCCCCCATATAGGCAATCGCGGTCGCGGGCAGTCCTGCCAGCAGCGCGCCCTGCAGGATGCGCAGCAACAGCAGGGAACCAAACTGCTCAACCAGCGGGATCAACAGTGAGAGCAGGATCGCCAGGGTGAGGGTACCCAGCATGACCTGCCGACGGCCATGGCGATCCGCCAGTCTGGCGCAGATCAGCAGGGAGGAGGCGAGGCCAGCAGTGCATCCTGCCAGGGTCCAGCTGGCCGAGAGGGAGTTGACCGAGAAGACCTCGGCGATCAGGGGTAACAGGGGATGGGTCTGGTAGAGGTTAAGAAACACCAGAAAGGAGCCCAGGCTGAGGGCCAGGGTTGCACGTATCCACTCGCGACTTCCAACTTCAATCATTGCGTATTGTCCTGACTACTTTTGGTCAGGGTAGAGTCCTTGCGGTTATAAATATAATATATTTAAGTTATCTATCTCATAAGATGAATTGATACATGGATCTGAAACAGCTCACCTATCTGCTGGCGGTCAGGGATGCCGGCTCATTTACCAAGGCAGCCAACAGTCTGCATGTGGCACAACCGGCCATCAGCATGGCCATCGCCAAGCTGGAGCAGCAGCTCGAGTTGCGACTGTTTGATCGACAGGACCGTGCGGTACGGCTCACCCCAGAGGGAGAGGTGCTCTGTCGCCATGCCGAGCGTCTGTTGCTGCAGATGCATCAGGCCGAGGCCGAGATGGCCGAACTGAAGGGGTTGGAGCGGGGGGAGGTGCGGATCGGGATCCCCTACATGATGGGCTCCTACTATTTCCCCCCTCGTCTGATGGCCTTCAAGCACCGCTACCCCGGCCTCAAGATCCGGGTTGAGGAGGCCGGTACCCGCGAGCTGCTCAGCCGGATGGTGGATGGCTCCCTCGATCTGGCCATTCTCATCACCAGTGATCTCCCCCCCGCCATCGAGGGAGCACATCTGCTGAGCGAAGAGATGTTGATGGTGGTGGGCGACGATCACCCCTTGCGCGGCGAACCGGCCGTCACCCTCTCGCAGTTTTTCGCTCAGGAGTTGGCGCTGTTTCGCCGTGGTTTCTACCACCGAGAGCATATGGAGGCGCTGGCCCAGAGCCTGGGCGTCGAACCCGATATCGCCTTCGAGAGCAATCTTATCCCTCTGCTCAAGGCGGTGGTGCGGCAAGGCTTTGCGGTGACCACCTTCTTGCGGATGGTGCTGGAAGAGGAGCCGGATCTGCGTGGCGTGCCCTTCGACCCGCCTATCTATCTCGATCTCTGCGTGGCGTGGCGGCGGGGTGATCCGCTCTCCATGGCCAACCGTGCCTTGCGCGATTTTCTACTCAAGGAGCGTCCGGCCTGATGGCGGCGGGCCATTGCTGAAAGTTTGTTACTATTAATGGTGGGTTCGCTTGAGGGCTACACCATGAAATTGCAGCAATTGCGCTATATCGTCGAGGTGGCGAACCACAGGCTGAATCTGTCGGCCACCGCCGAGAGCCTCTTTACCTCCCAGCCCGGTATCAGCAAACAAGTGCGGATGCTGGAGGATGAGCTGGGGATCCAGATCTTCGAGCGCAGCGGTAAACACCTGACCCAGATCACCCCCATAGGTCGGGATGTGATCAAAGTGGCCGCCGAGGTGCTGGACAAGGTCGCCACCATCAAGGTAATGGCCAGGCAGCATGTGCATCCGGAGCAGGGAACCCTCACCATTGCCGCCACTCATCTGCAAGCTCGCTATATTCTGCCCACCATCCTCAAGGGATTCATGGCCCGCTTCCCCAAAGTTGCCGTAACTGTGATGCAGGGGAGTGCGGCGCAGTGCCGCGCAGCCGTGCATGATGGCGCTGCCGATCTGCTGCTGGCGGATGAACCGGAGGAGGGGAGCGATCTGCTGATGCTCCCCTCTTTTCAGTGGCAACGGGGCTTGGTGCTACCCAAGGATCATCCGTTGGCCAAAGCAACATCGCTGACTCCGGCTGAGCTGGTGGAGTTTGCATTGGTGACCGATGGAAGGGCTCTCTCCACAGCTCATGGCACTGATTGCGCTAATGCCGAGAGCCGGATCGCCTGCTGTGCGAGCGACAGCGATGTGCTCAAGACCTATGTCAGACAAGGGATGGGTATAGGGGTGATGGCAACCTTTGCCTGGGAGCCCCAGCGCGATGGCGATCTGGTGCTCAAAACGGCGCCCTGGCTACCAGGCTGTGTGGCCGCTATCGGGTTGCGCAGAGGGGCATTTTTATGCGGCTATCTCTACGATCTGATTGAACGTCTCGCGCCGCAATTGACCCGCGAGCGGGTCGAACAATACTGTGCTGCCCGCACTGGCGAAGAGCTTGAAGCTCTGCTGGCCAATCTGACCGTGCCACTTAGATAGCTTGGGTTGTAGTGGTCATCCCAAGAAAAACGCCTCCCAATGGGAGGCGTTTGACTATCCGGTATTTGTCAATGCAGGCTCATTTTTTGAGCATGTGATCCAGCTTGTTGGCCTTGGTCGACAGATAGAACTCGTTGTGTGGATTGCGTCCTTCCTGTAACGGTACCCGTTCGGCCACCGGAATACCGAAGGATTCCATGGCTTTCATCTTGCGCGGGTTGTTGGTCATCAGTTTGAGAGACTTGACTTCAAGCTGCTTGAGCATATCGGCGCAGATGGTGTAATCGCGCATGTCGGCGGCGAAACCAAGGGCCACGTTGGCCTCCACGGTATCGGCACCCTGATCCTGCAGGTGATAGGCGCGGATCTTGTTGAGCAAGCCGATGCCACGACCCTCTTGACGCACATACAGCAATACGCCACGACCGGCTTTGGCGATATTCTCCATGGCCGCCTGCAACTGGAAACCGCAGTCACAACGCAAGCTGAACAGGGCGTCGCCGGTCAGGCACTCTGAGTGGATCCGGCCCAGCACGGGCTCTTCACCGGTAATGTCGCCCATCACCAGTGCGGCGTGATCTTTGCCTGTGCCGGTTTCCTGAAAACCTACCAGCGTGAAGGTGCCCCAAGGGGTTGGCAATTTGGATTGGGCCACGAGGGTAACGCTGCTCATAGGTTGCTCCTTACTACTAACGGCTCAAAAAAGGGGGCCAGTTTAGCGCGCCTTGTCAGGAACGACCATAAGAACAAGTCCCTGCATTGCTTAATGAAATCTCCAAATGAGATACAAGCACAGCTGTCCGTCGGGGTTTTGGCCCTTTGTGCGGATTGATGACTGCCAGGCTCACCACATTCGGGTATAATCGGCGCCCATTAACCCACCCCTTCGGGATGGGAGCAACACAGTGCAGGAGAGAAGTTATGCCTCAGATGGCCCCCGTAATGACAATTGATGGCCCCAGTGGTGCAGGTAAAGGCACCTTGTGTCAGCTGCTTGCTGAGAAGCTGGGTTGGCACTTGCTGGACTCGGGCGCCATCTATCGGGTGTTGTCCTTGGCCGCCCTGCATCACGATGTAGAGCTGGACAGTGAAGCCTCACTGGTGCCGCTGGCTGCCAATCTGGATGTGCAATTTCAGGTTGAGGGCGATTTGGTCAAGGTTATCCTGGAAGGGGAAGATGTCTCCCGCACCATCCGCACCGAAGAAGTGGGTAATGCAGCCAGTAAAATCGCCGCCTTCCCCCGTGTGCGCGAAGCCTTGCTGCGCCGTCAGCGGGCATTTCGTCAGGCCCCGGGTCTGATTGCCGATGGTCGTGACATGGGCACAGTTGTTTTCCCCGAGGCCGAGGTGAAGATTTTCCTCGACGCCAGTGCCGAAGAACGGGCCCAGCGTCGCTATAAGCAGTTGCAAGATAAGGGCTTTGATGTTAACTTTGAGCGTCTTTTAACCGAGATTCGGGAACGTGACGATCGCGACAGAAATCGCGCTACTGCACCCCTGAAACCGGCAGAAGATGCTCTGGTGGTAGATTCTACCTCCATGACCATAGATGAAGTGCTGGCAACAGTACTCGCCTATGCAGAGCAACAACTTGGTGATGCCAGCGCAAGCTGACATCCGGTCGTCTGCACCAAGGATGGCGCAGATTATTTAAAACAGCCCCGCTTGTGCCGGATTGCAAGTGGATGTTTCATTTGTGACATAAACAATGATCGAATCTTTTGCTCAACTCTTTGAAGAGTCCCTGAACGCCGTTGAAACCCGTCAAGGTTCCATCGTCAAGGGTACTGTCGTTGCTATCGAGAACGGTTTCGTACTGGTTGACGCCGGTCTGAAATCCGAGTCCGCTATCCCGGCTGAAGAATTCAAGAACGCCATGGGCGAGCTGGAAATCAACGTCGGCGACACCGTTGATGTGGCTCTGGACTCTATCGAAGATGGTTTCGGCGAAACCAAGCTGTCCCGCGAAAAAGCCAAGCGTCACGAAGCCTGGCTGCAGCTTGAGAAGGCTTACGAAGAGCAAGCTACCGTTATCGGTATCATCAACGGCAAGGTCAAGGGTGGTTTCACCGTTGAACTGAACGGCATCCGTGCCTTCCTGCCGGGTTCTCTGGTTGACGTGCGTCCGATCCGTGACACCGCTCACCTGGAAAACAAAGAACTCGAGTTCAAAGTCATCAAGCTGGACCAGAAGCGCAACAACGTTGTTGTTTCCCGTCGTGCCGTGATCGAGACCGAGAACACCTCCGAGCGCGAAAGCCTGCTGGCTAACCTGCAAGAAGGTCAAGAAGTTAAGGGTATCGTCAAGAACCTGACCGACTACGGTGCATTCGTAGATCTGGGCGGTGTTGACGGCCTGCTGCACATCACCGACATGGCGTGGAAGCGCGTTAAGCATCCTTCCGAAATCGTCAACGTTGGCGACGAGATCGCTGTCAAGGTTCTGAAGTTCGACCGCGAGCGTACCCGTGTATCCCTGGGTCTGAAGCAGCTGGGCGAAGATCCCTGGGTTGCTATCGCCAAGCGTTACCCGGAGACCACCCGTCTGTCTGGCCGCGTGACCAACCTGACCGACTACGGCTGCTTCGTTGAAATCGAAGAAGGCGTTGAAGGCCTGGTACACGTATCCGAGATGGATTGGACCAACAAGAACATCCACCCGTCCAAAGTTGTTAACGTTGGCGACGTGGTTGACGTGATGGTTCTGGACATCGACGAAGAGCGTCGTCGTATCTCCCTGGGTCTGAAGCAGTGCAAATCCAACCCGTGGCAGCTGTTTGCCGAAACTCACGCCAAAGGCGACCGTGTTTCCGGCAAGATCAAGTCCATCACTGACTTCGGTATCTTCATCGGTCTGGATGGCGGCATCGACGGCCTGGTTCACCTGTCTGACATCTCCTGGAACAACCAGGGCGAAGAAGCCGTGCGTGAATTCAAGAAAGGCGACGAGATCGAAGCAGTTGTTCTGCAAGTGGATCCGGAGCGTGAGCGCATCTCCCTGGGTGTCAAGCAGATCGAAGAAGACCCGTTCAACAAGTACCTGGCTGACAACAAGAAAGGTGCTATCGTGAAGGGTAAGGTTACCGAGGTTGATGCCAAAGGTGCCGTTATCGAACTGGCTGATGGCGTAGAAGGCTACCTGCGTGCCTCCGACGCTGCTCGTGACCGCGTAGAAGACGCCACTCTGGTGCTGTCTGTTGGTGACGAAGTTGAAGCTAAATTCATGGGCGTTGATCGTAAGAACCGCACCGTAAGCCTGTCTGTCCGTGCTAAGGACGAGGCTGATGAGCGTGTTGCTATCGATAACCTGAACCAGCAAGAAGAAGTTGTGTTCAGCAATGCTATGATGGAAGCGTTCAAAGCCGCCAAGGGTGAGTAATCCTTGATGCAAGAAAAGGGCGGCATTGCGCCGCCCTTTTTTATCCTGGCAAAATGAATATTGCATGTGATCGGGGAAGGAGATTTAACGTTATGACCAAATCAGATCTCATCGAACAACTGGCAGCCAGCCGCATGCATATGCCGGCCAAGGATGTCGAAGCCGCCATCAAGGAGATCCTTGAGCAGATGGCGTCGACCTTGCAAAACGGCGACCGGATTGAAATCCGCGGATTTGGCAGTTTTTCACTGCACTATCGTGCGCCCCGTGTGGGCCGCAACCCCAAGACTGGGGACAAGGTTGAACTGACCGGGAAATATGTCCCGCACTTCAAACCTGGTAAAGAGTTGCGCGAGCGCGTCAACATCATTGAATAATGCAGAAATGGGCATACCTCGGGTATGCCTTTTTTCTTTTTGGCACCGATTCCTGTGCCAATCGTCTTGTTTCTTAAACTCTTTTCCCATTCACTCTAGAGTCTGCCTGCGATTTTAAGGATAATCAGCCTCTCATTAGATACTGACAGGGAGCTCTTATGAAGCGTATTTTGGCCCTCATTCCGCTGGTGCTGGTGTTTGTTCTGACCCTGGCGCTGGGCTCACAAAATGGCCAGCTGGTTCAGTTCAATTACCTGATCGCTCAGGGTGAGTTTTCGCTTGCCATGCTGTTGGGCTTCTTCTTCGCTGGCGGTTTTTTGCTGGGCTGGCTGGTATTCGGCCTGCTGTTCCTGCGCCTGAAAATGCAAAACCGCACCCTCAACCGCACCATGCGTCGTCAATCCCGCGAGTTGGAGCTGGCCCGGTCACCGGGTAAGGAATAATGTTCCTCAATGCTTGAACTGCTTTTCCTGCTGTTGCCCATCGCCGCCGGTTATGGTTGGTACATGGGTCGCAGGAGTGTTCGCCAGGACACCCAAAAACAGAGTAACCAGTTTTCCCGCCAGTATGTGGCGGGCCTCAACTATTTGCTGTCCGATGAATCCGACAAGGCGGTGGATCTCTTTATCCAGCTGCTTGAGGTGGACAGTGAAACCATCGAAACACACCTCTCCCTCGGCAACCTGTTTCGCCAGCGTGGGGAGGTCGATCGTGCCATCAAGATCCACCAGAACCTGGTAACCCGCCAACTGACCCGGGAGCAGCGACAGCTTGCCCTGCAGGAGCTTGCGCGCGACTTTCTTGCTGCCGGTCTGCTCGACCGTGCTGAAGCACTCTGGAATGAGCTGTGTGACGACAGCGACTATGAAGAGACGGCGCTGGCACAGCTGTTGATCATCCATCAGCAGTTGCGGGATTGGGATAAGGCCATCGATGTGGCGGTTCGTCTGCAAAAATTCCAGGGCAAGAAGCTGGCCGACCCCATCTCCCATTTCTATTGCGAACAAGCCGAGATCGCGCTGCGTGAGGGCAATAAAGGGGAGGGGCTGGCCAAGCTCAAACGGTCGCTCAGTATCAATCCGGCATGTGCCCGGGCCAGTTTGCGCCTCGCTGAGCTCGCCATGGCAGAGGGGGAGTATGAGCAGGCCAGTAAGGAGCTGCTGCGGGTGTTCGAGCAGGATATCGACTTTGCCTCCGAGGCAATGCCCAAATTGCTCGAGTGCTATCAGCAGTTGGGGCGCACGCCTGCGTTGATCCCGCTGCTTGAGAAGGCAGTGGAAGATCACGCCGGTGTCAGCGTGACCCTGGCCCTTGCCAAGCTGGTTGAAGAGCGTGATGGCCTGAGCCAGGCCCGTTCGCTGGTGCTGCGTCAGCTGCGTCGTCATCCGTCGATGAAAGGTTTTTACCAGCTGGTGGGTTTTCAGCTGGCCAGTGCGGAAGAGGGGCCCGCCAAGGAGAGCCTCGAACTGCTGCAACAGCTGGTCGGCGAGCAGATCAAAATCAAGTCAACCCACAAGTGTCGGCAGTGCGGCTTTGCCACTCACTCGCTGTTCTGGCAGTGCCCGTCTTGTCGCCAGTGGGGTTCCATCAAGCCGATCCGTGGTCTGGACGGTGAATAACAAGCAATAGGATGTGAGATGCAAGATCCCAAAGTACTGGTAGCGCTGGATTATCAGCACGAGGCAGATGCCTTAGCGTTCGTTGAACGTATCTCTCCGGCCCAGTGCCGTCTCAAGGTAGGCAAGGAGATGTTTACCCTGTTTGGCCCGCAGTTTGTACGCCAGCTGGTGGCCAAGGGATTCGATGTCTTTCTGGATCTGAAATTTCACGATATTCCCAATACCGTTGCCAAAGCCGTGGCAGCCAGTGCCGAGCTCGGTGTCTGGATGGTCAACGTGCATGCCAGTGGTGGTGAGCGGATGATGCGTGCCGCCAAAGAGGCGCTGCTGCCTTATGGCGACAAGGCGCCATTGTTGATCGGGGTGACCGTGCTGACCAGCATGGAGCAGTCCGACATGATCCCTCTTGGTCTGGATGTGAGCCCTGCCGAGCAGGTGATCCGGCTGGCTACCTTAACCAAGGCATCCGGCTTGGATGGGGTGGTCTGCTCTGCCAACGAGGCCCATGAGTTGAAAGCCTTGCTGGGTGATGAGTTCAAGCTGGTGACCCCAGGTATTCGCCCGACCGGTTCAGCGGCCGGGGATCAGCGCCGGGTGATGACACCGAAAGCGGCGGTCGAGGCGGGGTCCGATTATCTGGTTATCGGTCGCCCCATTACGCAGGCTGCCGATCCGGCCGCCATGCTGGCCAGCATCAATGCCGAGCTGGCTGGTGCGTAACAGGCTCACTCAGTGATACGCGGTGCAGGCCGAGCAACAGGCCTGCACCGGCCCCGATAAGATGAGAGCCGATGTGTACCCTGGCATTGATCAGGGTGGATATCGGGCTCTCTCCCGCATTGTAGAAGTCCATCGCCAGCTTGAGCCCCATCCCTGCCAACAGTAGCCAGCCCGACGTGCGGCGTCCGTGGCGGATATCCTGCATTGCCCCCCAGACAAACAGGCCATGCAGCGAGCCTGATAGCCCCATGTACCATTGGGTCTGCGGGCACCACCACCAGATCCCCAAGCCCACTGCCAACCAGAGCAGCAACATCAGCAGCGGCAGGCGAGCCCCACCCAGATAGTCGCGAAACAGGCTATAGAGGATGGCGAGGCCGCCCAGATTGAGCAGCAGGTGCCACAGATTGGTATGAGCCAGATTGCCTGTTATGATCCGCCACCCTTCGCCCCCGGCGATCAAGGGCCGATCGAAGGAGAGCTGAAGATTGGGAACGGTAAAGAAGAGTAGCAAGCTGGTGAGAGAGAGCGTGATAACCCAGAGCAATCCAGATTTGTCTGACAACATGAAACAGTCCAACGACAAGAACAGTCGATACTGTACACGTTGCACCCGAGCCCTCAAAGCCTGCCTGTGCGATTATATTGTGCCGGTTGACAATCACACGCCCCTCTACATCTTGCAGCACCCCAACGAGGTGGCACATCCCAAGGGGACTGCGGCGCTGCTGGCGGCCTCTTTGCAACAGTGCGAGATCCATGTGGGGGAGGACTTTTCCCGCGATGAGTGGCTCAATGGGTTGCTTGCAGATCCTTCCCATCGCTGCTATCTACTCTGGCCGGATGAGGATGCCATTTCGCTGACCGATCTTCGCCAACAGCGGGAGAGTGAATCCTCTGGCTCCGCATCCATCGCCTTTATCTTGCTCGACGGCACCTGGCGCAAAGCCTATCGCATGTTGCAGAGCAACCCGGCACTGGCCCGCTTGCCCCGCATCGGCATTGGTGCCATTGCCGGTCAATATGCCATTCGCAAGAAACCCTTTCCCGATGCCCTCTCTACCATAGAGGCGGGCTATCACCTCTTGTCCCGGTGGGAGGGGAGGCTGGAGCGCTATGCGCCCTTGCTGACCCTGTTCAATCGGTTGAATACCCAGTGGCAGGACTTTGCCGAAGGCCGCCGCGCGTGACATTTGAAGGAGTTATCAAGATGAAAAAAGCAGTCGTGGTTTTCAGCGGCGGTCAGGACAGCACTACTTGTCTGGTGCAGGCATTGGCCCGGTATGATGAAGTGCACGCCATCACCTTCGACTATGGCCAGCGCCATCGGGAAGAGATCGACACCGCGCGCCGTCTGGGCAGTGCACTGGGGATTGCTGCCCACAAGGTGATGGATGTGACGCTGCTCAATGAGCTGGCGGTCTCTGCCCTGACCCGTGACGACATTCCTGTCAGCTGCGAGCTGCAGGATAACGGGCTGCCCAACACCTTCGTGCCGGGTCGCAATATCCTGTTCCTGACCCTGGCTTCCATCTATGCCTATCAGGTGGGCGCCGAAGCGGTGATCACCGGTGTCTGCGAGACCGACTTCTCCGGCTATCCCGATTGCCGTGACGAGTTCGTCAAGGCCCTCAATCAGGCGGTGTCGCTGGGGTTGGATCGCGGCATCCGTTTTGAAACTCCCTTGATGTGGCTCGACAAGGCCGAGACCTGGGCTCTGGCGGATCACTATGGTCACCTCGACACGGTGCGCCAGCAGACCCTGACCTGCTACAACGGCATTGCCGGTGACGGTTGCGGCACGTGTCCTGCGTGTGAACTGCGCAGTCGCGGCCTGAACAACTATCTGGCCGACAAGGCGGGCATTATGGCCAGACTGTTTGAGAAAACCGGGCTGGGTGAGAAAAGCGCAGAGTGAGCCTGCGTCTTGCCGTGGCTTGGGGTATAATCCGCGACTTTTGCAACAAGCCGTGATCGAGATGCACTACCCAATCAACGAGATTTTCCAGACCATCCAGGGGGAGGGCATCTTTACCGGCCTGCCCGCCATCTTTGTTCGCCTGCAGGGTTGCCCGGTGGGCTGCCCCTGGTGCGATACCCGTCATACCTGGGTTGTTGATCCGGCTCGTGAAGTGGGCAAGGCGGCGGTGCTGGATCGCTCCAACGAATCCGATTGTTGGAGCCAACTTAGCACCGCGCAGATTATCAAGAGCTTTACCGACCTGGGTTATCAGGCGCGCCATGTGGTGATCACCGGTGGCGAGCCCTGCCTCTACGATCTGCACGAACTCTCGTCAGCCCTGCTGGCGGCGGGTTATCAGGTGCAGATTGAAACCAGTGGCACCAGCGAGATCAAGACCCATGAGCAGACCTGGGTGACCGTCTCCCCCAAAATCGGCATGAAAGGGGGGCTGCCTGTACTGGTCTCGGCGCTGGAGCGGGCCAACGAGATCAAGCATCCGGTGGCTACCGAGCACCATATTGAAGAGCTGGATGCGCTACTGGCGACAGCTACCCTGCGCCCGGACGTGGTCATTGCCTTGCAGCCGATCAGCCAGAAGCCAAGGGCCACCCAATTGGCGATGGATACCTGTATCGCGCGTAACTGGCGACTCTCAATCCAGACTCATAAATATCTGGATATTGATTAATATGGATTGGCTATCCGACGAACAGGTGCTGCTGACTCTGACCAACAAGATGCCTTACGGTAAATATCAGGGGCGGCGTATCATCGATATTCCCGAGCCCTATCTGGTGTGGATGGCGCGCAGCGGTTTTCCGGCGGGTAAATTGGGCCAGACGCTGGCGTTGGCTTACGAAATCAAACTCAATGGACTCGAGTCCATGATTATTCCCATTATTAACAGGATGTCGGTATGAGAATATATACGAGGCAGGGCGACAAGGGCATGACCCGGCTGGCCGATGGTATCCAGTTGCCAAAGGATCATTTGCGGGTCGAGACCTACGGTTATATCGATGAGCTCAACTCCCATATTGGCTTGCTGATTTGTGACGTACCATCGCAAGAGGTCGGCTTATTGGCTGATTTACAGCTGTTGCAACAGGAGTTGTTTGATCTGGGGGGCGAGTTGGCATTCTCCAGCGACGCCCAGAATGAATCAATTTGGCAAGTTAATGCCGCCTGGACCACTCGCCTTGAACAGCAGATAGATCGTTATAGTGAGCCATTGCCGCCGCTGCGCCAATTTATATTGCCCGGTGGTTCCCGTGCCTCGGCGCAAGCGCATGTGGTGCGTACTCTGGTGCGTCATTGCGAGCGCTTGCTGCTGACATTGAGCCGGGAAGAGCGGGTCAATCCCGAGGTGCTGCCCTATCTGAACCGGATGAGTGACTGGTTCTTTACTGTTGCCCGCTATCTCATCTGCGTGGCAGGGGATCGTGAAGTGCTGTGGGTCAAGGCAGCAGATCGCCCGCAATCGGCTATCTGATATGTCACGTTTAAGCGGCAATAAAAAACCTCGCCCTAGCGAGGTTTTTTTATTCGCAACGAGATTGAGATCAGATAGCAAAATCTTCCAGTGATTTGCCTGCTGCCACTGCGCTGGCAATGACCGAAGGCATACGGCCCTGGCCGGTCCAGGTTTTCTCTACGCCATTATCCTGATAGCGATATTTGGCCGGACGTGGCGCCCGCTTGGCTTTTTCTGATTTGCCGGGGTTGGTAGCGACAGCGCTTACCAATTCTGCCGGGTCAATACCGGCGGCTTTCAGCATTTCGCTATATTCGTTAATTTTCCGCAGATGCTCTTCACGGGCCTGACGCTCGGCAGCTTCATCCTGCTGACGTTCAGCAACGATAGTAGAGAGTTTTTCCAGTGCCTCTTCCAGTTGTTCCAGAGAAAGCTCGCGGCAGGTCGCACGCAGACTGCGGATATTAAGCAGTACCTTTAAAAATTCATTCATAGGAGTTACCACGTCGAGTCAGAGAAAAATATTATGTTCCAGCTGATTCTTGCTTGGTGATTTAAATAAGTCAAGCCGGGTTAAATCTAATATCCGTGGGGAACATCAATATAGATATTTAATATGGCCAGCAATAGGCTTGGTGATTGGATGCCAATGAAGCCGCAGTAGGTGAAAATAGCGTCAAAACAGGCGTTGTTGCATCATTTGACTACCATTATTCGACCTTGATATGTTTATCGTGACTATTTAATCAAAAAACTTGCTATAAGCTGCCATCTCGATAAAATGTGCGGCGAATACCTTTAAGTAGAGGCGCGCTGCCTATGAGTATTTGTGCGGAGGGTGATGCCTGTGATGCACAAGGAAAGGAGTCAGCGCCGAAGTGGCCAGGCCATCATACCGGGCTGCTGGTTCTGCATCTAATAGGTGCAGGACTGCCATAGTCATCCACTATGGAGCGCTACCTGAAGGGGCTGAGGAGTATGACCTCCCCATAGGTTTTGTTTCTTTAGATCCTCTCGGTAGATCTCCACCTGTAATCTTTAGGTGCAAAGAGATCATGGACATTAGTCATTTCGCCGACTCCGGTTGGTCCGTTCTTCCCCCCCTGTTGGCTGTCGCGCTGGCGATCCTAACCCGCCGCGTGCTGCTGTCCCTTGGTGTGGGCATCGTCACAGGCAGTTTGCTGCTCAATCAGTTTTCACCCCTCGAATCCCTGCATTACATGTTGAATACCGTGCTCAAGATCTTCTGGGTCGATGGCGCGCTCAATCGTGACAATGTCAACATGATCCTGTTTATGCTGCTGCTGGGTGGCCTCATCAGCCTGATGAGCGTCTCCGGGGCGACCCGTGCCTTTGCCGAGTGGGCCGAGCGTCGTGCCAAGACCCGCAAGGGCGCCAAAGCCCTGACTGGCATGATGGTGTTTGCCTTCTTTATCGATGACTTCTTCCACAGCCTGTCGGTGGGGGCAATCTGCCGTCCGGTGACCGACCGCTTCCAGATTTCCCGTGCCAAACTGGCCTATCTGCTGGACTCCACCGCGGCGCCGGTCTGCGTGCTGATGCCCATCTCCTCCTGGGGGGCCTATATCATCGCTCTGGTTGGCGGCATCATGGCGGCCCACGGTCTGACTGAACAGAGCCCCATCGCGGCATTTGTCGAGATGATCCCGATGAACCTCTACGCCGTCTTCACCCTGATCATGGTGCTGGTGGTGATCGCCTGTCAGCTGGATATCGGCCCGATGCGTCAACACGAAGCGTGGGCGCTGGAAGGCAAGCTGTGGGATGAGTCCAAGGGCCGCCCCATCGGTCTGGATATGGAGAGCCCGGAGGAGAGCAACGGCGGCATGATCGACATGGTACTGCCGATCCTGACCCTGACCGCCGCCACCATCTATTTCATGATTGATTCCGGTGCTGCGGTGCTGAGCGAGAAAGGGCTGCCCTTCAGCGTGCTTGGCTCGTTCGAAAACACCAACGTCGGCTCTTCGCTGGTCTACGGTGCCCTGTGCAGTCTGGTGGTCTCCATCGGTCTGGCTATGCGCCTGAAGCTGGGTGCCAAGAACTGGATCAAGGCCGCGCCGCAAGGCGTCATGGCCATGCTGCCAGCCATCAACATCCTGCTGTTTGCCTGGACCATAGGTGCCGTGGTACGCGACGTGGAGACCGGCAAGTACCTGGCTTCGCTGGCTAACGGCAACCTGCCGATCGAAGTGCTACCTGCCGTGGTCTTTATCCTCTCCTGTGCCATGGCGTTTGCTACTGGTACCAGCTGGGGTACCTTCGGCATCATGCTGCCGCTGGCCGGTGACATGGCCGCCGCCAGCGACATCAGCCTGATGCTGCCGATGCTGGCTGCGGTACTGGCTGGCTCGGTGTTCGGGGATCACAGCTCACCCATCTCCAGCACCAGCATCCTCTCTGCCACCGGTGCCGGTTGCCATCACATCGATCACGTGATGACCCAGCTGCCCTATGCACTGGCCATCGCCTTCGGCGCGGCCATCGGTTACCTGGCGATGGGCTTGATGCACTCCAGCCTGGCCGGTTTCAGTGTCAGTGCCCTCTGGTTCGTGCTCTTTACCAGCTATCACCTGAAAAAGGCCAAAGCGCGGCCAGAGCTGGCCACCGCGTAACATTTATAGAGCAAGGGGCCCGCGGGCCCCTTGGTTTTGTCAGGGGCTTTGGTTAGCATGCGCCCCATAAATTCAGTTTCGGAACAGTATCATGGCTTCACTGCACTACAAATTTGCCACCATGAATTCAGGCAAATCCACCCAGCTCATTCAGGCGCACTTCAACTATCTGGAGCGGGGCATGCATCCTCTGGCGATGACGCCAGCCATCGATGACCGTTTCGGGGTCGGGGTGATCAGTGCCCGGGTTGGCCTTGAACTGAAGGTGGACGTGTTCAGCGACAGCTGTGATCTGTTTGAAATGGTGAAAGAGCGCCATGCGAAGAAACATATCGATGTCTTTATCGTGGACGAGGCCCAGTTCTTGACCCGTGAGCAGGTCTACCAATTGGCCCGCATCGTCGATGAGCAGGATATTCCGGTGATGGCCTATGGCCTCAAGACCGATTTTCGCGGCGAGCTGTTCCCGGGTTCCTACCATCTGCTCTGTCTGGCCGACAAGTTTGAAGAGCTGAAGAGTATCTGCTGGTGTGGCAACAAGGCTCACATGAACTCCCGGGTCAACGAAGCAGGGCAGGTGATGCGTGATGGCGAGCAGGTGGAGATCGGCGGCAACGATCGCTATGTGTCACTCTGTCGCAAACACTATCTCGAAGGTCGGGCCTACAAGTAAGTCGGCTGCGATAATTGAATCGTCGAGAAGGGCGCCAATCTGGCGCCCTTTTTCTGCTTGCTTCTCTGCGGTTCAGTCAATCTCGATATCCACCGGTGCGATGATGGGGTCGGCCACCGGCAGGCGTTGAAACAGCTGGCGAAAATGGTGCTGTACCCGGCTTATATCGACCAGTGACATGCCGGAGGCAAAACCGAACCAGACATAGAGGCCGGTGAGATCGCGAAACATCGGTGGCAAATAGCGGGGAGCGGCGATCAGCCCCTCCAGATAGTGCTGATAGAGCACCGGAATGTCATCCAGTGTCACCTTGCCGACAAACAGCATCGGCAGGATCTCGGGCACCCCTTCCAGTACGGCGCTGCGGATGAAGTTGACCGTCTCCACATAGCCACGCACGTAGGAGAGATCCTTGGTAAAGCAGGCACCGCCGCCCACCATGCCGCCACGAAAGACCCGCTGGGTGATCTTGTAGGCGTCGTGCTCGCTGGTGCCCTGCTGCACGAAATGCTGAAACACCTCGATAAAATCGGCGCCGCGCTCGGCCATGTCGATGGCCATCACCCGATCGGAGATGCGCTTGGCCCGATCCGGAAAGGAGCTGAAGGTGAGGGTCTCTATCAGGACAGCCAGCCCCTCCTGACAGGCGGTGATCCGCGGTGAACCGGCGCTCAGCCAGGTGGCATAGGGCTGCTGGCGACCGTTGAGGGTGGTGCCGACATGGACCCAGCCCTCGTGTACCTCCAGCACCTGCAAGTCCAGCTCGGAGAAACGGGCGTGGGAGTTGAGCTTGATGTAGTCGCCACCGGCAGCGGCATCGGAGACAATCCCATCGCTCAGCTTCACCTGCACAGTGCCGTCACTGAAGTAGCTCGACAGCTTGCCCTGCAGTTTGGCGACCGCGGCCTCTCCTTCGAACTCCTTGGGGTAGGGGCGCACCAGATGGCGCGCGCCGGGCAGGGAGAAGATATCGCACAGGCGGGCGCCCAGCTCCTTGAGAGTCTTGCGATCCCCACGCAGGTGATCGCTGGCAGAGCCATAAAGCAGCTGGCTGTAACGCTGAAAATCGGGTTGGCCGCGCTGGCGCAGCATCTCGATCACCACCATGTACTGATCGACCGTCTCTTGCAGGATCCGGCCAAGATCGTCCTGTGGCCCCAACTTTCTGCGGATCCGGTCCCGCAGCTCCTTGAGCTCCAGATACTTGTTGCGTGGATCGAAGCCGAGGGGGAGGGCATCATAGAAGTGCCTGTCGATAGCGGGCAGCTCCCTGCCACCGCTTGCCAGAAAGCGATCCTGCAGATGGCGTGGCCATTTGATGGCATCCAGAATGCGGATGGGTTTTTGCAGGGTGAGCAGCTCATCCGAGAGTGATTTCAGATGAAGGCGATACTTTTCTTGGATAGTCATGGGGCCCCCTGTGGGGCAAGCGTCATCGTGGATTTGGCTGAGTATATGCATAGCGCTTGCCAAAAAGAAGCGAGCCGCAGGGTTATCGGGTTGGCGTGCTTTTTGTTGATAGCAAATTGGTTTAGACTGCGCCCCTTGATCCCAATCTTGTCGTGGAAATGATGAATATCCCCAGCTCCGAAATGATAATGCGTTGGTTGCAACAGGCTCGTATCGAGCACTATGTCTGCGACCAGTGTCACGGTATCCACATTGTCTCTTTGCAGTCGGTCGATGGTATTCAGGAGAGCCGGATCTTCGTGGAAGAGGAAGGCCTGCTGTTCTCCTCCGAGCTGGAAGTGCGCCCCTCCGCAATGCTGCCGCTGGTTGCCGAACTGGGCCGACTCAATATGCAGTACCCCTCCCTCAAGGTGTTCCTCGATATCATCGATGACAACCTGCCGCGGCTGGTGGTCGGCCACACCGTCTTTACCAAGGCCGGACTCAGCGTCGAGCAGTTCCTGCTGTTCGTGCAAAGCACTATCGCCGCTACCCACGAACTGGTTGCCGAATGCGAACGTTCCGGCTTCCTCAACCTGCCGGAAATCCAGGTTGCACCGGAATCTGTGCATTAAGTGTTCGAACGGTTCGCCAAGTGAAAAAAGCCGTTGACGCGGGCGGGGCTTTCCCCTAAATTACGCCCCGTTCCAGCGCAACAGCGCAGCGAGCACCGTGTTGTCTGAACACGTTAAACGCACAGACTAAAATTTGGTGAGGTGTCCGAGTGGCTGAAGGAGCACGCCTGGAAAGTGTGTATACGGCAACGTATCGAGGGTTCGAATCCCTCCCTCACCGCCAAATTGCAAAGCCCTGATGGAAACATCGGGGCTTTTTGCTATCCGCGTTTTTAGCGGGCTCTGTGGGCAAGCCGATGGCGATGGGCGGCGGGCTCGGGTATAGTCCTGCGCCAATGGCGTTATCCTGTTTTGCTGACCCGTCGTGGCCCTGGTGGTGGCGAGGGGCAGGCCCGTGTAAGGAGTGTTATGAAGTTCAGTCCCCTGCTCGATGAGATGATGAAAGCCCTGCAGGTATTGCCGGGGGTGGGGCCCAAGTCTGCCCAGCGGATGGCCTTTACCCTGCTCGAGCGTGAGCGCAGCGGCGGTTTGCGTCTGGCCCAGTTGCTCTCTCGCGCCCTGACCGAGATTGGCCATTGCAGCCACTGTCGCACCTTTACCGAGAACGATCGCTGCGATATCTGCGCCAATCCCAAGCGGGAAGAGAATGGCCTGCTCTGCGTGGTGGAGAGCCCGGCGGACGTGGCGGCCATCGAGCAGACTGGTCAGTTTTCCGGTCGTTACTTTGTGCTGATGGGCCATCTGTCGCCGCTGGACGGCATAGGCCCGGAGGAGCTGGGGCTCGATATTCTCGAGCGCCGTCTGAAGGAAGAGCACATCAGCGAGCTGATCCTCGCCACCAATCCCACCATTGAAGGGGATGCCACCGCCTGGTATATCGCCGATATGGCCCGCACCGCCGGGGTAGAGGTGAGCCGCATCGCCCACGGGGTGCCGGTAGGGGGCGAGCTGGAGCTGGTGGATGGCACCACGCTCTCCCACTCCCTGATGGGTCGCCAGCGCCTCAAGTAAGGGGCGGGTGGCGGCAAGTCGCGAAAAACTGAACATAAAATCGGCGGTTACACGTCAACAGGGGGCGAATGAGCAGGATTGCACATTCGCCCCCTTGATATTTGGATCGCTGTCCCCATCTAGGTTGGGCATATGTTCAACCCGATGTTTCTGAGGATTGGTCCATGACCCAAAGTGTTCATGCCGAAACCCACGGCTTTCAGACTGAAGTCAAACAACTGCTGAGCCTGATGGCTCACAGCCTCTACTCCAACAAAGAAGTATTCCTGCGCGAGCTGATCTCCAACGCCTCCGATGCGGCGGACAAGCTGCGCTTCAAGGCGCTTTCCGATGCCTCTTTGTTCGAAAACGACGGCCAGTTGCGTGTGCGTCTGGTGGTGGACAAAGAGAAGCGTACCCTGACCATCTCCGATAACGGGATCGGTATGACCCGTGATCAGGTGATTGAGCACCTAGGTACCATCGCCAAGTCCGGCACCGCAGAATTCTTCAAAAACCTCTCCGGCGATCAGGGTAAGGATTCCCAACTGATCGGTCAGTTCGGGGTCGGTTTCTACTCCGCCTTTATCGTGGCCGACAAGGTGACCGTGGTGTCCCGTGCCGCCGGTACTGCTCCGGAGCAGGGCGTGCAGTGGGAATCGGAAGGCGAAGGCTCCTTCACCGTGGCTGATGTGACCAAAGCCGGTCGCGGCACTGACGTTATCCTGCACCTGCGTGCCGAAGAGGACGAGTTCCTCGATGACTGGCGTCTGCGCTCCGTGGTGAGCAAATACTCCGATCACATCAGCGTACCGGTCGAGATGTTCAAAGAGGGTACCCCGGATCGGGAAGAGGATGGCGAGACTATCGTCGGCACCCCGGGCGAGTGGGAGCAGGTCAACCGCGCGACGGCACTGTGGACCCGTAACCCGAAAGATATCAAGGACGAGGAGTATCAGGAGTTCTACAAGCACGTTGCTCACGACTTTGAAGATCCGCTGCTGTGGGGTCACAACCGGGTGGAAGGGGCGCAGGAGTACACCAGCCTGCTCTACGTACCGGCCCGCGCACCGTTCGACCTCTACAACCGCGAGCAGAAGCACGGTCTGAAGCTCTACGTACAGCGCGTCTTCATCATGGACGACGCCGAGCAGTTTATGCCGACCTACCTGCGCTTCGTCAAAGGGGTGCTGGACTCCAACGATCTGCCGCTCAACGTCAGCCGCGAGATCCTGCAGGACAACAAGGTGACCGCCTCTCTGCGCAAGGCTTGCTCAAAGCGCGTGCTGACCATGCTCTCCAAGCTGGCGAAAGACGATGCCGAGAAGTACGCCAAGTTCTGGAAAGAGTTCGGTAACGTGCTCAAAGAGGGCCCGGCCGAGGATTACGCCAACCGCGAAGAGATCGCCAAGCTCCTGCGCTTTGCCAGCACCGCTGGCGAGGGCGAAGCCCAGACCGTCTCTCTCGAGGATTACGTTGGCCGCATGAAGGAAGGCCAGCAGAAGATCTACTACATCACCGCTGACTCCTATGCCGCTGCCAAGAACAGCCCGCACCTCGAGATCTTCCGCAAGAAGGGTGTCGAAGTGCTGCTGATGTGGGAGCGAGTGGATGAGTGGCTGATGAGCCACCTGACCGAGTTCGACGGCAAGCAGCTTATCTCCGTCACCCGTGGCGAACTGGATCTCGGCGATCTGGAAGACGAAGCCTCCAAGCAGGCGCAGGAAGAGGCCGAGAAGGCCAACGCCGGTCTGGTGGAGCGGGTCAAGAAGAGCCTGGGCGATGCAGTGAAAGAGGTGCGTGTCACTCACCGTCTGACCGACTCCCCCTCCTGCATCGTCACCGACGCTTACGGTATGAGCACCCAGATGATCAAGCTCATGCGTGCGGCCGGCCAGCCGGTACCGGAGCAGAAGTACATTCTGGAGCTCAACCCTGACCACGCACTGGTGAAGAAACTCGACACCATCGAAGACGAGGCACTGTTCGGTGAGTGGGTCACCCTGCTGCACGAACAGGCCCAGCTGGCCGAGCAGGGCGGGCTGAACGATCCGGCGAGCTTCGTCTCCCGTATCAACCGTCTGCTGCTGCAAGCCTAAGCAGCAACGCCGGTAACAGAAAGCCCACTGCATGCAGTGGGCTTTTTTGATCCCGCCGTGTGAGCTCGGCGAAAACAGCGGCAAGTGAGGTGGCCAGCGCCTCTCTATTTGCGGTATTCGTTGTTGTAGTTCTGGATGAGACGGCGAGTCACCTCATGCTGGGGATCGGCAAACACCTTGAGAGTCTTGCCGCGCTCCACCACCCGACCTTCGTGCATTACCAGCACCTCGTCGCTGATATGGCTGACGATACCCAAATCGTTGGCTACCAGCACATAACTCAGTCCCATGGTCTCCTGCATCTCCAGCAGCAGATTGATGATCTGGGAGCGTACCGAGATATCCAGGGTGGAGAGCGCCTCATCGGCCACCACGATCTTGGGGTTGAGGATCAGCGCCCGCGCCAGCGCCACCCGCTGCTGCTGACCGGAGGAGAGCATCTGCGGATAGAACAGGGCGTGATCCGGCAGCATCCCCACCATACGCAGGGTCTGCACCACCTTCTCGCGGCGCTCCTCTTCAGTCATCTCGGTGTTGAGGCGCAGTGGGGTTTCCAGGATCTGGCCGACCCGGATCTTGCGGTTCAGCGAGGTGTTGGGATCCTGAAAAATCATCCGCAGCAGTTTGCAGCGTGTCTGGTAATCGCCATGCACCATCAGCTGGCCGTTGATGGCGATGTCGCCGCTGGTGGGTTCGATCATGCCAGCCAGAATGCGGGCGAGGGTACTCTTGCCGGAGCCAGCTTCGCCGACGATGGCGAGGGTCTGACCCACTTCGAGATCGAACGAGAGGGGCTTGATCGCCTCCACCGCCTGACGACGGAATAGACCGGTGCGGTTCTGGTAGGTTTTGCTAAGGCCTCTGACCTGCAACAGGGATGGCTCGATCACAAGCGGGGCTCCTTCATGGGGGCATTAACGGTCATCATTTTTTCGGCTCCTCCATGTTCAGCGGGAAGTGACAGCTGAACTGATGGCCCTTGATCTTGTTCATCAGGGGGGTCTGCACGCACTGCTTCTGGGCGTAGGGGCAGCGCGGCCCCAGACGGCAACCGATGGGCAGGTGTTGCAGCGGCGGGATGACGCCGGGCAGGGTTTCGAGGCGCGACTTGTGGCGCACCAGCTTGTCAAAGTCGGGGATCGATTTGAGCAGGGCATCGGTGTAGGGGTGATGCGGGGTCTCGAGGATCTGCTCCCGGGTGCCCACTTCCACCATCTGGCCGCAGTACATCACGTTGATGGTGTCGGTCAGGTTGGCTATGGCGGCGATGTCGTTGCTGATGATCAGGATGGTGGTATTACCCAGCTTGTTCATCTTGTCCAGCAGTCGCAGGATCTGGGAGTGGGTGGTGGACTCCATGGCGCTGGTGGGCTCGTCGGCTACCAGCAGACGCGGCTGGTTGGCAATGGCCATGGCGATCATCACCTTCTGGCACATGCCATCTGACAGCTCGTGGGGATAGGCGCGCATCACCTTGCGGTGATCCTTGACGCCTACCCGGTGCAGCAGGGCGATGGCCTTCTTCTTGCGCCACTGGAAGCGCTGCCAGAATTGTCCCTCGAATGAATCGGTCGGGATCGCCTCTTCCAGCTGGGTGCCGATCTCCTCGGAGGGGTCGAGACAGCTGATGGGGTCCTGGAAGATCATGGCGATCTCGCGGCCCATGATGCGACGGCGCTCCTTGGGGGCCATGGTCAGCAGATCCATGTCGTTGAAACGCATCCGGTCGGCACGTACCGTCCAGTTGTCCTTCTCGATGCCGACGATCACCTTGGCGATCAGACTTTTTCCGGAGCCGGATTCACCCACCAGACCGCGGATCTCCCCCTCGGTCAGGGTCAGGCTCACCTTGTCCACCGCCTTGACCTTGCCTTGCGGGGTGTCGATCTCGATGGTGAGATTGCGAATATCGAGCAGCGGCATCAGTCGTTCCCCTCTTTGAGTGCTTCGCGAATGCCTTCACCAACTAAATTGGTCACCAGCACGCTGAACAGGATGGCGATGCCTGGCAGGGTGACGGTCCATGGGGCGAGATAGATAAGGTCGCTCGAATCGGCCAGCATGGTGCCCCACTCCGGTTGGGGAGATTGGGCGCCGAGGCCAAGAAAACCGACCGCCGAGATATCGAGAATGGCCGCCGACAAGGTGCGGGTGGTCTGGGCCACCAGGGTCTCGACAATGTTGGGCAAAATAGCCAGCCGCATGATCCGGAAGGGAGGCGAGCCATCGAGGCGGCTGGCGGTGATGTACTCCTTCTGCATCTCGGCATGCACTGCGTTATAGGTGGCCCGGATAAAGGGCGGGATCAAGGCGAGCGTAATGGCAATCAGGGTATTGCCAAAACCCGGCCCCATGATGGCGACCATGATGATGGCCATCAGCAGGGAGGGGATGGAGAGCAGGGTATCGAGCAGGTGGTGCAGCACGCTCGATTTAAGCCCCTTGCTCATGCCGCCGAGGATGCCGATGGCGGAGCCCACCACCATGGCGATCACCACCACGACCAGCGCATAGCCGAAGGTGAGACGCGCGCCGACCACCAGCCGGGAGAGCATGTCGCGCCCCAGATCGTCGGTGCCGAGGAAGTAGTCGATGTTGCCGGTCGCCGCCCACGAGGGGGCGAGCAGCAGCTTGTCGGTGTGCTGTTCATCGATGCCGTAGGGGACGACCAGCGGCCCCACCAGCGTGATGAGCAGCAACAGCAAAAAGCACCATAGCCCTGCCATCGCCAGCGGATTGCGGCTGTAGGAGGCCCACGTCTGCTCAAGGGGCGAGAGGATCTTGAGCTCGGGATAGATGTTCGATTTATCTTGCATAGGATACCTGGCTCCTGGTCACGCCATGAGCGCGTTCAATCTTGTTTGGCATACAACTCTTTGCGCCGTGCCGGATAGATAAGGGTGGTCAGCAACTCGGTGCTGACGCTGGTCAGGATCACGAAACTGGCCACCACCAGAGTCGCGCCGCGAATGGCGGCGTAATCCTGCAGGGCGATGCTGCTGATGAGCCAGCGGCCGATCCCGTGCCACTCGAACACCACCTCGGTGATCATGGCGGAGGTGAGTACGCTGCCTAGCTGCAGACCCAGCAGCGGCAGTACCGGCGGCAGGGCGTTCTTCAGACCATGGCGCCAGACGATCTGCGCCTTGGAAAGGCCCCGGCTCGCTGCCGCCTTGATGTAGTTCTGCTTCATCACGTCGATGAGGGAACTGCGCACATGGCGGATCACCTCGGTAGTGGGCACCACCGCCAGCACCAGTGACGGAAGGATCAGGTGGCGCAGGGCATCGTGCAGCGCCGCTTGCCGCCAGGGCTCGTTGCTGAGCAGCACATCGATCACCGCGATGCCGGTAATGGGGGGGACGTCGTAGAGCAGGCTGATCTGCCCGGAGGCTGGCAACCAGCCGAGATCCAGCGAAAAGAGCATTACCACCAGCAGCGCCAGCCAGAATACCGGCACCGCATAGCCGATAAGACCGGCTGTCATGATGGAGAGATCCAGCGTCTTTCCCTGGGACAGGGCCGCCAGGGTGCCGAGGGGAATGCCCACCAGCAGCGAGATGGCGAACGCCGCCAGACAGAGGATCAGGGTCGCCGGGAAGTAGTGGCGGATCTCGTCCAGCACCGGTAGCCCGGAGACGCTGGAGAGCCCCAGGTCACCTGCGAAAATGCGGCGCAGGAAATCGGGGTAGCCGCTCCAGAAGCTGAGCTGATTGCCGATCAGCCGATAGTCCAGCAGATAGGCGACAAAGGTCAGCGCCAGCAGAGTGATAAGCAACAGGTTGATGCGGCGCAAGGTGTATAGAAGCATGCTTACTCCCTGTGAGCCTGGTTGAAGGAGGTGCCGCCAAAGGGCATCAGCGTCAGCCCCTCGATGTCGCTGCGGCTGACCTGGGTACGCAAGGCGTGTGCCAGCGGGATCAGCGGCAGCTGTTCGTTGAGCAGGGTCTGGGCATAGTAGTAGTTGCGCAGCCGGAACGAGAGCTGGGGCGTGGTGACCGCATCATCCAGCAGCTGGTCGAAGGCCGGGCTGCACCAGCGGCTGTAGTTGTTGCCGCGCTCCACTGCCGAGCAGCTCAGCAACTGGCGGAAGAAGTTGTCCGGATCGGCGTTGTCGGCAATCCAGCCGGAGAGCAGACTGTCGTACTGCCCCTTGGTGAGGCGGCCTTCGATCACCGGCCACTCCCGTTGCACGATCTTGAGCTTGATCCCGACCTTGGCCAGATCGCTGCGGATCAGCTGGGCGGTCTTGACCGCATCCGGGTTGTAGGGGCGGGCGTCCGGTTGCACCAGCACCTGCATCTCGAACCCTTTCTCCAGTCCCGCCTCCTTGAGCAGCTGGCGCGCCCGTTTCAGATCGGGCTTGCGCTCGGGCAGGCTGGGGTTGTACCCCCATGAGAGGGTCGGCAGCAGGCTGTTGGCGGGCAGGCCGGTATCGAAATAGACCGCCTGAAGCAGGTTGTCGATATTGATGGCGCTGGCAATGGCCTGACGCACCTTGACGTTGTTGAACGGCGGCTTGCGGGTATTGAGGGCCAAAAAGGCGACGTTCATCCCCGACTGGACTGAGAGGCTCAGCGCCGGATTTTGCTTGATCACCGAGAGCTGGCTAGCGGAAGGGGTGCTCATTACGTCGCACTCGCCGGTCAGCAGCTTGGCCAGCCGTTTGGCGGATTTGGGGGTGATGTCGTAGACCAGCTGTTCAATCTTGGCATCGCCGCCCCAATAGCCAGGGTGGCGCAGATAGCGGATGAACTCGTTGTGGCGATACTCCTTGAAGCTGAACGGCCCGGTGCCGATGGGGCGGCTATCGAGCAGGGCTGGCGTGCCCGCCTGCAACATCTGCTCGGCGTATTCGGCGGAGAGGATCACCGCATAGTCGCTGGCCAGAGTGGCGAGGAAGGAGGCGTTCGGCTGGTTCAGCTCGAATACCACCGTCTGCGGCCCCTTCTTGCTCACCCGCTTGATCAGCAGATCTTGCCCTAGGCTGTAGAAGTAGGGGTAATCGCCGCCGGAGACATTGTGGTAGGGGTGCTGCTCGTCAAGCTGGCGGGCATAGGTAAAGACCACGTCATCGGCATTGAAAGTGCGGGTGGGCTTGAACCAGGGGGTATGGTGAAAAGTCACCCCCTTGCGCAGGGTCAGGGTATAGGTGAGGCCATCCTCGCTGACATGCCAGTTGGTGGCGAGCGCCGGCTCCAGCGCCAGGGTGTTGGGGTTCACCTCCAGCAGGCGGTCGTAGAGCGGACGGGCACTGGCATCCAGTGTCACCCCGGAGTTGGAAACATGGGGATTGAAGGAGAGGGGGGATCCCTCAGCACAATAGATGAGTCCGGTTTTGGAGGCCTCGGGTTGCTTCTGGCAGCCGGTGACCAGCACCAGCATACCCAGCAGCAAGGGTGTGAGCATTCTCATTGTTGAACCATGTTCTTATAGGGGTTTTGTACGCACGTTTTGATACAAATGTGCCAGCGCGAAGGCTGGCGTGTTGCTGGAGTCGGCATCAACCGCGCTCCTTCACTCTTGTTCTGCATCGTTATCGCCATCCAGCAGCTGATATTTGCGTAGCATGCCACGGAACTGGTGATAGCTTAAGGCCAGCAGTTGAGCGGCTTTGCGCTGATTATACTGGGATTGCTGCATCGCTTGCTTGAGTAAATTAATCTCGTACTCCGCCACCGCCTGCTTGAGATCGAGCGGCAGGGCGAGGGGGGATGCAGATTGTACCTCGCTTCGGTCCTCTTGCGCAGGTTGCGTGACCTGTGGTCGCCAGGGGGAATCAAACGGGTTGAGCACCAGGGTCGAGAGCGGCAACTGGGGATTGCCCTGACGATAGATACTGCGCTCCACCACGTTCTTCAGCTCCCGCACGTTGCCCGGCCAGTGGTAATCCAGCAGTAGCTGGGTTGCCTTGCGCGAGAAACCGGCAAACAGCGGATAGCCCAGCTCCCGGGTCATGCTGTGGGCGAAGTGCTCCGCCAGCATCAGGATATCTTCCCGCCGCTCACGCAAGGGGGGGAGGGTGATCACATCAAACGCGAGCCGGTCGAGCAGATCGTGGCGAAACTGCCCCTTGTCGGCCAGCGCAGGGAGATCCTCGTTGGTGGCGCAGACCAGCCGCACATCCACCTTGAGGGGCTTGGCCCCACCCACCCGCTCGAACTCGCCATACTCGATGACCCGCAGCAGCTTCTCCTGCACCCGGGCGCTGGTGGTGGCCAGCTCGTCGAGGAAGAGGGTGCCGCCATCGGCCCGCTCGAAGCGGCCCTGATGGCGCTTGGCCGCGCCGGTAAACGATCCCGCTTCGTGACCGAACAGCTCGGTCTCCAGCAGGCTCTCGCTCAGGGTGGCGCAGTTGATGGTGACAAAGCTTTGATCCCAGCGCGCCGAGAGATAATGTAGGCGGTGGGCGATCAGCTCCTTGCCCGTCCCCCGCTCACCGATGATCAGCACGGGTTTGCGCAGCGGGGCGAGCCGTGAGGCCTGCTCAATGATCTCGAGAAATGCGTTGGATTCCCCCAGCAGGCTTTCCGTGGCCGTGGTCATAGTGATCCCTGTCAGTTGTAAAAGCTGGTCAATCTTACCAAAAGTTGGTGATTTTAATCATCTCTTGCGCGAGACATCTTGCAATCCGGCTATTCTGCCCCATATAAATCAACAAGTTAAATTTTGTTCCAGATTGGCACACAAGTTGCCATTGTCAATGGAGAAACAACGCCATGCCAATAACAGGAGTGCAATCATGAGTATTTTTTCCCGTCTGGCCGACATCATCAATTCCAACCTGACGGCCCTGCTCGACAAGGCAGAAGATCCCCAGAAGATGGTGCGCCTGATCATCCAGGAGATGGAGGACGAGCTGGTCAAGGAGCGTTCCAATCTGGCTCGCTTCCTCGCCAGCCAGAAAGAGATTGGTCGTCAGGTCGCCCGTCATCAGGAGCGGGTCGACGAGTGGCAAGCCAAGGCCGAGCTGGCCCTGACCAAAGGGCGTGAAGATCTGGCACGCGCCGCCCTGATCGAGAAGAAAAAGCAGACCGAGTTGTCAGAGACCCTCTACCGCGAGCAGCAGGCGGTCGACAGCGGCATCGAGAAGCTGGGTGAGGAGATCCGCCAGCTCGAAGCCAAGCTGGAAGATGCCCGCGCCCGTCAAAAGGCGATGGCCATTCGCACCGAAGCGGCCAGCAGCCGTCTCAATGTGCAGAGCCAGGTAGCCCGTGGCGAGAGCCAGGCGGTGGTGAGCAAGTTTGAGCGGATGGAGCGTCGCATCGACGAAATGGAAGCGCGCGCCGATCTGGGTCAGTCCGACAAGGCGCTGGCGCAGCAGTTTGCCGAGCTGGAAGTGGACGATCAGATAAGCCGTGAGCTGGAAGCCATGCGCCAGAAGCTGGGCCAGGGCGACAGCAAAAGCGAAGGCAAACAGGGGGAGTAACAGATGGAAGATCTGCTGGGCGTATTGATGGTTCCCATGGTGGTCTTCATGGTGGTGGTAGCCCCCATCTGGCTGGTGCTGCACTATCGTGCCAAGGGGCGGATTGGCGCCGGTCTTGCCGATAGCGAGCGGGAACAGCTGCAAGGGCTGTTGGCTCGCACTGAGAAGATGCAGGAGCGAGTAGGGGCGCTGGAGTCGATTCTGGATGCGGAAGTACCCGGTTGGAGGAACAAGGTATGAGCAGTGTCAGTCGTGAAGGGCGTAACCTTTATCGCGATCCCCAGCGCGGCAAGATAGCCGGGATCTGTGCCGGTTTGGCAGAGTATTTCGGGGTGGAGACCTGGATCGTGCGGCTGCTCGCCATTAGTGGCCTTATCTTCGCAGGTTTCATCACCTTCACCGCCTATATCGCCGCCTGGTTCCTGCTCGACAAAAAGCCGGTCACCCTCTACTCGCAAGAGGATGCCGACTTTGCCGAGGTGCGGATGAAGGCGCGCAGCTGGCAGGCGGGGATTACCCCTCATCAGGCGCTGGGCCGTATCGCGCAGGAACTTGACGCGCTGGAGCCCAGAGTTCAGCGGATCGAGAAGCTGGTGACATCCAGGGAGTTCACCCTGCAGCGGGAGTTTCGCAAGCTGTAGTTCTTGCTCAAGCACTCAATGTCGATGGTGGAATCTTCTGTGATGATCCACCATCGACGACAACTATCCAGACGTGGATAAGCGGTCGACCTCTCGCACGGCCAATCACGCCGGATGCAACCACCAAGGGAGAACGGGTCAAGCCTTGATACTCAATAAACTGGAACAGAAGTTGACTCGCCTGCAACACAAGGCGAACGACGTGGTGAACCGGGTGCGGGATCGCCATATCCGGCTGGCGGTGACCGGCCTCTCTCGCAGCGGCAAAACCGCCTTTATCACGGCGCTGGTCAACCAGCTGGAACACGCGGCCATAGATGGCCGTTTGCCCCTGTGGGATGCCCTGCGTCAGGGGCGCATCCTCGGTGCCCGCCGGGTGCCGCAGCTCAATGCCCACATTCCTACCTTTGCTTACGAGCGTGGCCTCGACTCCCTGTTTGGCGATCCACCAGCCTGGCCCGAGCCCACTCGCGGCGTGGCCGAGGTGCGTCTCGAAATCCGCTATCGCACCCGTCACCCCCTGCGCAAGCATCTGGGGGAGATCTCCACCCTCTACGTGGATCTGGTGGACTACCCCGGGGAGTGGCTGCTCGACTTGCCGCTCCTTGAGATGAGCTACGAGCAGTGGAGCGAACAGGTGCGCGAGCAACTTCGTCGACCAGAGCTGCAGGCACTTGCCGCCAGCTGGCTGACACCCGGGTGGCAGGCCGATCAGCGCTTCGAAGAGCGGCCGGTGGCTGAGCTTGCCGAGCGCTACACCGCCTATCTGCATGCCTGCAAACAGGAGCTGGGATTGCATCTTATTCAACCCGGTCGCTTCGTGTTGCCGGGGGAGTATGCCGGTGCCCCCATGCTGCAATATGTCCCCTGGGTGTGGGAGATACCTGTCGGCGAGCCCGCCGATGGCACTCTTTACGCCACTCTCAAGCAGCGCTTCGAGCAGTACAAACAGCATCTGGTGCAGGGTTTTTATGAGCAGCACTTTGCCGGCTTTGATCGCCAGATCGTGCTGGTGGATTGCCTGCAGCCCCTCAACGCCGGGGCAGCCAGCTTTGGCGACATGCAGCAGGCCATCGCCCGCATCATGGAGAGCTTTGCCTACGGTAAGAGCAACTGGTGGCGGCGACTCTTCTCGCCCCGTATCGACAAGCTGCTGTTTGTGGCGAGCAAGGCCGATCACGTTACCCCCGAACAGCATGGGCCCATGGTCTCCCTGCTCCAGCATCTGGTACGCAGCGGTCGCGGTCAGGCCCGTTTTGAGGGGATCACCACCGAGTGTCTGGCGCTTGCCGCCATCAAGGCGACCGAAGTGGGCAAGGGGGTGGCCAATGGCCGCGAGTTCCCCGCCATCCGCGGCACCAGTCTGAGCGGTGAGCCGCTGCTGCTGTTCCCCGGAGAGGTGCCGCCTCATATTCCCCCCGCACAGTGGTGGAACAGTCAGGGTTTTGATTTTCAGGCGTTTCGCCCCATGCCCATGAGCCCCCATCAGGCGCTGCCCCATATCCGGCTCGATGCGGCGCTGGAGTTTCTGCTCGGGGATCACCTCGAATAACGGTGTGCGGTCTTGGCACCTGAGCCGAAGGCTGCGCACAGGAGAACAATGCGATGAACGATCAGATAAAAGAGCGGCCACCGCTGCAGGGCAAGGTGATCCTTGAGCCAGCCTTGACGGTGGCCAGTGACGAGCGACCGCCCGCACCGGCCCAGCGGCTGGAGGAGGCGAGTTTCGAGCGCCTCGACGAGCTGGACGAGTTCACCGAGGTGGAGAGCGCCCTCGTCATCAAACCGCGTCGCCGTCATCGACTACTGGCGTGGGGGCTGGGGGCGGTCGGTCTGCTCTCCTTGGGCCAGTATTGCGCCTTTCTTTACGATCAGTTTCTCACCACTCCGCTCTGGGGCAGCGCCTGGCTGGCGGCCTCGGCGCTGGTCGCTGCGGGGACCGCCAGCGTGGTGGGGCGCGAGTGGCTGCGGCTGCGCACCCTCAAGCGGCGTCAGGATGTGCGCTCGCGAGCAGAAGATCTGCTTGCTCATCAGGGAGTCGGGCAGGGGCAGGCCTTTTGCGAAGGGTTGGCAGTCAAAAGTGGCGACAAGGGGCGCGAGGGGTATCAAACCTGGCTGGCCCAGCTCGATGAGAGCCACAGCGATCGGGAAGTGCTGACCCTCTATAGCCAGCTGGTGCTCGCCGAGCGCGACAAGCTGGCCCAGGCGCGGGTGGCTAAATGGTCGGGGGAGGCCGCTGTGCTGGTGGCCCTGAGCCCGCTCGCCACCGTCGACATGATGCTGATGTTGTGGCGTAACCTGCGGATGATCGAGGATATCGCCGATGTCTACGCCATCGAGCTCGGCTACTGGAGCCGGATTCGCCTTATTCGTCAGGTGTTTCGCAACATGCTCTACGCCGGTGCCACCGAGCTGGTGACCGAGGTGGGGATGGACTTGCTGGGCGCCGAGTTTGCCGCCAAGCTCTCTGCCCGCGCGGCGCAAGGGGTGGGGGCCGGGCTGCTCACCGCTCGCCTTGGCCTGCGCACCATAGAGGCGTGCCGCCCGCTGCCATGGTGTGCGGACGAGAAACCCAAACTCGGCGAGCTGCGCAAGCGGCTGATCGGCCAGCTGGCGGGGTATCTCAACAAATCCTGATAGCCCTGTCTGCACCTTACTGCGATGACCCATGCCCCTGTTGTGCTCGCCAAGCTGCAGGGGCATGGTTTTAATCGGCAGATCATTGAGTTGGCAGCAGTGCCCGGTTTTGGCGAGGCGCCCGTTTACGGTTAAGCTGGCAGTCAATCTTACCAATCACACTCATCGTACCAATCGGCAAGGATGCCCGATGAACTTTACCTTTCGCCAGATCCGTTATTTTGTGGCCGTGGCCGACAGCTTCTCAGTGAGTCGCGCCGCCGCCGAGCTGCATATCTCCCAGTCGGCGGTGACCAGCGCCATTCGCGAGCTGGAGACCGAGCTGGGCGCCCCGCTATTCGAGCGCAATCCGCGCGGCGTCACCCTCACCACTCAGGGCCACCAGTTTTTGCTCCACGCCCGCCGTATTCTCGGCGCCATGACCGAGGCGAGCCACTCCCTCAAAGCAGTAGCCCAGCAGGATCAGGGGCGACTCACCATCGGCGTGACCACTCTGGTGGCGGGTTACTACCTTTCAGAGGCGCTCGGCCGTTTTCGCCGCGCCTTTCCGGCGGTACAGATCGAGGTGAAGGAGGATGAACAGCCCTTCCTTGAGCACCAGATCGTCAACGGCGAGGTGGATGTGGGGATCCTGATGACCAACCGCACCATCCGGCAAGAGGCGTTTGATACAGAATTGCTGACCCGTTCGCCGCTGCGGCTCTGGCTGGCCGCCAACCACCCGCTCTGCGCCGAGTCGACCCTCTCGCTCACCGCGCTGGGGGAGGAGCCGATGATCTCGCTGACCGCCGATCAGCTCGATCAGATCATCGGTGGCGGCCTGCGCCGCTACGGTATCTCCCCCCGTATCGTGCTGCGCACCGCGTCGGTGGAGGCTGTGCGCAGTCTGGTGGCAAGCCAGCTCGGGGTCGCCTTGTTGCCCGATTTTGCCTATCGCCCCTGGTCGCTGGAGCAGGAGCGGGTCGAGGCGCGCGCCATCAAGGAGCCCATTCCCGCCATCGATATCGGGCTGGTGTGGCGCCGTGGTTCTCGGCTGGATTGGACGGCGCGGGAATTTATCGATATTGCGCGGGATCAGAGCCGGTTGCGGGCCCGTCAGGCGCTCCCTCGCTAGCCATCTCTTGCGGGGTAGCCACCAAAAATCAGATTCATCTGCACTCGATATCGATTTAGCTGATACCTGAGCCATCAAAAATTGAAATATTCATCGTATTGCCACTCCCCTAAGCTCATTGCTGGTTAACAGGATGTTAACGCCCATGGCGGCGTTCCTTCACCTGATGCAAGTCAACACAATGCAAGGAGTGCATGATGAAATTGACCCCTCTGATGCTGGCTCTTGTGCCGGTGCTGCTGGCAGGCCAGATCCAGGCTGCCCCGACCGAGCTCGGCAAGGGTGAAGGCCAGCTCAATATCGTGGCCTGGGCTGGCTACGTTGAGCGTGGCGAGACCGACAAGAACTACGACTGGGTGACCGGATTCGAGAAAGAGAGCGGCTGCAAGGTGAACGTCAAGACGGCGGCCACCTCGGACGAGATGGTGGCCTTGATGAACGAGGGGGGCTTCGATCTGGTGACCGCCTCCGGCGATGCCAGTCTGCGTCTGATTGCCGGTGGCAAGGTGCAGCCGCTCAATCTGGCGCTCATCCCGAGCTATAGCAAGATTGATCCCCGGCTGCAAAATGCCCCCTGGCACACTGTGGATGGCAAGCACTACGGCGTGCCCTACCAGTGGGGCGGCAATATCCTGATGTACAACACCAAGGTGTTCCCCAAGGCACCGGACTCCTGGAACGTGGTATTCGAGGAACAGACCCTGGCGGATGGCAAGTCCAACAAGGGGCGGGTGCAGGCCTTTGACGGCCCGATCCACATCGCCGATGCCGCCCTCTATCTGATGACCCATCAGCCTGCCCTGGGCATCAAGGATCCTTACGAGCTGAACGAGGATCAGTACAAGGCCTCCCTCGATCTACTGCGCAAGCAGCGCCAGCTGGTGGGACGCTACTGGCATGATGCTTTCGTTCAAATCGATGACTTCAAGAACGAAGGGGTGGTCGCGTCAGGCTCCTGGCCGTTCCAGGCCAATGCCCTGATTGCCGACAAGCAACCCATCGCCACCACTGTGCCGAAAGAGGGAGTGACCGGTTGGGCCGATACCAGCATGGTGCACAGCGATGCCAAGAACCTCACCTGCGCTTACAAGTGGCTGGAGCACTCCCTGAGCAACAAGCTGCAGGGGGATCTCGCCGCCTGGTTTGGCTCGGTGCCTGTGGTACCTGCCGCCTGTGAGGGCAATGCCCTGCTGGGCCCGACCGGGTGCAAAACCAACGGTATCGACAACTTCGATCGGGTTCGTTTCTGGCGCACTCCGGTCTCCCAGTGCAAGAGCCAGGGAACTTGCGTGCCCTATTACCGCTGGGTCTCCGACTATATCGCCATTCTGGGTGGTCGCTAAGGCGGGGAGTAGCTCCTCCTCTGCACAACCGCCGAGACCGGATAATCAAGCGGGCCGGGCAGGAGTCCGGCCCATCCCAGTACAGACAAGGACGCCCCATGAACGCCGTACAATTTGACCGGGTCAGTCGCCACTATGGCGAGGTGAAGGCGGTCGACGACATCTCTTTCCAGATCCCCTCCGGGGAATTCTTTACCCTGCTGGGGCCGAGCGGTTCCGGCAAGACCACTTGCCTGCGGATGATCGCGGGCTTCGAGTACCCGAGCGACGGGGAGATCCGCCTGTTTGGCGAACCCTGCTCCACCGTGCCGCCCTATGATCGCAACCTCAACACAGTGTTTCAGGACTATGCCCTGTTTCCCAACATGGATGTGCGCGACAACATCGGCTATGGCCTGATGCTCAAGGGGGTCGCCAAGGCACAGCGTTACCGCAAGGTGGACGAGATGCTGGAGCTGGTGCGACTGCCGGGGGTCGGCAAGCGCCGACCAAGCCAGCTCTCCGGCGGCCAGCGCCAGCGCATCGCCATCGCCCGGGCGCTTATCAACCAGCCACGCATCCTGCTGCTGGATGAGCCGCTGGGGGCCCTCGATCTCAAGTTGCGCGAGCAGATGCAGCTTGAGCTCAAGGCGCTGCAACGCCAGCTGGGCATCACCTTTATCTTCGTCACCCACGATCAGCAGGAGGCGCTCTCCATGAGCGACCGGATCTGCATCTTCAGTCAGGGCAAGATCGAGCAGATTGCTGCGCCCGATACTATCTACGACGCTCCGGCGACGCCGTTTGTGGCCCGCTTCGTTGGCACCGTCAATCTGTTCGAAGGGGAGCAGGCCAGACGGCTGTGCGGTGACGGCAGCCAGATGATGGTGCGCCCGGAGCGGATCCGGCTCGCTGAGGCGGGCGCGCCGGGCTGGTCGGGGGAGATCCGCGAGGTGGAGTATCTGGGCCCCTTCGTCCGTTATCGGGTTGATCTCGGGGAGCAGCTCGAGATCATCGTCAATCACCCCAATGAGGGGCAGGCCCGTCTGGCCCGTGGCAGCAGGGTCAGCCTCAGCTGGCCGGAGCAGGCCATCCATCGCCTGAGCGGCGCCCATCAGGGGGCGCAGCCATGAGTGCCCCTCACAGTGCGAGTCTTGCCATGAACCATCAGCCCGAACCTGCCCGTTTCAGGCCGCTGCGGCGCCTCTCGACCCTGCTCTATGGTCGGCCCGGCCTGCTGCTGGCGATCCTGCTGGGGCCGCCGCTGCTGTGGCTCGGCATCATCTATGTCGGCTCCTTGCTGATATTGCTCTCCAACTCCCTGTTCGGGCTGGACGAGTTCAGCGGTCAGGTGCGCCACGAGCTGGGGCTGCAAAACTTCGTCGCCCTGCTGCGACCGGAGAATCTGGATGTGATCGGCCGCACCGTCGGCATGTCGCTGCTGGTGACCCTGGCCTGCGCCCTGCTCGGTTTTCCGGTTGCCTACTACATGGCACGCTACACCAGTGGCAAGACCCGGGCGCTGTTCTATGTGGGGATCATGCTGCCGCTCTGGTCCAGCTATCTGGTGCGGGTCTACGCCTGGAAGCTGATCTTGGCCAAGGAGGGGGTAGTGAGCTGGCTGGCCGACAGCATGGGGCTGGAGTGGCTGCTCGATGCCATCCTCTCGCTGCCGGTGATAGGTGGCCCGTCGCTCTCCTTCTCGCGGCTTGGCACCTTTATCGTGTTCGTCTATGTCTGGCTGCCCTTCATGATCCTGCCCATTCAGGCGGCGGTGGAGCGTATACCGCGATCCCTCTTGGAGGCGAGCAGCGATCTGGGGGCGACACCCGCCCAGACCTTTCGCAACCTGATCCTGCCGCTGGCGTTGCCCGGTGTGGTGGCGGGCTCCATTTTCACCTTCTCGCTGACCCTCGGTGATTACATCATCCCCGGCATCATCGGCAACTCGACCATGTATATCGGTCAGGTGGTCTACATGCAGCAGGGAACGGCGGGCAATCTGCCCTTTGCCGCCGCCTTCTCGCTGGTGCCGATCCTTATCATCGCCATCTATCTGGCGATTGCGAAACGGTTAGGAGCCTTTGATGCGCTTTGACCCTATCGCTTTGAACCGGCAGCAAGGAGGCCGTCATGTCAGCTAGCTCAGTGAGCAGTCAGGGAGAGCGCCCTTCGGGCCTGCTCAAGTACGCCGCCATCGGTGGCCTTCTGTTCCTGCACTTTCCCATTCTCTTTATCTTCCTCTACGCCTTCACCAGCGAGAGCAAGAGTTACCAGTTTCCGCCTCCCGGGCTCACCCTCAAGTGGTTCGAGGTGACCCTCAATCGCCCCGATGTGTGGCGTGCTATCCAGTTGTCGCTGGAGGTAGCGGGGCTGGCGACGCTGGCGGCCATGATCCTCGGCACCTTGGCGGCAGGGGCCATTGCCCGCAGCCGCTTCTTCGGTCAGGAGGTGGTGTCGCTCTTGCTGGTGTTGCCCATCGCGCTGCCCGGTATCGTCACCGGTATCGCGCTGCGCTCGGCCTACGGCTTGATGGAGATCCCGTTCAGCTTTTGGACCATCGTTATCGGCCACGCCACCTTCTGTGTGGTGGTGGTCTACAACAATGCGCTGGCCCGTTTTCGCCGCACCAACCAGAGCCTCATCGAGGCGTCGATGGATCTCGGGGCCGACGGCTTCCAGACCCTGCGCTACGTGATCCTGCCCAATCTGGCCACGGCGCTGCTGGCGGGGGGCATGCTGGCCTTTGCCCTGAGCTTTGACGAAGTGATTGTCACTACCTTCACGGCGGGCCAGCAGACCACCCTGCCCATCTGGATGTATCAGGAGCTGATCCGCCCCCGAGACAGGCCGGTCACCAACGTGGTGGCCCTCATCATAGTGGCCTTCACCACTATCCCCATTTTGCTTGCCTACTACCTCACTCGCGACACCCATGATGTCGCTGGCAGTGGCAAATGATGACTCAACGCGTGCGCAAGGATGCAACCATGAAACTCTCAACCCAACTCTTGATTGATGGCCAGTTTGTGACCGGCGAGGGGCAGGCCGAACCCATTCTCAACCCGGCCAACGGCGAACAGATCGCCGCCGTGCCCGAAGCCTCGTTCGAACAGGTGAACCGGGCGGTGAACGGTGCCCAGCGCGCCTTCGCCCAGTGGAGCCGTACTACCCCTGCCCAGCGCAGCAACCTGCTGCTGCGTCTGGCGGAGCTCATCGAACGCCACGCCGAGGAGTTCGCGGCGCTCGAATCCCTCAACTGCGGCAAACCCTATCTGGCAGTGCTCAACGACGAGCTGCCCGCAGTGGTGGACTGCTTCCGCTTCTTTGCCGGGGCGGCCCGCTGCCTGCAAGGGCCGCTGGCGGGGGAGTATCTCGAGGGGCACACCAGCATGATCCGGCGCGATCCCATAGGTGTTGTGGGCAGTATCGCCCCCTGGAACTACCCGCTGATGATGGCGGCCTGGAAGATGGCGCCGGTGCTGGCGGCGGGCAATACGGTGGTGCTCAAACCTTCCGAGCAGACCCCGCTCACCGCCTTGCGCCTTGCCGAGCTGGCCAGCGAGATCTTCCCGCGCGGCGTTATCAACGTCATCTGCGGCCGGGGGGAAAGCGTGGGGGCGCCGCTGGTGGAGCACCCGCTGGTGCGGATGGTATCGCTCACCGGCGATATCGCCACCGGCCAGAAGATCCTGCAGAGCGCCGCCCGCACCATGAAGCGCACCCACCTTGAGCTGGGCGGCAAGGCGCCGGTGATCATCTTCGACGATGCGGATCTGGAGGCGGTGGTGGCGGGCATTCGCACCTTCGGTTTCTACAATGCAGGGCAAGATTGCACCGCTGCCTGCCGTATCTATGCCCAGGGCAAGATCTACGACAAGTTTGTCGCCGCCATGACCGATGCGGTGGCCTCCATCAAGGTGGGAAGCCAGTACGAGGAGGGGGTCGAGATGGGGCCGCTCATCTCGGACAGACAGCGCAACCGGGTCGCCAGTTTTGTCGAGCGGGCCCAGAGCAGCGGTCATGTGGAGGTGACGGCGGGGGGCAAGATCCGTCCAGGCAACGGCTTCTTCTTCGAGCCGACCCTGATTGTCGGGGCTCGGCAGGAGGATGAGATCGTGCGCCGTGAGGTGTTCGGCCCCGTGGTGTCGGTGACCCGTTTCAACGATGCCGAGCAGGTGGTGCAGTGGGCCAACGACTCGGACTATGGTCTCGCCTCGTCGGTCTGGACCCGGGATTTGAGCCTCGCCAGCAAGGTGGCCAGCCACCTGCAATATGGCTGCACCTGGATCAACACCCACTTCATGCTCACCTCCGAGATGCCCCACGGCGGCATGAAGATGTCAGGCTACGGCAAGGATCTCTCCCTCTATGCGCTGGAGGATTACACGGTGCCGCGCCATATCATGGTCAAGCTGTAGTGGGGATTGGTTAGCGGGTTGTCACAATTTATTTACAACTGTTTCAGGCAGCCGACTCATGGGTCGGCTGCTTTTTTTGTTGCCATTTCGTTACATTGAAGCCGTGATGAAACGGCAAGGCGCCTGATGTGGCGCCAGAGGATGGAACCGCTATGGCAACCTTCTACACCGCCCACCAGCCGGATGCTGACGGGGTGATCCACTACAGCAACGAGGAGCATGGCACCTGGCAGATCCTGATCGAACGTCAGTTAGCCGCTCTCGATGGCAAGGGGTGTAACGAGTATCTGGCCGGTCTCGACAGGCTGGGGCTGCCCCGTGATCGCATCCCCCAGCAGGCCGAGATCAACGCCGTCTTGCAGCCTGCGACCGGCTGGTCGGTGGCGGCGGTGCCTGCGCTTATCTCGTTCGATCGCTTCTTCGCCCTTCTGGCCAATCGCCAGTTTCCGGTAGCCACCTTTATCCGGCGCCGGGACGAGCTCGACTACCTGCAAGAGCCCGATATCTTTCACGAGATCTTTGGCCACTGCGCCATGCTGACCAATCCGGCCTTTGCCCACTTCACCCACCTCTACGGTCAGTTGGGGCAGCAGGCGAGCAAGGAGCAGCGGGTTTTTCTGGCGCGGCTCTACTGGTTCACCGTGGAGTTTGGCCTCTTGGCAACGCCCGACGGGCTGCGTATCTACGGTGGCGGCATTCTCTCCTCCATCGGCGAGACCGCCTATGCCCTCTCCGGCCAGCCGCTGCTGCAACCCTTCGATCTACTGACTGTGCTGCGCACCCCGTATCGCATCGACATCATGCAGCCCACCTATTTTGTGCTGCCGAGTCTCGATCATCTCTACCAGCTGACCGGGGATGAGATCATGGCTGCTCTGGCCGAGGCCAGTCGGCTTGGTCTCTATCCGCCGCGCTTTGAGGTTCCCGCTGGCAAACAGGCGAGCTGACCAAAAGCAAACAACCCTATTTCATTTTCATTAATTCAAGCAGGAGTAACCCATGTCCAAACTGGCCAGCCAGCAGTGTGAAGCGTGTCGCGCCGATGCCCCCAAGGTGAGCGATGAGGAGCTGCGCGAGCTGATGCAGCTTATTCCCGACTGGCAGCCGCTGGTGGAGGAGGGGGCGCTGCAACTGCGGCGGGAATTTAGGTTTCGCAACTTCAAGGAGGCGCTGGCCTTTACCAACCGCCTGGGGGAGCTGGCGGAAGCGGAGTTCCATCATCCGGCCATCCTGACCGAGTGGGGCAAGGTGACCGTCAGCTGGTGGACCCACAAGATCGGCGGATTACACCGCAACGACTTCATCATGGCTGCGCGTACAGACCAATTGCCCAGATAATCTGAGAACAGGTTGAGGCGGAGTATCCCCCTTCCTGCATTTCTGACCGAATGGGGGAAGGTGACCGTCAGCTGGTGGATGCATAAGATCGGCGGTTTGCATCGCAACGACTTCATCATGGCTGCGCGCACCGATCAGTTGCTCCGGTAATCGCCCCCCACACCAGCGTCATCGGTTGACCCGGGCCTGCCTGCGAAAGCGGGGCGGGCCCGCATTTTTATGGGCTGGCGCTCGCACTGGGGGGATCGAGACTGTATTATCCGCTCATTCATAGAGTTAGCTAGGAAGTGTGTCCCGAATGCGTCTTGAAGTCAGCTGTGAAGACCGCCTGGGCCTGACCCGGGAACTGCTCGACCGCTTGGTGGAGCACAATATCGATCTGCGCGGCATCGAAATCGATACCTCAGGCATCATCTATCTCAACTTTCCCGAGCTGGAGTTCAGTGATTTTCAGCATTTGATGCCGGAGATCCGCCGCATTCCCGGCGTCTACGACGTCAAGACCATCCCCTACATGCCTTCCGAGCGAGAGCACCACGAGATCGAGGCGCTGCTCAAGGCGCTGCCGGATCTGGTCTTCTCCCTCGACAGCAAGGGCAAGGTGACCCAGGCCAACCAGTCGGCCCTCACCACCCTCGGTTTGCCGGTGGAGGAGGTGCGCGGCGTGGCGCTCGGTTCGCTGGTCAAGGGGTTCTCCTTCACCCGCTGGCTGGAGGCGAGCGAGATCAAGCCGCAGACCTGCAAGCTCAGTTTCAATGGCGAAGAGTATCTGGCAGATCTGATGCCGCTGTTCGTGGCAGAAGCCCGCGGCAAGCAGGCGCTGGCCGGGGCCGTGGTGGTGCTCAAATCTGCCCGTCGGGTCGGCCTGCACTTCAGCGCGCTTCATGCGGTGGAAGTGGGGGGCTTCGAGCATCTGCAGGCCGAGAGCCCCAAGATGAAAGAGGTGCTGTCGCAAGCGCGCAAACTGGCGATGCAGGACGCGCCGCTGTTGATTGTCGGTGAGACCGGTACCGGCAAGGAGCTGCTGGCCCGTGCCTGTCACGGGGCCAGCCTGCGCTCCAGCCACCCCTTTATGGCCCTCAACTGCGCCGCCATGCCCGATAACGTGGCCGAGAGCGAGCTGTTTGGTTATGCCCCCGGCGCCTTTGGCAACAACACCGAGGGCAAGCGCGGCGTGCTGGAGCTGGCGAGCGGCGGCACCCTGATGCTGGACGAGATCGGCGACATGTCTCCCCATCTGCAGACCAAGTTCCTGCGGGTATTGCAGGATGGGGTGTTCCGCCGGGTCGGTGACGAGCAGGAGGTGAAGGTCAACGTGCGTTTCATCTGCACCACCCAGAAGCAGTTGCTGGATCTGGTGCACGAAGGAACCTTCCGCGAGGATCTCTACTACCGTCTCAACGTGCTCAGTCTGGCGCTGCCCCCCCTGCGCGAGCGCAAGGCGGACATCATGGTGCTGGCCCAGCAGTTTGTCTCCCGCTTTGCCAGCGAGTTGCAGCGACCCCGTCCGCGCTTTACCCGCAACATGGCCGACTACCTGACCGCCTATCGCTGGCCGGGCAACGTGCGTCAGCTGCGCAACTGTCTCTACCGTGCCATGACCCTGCTGGAAGGGGATGAACTGGGGCCCGAGCAGATCGACCTGCCGGTGGCGGCCGATACCATGCCGCTGATCGACGAGTGGTTTGAGGGGAATCTCGACGATGCGGTGAAGCGCTTCGAGAGCCAGCTGCTGGCCCGGCTCTATCCCGCCTTCCCGTCGACGCGCCAGCTGGCCAAACGCCTGGGTGTGTCGCACACTGCTATCGCCAATAAACTGCGAGAATACGGTATCAGCAAGAAGTGATCTGCGCCTTGATGCCCGCCACCAAAGAGCCCGTCGCCAGACGGGCTCTTTGGTTTATTTATACGGCGGTGAGTAATGACAACAGAGGGAGCCTTGTCAGGCCATCACTCGCCAACTTACTATCAGCGTCTATATATCCGAGCCGCAGTGCAGTTGCAGCGGTGTTGTTAAGGCGGCCAGTTTCTGATCATGTTGTTACGCTATTGCCCCCGTATCATTGCTTGTCTGGTGCCCGTGCTGGTAGCACTCGGGCTGCTGCTGCCCCGTGGCGGGTTGGCGGAAACAGTACGGCTGGAAACAGTGCAGTCGGAAACCGCAGCCGAGAGCCGGGCAACGGCGGTCAGGGAATTAGTGCTCGATCTGCTGAGCTACACCCGCTGGCCCACCGAGCCTGCGGTGCTGCGTATGTGCGTGGCGGCGCCGACCGAATATGCCGGCGCCCTCTTTACCATCGATCGTCAAGCCAATGGCCGTACCGTGCAGGTCCATCGTTACGAGGCGAGCGATCCGGCCATCAGCGATCACTGCGATGTGCTCTATCTGGGAGTGCTCGACGAGCCGACCCGGATTGCGCTGTTTGCCCGCCTGCAGGGACACCCAGTGCTCAGCATCAGCGAATACAACCACGACTGTTCCACCAGCTCGGTGTTCTGCCTGCAGACCTCGCCGGACAGCGTGCGGGTGCGGTTTAAAGTGAACCTCGATGCCCTGGCCCTGAGCGGCGTGCGGGTGCATCCCGCCGTGCTCAAGCTGGCCCATGCCGACAAGGGGGTTCCATGAGACGACAGGTGAGCGCGGCTCCCCGCCGTCTGACGCTGCGTCAGAGCCTGGGGCGAACCCATCTGGTGGCCGCCATCACAGCCGTCAGCGTGGCGGGACTCTTTTTTACACTGGTGGCCCTGCTGGTAGTGCGTTTTTACGCCGACCACAATCTGGAGCTGGTAGCCCGCGCCATCAGCTACAGCGCCGAGGCGGCGGTGGTGTTCCACGATGAGGAGGCGGCGAGCGAGGCACTTAGCGGCATCGTTGCCAAGGAAGAGGTGGCCCAAGCCACTATCGTGCTGACCAATGGCCAGCTGCTCGCCAGTTGGGAGCGTCCCAGAAGCAACCCGCTGGTGACGCTCGAAGACTATCTGGCCCAACTGCTGATGCCGGGGCCTGTCAAGCTCCCCATGCTGCGGGGGGGTGAGCAGATCGCCACCATCGAGCTGCGCGGCCACGGTGAATACCTGTTGCTGTTTTTGCTCTCGGCGCTGCTGGCGATGGTGGTTTGCCTGATGCTGAGCGCCATGGTGGCTCTCTATGTGGCTGACCGGATGCAGGTCTCCATCACCGCACCGCTGCGCAAACTAGCACTTGTCGCCCACTCGGTACGCCGACAACGCACCCTGGGGATGCGGGCGCCACCGGCCGATATCGTCGAGATTAACGAGCTGGGGGATGACTTCAACTCCCTGCTGGACGAGCTGCAAGCCTGGCAGGCCCAGCAGGCCCGCGAAAATGCCAGCCTGCTCCATCAGGCGACTCACGATGCCCTCACCGGACTGCCCAATCGCGCCCTGTTTGAAGCGCGGCTCGCGCAGGCCATCTCCCTCGGCGAGCAAGAGGGATTTGCGCTGCTCTATCTCGACTGTGATCGTTTCAAGCAAATTAATGACACGCTGGGGCACAACGCCGGTGACGATGTGCTGATCGCGCTCTCAAGACGGGTGCAGCATCAGCTGCGTCCGGATGATCTGGTGTTTCGCCTCGGTGGTGACGAGTTTGCGGTGCTGGTTGGCCCACTCCAGCGACAGCATGAGGTGGAAGAGGTGATTGGCCGCATCCAGCAGGCGATGAGCGAACCGGTGGCGCTGCGTGACGGTCGTCAGCTGGTGGCCGGGGTGAGTGTCGGCTTCGCCGTCTATCAGGCGGGCATGAGTGCCAGCGTGCTGTGTGATCAGGCCGATGCAGCCATGTATCTGGCGAAACGGGCGCGCCGCAGCGAACCATCGCCTGACTGGCAAGAATAACAACATAAAAAAGGAGCAAACCATGAAGATCACCCACCTGTTGAAAGTGACCCTGCTGGGGTTGATGTTGTCACTGCTGGCCGGTTGCCAGAGTGCCCCCAAGGGGTTGACCCCGGAGCAAATCGCCGTGCTCAAGGAGCAGGGCTTTTATCTGACCGATGAGGGGTGGACGCTGGATCTGGCCAACCGGGTGCTGTTTGCCAACAACGTGGGGGCGCTCAATCCCCAGACTCGCCAATCCGTTGAAAAACTGGGTAAAACACTGCTTGGCGTAGGGTTGGACAAGGCGCGGGTGGATGGCCACACCGACAATACCGGCGAGAGCAGCTACAACCAGCAGCTCTCCCTGAAGCGGGCCCAGTCGGTAGCCGATGTGCTGGTCTCGGTCGGCATGAAGCCAGCCAATCTGGAGATCCATGGCCGTGGCGAGACTATGCCGCTGGCAGATAACAAGACCAGAGAGGGCCGGGCCGCCAACCGCCGGGTTGCCATCGTCATCAGCGATCAATAACCCTTTCATCGTTTCGTTACCCATAAAAAAAGAGCGCCCGACCGGCGCTCTTTTTGATCGCGACAGCTGGGGTCGCGAGGGCATGTGGGGCAGGGTTACTGCGCGCTATTTTGCCCGTTATTGTCGTGATGGCTGCGCAGGCGGATGTTGATCATCTCCACCACCAGCGAGAAGGCCATGGCGAAGTAGATGTAGCCCTTCGGAATATGCAGGTCCATCCCCTCCGCCATCAGGGCGAAACCCACCAGGGTGAGGAAGGAGAGGGCCAGCATCTTGATGGTGGGATGGCTGTCGACGAAATCACCGATGGATTTGGCGGCAAACATCATGATGAAGACGGCGATCATGATGGCCAGCACCATCACCGGCACGTGATCGGCCATGCCGACCGCGGTGATCACCGAGTCGAGGCTGAACACGATATCGAGGATGGCGATCTGGATCAGGGTGCTGATAAAGCCCGAGGCTGCTTTGCTGACGCTTTCCGGCTCGGCCGCCCCTTCCAGGGTGACGTGGATCTCGTGGGCACTCTTGCCGATGAGGAACAGGCCCCCCAGCAGCAGGATCAGGTCGCGGCCGGAGATGGCTTCACCCAGCACGGTGAAGAGCGGATCGGTGAGGCGCATCACCCAGGCCAGCGATAGCAGCAGCAGGATCCGGGTACCCATGGCGAGCCCCAGACCCAGAATGCGCGCTTTTTGACGCTGCGCCTCCGGCAGGCGACCCACCAGGATGGAGATAAAGATGATGTTGTCGATGCCCAGCACGATTTCGAGCAGGGTAAGGGTGGCGAGTGCGACCCAGGCAGAGGGATCAAGAACCCATTCCAGCATGATTGAACCTTGGTTGAAAATTGGTTGGAAAATTGAAGCAGCGCATTCTAGCAGGGGCGCCACTGCTTGTCCCAGAGGGGGGAAAAGATAAAAATGGTGGCCATCGCAAGGGAGGCAGGCATGTTTCGATTAGGGTTCATTATTAATCCGGTCGCCGGGATTGGCGGTGCAGTGGGGCTCAAGGGCAGTGACGGCGTGGTGGATGAGGCGCTTGCTCGTGGTGCCGTGCCCAAAGCGCAGGAGCGGGCGCGGCAAGCCTTGTTGCCACTGTGCGAGCTGAGCGTCCCGTTCGAACTGCTGACGGTAGCGGGAGAGATGGGGGAGGCGGTGGCCCGCGAGCTGGGGTTGCCCTGTCGGGTCATCTATCAACCGGTCGGGGAGAGCACCTCGGCCGATGATACCCGCCACGCCGCCGAGTTGATGCGCGAAGGCGGGGTCGATCTGCTGCTGTTTGCCGGTGGCGATGGCACGGCGCGGGATATCTGCGCCGCGGTGGGGGTGTCTTGCCATGTGCTCGGCATTCCCGCGGGGTGCAAGATCCACTCCGGCGTCTACGGGGTGACCCCCGCCGCCAGCGGGCGGGTGGTGGCGCGGATGATCGCAGGGGAATTGCTCAGCCTGATCGATGCCGAGGTGCGCGACATCGACGAGGAGGCGTTTCGCGCGGGCAAGGTGCGGGCCCGCCACTACGGCCAGCTGAAGGTGCCCGGCGATCTGCGTTACGTACAGGCGGTAAAACAGGGGGGCAAGGAGTCCGAAGAGCTGGTGCTGGCGGATCTCGCCGCCGGTGTGGTGGAGCAGATGGAGCCCGATACCCTCTATCTGATGGGCTCCGGCAGCACGGTAGCAGCCTGTATGGCTGAGCTCGGTCTGGAAAATACTTTGCTCGGTGTGGATCTGGTGGAAAATGGCCGACTTATCGGGCAGGATCTCAGCGCCGCCGAGATCCTGACCCGGATCCGCGGCCGTCGCTGCCGACTGATCATTACCCTGATCGGCGGACAGGGACATCTGTTCGGGCGCGGAAATCAGCAATTGAGTCCTGAGGTGATTCGGTGTGTCGGGCTGGAGAATATCCAGGTGCTGGCAACCAAAGCCAAGCTTGCCGCCCTTGCGGGCAGGCCGCTGCTGGTGGATACCGATGATCCGCAATTAAACCGGGCGTTGCGTGGTTATCTGCGAATAACCACGGGATACAAGGATCAGGTCATCTACCCGGTGGCCAACCCGGAATAGGACGCCAAGGACGCTGCTGGCCTGGCGCCAGAGAGCTGCAATCAACCGGATTGCGGTTCCATACCCCCGAATTTTTTGCCGCAAATGAGGCTGCGTTACATGACGATTCACGATTTTGAGCACAAGTTGTTGGGACTGATCGACAGCATGGTTGCCACCGCGACCGACGATGAGCTGTTTGCGGGGGGTTACCTGCGAGGTCATATCTCATTGGCCGTTGCCCGGGCCGAGCTGGAAGGCAAGACCCTGGTGCGGGACGTCAAGAGCTATGTGCTGCGCAGCCTCAACGAGGCGATCTTGCAAGGTGAGCTTTCTGAAGAGGATGAAAAACTGGTGCAGGCGATGTGGAGTCGTTTGCAACAAGATGCAGAAGCTTGATCGGATACACAATTCAAACTGAAGTTTGAGTTTATCCTTCCCCTGAAGTTAGTGAAAGGTTAATAATAAGTTTCGCCTTTTGTTTCAGGGATTAAACTATGGCCTCCTCCTCACGCATTGCCAATAAACTGCCGCTCGAGATGCTCTATCACTGGGAGCGGCAGTGTCCTGATCGAACCTACCTGCGTCAAACCATCAACCGCGAATATGTCGATTTCACCTGGGGTGAAGTGGCCGATGAAGCGCGGCGGATGGTGACGGCCTTGCGTCACCTCGGTTTGGTGGCCGGTGACAAGGTGGCGCTGCTCTCCAAGAACTGCGCCCAGTGGTTTATCGCCGATCTCGCGATGCAGATGGGGCAATACGTGAGCGTGCCCATCTACCCGACTGCCAACGTCGACACCATCGAATATGTGCTGCGCCACAGCGAGGCCAAGGCGATCTTCGTCGGCAAGCTGGATGACTGGAAGAGTCAGGAGGCGGGCGTACCCGCCGATCTGCTGCGCATCGCCTTCCCCTATGACACCATGCCGGCCAGCCACCAGTGGGACGATCTGCTGGAGGCGCATGAGCCGATCCCTGACAGCCCGGTGCAGGCCCCTGACTCCCTGCTGAGTCTGGTCTACACCTCCGGCAGTACCGGCAAGCCGAAAGGGGCCATGCTGAGCGTTGAGCGTTACGCCTGGTCGTGCGAGAAGCTGGTGGAGACGGTTAGCCTGAGCCAGGCCGATCGGGGCTTCTCCTACCTGCCGCTGGCCCATATTACCGAGCGTGTCTACATCTACGGCGGCAGCCTCTATGGCGGTGCTACCATCGCCTTCCCTGAATCCCTCGACACCTTTATTGAAGATGTCAAACGCTGCCGTCCCACCGTTTTTATCTCGGTGCCGCGGCTGTGGGCCATGTTCCGCATCAAGATCCACGAGAAGCTGCCCCAGAACAAACTGGCGTTGCTGCTCAAGATCCCGCTTATCTCAGGCCTTATCAAACGCAAGCTGCAAAAGGGGTTGGGACTGGATCAGGCCCGAGTACTCGGCTGCGGCTCCGCGCCTGTCTCTCCTGCGCTGCTTGAGTGGTATCTGAGCATCGGCCTCAAGGTGACTGAAGCTTGGGGCATGACCGAGAACCACGCCTACTCCACCATCAACTACCCGTTCCGCGCCGACAAGATCGGCACCGTCGGCAAGGCGGGGATCGGAGTGACCATCAAGATCTCTGACGAGGGGGAGATCCTCTGCCGCTGCGAAGGGATGATGCTGGGTTACTACAAGGATCCCGAGCACAGCGCCGAGGCCATCGATGCCGAGGGGTGGCTGCACACCGGTGACATGGGCAAGCTGGACAAGGAGGGTTATCTCACCATCACCGGCCGGATGAAGGATGTGTTCAAGACCGCCAAGGGCAAGTATGTGGCGCCGGTGCCCATCGAGGGACTGCTGGGGCAGGAACCCATCATCGAACAGCTCTGCGTGATTGGTTACGGCATGCCGCAGCCCATTGCGCTGGTGCAGCTGGCCGAGAGTGCCATGAAAGGCAATCGGGAGGAGGTCAACGCCAGACTGGAAGCGGCGCGGGTTCGGGTCAACGATCAGCTGGAATCCCACGCCAAGATCCGCGGCATTCTGGTAGTGAAAACCCCCTGGAATATCGAGAACGGTGTGCTGACCCCCACCATGAAGATCAAGCGTCACCTGCTGGAACAAAAGTACGCCCAGGTCGGGGATCGCTGGCCCTCATCCCAAGTGGTGGTGTGGGAGGAGTAAATCCCATTTTTCCATCGCGCACCAAACAACAACGGCCCTTGATGGGCCGTTGTTGTGTTTGGGGCATTTCACTCGCCGCTGTTTTGTCGGCGAGTAAAAGCGCGCCCGGTTAGATCTGCGCCAGCGCGGCGGCCAGATCGGCGATCAGATCGTCCGCATCTTCCACCCCGATGCTGAAGCGGATGAGGTCGTCGTTGACCCCGGCGGCGAGGCGGCTCGCCTCGTCCATGGCGGCGTGGGTGGTGCTGGCCGGATGGCAAGCGAGACTCTCGAGATCCCCCAGACTCACCGCCTGCACGAATAGCTGCAGGTTGTCGAGCAGGGTGGCGCAGCGCTCAAACCCGCCCTCCAGCTCGATGCTCACCATGCCGCCAAAGCCGCTGGCGAAGGCGCCGAGGGCATCGTGGCCCGGATGGCTGGCAAGCCCCGGGTAGATCACCTTCTTCACCGCCGGATGTGCCGCCAGAAACTCGGCCACTTTCTGCGCATTGTGCAGGTGGGCATCCATCCGCAGCGGCAGGGTCTTGACACCGCGCTGCAGCAGGTAGGCCTCCTGCGGGCCGATGGGGGAGCCGATATGCTTGAGGGCCACGGTGCGGATCGACTTCATCAGGGCGTGAGAGCCCGCCACCACCCCGGCGATGATGTCGCCGTGGCCGCCCAGATATTTGGTGCCGCTGTGCATCACTACATCGACCCCGAGTTCCAGCGGACGCAGCAGGTAGGGGGTGAGGAAGGTGTTGTCACATACCGTAATGGCGCCCACCTTGCGGGCCGCTTCCACCACCAGCCGCGGATCCACCACCTTGAGGGTGGGGTTGGTCAGGGTTTCGAACAGTACCACCTTGGTAGCAGGGCGGATGTTGGCCAGCAGATCCCGATCGCTCTCGTAGGCGGTGACCTTGATGCCGGCACGGCTGAAAGTCTGCTTCAAGAACGCATCGGTGCCGCCGTAGAGCGGGCCGATATAGGCCACCTCATCGCCGCTGTCGGCCAGCGCATACATGATGGAGCTCACCGCCGCCATGCCGCTCGCCACCACCAGCGCTTCATCGGCACCTTCCAGCGCCGCCAGCTTCTGCTCCAGCTCGGCGGTGGTGGGGTTGCCAAAGCGGCTGTAGATAAAGCCAGGGGCCTGACCTGCGAAACGATCCTTGCCCGCTTGAGCGTTGAAGTAGCTGAAGGTGCTGCTCTGGTAGAGCGGGGTGGTGAGGGCACCGGTCTGTGGGTCGATCCGCTGGCCGCTGTGTACGCTCATGGTCTTGAATTTCATCGTGTTGCTCCGTGATGGCCAGGCTCTGGCCATGACTTGTTTTGTTGTTCGTTGCTTGTTGTTTTTGTCAGCGCGGGTATGTGCATGCGGCTTGTGACTTATGCATATACCCGCCTAGGGATCTTTACGCTGCTTAGGCCGTTATCGCTTCGCTTTCAGTGCGCGGGAGGCGAGTTGGTTCCACCGGCCCATAGTGCCGCGCCGCCGCATCCGGGTGGGAGCGCAGTCGCCCTTTCAGCACATTCTCCCCCACCTGATAGAAGAGCGGATTGGCCGGGTCACTCTCCGGCCCTTGCGCCTGCGCTGCCAGCGCGGGGGAGAGGGTGAGCAGTGGCACGGTGGCATCGAGCCGCGCCGCCATAAAGAAGGCGCAGGAGAGGCGCGAGACACCGGGCGGCGGGCTTACCACCCGATGCAGGGTCGCCTTGAGATAGCCGTTGGAGGCTAGCTCCAGCAGCTCGCCGATATTGACCACCAGCGCTCCCGGCAGGGGGGGCGCGGAGATCCAGCCGTCGGCCGTCTCGACCTCAAGCCCCGAGTGATTGTCCTGCATCACCAGCGTCAGGTAGCCAGGATCTTTGTGGGCGCCGACCCCCTGACTGCTGCCACCCGCCTCTTGCCCTGGGTAGTGAATCAGCTTCATGTGTTGGTAGGGGGCGCCGCGAATACTGTCGTCAAACACGTTGGCCGGTTGCTCCAGCACCTCGGCAAAAGCGGCCAGCAGGGTGAGGGTGATATCGCTCAGCCGCTCCTGCCACGCCAGCAGATGGCCTTTCATCTCGGGCAGGGCGGTCGGCCACTGGTTGGGGCCGATCAGCCGCTGCCAGGGTTCACGGATCTGCGCCGCAGGCAGGGCTTGCGCTTCGTTCATGATATCGAACTGCTCTCGCAGATCCGGCCGCTGACGGGTCTGCTCGGCACCGACCCGGTTGTAGCCGCGAAAGTGGGGGCTGTTGACCATCTGCACCGCCAGTTTCTCCTGCTCCGGCAGAGCAAAGAAGCGCTCTGCCAGCGTCAGGGTTTCCCGCTGCTCGGCGTCACTCAGGCCATGTCCTGTCAGATAGAAAAAGCCGACGTCGCGGGCGGCTGCGGCCAGCCTGGCCAGCATAGGGCGACGTACCTCGGGCGCCCCGTTGAGGGCAGCCAGATCGATGATCGGCAGTGGTGAATGTTCCATGTGCACCTCCTCACTCTTTCGTTATCTCTGGCGCCATCTCTTGCACTGCCTCCGCTGTTGGCAGACCTGATAAGCGGCAAACGGGATGGCGCGACAGTGTGGCGGTATGCGCTGCGGTGTGGCGCCATCTGGAATGAAGGGGATGCTACTGTTCGGTGTTATAAGACGGAAACAACAAATTATTCTTAGTTATATACAAAATTCGAAATGGAATTCGGTGTCTGATGGGCTGAAGGTTTTTTGCGCAGCCATTGTGGGGTAAAGGGACAATGATGAGGGGGAGAGTGATAACCAGAGGCAAGCTGCCAGTGGCAAAAATGACCAAAACAGAAAATGGCCAAAACAGAAGGGAGGCGGATGCCTCCCTTCTGGTTGAGCGGGTGTTCACCTGACCGGGGGCGTAGGTGAGTGACCGTGCATTCTGGCCTTAACCGCCTGCTGGCTCTCAGTAACCCAGGGTAAAGCGCTGGCGCTGGTGAGCCGGTTTTTCCACTTCGTTCAGCACGCCGTCGGCCAGATCTCCGGCGGTGATCCCGGCAGGCTGTTCGCCGCTAAAGAGCACCTGATCGCCACCAATCCGATAGCCGCCGCGCTTCTCGCCCGGTTCGAGGAACACCGGGGGAGAGACAAAGCGCCAGTCGAGGGTGGTTTCACGACGCAGGGCGGTGAGACCGTCGCGGGCCGCCAGCGCCCCCTGTTTCCACTCGGCCGGAAACTCAGGGGTATCCACCAGTTGCACGCCGGGGGCAACCTCCAGACTGCCGGCGCCACCTACTACCAGCAGCCAGCTGTTGGCCGCTTTGGCTGCTGCGACGATCGCGTTGGCGCCCTTGAGGTACTGGTCGTAGATATCCGGTGTGGTCCAGCCCGGGTTGTAGGCGCTGATCACCCGATCGTGCCCCTTGAGCACCTCGGCCAATGCCTGCGGGTTTTGGGCATCCACCGCCACGGCGGTGACCTGCGGATGGGCGGCCACCTTGCTGACATCGCGGACGATGGCGGTGACGTGATGGCCGCGGCTGATGGCCTCGTTCAGGATGGCTGAACCGACAAAACCGCTGGCACCGATCAGGGCAATCTTCATGGGGAACTCTCCTTCACTGTTGGAATGGGGCTATCCTACGCCGCCATTTATGATTTAATAATCACCTCAAAAATGCATTCACTTATAAGCTGGATTTAATAATGGAACAGCTCAGACGTTACGCCATCTTCGCCGCTGTGGTGGAAGCGGGCAGCATGACAGGGGCGGCCAAATCCCTTGGCATGACCCCCTCCGCCGTCAGTCAGCATATCAGCCAGCTGGAGAGCCTGCTCGGACTGCCCCTGCTCCATCGCTCCACCCGTCGTCTCAGTCTGACCGAGGCGGGAGAGGTGGTGTGGCAAGGGTGCCGGGCGTTGCAGCAGACTCTGAGCGAGACCGAGCTGCGCCTCTCGGAGGTGCGCGACGCCCTGCTCGGGGAAGTGCGGATCACTGCCCCGGTGGGGATGGCGGGCCAGCCGCTGGCTCTGGCCCTCTCGCCGCTGTTGCAGGCCCATCCCGGCCTCACCATCCAGATCATCGCCGACGACGAGAAGCGGGATCTGATTGCCGAGCGGATCGACGTGGCGCTGCGGGTCGGCACCTTGCCTGACTCGACCCTGGTGGCCCGCAAACTGGGGCAGACCCGGATGCTGCTCTGCGCTGCGCCCGCCTATCTGGCGCGCAAGGGGACGCCGCGCACGCCCGCCGATCTGGCCACTCACGACTGGCTCTGCGGCGACATGCTGGGCAACGGTTTGCTGCTGCAGGATGAAAAGGGGGGCGAGCACAGGGTGAGGTTCAAGGCCAAGGTGCTCTGCAATAACGTGTTGCCCCTGCGCCAGTTTGCGCTGGCGGGGCAGGGGATCTCGCTGCAACCGGAGGGAGAAATTGGCGAGGATCTGGCGCAGGGGCGTCTGCTCGAACTGTTGCCCGGTTTTCGGGTGCAGCCGATGGAGATCCACGCCATCACGCCGCAGCGGGAGATCCCGGAGAAGGTGCGACGGGTGGTGGAGGCGCTGCGCAGCTACTTCGGCACGACGATGTCGTCATGAGCTGCGCCTTAATGGTTGAGAAAAGGCCCCCGATTATCCTGAAGGGGAATTATCCATAAGGCGGTTTGTCGAGAAGATCGATAGCCCGCATGAGAAGATGGGCATGCTTGACTGTTAAGTATACTTAAAAAGAACTGACGGCCCGCACCTGGTCTTTGAGCCAATTAAGCCCGGTATCCTGACCGGAGCTCTTGTGCCAACTCATGTAGACGGGGCAATCCTCCGAGAGCCAGGGGAGGGGATAGCTGGCCAGATCCAGCGCTTGCCCCAGCTTCTCCATATGCCACTGGCTGGCGACGCAGAGCCAGTCGGTACGACTCACCAGATGAAGGGCGGTGAGCAGGGAGTCGCTCTCGTAGGCAATCTGGCGCGGCGGCAGCGGCGCCTTGGTCAGGGTGTTTAGCAGCAAGCTGTCGAGCCGCCTGGTTTGCAATACCACATGCTTTTCGTTGAAGAAGGTGGCCATGTCGGGGGCTTGGCGGATCCTGGGGTGATCCTTGCGGCAGGCGATGCGCAGGGCCTGGGACATGATCTGCTCGTTTTCGATCCCCTGCTCTGCCATCGGCTTGGTGGCCAGCACCAGATCAACGCTGTGCAGATAGAGGCTGTTCTGGCGCAGGGCTTCGTCCTGCACCTGGGTGTTCCACTCCAGCTGACAGTTGGGGGCTTGGGTCTGCAACAGGTTGTTGAGCTCCGGCAGGAAGAAGATATCGATATCGGGCACCCCCGCGATGCGAAAGGTGCGCCGACTGGTCTGGGGATCAAAGAGATCGGTGCGTTGCAGGCTGCGCTCCATGTCGTGCAGCGGCACCATGATCTCGTGGTGCAGACTGAGCGCTCGCGCCGTGGGGGTGATGCCGCGTCCCTGGCGGACAAACAGCGGCTCACCCACCAGGGTGGTCAGGCGGCTGATGGCCTGACTGATGGCCGAGGGGGTCATCTCCATCATCTCGGCGGCCGTGGTGACACCACCATAGCGGATCACCGCATCGAGGACGCGAAAGAGATTGAGATCGACTTGAGACATGGTGGCTACCGTTAAGCAAAATTAAACAGTTAACATACTGAACAGCCTCTTGTCCGGCCAGCATTCCCTGCGATAACTGTGATGTTTCCCTCTCTATTCGTCATCTTCCATCTTGCCGAGAATGCGATCGAGCCTGTTTTACAGCCATGCTTAAGCCCGGCAGGTGGCCCGCGGCATAGAGTAGCGCGACCAGCAGCAAGCCGCCCAGAAAGAGCCAGCGAGCGCTTCCCCAATGGCCGCTGTCCGTCATCAGGGCCGCCAGCAACAGGGGGCCCAGCAGCTGACCGAAGTTGGCGAGCTGGACAAAAAAGCCCTGCACGATGGCCAGTTGCACCGGCCCCTGACTCACTCCCTGCGCAGACGAGAGGATCGCCGGCGGCGCCATGCCACCCGAAAGGGAGAGGGTGAGGCAGAGTCCATAGGCCCACCACGGCGACAGGCCGGGCCAGAAGGCGAGCATGCCGCACAGTGCCATCAGGCCCAGTGCCCAGCTGATGAGCCGATCTCGTGCCACGCCCCGGCGCAGCAGCCATGCCCCCATCAGGTTGCCGGGAATATTGGCGACCACCGCCAGCGCCGAAAGCAGGGCGATCTGGCTTTGGCCAATCCCGGGGCTGCCTTGCAACATGGTTGGCAGCCAGACAAAGAGCGCCCAGAGCATCAGGCTGTAGAGCGTGAACGCCAACCCGTAGCGCCAGAGTGCCTTCTGCCGGAGCACCGTCAGTTGGCGTAGCGGGTGGCCCGAGTTGATCGAGTTTTGGGATGCCCAGACCCGCAGTTTATCTGCTGAGCGACTGGCGAGCAGAAGCAGCAGGGCAGAGAGTTGCAGAGCCATCAGGATCAGCCAGGCCAGTCGCCAGCCACCTTGCGCCGTGAGCCAGGGGGTGAGCAGCATACCCGCCGCCGCCCCGAGAGGCAGGTTGACTGCCCACAGGCTTATGGCCAGCCGTTTATCCTCCTCCCGGGTCACCGCCACGATAAAGGCGGGCATGGCCACCGAGACCAGCAAAAAGCCAATCCCCTCGACAATACGCGACAGCAGCATCATGGTAAGCCCAGTGGCGGGCAGTGCCAACGCCCCGCCTGTGACGATAACCAGTAGCCCGACAACCCCGGTTTGCCGCCCACTCCAGCGAGTCAGCAGCAGGCCGAGAAAGAGGCTGAAGAGGATCGCCAGCGTATTGAAAGCCGAGGCGAGATAGCTGGCTTCGACCAGTGTCAGCCCCAGCTCGCTGCGCAGTATGCCGAGTACGGCGGGCACTTTGCCAAGGCAGAGGGCGCCGCTGGCACCGGCAAAAATGGCGAGGAAGACCAGAGGCCAGCGCGTGCTTTGTGGCTGGTGGCCAGCGAGCGTGCTCATGGCCGATATTGGCCGTTGCGCAGCCACTCATCGTTGAGCTGACCAAATTCGCCGCGCTGATAGGCATGCAGCCGATCTGCAATGGCGTCGTGGCTGTTCATGACGAAGGGGCCATGTTTGACCAGGGGTTCATTGAGCGCCTGGCCTGAGAGCAGCACGAAGTGGCATGGCTCGGTGGCCTCAAACTGCAGAGCCACCGCCTCGCCGCCATCGACAGAGAGGCTGACACCCATCCCGTGACCTGCCGGGATGAGGTGCCGCTCTCCCTCCGCCTGCAGGGTCAGCGATCCGGTCAGGGGATAGATCATGGCATTCCAGCCTGTCGCCAGCAGATGGGTGAAGCGGCTGCCAGGCGCGCAATGGCCATCGAGCAGGGTAAAGGGTTGGGGCAGTTCTACCGAGTGTGGTGCCGTTATCCCGTTGCTGTGGCCTGCGACCACCCGTACTCGCACCCCTTCGCCATGAAACTCGGGGATGGTGGCTGCGGCTGCGTGGACGGCAAAAGGCGACGCCATCTTCTGACGGGCAGGCAGGTTGACGAAGATTTGCAGGGCGTGGACATAGGGCGATGCCCCTTCCGGCTGCTCGGTATGTACGGCCCCGCGCCCGGCCGCCAGCCAGTGGAGCGCGCCCGGTTCGATGGGGCCCTGATTGCCGAGGGAGTCGTAGTTGACGTGGGGGCTCGTCGAATCCTCGAACAGATAGGTGACGGCAGAGATCCCGGCATGGGGATGGGGCTCGAAGGTGGGGGCGGTCATCTGGAAGTGATCCACCATCACCACGGGGTCTATCAGACCGTTAAAAAAGTGTTCGCCAAAATGGCTGGCTGCAAAGCCGCTGCCAATGCGTAGCGGTTGGCCCTTGACGGGGGCGGAGAGAGTCAGGCGTCTGGTCATCGATATAACCTCTTGAAGACAAAAGAAGCCTTCGGTCATCTGACCGAAGGCGGGGCGAGTTACGACTTCTTGGCACCCTCTTGCATCTGCCACACCAGGGTGGCGAAAGGCATGTCGAGGGCGTTGTAGACATCGTGCGCCTTGGGGTCGACGTTGCTGCGCAGCATCTCGACTGCGGCAGAGGCGTAGTCGGTGACCGGGATACCGGCCCCCAGCAAGCGTTGCAGACCCGTGGTGCGCTTGGCTTCGTTGAAGGTGCCGGAGGCATCGAGCACCACCCGGGCATCATAGCCGGCAGCCTTGGCAGAGAGAGCCGGGAAGCTGGCGCAGATCTCGAGCGATACTCCGGCGATGAGCAGCTGTTTGCGGCCGGTCTTCTCAATGGCGGCGCGCACGGCGGGATCGTCCCAGGCGTTGATGACGGTGCGGTTGATCACCTTCACATCCGGCAGGGCACTGGTCAGTTCGGGCATGGTGGGGCCCCACATGCCATCGGGCATGGTAGCGGTCACGATCACCGGCACGCCGAGGGCGCGGGCGGCGTTGGCCAGCGCCACCACGTTGTGTTTGAGCTCGCCCACCGTGGTGTCGCGCACGCCGCTCAGCAAGCCGACCTGATGGTCGACCAGCAGCAGTACCGCATTGTCTCGGGAGAGCATCTCCAGATAGCGGTTGGGTGATACAGTCGGATGGCTGGCAGCCTCGGCGGCCATGGCCGGTGTCGCTGTGGTGGCCAGCGTGGCGGTCAGGGTCGCCAGACCGAGCAGGGTGGCAGAGCAGATTTGTCGCAGTTTCATGGTGAACTCCTTGTGATATCGGAACAGTCAAACGGCCCTTGCTGGTGGGGCGGATTGCCCGCGCAGCAACCGTCTGATGGGGACAGGGCCATTATGATGGCTGCAAAAATGGCGACAATCTGGTGAAATAGGTTCTTATTGTTCTATTGATGGAACGATACGAATGCACCTCACCCTGACCAAGGCTGCCCGATGACACCACTGGAACTTGATTTGAATGATCTCTATCTCTTCACCCATGTGGTGCAGCGACAGGGATTCACTGCCGCTGCGCGGGCGCTTGGCGTGCCCAAGTCGCGGATCTCGCGCCGGATCCGGCTGCTGGAGGAGCGGCTGGATACCCGGCTGCTGCAACGTACCTCACGCCAGCTCAGCCTGACCGATGCCGGTGAGGTGCTCTATCGCCACTGTCAGGCGATGCTGGCCGAGGCGCAGGCGGGAGAGGCGGCTGTGCGGCAACGGCAGCAGGAGCCGAGCGGTCTGGTGCGGATCAGCGTGCCCATTACCATCGCCGATGCGCTGCTCGCCCGCTTGTTGCCCGCTTTCATGGCCCAATACCCCAAGGTGAGGCTCGCCGTGCAAGCCAGCAATCGGCAGGTGGATCTGCTGGAGGAGGGGCTGGATGTGGTGATCCGCGGGGTGGCCTTCGAGCAGCCCCCCTCCAGTCTGGTGCAGGTACCGCTTTGTACGGTGCAGTGGGGCGTGCTGGCGACCCCGGCGTGGCTCTCCCGCCACGGTGCACTGATGCATCCGCGCCAGCTGGAGGGAGAAGATGTCCTGCTTTTCAGCTCGCTGGAGCGTCAGGCTGACCTGCTGCGGCTACGGCACGATAGTGGGGAGAGTGAGGAGGTAGCGGTCAATGTGCTGCTGCGCAGCGACAATGTGCAAACTCTCAAGCAGGCGGCGCTGGCGGGGCTCGGGATGGTGGGCTTGCCACTTTACGCCTGCGTGAATGAGCTGGCGGATGGGCGGCTGCAACAACTGCTGCCCAAGTGGCGTCCCAAAGATGGCAAGCTGGTGATGCTCTATCCCGCGCGGCGCGGTCTGTCACCGGCGGTCAGGGCCCTCATCGACTTTATCAAGGTGCAGTTGCCTGCACTGCTGGCAGAGGTCGGTCGGCCACGCTGAGGAGGGCTATCCCTCCATCTTGCGGCGAATGCGCTCGAACAGGCTCTGCAGGCAGGCTTGATCCCGATCGGCGGCCCGCACCGCGCCGTACATATGGCGACGGATACCGCTGCCGAGGGGGCGGGCGCAGAGCATCCCCTGTCTGACAAACTCGTCGCTGGCCCAGCGTGGCAAGGCGGCGACGCCGAGGCCGGCGGCGGCCATCTGCAGCATCACCGAGGTGTTGTCCACCGGCTTGCAGCGGGCGGGCTCCACCCCGGCGGGTTGCAAAAAGCGGCTGAAGATATCCATGCGGCTGCGCTCCACCGGATAGACCAGCAGCACCTCCGCCCCCAGATCGCCCGGCTCGATGTGGCTCCGGTGGCAGAGGGGATGATCCGGTGCCATCACCAGAGTCAGATCAAAAGCAAACAGCGGCTCGAAGTGGAGATCGCCGCGGGCCTGCACGTCCGAGGTGAGCAGCAGGTCGAGCTGGCCGCCTAGCAGGGCATTGATGGCATCAAAGCCCGGCACCGACTCCACCTCCAGATCTACCCCAGGCCACTGGCGGCGAAAATCGGGCAATAGCGGCAGCAGCCACTGGATGCAGCTGTGGCAATCGAGCGCCAGATGCAGCCTGCCCGCATCGCCGCTCTGCAAGGCCTGCAACTGCTTCTCGGTCTGGGCCAGGGCGGGCAGTACCTGACGGGCGAGGGCGAGCAGCTGGCTGCCTGCCGCGGTCAGCACCAGCGGGCGGCTTTTGCGCAGGTAAAGCTCCAGATTGAGGCGGGTCTCCAGCTCTTTGAGCTGGTGGGAGAGGGCGGACTGGGTGAGGTTGAGGGTCAGCGCCGCACCGGCCAGCGAGCCCTGCTCGGCCAGCGCGGTCAATGTTTTCAAGTGTTTGATCTCTATCCCCGCATTGCTTGGCACTGCCATAAGATGGCTCCTTGTGAGATTGCGTATGGCGCTGAGGTTGCGGCCGGCGGTGGCCTGCTGCGCTTCTTGACTGCGGCACCTCTTGCACCTGTAAAAATCGGCCTCTGTATCCTCGCGGTGAACCTGATTGGCGGTCAGTTGAGGATTATTTGAGAGCCAGTTGAAGAGGATTCAATAGCCAGCGTCACCTTATCTTGTCATTTTGGATGTGTAAACATCTGGATGGCTAAATCATCCAGTTTCCCATCAGATGAATGAGCATAAGGAAATGAACCTATGACACGAGCACACACCCTAGGTTTCCCCCGTATCGGCGCCAAGCGCGAGCTGAAATTTGCCCTCGAATCCTACTGGCGTGGCGAGACCACTCAGGCCGAACTCGTTGCCGTGGGCAAGACGCTGCGTGAGCGCCACTGGCAGGCCCAGCACGGAGCCGGGGTCAATCTGCTGCCGGTGGGTGACTTTGCCTGGTACGATCAGGTGCTCGGTACCAGCCTGCTGGTGGATGCGGTGCCTGCCCGTCACCGCCATGGCGAGACCGATCTCGACACCCTGTTCCGGGTGGCTCGGGGCCGTGCGCCGACCGGCCCAGCGGCGGCCGCCGCCGAGATGACCAAATGGTTCAACACCAACTATCACTATCTGGTGCCGGAATTCAGCCGTGATCAGCGTTTCAAGCTGGGCTGGAGCCAGCTGTTTGACGAGGTGGAAGAGGCCAAAGCACTGGGGCTGCCGGTCAAGGCGGTGCTGCTGGGACCGGTCTCTTATCTGTGGCTCGGCAAGGAGAAAGAGAGCGGCTTCTCCCGCCTTGAACTGCTCGATCGCCTGCTCATCGTCTATCAGGAGATCCTGGCCAAGTTGGCCGCCCAGGGAGTGGAGTGGGTACAGATCGATGAACCTGCGCTGACGCTGGACTTGCCGGACGAGTGGCGGCTGGCCTACCTCAACGCCTACGAGCGCTTGAGCGGCCCCTGCAAGCTGTTGCTCACCACCTATTTCGGCTCGGTGGCCCATCAGCGCGACATCATCACTAGCCTCAAGGTAGATGGCCTGCATCTGGATCTGGTGGCCGCCCCCGAGCAGCTGGAGACCCTGTTGCCGCATCTGCCCGCCCAGTGGGTCATCTCAGCCGGGGTGATCAACGGCCGCAACGTCTGGCGTGCCAATCTGGCCAAGCTGGCGCCGACTCTGAAGGCACTGAAAGCCAAGCTCGGCGAGCGGCTCTGGGTGGCCTCATCCTGCTCATTGCTGCACAGCCCGGTGGATTTGACTCTGGAGCAGGAGCTGGATCCCCAGACCCGCAGCTGGTTCGCCTTCGCCTTGCAAAAATGTTTCGAGTTGGGACTGCTCAGAGAGTATCTGGATGGGGGCGAGCTCGACAAAATCACCGCCTACAGCCAGCCCATCGTGGATCGGGAATCCGACAGCCGGGTGCACAAAAAAGCGGTGCAGTCACGGCTCGCCAGCCTCACCAACAGCGATTTTGATCGCCACAGCCCCTATCCGGTCAGGGCCGAGCTGCAGCGCTCGGATCTCAAGCTGCCGCTGCTGCCCACCACCACCATCGGCTCCTTCCCGCAGACCTCCCAGATCCGGGTGTTGCGGCAGGATTGGCGCTCCGGTCGCATCGATGACAGTGCCTACGAGGCTGGCATTAAGGCCGAGATCCGCGATGCCATCGCGCGTCAGGAGGCCATCGGGCTGGATGTGTTGGTACATGGTGAGGCTGAGCGCAACGACATGGTGGAGTATTTCGGTGAGTTGCTGGATGGCTTTGCCATCACCCGCTTCGGTTGGGTACAGAGCTATGGCTCCCGCTGCGTCAAGCCGCCGGTGATCACCCGCGATATTGACCGCCCGACTCCCATGACGCTCGAATGGACCCGATTTGCCCAGAGCCTGACCGACAAGCCGGTGAAGGGGATGCTGACTGGCCCTGTGACCATCCTCTGCTGGTCCTTCCCGCGGGAAGATGTGAGCCGCGAGCAGTCCGCCCTGCAAATCGGGCTGGCCATTCGCGACGAGGTGGCAGATCTGGAAGCCGCCGGCATCAAGATCATCCAGATCGACGAACCGGCGATCCGCGAAGGCTTGCCCCTGCGCAAGCAGGATCATCAGGCCTATCTCGACTGGGCGGTGCGCGCCTTCCGTCTGAGCGCAAGCCCGGTGGCGGACCGCACCCAGATCCACACCCACATGTGCTACAGCGACTTCAACCTCATCATCGAGGCGGTGGCGGCGCTGGATGCGGATGTGATCACCATCGAGACCAGCCGCAGCCAGATGCAGCTGCTCGAAGCGTTCGAACGCTTCAACTACCCCAACGAGATTGGCCCGGGCGTCTACGACATCCACTCGCCGAACGTGCCGAGCCAGAGCTGGATTGAGGGGTTGCTGCGCAAGGCGGCCAAGCAGATCCCGGCCGAGCGGCTCTGGGTCAACCCGGATTGCGGCCTCAAGACCCGGGGCTGGGAAGAGACTGAGGCCGCCCTCAAGGTGATGGTCGATGCCACCAAGGCGCTGCGGGCCGAGCTGGCGTAACCGGCTAGCCGTGACCGCCATCGGTAAGGTGGCGTGCTGACAAACGAACGAGAGAGGGGAAGCCATTGCTTCCTCTCTCTTTTTTCGTTGGCCACTTTTCCACTGGATCCTGAACCTTGCCGCAGCCCGCTTTGCACTAGGCTCAGAGTTGGCAGAAGTGGATGGAGTCGCGGCCATGAGAGTCAGTCTGGGGAGCGCAATCCTGTGGGGATTGCTGATGTGGCAGAGTGCATGGGCGGCGCCAGCGGCCGAGTTGAAGATGGTCTACTTTGACGACTTTGCCCCATATTCGTGGCGTGACGAACAGGGCAGGATGCGCGGGCTGATGATAGACGTGATGGATCGGGTGGCAGCGCAGATGGGGCTGCGGGTGCGCCATGAAGGTTATCCGTGGCAACGGGCGCAAAAACTGGTGCGGATGGCGCAGGCCGATGGCTTTGTCACCATCGCCACCCGGGAGCGCCGCTCTTACACATTGGTGGTGGAGGAGCCCGTTACCACGACGGTTTTGACGGTATTTACCCGGCTTGGCCACCCCCGGATGAGCGATTTTCAGCGTGCCAGCCGCTTGAGCGACTTCAAATCACTTACCTTTCTCGACTATTTCGGTAACGGCTGGGGCAAGGAGAACCTGGCGGGCTTCACCGTTCATCACACCATCAATGTCGATAATGTTTTCAAAATGCTGGCGGCGGGTCGGGGGGACCTGATGGTGACCGACCCACTGGTGGCACGTTTCAAACTCAACCAGCTGGGATTGTCCGGGCAGGTGGTCGAGGTGCCGCTGCAGCTTGCCTCTACCCCGTTCAATCTCTGCATCGGCAAGCACTCCCGCTTCAATACCCGGATAACCGAGTTCAACCGTGCCCTGCAACAGCTGCGACAAAGCGGCGAGTTGGCGCGTATCGTCGAACGCTATCGTTGATGCGTTGCCGCCATCTGCGGTTTGCCAAGGTTTGCCAAGGGCGTGTCTATCTTGGCGTCATATCGGCGATGGTTGCCCAGAAGGCATCGATCAAGGGCCCCTTGCTGTGGGGCGGACGGATAAGGCCAATGGTCCAACAGGCTTCCCCGTCTCTCAAGGGGAGGGTGAGCACATCCGGGTGCTCTATGGTGGTGGAGGAGGGGACCAGGGTCCAGGCGATCTCTGCTGCCGCGGTGGCGACGCCAGCGGCAAAGTCGTTGACGTACTGGATATCGCGAAAACGCAGCCCGCTCTGGGCCAGATAGTTCATCAGGTGATCGTAAAACGACGGGGCCTTGTCCCGACGGAGGATCGCCAGCGGCTTGTCCACCAGATCCGCCAACTCCCTCACATCGCGGTAGCTGGCGGGCAGCACGGCGACAAAGTGTGCTTCGACCACTGGCAGGGCGTGCCACCCCTTGGGGGCGGGCAGGCGGCAAAAACCGAGATCCAGCTTGCCTTCACTCAGCGCCAGCAGCTGGTGGTGGGTAGAGAGATCGTTGAGCTCTATGGTCACTTGCGGCCGCTCGGCGCGAAAACGGGCGATGGCGGCGGGCACCAGGATTTTGGTGGCCACGCCAAAGCCGATGCGCAGGGTGCCGACATTGCCCGCCAGCACGTCGCGGGCGGTGCGCGAGAGCTGCTCGCTCTGGATGACCACAGCGCGGGCATCTTCATACAGCGCCCTGCCCAGTCCGGTGAGGCGAGTGGTGCTGGCGTTGCGCTCGAACAGCTCGCCGCCCAGCTCCTCCTCCAGTCGCCTTATCTGTTTGCTCAGGGCCGACTGGGTAACGTGCTGACGTACCGCCGCCTGGCCGAAGTGCAGCACCTCCCCCAGAGTGACGAAGGCTTTCAGATCCCGTAGCTCCATCAGGGCTCCTTTCATTCCTGTTGGGAATGTTGAGTGGTCATATTTGTCATTGGACGGAATTTTAGAAGTGATGGATGCTTATGCCAATTCATTTCGGGTGCCCCGGCACGGGGGCGCCGAGTTATCAGAGATGGCTGACACCATCAGCGCAGAAGGAGCAACACCAGATGCATCACCACAAGTTCAACGACTTCCCGAGCGATTTTCTGTGGGGCGCCGCCTCCGCCGCCTATCAGGTGGAGGGGGGCTGGAATGCCGATGGCAAGGGGCCCTCGGTGTGGGATCTCTTCACCAAGCTGCCGGGCAAGACCTTTGAGGGGAGCAACGGCGATGTGGCGGTGGATCACTACCACCGCATGGAAGAGGACGTGGCGCTGATGGCCGAGATGGGGCTCAAGGCTTACCGCTTCTCGGTGAGCTGGCCACGCATCTATCCCACCGGTCGCGGTGAGGTGAACGTGGCGGGTCTGGCCTTCTACGAGAAGCTGATCGACACCCTCTTGGCCCACCAGATCGAACCGGTGCTGACCCTTTATCACTGGGATCTGCCGCAGGCGCTGCAGGATGAGTACGGCGGCTGGGAAGATCGACGCATTATCGAGGATTTTGAGCGCTACTGCGTGACCCTCTATCAGCGTTTTGCCGGCAAGGTGAAGTACTGGGTGTCGCTTAACGAGCAGAACTACAACCTGACCAACGCCTATCAGCTCGGCACCCATCCGCCCGCCGTGCAGGATCGCAAGCGCTTCTTTGCCGCCAACCATATCGCGTTTCTGGCCAACGCCCGGGTGATCAAGGCGTTTCGCCAGCATGTGCCAAATGGCCTCATCGGCCCGAGCTTTGCCTACTCCCCAGCCTATCCGGCGTCGTGCGATCCGAAAGATATGCTGGCCTACGAGAACGCCGAGGAGTTCAACAACCTCTGGTGGCTGGATGCCTACTGCTTCGGCCGCTATCCGCAGGCGGCGCTCGCTTACTTGCGGGAAAACGGCGAGGCGCCGGAGATCCTGCCGGGCGATATGGAGTTGCTGCGAGAGGGGACGCCCGACTACATCGGCGTCAACTACTACTACACCCTGACCTACACAGATAACCCCTTGGGCGGTCAGACCCTGCAGCGGATCAACACCACCGGCAAGAAGGGCACTACCCCGTCCAGCGGCATCCCCGGCCTCTACAAGACGGCACCCAATCCGCACCTTGAGACCAGCAACTGGGACTGGGCCATCGACCCGACCGGGATGCGCATCGCGTTGCGTCGCCTCTCTTCCCGCTATGGTCTGCCGCTGATGATCACCGAGAACGGCCTTGGCGAGTTCGACAAGCTGGAGGCGGGCGACAAGGTGAACGATGAGTACCGCATCGATTACCTGCGCAGCCACGTCAAGGCGTGCCAGGAGGCGATGCAGGATGGGGTGGAATTGCTCGGCTACTGCGCCTGGTCGTTCACCGACATCCTGAGCTGGCTCAACGGCTACCAGAAGCGCTACGGCTTCGTCTATGTGGAGCGTGACGAGCAGGGGGGCTCCCTTCGCCGGATCAAGAAGGCGAGCTTCCACTGGTACAGCCAGGTGATCGCCAGCCAGGGCAAGCAGCTCTGACGGTTTATCGCGTCGCGTAACCAGCGGGCCCGGGCAATCCCCGGGCCCGTGCTGTTTGTGGCGGGGGAGAGGGGGCAAGCCGGTTTCTCACCGTGCGACTCATCCCTGTTTGCTGATTTTTGTCCTGCCAAAGCCGCCGACCCCTGCTATTATCTGCGGCCGAACATGAGCCAATAAAAATCAGGATATCGTGATGACTGACCACACTTTTATTCCCGGCAAGGACGCGGCGCTGGAAGACTCCATCGAACGCTTCCAGACCAAGCTGCAAGCTCTGGGCTTTGATATTGAAGAGGCCTCCTGGCTCAACCCCGTGCCGAACGTCTGGTCGGTGCATATTCGGGACAAAGAGTGCGCCCTCTGCTTTACCAACGGCAAGGGTGCCAGCAAGAAGGCGGCCCTCGCTTCTGCCCTTGGCGAATATTTCGAGCGTCTCTCCACCAACTACTTCTTCGCCGACTTCTATCTGGGCGAGCAGGTCGCCAACGGCGATTTCGTTCACTACCCGAACGAAAAGTGGTTCCCCATCGAGGGTGACCAGTTCCCGGCCGGTCTGCTCGACAGCTTCACCCGCAAGTTTTACAACCCGGATGGTGAAGTGACCGCCGACATGCTGGTGGATCTGCAGTCAAACAACGAAGAGCGCGGTATCGTCGCCCTGCCGTTCGAGCGTCAGTCCGATCACGAGACCGTCTACATCCCGATGAACATCATCGGCAACCTCTATGTCTCCAACGGCATGAGCGCCGGCAACACCAAGACCGAAGCGCGCACCCAGGCGCTCTCCGAGGTGTTCGAGCGCCACGTGAAGAACAAGATCATCGCCGAGGCCATCAGCTTGCCGCTGATCCCGGACGAGGTCATTGCCCGTTATCCGGGGATTGCCGCCTCCATCGCCGCCCTCGAAGCGGAAGGCTTCCCCATTTACAGCTTCGATGCCTCTCTGGGTGGCCGCTATCCGGTCATCTGTGTGGTGCTGCTCAACCCGAGCAATGGCACCTGCTTTGCCTCCTTCGGTGCCCACCCGCGCTTCGAAGTGGCCTTCGAGCGTACCGTCACCGAGCTGCTGCAGGGCCGCGGTCTCAAGGATCTCGACGTGTTTGTGCCGCCGTCATTCGACAACGAGCAGGTGGCGGATCACCACAACCTCGAGACCCACTTCATCGACTCCTCGGGCCTTATCAGCTGGGACCTGTTCAAGCAGGATGCGGACTTCGAGTTTGCCGACTGGGATTTTCGTGGCACCTCGCAGGAGGAGTTCGATCACCTGATCGGCATCTTCCACGAGTTGGAGCAGCCGGTCTATATCGCCGACTACGAGCATCTGGGTGTCTACGCCTGCCGCATCCTGGTGCCGGGCATGTCCGACATCTATCCGGCCGAAGATCTGCTGCTGGCCAACAACAATATGGGCGCCAACCTGCGCGAAGTGATCCTGGCACTGCCATCACTGGATTGGGATGCCGAGCAGTACATGGCGTTGTTTGATCAACTGGATGAAGAGGGGCACGACGAGCGTACCCGTGTACGCGAGCTGCTGGGCATCGCCGCTGCCAAGGGTACCGCGCTGCACACCCTGCGCGTTGGCGAGCTGAAAGCCATGCTGGCGCTGGCCGCCGGTGAGCTGGAGACTGCTCTCGATCTCATCGATTGGACCATGGAGTTCAACCAGTCAGTGTTCACTGCCGAGCGTGCCAGTTACTACCGCGCCCTGCGTGCCTGCGTCGAGTTGTTCCTCGACGAGGAGCGGGATCCGGAGCAGTATCGCGCCGTCTTCACTCGCATGTATGGCGAAGAGACGCTGGCACAGGCATGGGCTAACGCCACTGGCGAAGCACGCTTCCACGGGCTGGAGGCGGCCGACCTGTCGCTCTCCCAGTTCCCGCTGCACCAGAAGCTGCTGGCGGCTTACGAGAAGCTGCAGAAGGCCAAGCGAGCCCATCACTGGGCGTGATCGTTGCTGTAAAGGAAGGGGCCGAGTGGCCCCTTCTGTTTATCGTGCGGCAAGGCACGGGATTGTTATTCAAAGATGAAATAAAAAACAAAAAATACCCCTAAGGGGGTTGATGACAGGGCAGGGGATGTGCTGGCGATCTGCAAAGATATCTTGCCAATACCATATTTCCATGATCGAAAATAAATTCTTTAAAATCATTGCATTAAAAATGTGATATTTCTGTTTCAGCTGATACCTGGTGTAAAGTGGCGTAGCCATCGCACTAAAATATTTGTAGTAAAATTACATTCGCACTCTGATAAACTTGATCAATGTCAATTTTGGCTATTTGGCCCTTTGTTATGATTTCAACAGGCAAAACATTCAGGTAGAAAATAATTGAAAGCTGAATCTCCATTCGATTGTCTCAAGCCCGAAGCCATCGCTGCACTGGCTGAAGACATCACCTATGCCAAGGCTACCAAGCCGGCATACAAGGTCATTCCACTGGCCATCACCGCAGGCGCTTTCATCGCCATCGCATTTATCTTCTACATCACAGTGACGACCGGAACCGGCTCCATGCCTTGGGGTATGGCCAAGCTGGTGGGCGGTCTCTGCTTCTCTCTCGGACTTATTCTCTGTGTGCTGCTCGGTGCCGAGCTGTTCACCTCCACCACCCTGACGCTGGTGGCCAAGGCTGCCAATCGCATCAGCTGGGCTCAGCTGCTCAAGAACTGGGGTCTGGTCTACTTCGGCAACCTGATTGGCGGTCTGCTGATGGTGGCGCTGATCATCGTTTCTGCCGAGTACACGGCCGCAGACGGTCAGTGGGGTCTCAATGCCCTCAAAGTGGCCCAACACAAAATTCACCACACCTTCTTCGAAGCGGTGGCGCTGGGTATCCTCTGTAACCTGATGGTATGTCTTGCTGCCTGGATGGCCTTTGGTGCCCGCAGCGCGACTGACAAGGTAGTGGTTATGCTGCTGCCGGTTGCCATGTTCGTTGCATCAGGTTTCGAGCACAGCATCGCAAACATGTTTATGATTCCGGTTGGTATCGCTATCCACAGCGTGGCTAGTCCGGAATTTTGGCAGGCCATCGGCCAGGATCCGGCAACCTTTGCTGACCTGACCGTATCCAACTTTGTCCTACACAACCTCATCCCCGTGACCATCGGCAATATCATCGGTGGTGGCGTGATGGTTGGTCTGACTTACTGGTTTATCTTCCGTCGTCATCATTAAGGATGATTGCGGGATACTACATCAATACCGTGTGAGGTAATGAAAAATGGCAGAACTTAACGAACAGTTCCAAAAAGCATGGGAAGGCTTCGCGGCCGGTGAATGGCAGACCTCTGTCAACACCCGTGACTTCATCCAGAAGAACTACACCCCGTATGAAGGTGACGAGTCCTTCCTGGCTGGCGCGACCGAAGCGACCACCAAGCTGTGGGACAAGGTCATGGAAGGGATCAAAATCGAGAACCGCACTCATGCGCCGGTTGATTTTGATACTGACCTGCCCTCCACCATTACCGCACACGATGCCGGTTATATCGATCAGAGCCTGGAGCAGATCGTTGGTCTGCAGACTGACAAGCCGCTGAAGCGCGCCATCATCGCCAACGGCGGTATCAAGATGGTTAAAACTTCTTGCGAAGTGTACGGTCGTCAACTGGACCCGATGGTCGAGAAGATCTTCACCGAATACCGCAAGACTCACAACCAGGGCGTGTTTGACGTTTACACCAAAGACATCCTGAACTGCCGCAAGTCTGGTGTTATCACCGGTCTGCCGGATGCCTACGGCCGTGGCCGTATCATCGGTGACTACCGTCGTGTTGCTCTGTACGGTGTTGACTTCCTGATGGCCGACAAACTGGCCCAGTTCAAGTCCCTGCAAGCCGACCTGGAAAACGGCGTCAACCTGGAAGCCACCATCCGTCTGCGCGAAGAGATCTCCGAGCAGCACCGTGCCCTGGCACAGATGAAGGTGATGGCTGCCAAGTACGGTTGCGATATCTCCGTACCGGCCAAGAACGCTAAAGAAGCCGTACAGTGGACCTACTTCGCCTACCTGGCGGCAGTCAAGTCCCAGAACGGTGCAGCCATGTCCTTCGGTCGTACCTCCAGCTTCCTGGATATCTACATCGAGCGTGACCTGCAGAAAGGCCTGATCACCGAGCAAGAAGCCCAGGAGCTGATGGACCACATGGTCATGAAGCTGCGTATGGTTCGCTTCCTGCGTACTCCGGAATACGATTCACTGTTCTCCGGCGACCCGATGTGGGCGACCGAGACCCTGGCTGGTATGGGCGTTGACGGCCGTACTCTGGTCACCAAGAACAGCTTCCGTATGCTGAACACCCTGTACACCATGGGCCCGTCCCCTGAGCCGAACCTGACCATCCTGTGGTCCGAGAAGCTGCCGGTCGGTTTCAAAAAGTACTGTGCCAAGGTATCCATCGAGACCTCTTCCGTTCAGTACGAGAACGACGATCTGATGCGTCCGGATTTCAACAACGATGACTACGCCATCGCTTGCTGTGTATCCCCGATGATCGTTGGTAAGCAGATGCAGTTCTTCGGTGCTCGTGCCAACCTGGCCAAGACCATGCTGTATGCAATCAACGGTGGTATGGACGAGAAGCTCAAGATCCAGGTCGGTCCGAAAACCGAGATGGTCAAGTCCGAGTACCTCGACTACAACGACGTAATGGATCGTCTGGACCACTTCATGGATTGGCTGGCCAAGCAATACGTTGCTGCGCTGAACATCATCCACTACATGCACGACAAGTACAGCTACGAAGCCTCTCTGATGGCGCTGCACGACCGTGACGTATATCGCACCATGGCGTGTGGTATCGCTGGTCTGTCCGTAGCCGCTGACTCCCTGTCTGCCATCAAGTACGCCAAGGTCAAGCCGATTCGTGACGAAGATGGCGTTGCCATCGACTTCGAAATCGAAGGCGAATACCCGCAGTTCGGTAACAACGACGCTCGCGTCGATGATATCGCCTGTGACCTGGTTGAGCGCTTCATGAAGAAGATTCAGAAGCTGAACACCTACCGTGGTGCTGTTGCTACCCAGTCTGTTCTGACCATCACCTCCAACGTGGTATATGGCAAGAAGACCGGTAACACCCCGGATGGCCGTCGTGCTGGTGCTCCGTTCGGCCCGGGTGCAAACCCGATGCACGGTCGTGACCAGAAAGGTGCTGTTGCTTCCCTGACTTCCGTAGCCAAGCTGCCGTTCGCTTATGCTAAAGATGGTATCTCCTATACCTTCTCCATCGTTCCGAACGCACTGGGTAAAGATATGGAAGCCCAGAAAGCCAACCTGGCTGGCCTGATGGACGGTTACTTCCACCACGAATCCAACGTAGAGGGTGGTCAGCACCTGAACGTTAACGTGATGAACCGTGAAATGCTGCTGGACGCCATGGAAAACCCGGAGAAATATCCGCAGTTGACCATCCGCGTATCCGGTTATGCCGTTCGCTTCAACTCTTTGACCAAAGAGCAACAGCAAGACGTCATCACCCGTACCTTCACCGCTTCTCTGTAATCGAGACGTAGTGAGCAAAAACCGGCGCCAAGGCGCCGGTTTTTTTATGCGTGTGATTCAGGGGAGTAGGCTTACATCCAGTTCCATCGTAATCACAACATGTATGGAGATGGTATTCACCTGACAGTTGTCATGGGGTATTTGAACAGGGCTATGGCGCAGGTGTTCATCAGGGTTGAACTTGGCACAGCCTGTAATGCGATAACGCGTTATTCACGCTCTAAGGGAATAGGGCGATTGCTTTGCCTGCCATTGCATCAATGTTGCTATGGCCTGTGGAACAGGCTTATCAGGTTTAAGGGGGGAAGAGAGACTCCATCGTGGGTATAAAGCAATACCCGTAAGCCTGTGACTATGGAATTATTCTCTGCCTCTGCCTCTGCCTCTGCCTCTGCCTCTGCCTCTGCCTCTGCCTCTGCCTCTGCCTCTGCCTCTGCCTCTGCCTCTGCCTCTATCTCTCTCAATGCGCAGCTGGGAGGTGTCTGGTTTAGCCAGCCAGATATGTGTGTGGCTCAAGCCAACCAAACTACAAACCCTGCTTGCAGAAACAACAAGGGCTGCACATTGTGCAGCCCTTGCCTCTGGATAATAGCGGGTTGAGCGTGTCAGCTGGCCCAGGTGATGATGTGATCGATCCATTCACCCGCCTGATCCTCGTGAATGACTTTGCCACGGACGGATTGACCAGCCTGATGCATCGCGGAACGACTGCCGGTCAGCAGAGGATGCCACTCTGGAAGAGCGTCACCTTCAGACAGCAGGCGATATGCGCAGGTTGAGGGGAGCCAGTCATATTCGGCGATCTTGTCATGGGTGATCTGCAGACAGTCAGGCTCTTTTTTGAAACGATTGGCGTAATCAGAGCACTGACAGGTCTTGGTGTTAAGCAAATTGCAGGCGACATTGGTGAAAACCAGTTCGTCGGTATCTTCATCGATCAGCTTGTTGAGGCAGCATTTTCCGCAACCATCGCAGAGGGATTCCCATTCGGATTCAGTCATCTGCTGCAGACTCTTGGTCTGCCAAAAGGGGGCTTGCATCATACCGCTCACTTATTACACCTGATAAAACGCGTGGTTATACCCCTTGTTACCCGGTATTTCAAGGAGAGGGTCACTCCGGTGGGCAAATTGTCGTGATCAGCTCAAATGAATGCAATGACTTTCAGCCTCATCATATTGCTCAAACGGGTTCGCTGGTGGGCAGGAAGTCCCGCAGGTTTGAATACTTGGGCTACATGATTGTCCAGTTCAGGTTTTTTTTCTGCTTCTTTATCCGTTACATCTTTTGATGTTTGTCTGCTTGCAGCAAGCAGGGTCAAATGATCTCCGATGCCTACCGTCAGGCTGTTGCACGCTTGTCTTTCAAATAAAGCCGCTGGTCACATATTGTTTGCGCCCTGCTGTCACTGCGACCCGCGGGAGAGCCTGCGTAGGCGTTCGTTTTTTGTCTTAATGATTGAGATAGATATCTTGCTCTGCATAGGCCAGCAGAGGTGTGCCGAGGTTAGTCCGTTTCGTGCCAAAGAAGCGGGTGAGTACGCCAGATTGCTGTCCCAGTCGCTGCAGCTTGACGTGATCCAGCTCGATCTGCTCGGGTAGCCAGGTAAATACGGCGGCGCAGTGACCATTGCCCAGACTGCGCTCCAGGGTTTGCTGCCAGTTCTTGATTTTGGGGCTATGTACCACCAGCACTCTCTTGGGATCTATACCTCGCTCTTCCAGACGGCTGACTGTGGGGCGTCCCGGCGGGGCGATCAACAAGATCCAGCCGGTATGAGCCTCCCCAAGCTTGGTCAGCTCGCTCAGAAACTGATCATCAGACTGGATAGTCACACCATAATGAGCCAACTCCGCTTTGCAGGCGGTTCTGGTTGGCCAGGGCTTGCTCATGACACGATTCATCGCAAAGGGCAGTGAGTGCAGGGGCTGGTTCATATATGGGGTTCCTGTATGAATATCCAAGCTGTATGTGTATACAGTAGTTCTATCCTGTGGCAGTGACAAGGTGTTTTTGCTGAAAAATGTGATGGTGTTGGCATGTGTCGTTAGTAAGGTTATGTTTTTAAACACTATTTAATATAAAGCTGGTTGGGTGTTTTTCGTACTATGGACAAACCTTGCGTAACCGCCCATGGTTATACAGGTCATTTACAGGAGGTGCCGCCATGGATATCAGTACCTTGCAACGTCTTGATGCCAACATCTTGCTGGGCATCATCAATGAGAAGCTAAGGCTTGAGTGTGACGGGTTGGAGGAGCTGCTGGCCTATTACGATATGAGTGAAGAGCAGTTGGCAGGACGTCTGGATCAGATTGGGTACCATTACGATCCATTGAGCAATCAGTTCAAAGCACATCTTTAAGGGTGCAATGATTGCTTCATATTTATACGGTAATTTTTCAGGCACATTGAAACCGGTTTCAATGTGCCGTCTTGCTGCCTATTTTCAGGGATTTTCAAGGCTTGGCAATCTCTGAAAACCTATTCATGCCAGAATATTTTTATTGTTTCATTAAGCTTATGATAATAAAGGGAATGTTTGTTTTTGTGCGATCAATTAAAGGAAAGGGTTTTCAAGCTTTTCAGGCTGTTTTTATCGGTTAAAGTGTGACTTGCGTTAACTTTTAATTCTGCCGCTTTAGTTAGTATTCTCACGCCGGTACATATTTTGAGATAACAACAGCGCCGGTCCCGCAAGCGGGATAACAATTTTATTTGTAACGAAGGAATATGGTTTATGGCTACCAAGAAGAAGACAGACCAGGATCTCCAACTGGATAAAGATCAGCTCAAGGCGAGTATCGTGCGTCACCTGCGTTCTACCTTGGGAACAAGCGAACAGAAAGCCTCTCCCGAAGCGTGGTGGAAAGCCACTGCTGCGGCTGTCAATGAACAGGTGTACGAGCGCCTGACCCGCACTCAGCAGACTCATTTCAAGAAAGATACTCGTGCGATTCACTATCTCTCTGCTGAATTCCTGATGGGACGATTGACTTCCAACAACCTGCACAACCTCTCCCTCTACAAGACTTGCGAAGAGGCGCTGGGCGAACTCGGTCTGGAACTGACCGACCTGTGCGAACAAGAGCCGGACATGGCACTTGGCAACGGCGGCCTGGGTCGTCTGGCTGCCTGCTTTATCGACTCGCTGGCCACTCTGAACTATCCGGCTGTTGGTTACGGTATCCACTACGAACACGGTCTGTTCCGTCAGGAAATCCAGGATGGCCGCCAGATCGAGCGTCCGGACTCCTGGCGTGAATATGGCAACCCCTGGGAGATCTGCCGCCCCGAGTCGGTGCAAGAAGTGCCGCTCTATGGCTACGTCGAGACCGTGTTTGGTGACAATGGCAGCCTGAAGAAGGTATGGCACGCCGGTCGCAAGATTAAAGGGGTGCCTTGGGATATTCCGGTGGTCGGTTTTGGCGGTCACACCGTCAACATCCTGCGTTTGTGGGAATCCCGCGCCTCCGAGTTTTTCGACTGGGACGTGTTCAACGCCGGTGGTTACATCGACTCCCAGGCTGAGAAAGCCCAGGCCGAGACCATCTCCAAGGTGCTGTATCCGAACGATGAGACCGATGCAGGTAAAGAGCTGCGTCTGATCCAGCAGTACTTCTTCTGTGCTTGCTCCATCAAGGACATCATGCGCCGCTACAAGCGGGTCCATGGCAGTGACTTCAGCAACTTTGCCGCGCAAATTGCTATTCAGCTCAACGATACTCACCCGACTGTCGCCATCCCGGAACTGATGCGGGTGCTGGTTGACGAGGAAGATCTGAACTGGGATGCCGCTTGGGCTATCTGCTATCAGGTCTTCTCTTATACCAACCACACTCTGCTGCCGGAAGCGCTGGAGAAGTGGTCGGTCAGCCTGTTCGAGAAAGTACTGCCTCGCCATCTGGAGGTGATTTACGAGATCAACGCCCGCTTCCTGAACGAGTTGGTGGAGCCCAAGTGGCCGGGCAACGATGCTATCAAAGCCAAGCTCTCCATCATCGAAGAGGGAGATGTGCGCAAGGTTCGCATGGGCAACCTGTGCGTGATCGGTTCGTCCAAAGTGAACGGTGTGGCCGAGATCCACTCCAAGCTGGTCAAGGAAGATCTTTTCCCCGAGTATGCCGAGCTGTGGCCGGAGAAAATGTGCAACGTGACCAACGGTGTGACGCCGCGTCGCTGGCTGCTGGCGTGCAACCCGGAACTGGCTGCACTCTATAACGAGGTGGTGGGCAAGGAGTGGCCGCTGCAGCTGGACAAGCTGCGTGGTGTCGTGAAGTTTGCCGACGACAAAGCGTTCCAGAAGCAGTTTATGACCATCAAGCGTCACAACAAAGAGAAGCTGGTCAAGGTTATCAAGGACGAAACCGGTATCGATGTCAGTGCCGAGGCAATCTTCGATGTCCAGATCAAGCGTCTGCACGAGTACAAACGTCAGCAGCTGAACCTTATCCACATCATGGCGCTCTACCGTCGTCTGCTGGCCAACCCGGACTATGACATGCATCCGCGCGTGTTCATTTTCGGCTCCAAAGCGGCACCGGGTTACAAGCTGGCCAAAGACATCATCTATGCCATCAACAAGTTGGCGGATCGGGTCAACAATGACGCCCGTATTCAGGGCAAGTTGAAAGTGGTGTTCATGCCGAACTACCGCGTGAGCCTGGCCGAGAAGCTGATTCCGGCGGCTGATGTCTCCGAGCAGATCTCTACTGCAGGTTATGAAGCATCCGGTACCGGCAACATGAAGATGGCACTCAACGGTGCCATCACCATCGGTACTCTGGACGGCGCCAACATCGAGATCGCAGAAGAGGCCGGTGCTGAAAACTGCGCCATCTTCGGTCTGAACGTGGACGAGGTGAAGTCGCTGAAGGCGCGTGGTTACAACCCGTACGACTTCTACTATGCCAACTCCGAGCTCAAAGCCGTGCTGGACTGGTTTGATACCGACTACTTCACGCCGGGTCGTCCGGGTGAGCTGGCCTCCATCAAGCGCTCCTTGCTGGAAGGGGGTGACCCTTACCTGACCCTGGCGGACTTCCAGTCCTACTCCGATGCGCACAAGCTGATCGACACCTGGTATCGCGATCCGGCACTGTGGGCGAAGAAGGCCATCATCAACTCGGCCACCATGGGCAAGTTCAACTCCGACCGCTCTATTCAGGACTATGTGGATCGGATCTGGGATCTGAAGGCCTGCAACATCGGCTAATCGGATTCATAAATGAGAAAACCCCCGCAATGCGGGGGTTTTTGTTTATTGGGGGGAGCTGGATCAGAGGATATCGCCAACGAAGTAGGCCAGCAGGGCGAGCAACACGGTAAAGACCACGTTCAGAGCCATACCGGCTTTCATCATCTCCCTCTGGCGGATGTGGCCACTGGCAAAGACGATGGCATTGGGCGGCGTGGCGACCGGCAGCATAAAGGCACAGGAGGCACCGATAGCGATCAACACCGACATCACCACAGGTGATACACCCAGCGCCTCGGCGACACCGGCAAACAGGGGAACCAACAGCGCGGCGGTGGCGGTGTTGGAGACCAGCTCGGTCAGGAACACCACGAAGGCGGCCAGCATAAGCAATACGACAAAAATGTTGGCGTTGGAGAGCACGGCCGACAAATGGCTGGCCAGGAATGCGCTGGTACCAGTGGCCTTGAGAATGGCGCTCAGAGTCAGACCGCCGCCAAACAGCATCAGCACGCCCCAGTCGGTGTTCTGGTTGACGTCATCCCAGCTGGCGACACGGCTGACCACGATGGCTACGATGGCGCCCATGGCAATCAGGGTGTCGAGTTGCGGAATACCGCCAAAGGCGTTGGAGATGGGTTGTGAGCCGATCCAGAGCACAACAGTGGTCAGGAAGATTGCCAGCGTCACTTTCCGCTCGCGGGTCCAGTTGATGGTGACATCCTGGATCTCGACGCGGTGGCTGAGACGCGGGCGGGTTACCAGATAGAGCAGGGCAATGCCGCAGGGCATCAGGATCAGCACTACTGGAACACCGAATTTCATCCAGTCAGTGAAGCCAATCCCCATCTGGGCTGCTGCGATGGCGTTGGGTGGGCTACCCACCAGGGTACCGATGCCACCGATACTGGCGCTGTAGGCGATCCCCAGCAATACGAAGACGAAGGTGGCGCGCTCTTTTTTGCTATCGAGGCGTGCCAGCATACCGATCGCCAGTGGCAGCATCATGGCGGTGGTAGCGGTGTTGCTGATCCACATCGACATGGCGGCTGTGATGGTAAAGAGCAGGATGACGCCCCAACCCAGATGACCATTGGCCAGGTGCATCACCTTGCCTGCCATCAGGGTATCCAGTCCCTGTTTGGAGAGGGCTGCCGCGAGGGCGAAACCGCCAAAAAAGAGGAACAGGATCGGGTTGGCAAAATCGGTGAGGGATTTGCTCATGTCAAACACCCCGAGCACGGTAGCCAGCAGGGGTACCAGCAGCGCGGTGATGGTGACGTGCAGTGCTTCGGTCAGCCAGAGGATGGCGATAAAGACCAGAATGCCCAGCCCCTTGTTGACCATGGGGTCAAACGGGAGCCAGGCGAACATGGCACAAAGTAGCAAGACATCCAGGATGACGATCCCTGATTTGATGTCCAGCCAGCGAGATGGAGCAGAGGGTACAGCTGATGTGTGCATAATGTTCTCTCGGTTAATTTATGGTTGTTTTTGTGTTGCCGAGGTTACATCCATTCACTTGTTTGAAACAGGCTCACATGTTGAAAATCAGCCTCTACTCACATACTCATTGATAAAAATGAGGAAATGAACACATAAATAAAACATGTGCGAAATATAAATCAAACATCCATGAACTGTTCCAGCCATTGCTTGAACATGCTCTTGGGCAAGGAGCCATTTATCTGGTTCACCAGTTTGCCCTGTTGGAAGACCATCAGGGTGGGGATGCTGCGAATGGCGTAACGGGCGGCAATGGTGCTCTGTTGCTCGGTATCGACTTTGGCAAAGCGCATCCGTGGTTCGAGTTCATGGGCAACCTCATGAAATACCGGAGCAAACTGCTGGCAGGGGCCGCACCAGCTGGCCCAGAAATCGACCACGACCGGGATGTCTGAGTTGATCAGGGTATCGAAGTTATCCGCATTCCCGAGGCAAGGGGTCTGGCTGAACAGGAGGGCTTTGCAGCGCCCGCATTTGGCAGATGTATCGATATGGGTAACGGGCAGGCGGTTCCTGGTAAAGCAGTGGCTACAATAAGTAGTGATAAATGACATAATTGGTTCCTTCTAAATCAGCTCTGGCCGGGGATATGATGAAAAGCCAGAATGAAGCAATCGCGAAACAATAGCGAAATATCAGAGCAATAACGGTAACACAGTGCCCAGCGGGAGTGGATAATTCCCCCTGGGTTCATTGCCTGACCGGATAATTCAGCGACCACCAGATGAGAGTCGAGACGGGATGAATAAAGGATCACGGAAAAACCGTGCTGTGCCAGGGCTGATAGTTGCCCTGCTGCTTGCCTTTTCGGGCTACTGCTGGCAGTCGCTCAGTCAGCAGCAGCAGGCCCACAACCTGAACGAAGCGGCCGAGGTGGTGCTGAACAGGATCAACGCCGATACCCTCTATCTGCTTGGGCGGGAGCAGGCCAATGACAGCAATGTCCAGCAGCGCCTGAACCAGTTATCCATCACCCTTGACGGTTTTGTACGGGAAGTCAGAAGCGATCCCGAGCTGGTGCAAGACGACCTTTCCCAGGCTCTGCTTGATGACATGGACACCTATCTGATGGCGCTGGCCAGGCTTCATGCCATTGAGATGGCTATCGAGTACCTCAATGCGCCCCTGCAGGCCCAGATTAAAAAGGTGCGGGGGATAAGCCCGTCAGACAGTGCTCTCCATCGCGACCTGGATGAGTTGGCGCAACTGAGCAACTATCTGCAGCGCAGTTGGGACAAACGTGAACAGACTACGCTGGACCAGCTGCAACAGCAGTTGCAATCCCGTTATGGCAACTTGCCGGAGATCGCCACCCTGATCCGCCTGAGCAAGGAGATGAGCCAGCAGGTGATTGCTTATCACACCTTGCGTTACCAGCTCATCGACATGCATGTGATCGAGAGTCTGGTGCGCTGGAAACTCGACAAGCTGGAGCGCGCCTCCTCTTTGATGAACCGCTTCTATCTGATGGTGCTGTGCGGGGCTTTGATCTGCTTTGCGCTGGTGGCCTTCACCCTGTGGCGCCGCAACCAGAAGCTGAGCGAGTTGTCGCGCCAGACCGGCTTGCTGGCTCAGGCCAAAAGCGATTTTCTGGCCAACATGAGCCATGAGATCCGCACCCCCATGAATGCCATCATAGGTTTTAGCTCGCTGGCACTGCAGACTGAACTGGATCAACAACAGCGGGACTATTTGGGCAAGATCAAATCCTCATCCGATACCCTGCTGCTGCTGATCAACGACATCCTTGATTTGACCAAGGTGGAGTCAGGCAAGCTGACGTTGGAGGAGATCGACTTCGATCTCAGCGAGCAGCTCGATTCGCTGGCGGGCATGTTTGCCGATCTGGCGGAGCGCAAACACGTGGAAGTGGTTATTCGCAAGTCACCGGAAGTGCCGGTCTTCTTGCGTGGGGATCCCTTGCGATTGGGACAAGTGCTGGTCAATCTGGTGAACAACGCCATCAAGTTTACCGAACGCGGTGAAGTCGAAGTCTGCATCGAGCTGGCCAATCCTCACCCAATGCGGATCCGCTTCAGTGTGCGCGATACCGGCATCGGTATTGCCGAAGAGAAGCAGACCCAACTGTTTCAGGCGTTTACCCAGCTGGAGGCGGGTAATACCCGAAAATATGGTGGCTCGGGACTCGGGCTCAATATCTCCCAGCGGCTGGTGGAGCTGATGGGGGGGCGGATCACCGTAGAGAGCAAGCCTGGCGTCGGCTCTCTGTTCAAGTTCGATATTCCGATGGCGCAGGCGGTCTACGGCGTGGCTGGACGGAAAGTCTTCTTCGAAAACCAGCCGCTGGTGATGGTGATGGATGACAACGAACTGGTGCTGGATCTGGCTCGGGACATTCTGACTCGGGCGGGAGTGCGAGTGCTGCCGGTTAACTCCCTTTCCCGCGCCCGTCAGCTGCTCCGTGAAGAGGGACCGAATCTGCGGTTGGCGATCCTCGACTGGCGCATGGGTCAGGAGGATGGGCTCGATCTGGCGCTGGAGATGTATCAGCACAGCCAGTGGCGGCGGATCCCCATCCTGATGATCAGTGCCTGGGCCAGAGAGGGGCTACACGCCAGGATGGACAGCATGGGGCTGACCCATTTTCTGCCCAAACCGATGACCGAAAATGCCCTGCTGGCCAAGGTGGACGAGCTGCTCAACGGCAGCTCTTACGAGCTCAACCTGCGCAAGGCCGAGGCACAGGGGGATCAGCAACACTTCAAATCCCTGTTGCAGGGCACCCGAGTACTGTTGGCGGAAGACAACCGGGTTAATCAGCAGCTTATCATCGAATATCTGCGGCGCGTCGATGCGGTAGTGTGTGTGGTCAGCAATGGTCGGGAGGCGGTGGAGCGGGTCGCCGAGCAGCCTTTTGACGTGATCCTGATGGATTTGCAGATGCCGGTGCTGGACGGACTCGATGCCACCCGCCAGATCCGCAAGATGGTCGACAAACACGATGTGCCCATCATTGCCCTTACCGCCAGTGCAATGCCCGGTGACAAGGAGCGTTGTCTGGGGGTGGGGATGAATGGTTATGTCACCAAGCCGGTGAGCAAGCTGGATCTCTACAACAACCTGCTGCAGTGGGTAAAGCCGCAAGGGGTGGAGCAGGCGGGGATCATGGAGGTGAAACCGCCGGATATGATCGGGATCCTCGATCTGCAGGATGCCCTCAAGCGGCTGGAGCAGGACAAGGAGGCGTTGCAGATCCTGTTCAAGCTGTTCATGTCGGAACACAAAGACGATCTGTGGGAGATCCGCTCCGCCCTGCGCCGTCAGCAGCCCGAGGTGGCCAGCAAGCTGCTGCACACCCTCAAGGGGGTGTCTGCCAATATCTCGGCTGCCCGTCTGCAATTGGTGGCTGGCGAGCTGGAGTGGCGCTTGCGGCAAAACGAGGTGCTAAGCGAGACGGATCTGGAGCAGTTGCAACAGGTCTTTAGCCAGACCCGGGAAGAGGTGTCACACTTCCTGTTGACCGGTGAGCAGCATGAAAATTCGTATAATCCCTATTCATCAGGGGATGATCGCATGTCACAGTGAATTAAATAGTAATTATTCTCAACCATCCCGGTTCGGGATATGATGAGCTTTCGTTCGAATCGCCTCCAGCCGGAGGCGATTGTTTTCATTCTTCTATTTCTGCGTGGCTTCTCTGATGGCCGCTCCTTGGAGCGGTCACGGGCAGAGAGCGCTAAAGGTTGGTGGTGTGAGCGTATTTCTACGATTGAGCTGGTTTTTCAAGGAGCAGTGGCCCCGTTATCTGGCTGCCATCTCCCTGCTGCTGATGGTGGCCCTGTTGACCGTTATTCCGCCCAAAGTTGTGGGCTGGGTGGTGGATGGCATCACCAGGGGTGGTCTCGACAATGGCACCCTGATGCGCTATCTGGCGGGGCTGTTTGGTCTGGGTGTGCTGATTTATCTGCTGCGCTACGTCTGGCGGGTGATGCTGTTCGGTGCCTCTTACCGTCTGGCCTATGTGTTGCGCAATCGCCTGTTCAGTCATTTCACCCGGATGAGCCCCGATTTTTATCAGCGCCACCGTACTGGCGATTTGATGGCCCATGCCACCAATGACATTCAGGCTGTGGAGATGACCGCTGGCGAAGGGGTGCTGACTCTGGTGGACTCCATCATGGTCGGGGTATTGGTGCTCTCCATCATGTGCAGCCAGTACTCCTGGCAGTTGACGCTGGTCTCCTTGCTGCCGCTGCCGGTGATGGCCTATTTCATGAACCGCTTCGGCACCCAGATCTACACCCAGTTCAAGGCGGCGCAAGGGGCCTTCTCCAGGCTCAACAACAAGACCCAGGAGGCCCTTTCCGGCGTGCGGGTGTTGAAATCCTATGCGGTTGAATCGCTGGAAGATGAAGGCTTTGCCGAGCTGACCAAACAGGCGGGGGAGCGCAATATGGCGGTGGCCCGCATCGATGCCAAGTTCGATCCGGTCATCTATCTCTGTATCGGTTGCTCCTACTTCCTCGCGGTGGCGGGGGGCAGTGTGCTGGTGCTGCGCGATGAGCTGACTCTGGGTGAGCTCACCAGCTTCACCATGTACCTCGGCCAGCTGATCTGGCCGATGTTTGCCATCGCCTGGCTGTTCAACATCATCGAGCGGGGCAGCGCCGCCTACTCCCGTATCGAAAGCCTGCTGGGGGAGCGCAGCGATATCGAAGAGCCCGCCCAGCCGGCCGTGTTTACCTCTGCCTTTCCTTTGCAGATCAAAGGGGTGAGCTATCAACTTGAGCAGCGCACCCTGCTTGCGGATATCGACGTTACCCTCAAGCAAGGGGGGATGCTCGGGGTGGTGGGGCGCACCGGGGCAGGCAAGAGCTCCCTGCTCAAGCTGTTGATGCGCCTTGCCAATCCGACTCACGGTTCGATTGTCATGGGTGGCGTTCCGATTGACCAGCTGCCGCTCGCCACACTGCGCAGCCAGTTTGCCTATGTGCCGCAGGAGCCATTCCTGTTTTCCACCACCATCGCTGCCAATATTGCCCTGGGCAAACCCGATGCGAGCCGCGAGGAGGTCGAACGGGTGGCACGCATTGCCTGTGTCCACGATGATATCGTGCGTTTCCCCAAGGGCTATGAGACCGAGGTGGGGGAGAAAGGGGTGACCCTCTCCGGCGGCCAGAAACAGCGGCTGGCCATTGCCCGCGCCCTGCTGCTGGATGCGCCCATTCTGGTGCTCGATGATGCGCTCTCGGCGGTGGATGCCCACACCGAGCAGCAAATTCTGCATGCCCTCAAGGCACATCGTCGCACCCTGATCCTGGTCAGCCATCGCATGACGGCGGTGGAGCAGGCCGACGAGATCCTGGTGCTGGAGCAGGGAACCGTTAGCGAACGGGGTCATCACGGTGCCCTGATGGCGCACAATGGCTGGTATGCAGATATGGTGCGTTATCAGCGTCTCGAAGAAGCGGTGGAGGAGAGCCTGTGAATCCGACCATTAAACGACTGCTCGCCTACTGCGCCCAGTATCCTCGCTGGCTTATTCAGGCGGGGATCTGTTTGCTGCTTGCCACCGGCGCCGAAGTGGCCGGGCCGCTGCTGATCAAGCTCTTTATCGATGACTATCTGGCGCCACGCAATATCGTGCTGCCCACCATAGCCCTGATTGCAGCGGGCTATCTGGGCTTGCAGGTACTCTCGGCGGCGGGTTTCTATTTGCAATCCCTGCGCTTCAATCGCATTGCTCAGGCGGTGGTGCAAACCTTGCGCGAGCAGGTGTTTGCCACCGCCATCCGTTTGCCGGCCCGCTACTTTGACAAGCATCGCTCCGGCTCGCTGATTTCCCGCATCACCAACGACACCGAGGCGATCATGAACCTCTATGTGCAGGTGATCGGCTTACTGGTGCAAAAGGTGGTGCTGTTGTGCGGCATCCTCATCTCGATGGCGCTGCTGGATCTGCGGCTGATGCTGGTCTGCTCCCTGTTGCTGCCCGCCGTGGGCGGGGTGATGTGGCTCTACCAGAAACTGAGTGTGCCGGTGGTGCGAGCGACCCGCAGCCTGCTCTCCGACATCAACAGCCGCCTCAACGAGTCGCTGCAGGGGATGCCGGTGATCCAAGCGATGGTGCAGGAGCGCCACTTTGCCAACGCCTTTGCCGAGGTGAATCAGCAGCACTGGTCGGCACGGATCAAGAGCCTCAAGATCAACGGCATTTTGCTGCGTCCGCTCATCGATCTCTTCTACATGATGGTGCTGATCGGTCTGTTGGCGCTGTTTGCCCACGAGGGACTGAGCAGCACTGGTGCCATTCAGGTGGGTGTGCTCTACGCATTTATCAGCTATCTGGGCCGGATGATCGAGCCGCTCATCGAGATGACCAACCAGCTTAACCAGCTGCAGCAGGCGATGGTGGCGGGGGAGCGGGTCTTTGCCCTGCTCGATGAAACCCGCGAGAGCACCGAGGGCGAGCTGCGCCCGCTGGAAGGGCGGGTCAGTTTCGAGCGGGTGAGCTTCTCCTACGATGGTGAGCAGCAGGTGCTGCGGGAGGTCAGTTTTGCCGCAAAACCGGGCCAGATGCTGGCGCTGGTGGGCCATACCGGCAGCGGCAAGTCCACCATCATCAGCTTGCTGATGGGCTTCTATCCGCTGGATCAGGGGCAGATCCGCTTCGATGATCACGCACTGGATACCCTGTCGCTGGCGGCGGTGCGCCGCAGCATCGGGCTGGTGCAGCAGGATCCTTTTATCTTCGTCGGCACCCTGGCGGAGAACCTGCGTCTCGGCCGCGCCGGCATAGATGACGCGCGGCTCTGGCAGGCGCTGAGCGAGGTGCAGCTGGCCGAGTTTGTGCGCAGCTTGCCACAGGGGATCAACACCCTGATGGAGGAGGGTGGCAAGAACCTCTCCGCCGGTCAGCGGCAACTGCTCTCCTTTGCCCGCGCGCTGGTGGGAGATCCGCGCATCCTCATTCTGGATGAAGCGACGGCCAGCGTGGACTCCCAGACCGAGTTGGCGCTGTCGCAGGCGATCTCTGCTGCCCGTCGTGGCCGCACCACCATCGCCATCGCCCACCGCCTCTCGACCATCGTCGATGCGGACGAGATCCTGCTGCTCTCCCGTGGTCAGGTGAATGAGCGGGGTACCCATGGTGAGTTGATGGCCCTCGGCGGTCACTATGCCCAGCTGTTCGAGATGCAGAGTCAGGGGGCCTGGCTGGAAGAGAAGCGCGCCTGAGCGGCACATTTGCTGTAACAGCGACATGAACGAAAAGAGGGAACCGATACGGTTCCCTCTGTTTTTTTGCGTTGGGCAAAAGGTCGTAACCGTGAACCCTGTGCTTGTCGAATGGCGCAGATGCAGGCAACATGTTGTTTACATTAACTCATCGGATCAGTTCGCATATGGATTTGCAACGCTTCAAAGCCAATCTGGCGCTCCGGCTGTTTGCCTGGCGCTATATTCCCGTCATCGGGTTTTGTGCCCCGATCATCGAAGAGATGAACGCCAAGGCGCTGCGCATTCGCATTCCTCTTGGCTGGCGTACCCGCAACCATCTGGGCAGCATGTATTTTGGCGCGCTGGCGACCGGCGCCGATCTGGTGGGCGGTCTGCTGGTGATGGAGAAGGGGCGGCAGCGGCGCAAGAAGGTGCACTTCGCCTTCAAGGATGTGCAGGGGGAGTTTTTGAAACGACCGGAGGGGGATGTGCAGTTCGACTGCGCAGCGGGGGAGGAGATTGACGCCATGATCGACGAATCGCTGGCAAGCGGTCAGCGCATCAATCGCCCCATCCAGGTGGTGGCAACCTGTCCGTCATTGAACGGGGATGAGGCGATGGCGCGTTTTGTGCTGACCCTGTCGATCAAGGCCAGCTAGCGGGTTGCCGGAGAGTGGCTCCCCGAAACGGGGTTAGCCAATCTCCGGGCTGACGCCCTCTTTCACCACGACCTTCATGCCGTTGAAGTTGACCACCTGTTCGGCCACGATCTTGCAGCGCTTGCGGGTCTCGACCTGACCGTCCACTTCGACCAGCCCTTCGGCAACGAGGGCTTTGGCGGCGCCGCCACAATCGGCCCATCCCTGATGTTTGATAAGGTCACACAAGGCAACGAAGGGGTGACCTTCGAGCAGAAACGTCTCCATGGGAAATCCTCTAGATGGATGAATGCCGGATACAGCAGGGCGACTATTTTAGGCAGTTCGCTCAGGCAAAGAAAGGAAGAGGAACCACTCGCTGTGAAAAAGTGGCCGATTGTCCTTGAGATGGCGCTTTCGCAAGTCCTGATGGAGAGGTGAGAGGGCCACCCGTGACGTATCGTGACGCACCTCGTCCCTGCTGGTGTGCCCACACTCGCCCCTGACTGTTAGGATCGGGCCACTCTCAATGGCCCAAGGAACTTCCCATGACACTCTCCCGTCTGCTGCTGGCATGCAGCGCCCTGACTCTGTGCGGTGTCGCGCAGGCCAGTACTCCGGTGCAGGTCTCGCTGCCCGGGGTCAATTTGCCCGCGTCCCATCAGGTGGAAGGGGCGCGCGCCTCGCTGCTCTATGGCCGGACCGGTCAGGTGAAGGGCATTGATCTGCCGATCTTCGCCCTCTCCGATGTGGATCAGTTCAGCGGCCTGCAGCTCGGGGTATTCTTGGGTGCTGGTCGGGTGCGCCACCAGTTTGGCGGGGTGGCTATCAACGCCATCAACTGGCATGAGGGGCAGGATACCGGCGTCAATCTGGGACTGGTCAACCTGACCAACAATGTACAGGGGCTCAACTGGGGGGCGGTCAATATCGCCAAGGGCAATGCGCTGGCCAACGTCGGCTTCGTCAACTATGCCGAGCGTACCACTTTCCAGATTGGCTTTATCAATGCGACCAAGCACCTCGACGGCTTGCAGATCGGGCTGGCCAACTATGCCGCCAACGGCGTGTTCCCCATTCTGCCACTGGTGAACTTCCAGAAATCGTTCTGACCAAGGCAGTTCGCTTTGCGTTAAGGGCCTCTGCTGATTACCCTGTGCCTCTTGCAACTTGTGACAGGCGAACAGAGGTAATTGATGACGGCAGGGCAGATGAGTGCAATCGGGATCGGCTGGGATGTGCGTGGCTGGCAGGGCAGTGCCCAGGCGGTGGCCGTAATGGGCTGGCATGCCGAATCCAACCGCCTGCACTGGCTCGGGGTGTCGCCGCTGTTTCGTCTGAGCTCGCGGGTGGCGCCGGATCTGGCCGCTCTGCTGCGTCCGGCCCTGCAAAACGAGCTGACCCTGATGCAGGTAGAAGCCTGCCCGCAACTGGCGCTCGGTATCGATGCGCCGCTCGCCTTTCCCCGCGCCTTGCGGGATCTGCTCAACGGCCAGCCACACAGCTGCGCCGTGCCCGAGCGGGAGATAGACAACCCCTACGCCTATCGCGACTGCGAACGCTGGTTGTATCAGCAGTACGGCAAGAAGCCGCTGTCGGCCACCTTCGACCGGCTCGGCAACAACGCCACCCTGGCGCTCTCCATGCTGCCGCAGCTCTCTGATCTGCAACTGGTGCCGACCGTTGCCCCGAAGGCCAGTCGCGCCGTGCTGGAGGTCTATCCGGCATTGACCAAAGTGGGCGGCAAGGCCTCCCCGGCACGGCCCGAGCTGGCGGCCTTGCTGCCTGCGGACGTGCTGGTCGGCACCGATCGCTACGATGCGGCGCTCTGCGCCCTGATGGCGCTGCAATATGCCGCTGGTGGCAAGGTGACTGTGTTGCCTGAGCTGATTTCGCCACCCAGTGACATGCCGTGTGATGAGGGATGGGTCTATCACTTTGCCCGTCATGGCGTTGAGCACAACGGCATGTGATGGACGGTGACGCGGCGCATCATGGCGCCGCTCATCCTGTCGACGCGGGCCAAATGGCGCAAAAAACCTGTCTTTAGTCAGGAAATTGCCTGTTCATCCCGCGCCAAGGTGGCGCATCGTTATCTTCATCCTATATATTGCCCACCTTGCTGATCCTTTGCTGTGGTATTCCCGATGAAATCCGTTCTCTCTATTCAGTCCCACGTGGTCTTTGGTTGTGCCGGCAACAGCGCGGCCGTCTTCCCCATGCGCCGCCTCGGTATGGATGTATGGCCCATCAACACGGTGCAGTTTTCCAACCACACCCAATATGCCCAGGGGTGGCAGGGGATGGCGATGCCGGCGGGTCATATCAGTGCGCTGGTGAAAGGATTGGGCAATATCGAGGTGTTGAGCCAGTGTGACGCCGTGCTGAGTGGCTACCTTGGCTCCGCCGAGCAGGGGGACGAGATCCTGACCGTGGTCAACGCCGTCAAGGCGGCCAACCCCGATGCCATCTACTTCTGCGACCCCGTGATGGGTCACCCGGAGAAGGGGTGTATCGTCGCTCCCGGCGTCACCCGTTTTCTGACCGAGCAGGCGTTGCCGGTGGCCGACATGATGGCCCCCAACCTGCTGGAGCTGGAGACCCTCTGTGATACCCATCTGGCTGATCTGGATCAGACCCGCGCGGCTGCCCATCAGCTGCTGGCCCGCGGCGTCAAGCTGGTGCTGGTCAAGCATCTCGGTCGTGCGGCGCAGGACTCCAGCCGCTTCGAGATGCTGCTGGCGACCCCGAAAGGGGATTACCTGATTGCCCGTCCGCTTTATGACTTTGCCCGCCAGCCGGTGGGGGTTGGCGATCTTATCAGCGCCCTGATGCTGGCGAATTTGCTGGCCGGTCACGATGCGGTCAGCGCGTTCGAGCGCACCAACGCCTCGGTGGATGCGGTGCTGCAGGAGACCTGGCGCCAGCAGGCTTACGAGCTGCAACTCATCGCCGCGCAAGATGCCTTCGCCCTGCCAGAGGTTGAAGTGCGAGCGGTGAAACTGCCCTGAGTCAACGCGGACTTTCGTCTATCCCGACAAGGGGGTGGGATGCAGATGAAAAAGGCTTGCCAATGGGCAAGCCTTTTTACTGTTTGCCTATTTAGTGCGGCAAGCAATCAGGCGCGGGGATGGCGGAGGCGATAACGCTCAGCCATGGCATTGGCCGCTACCATGGCGGCGTAGACATCCTGTTCACTCACTGTCATCGGCATGTTGCCCATGGTATCGAGGGGATCGCAGGCCAGCTGCGCCACCTTGCGCCACTCGCTTTCATCAAAGTGGGTGAGCCCCAGCTCTTGCAGCGTCATGGGCAGACCTGCACAGTCGATGATGCGAAACACCTCATCAAGCTCATGTTGCGGGGCGCGCTCAAGCACGAGTTGGGTCAGCAGGCCGAAGACCACCTTCTCGCCATGCTGGGCACGATGGAGCTCCGGGATCAGTGACATGCCATTGTTGACGGCATGAGCGGCGGCCAGTCCACCGGCTTCTGCGCCGACCCCGCTAAGGTAGATGGTGGCCTCGATGACCTGCTCCAGCGCCGGAGTCGAGACATGGTGGCGTATTGCATCCATGGCCAGCTCGATGTTTTCACCAAGCAGCTCGTAACAGAGCTTTGCCAGACCAAGGCCAGTGCGTGAAGGGCGCTTGCCGACCAGATTGAGCCCGTCCGCCCGATAACAGGCGCGCGCCTCGAAATAGGTGGCCAGGGCATCACCAACGCCTGCGGAAAAGAAGCGGGGGGGGGCGGCGGCAATGATGGCCGTGTCAGCCAGCACCACGTCCGGATTTTGCGGCAGGAAGAGATAGCGCTCAAATTCCCCCGCCTGGTTGTAGATCACCGCCAGCGCCGTACAGGGGGCATCCGTGGAGGCAATCGTCGGGAACAGCACAACCGGACGGCGCAGATAGAAGGCCACGGCCTTGGCGACATCCAGCGTCTTGCCGCCGCCGATCCCGACAATCACGTTCGCACCATATTGCTCTGCAAGGTGGGTCAGGCGGTGGATCTCCTGTTCGGTGCATTCATAGCGAAACTTGTCGACCACTCCCCTGAGGCCTGCCTGCAGGAGCCCCGCCAAAGCTTCTTCCCGTACCCGCTCCAGAATGAACTCATCGCTGATGAGCAACGCATAGTCACCAAAATCTTTAACGTGCTCATGGAGTTGCGGGAGAAGGTGTTGACCGATGATGAACTTTTTGGGGGAGGTAACTGTACGGGGCAAAGTGGGCATCCATTATTCCTCAAGGCAGTGAACAACATAGATTCGATTATCAAATGGGTCTCTCACGATACGCCTGATGAGGCAATAGATGAAGAAGAAAAGGGGGGCGTTTTAATCATTAATTAATCTTTCTGTTTGTTTGGTTGTATTTTGGGGCGAGCAATTGGCGGTGTTGAGACATGCAGGAGCAATGGCTCTATCGTGGCAATCCGTCGCAAGCCATAAACAGTCACGCTGGAAACAAGCAGGGCCGCTTGGTGTGGCCCTGCTGTATTTGGATAAGGGATAGGGGATGGTCAGAGCGGTTTGTAGAAGATGACGGTTGCAGCAAGAGTGCCATCTGAGTTGCGTGCACTTTGGTAGGTTGCTGCGCTCTTAACTTCCACAATGTTCATCTGACATCCTTGTCGTTGCGCTGTTATGTGGCTGATTGCCACCGTTGGTTCATATGAGGTAGGTACTTATGCTCGCCGCGAGTACGGCTTGTCAGCGGATCAGCTCCTGCTCAACCAGCCAGGTAAACAGCAAGCGGGAGACGGGGGAGAGCTCATCGAGGTGAGAGCTGTCGAGCCAGCGCAGCTCGGCAATTTCTGCCGAGGCGATCGGGGTGCCGCTCGCTTCGCCGGTGTAGCAGCGCAGTCGCACCTCGACTCCTACCGGTTTGCCATCGGCTTGGGCGCTGAACTCGCAGGCAAAGCGCAGGATATCGGGCTGCAGGGTGACAGCCAGCTCCTCTGCAATCTCGCGTATCAGTGCCGCCTCGTCGCTCTCGCCCGGTTCCCGCTTGCCGCCCGGGATGTAATAGATGTCCTTGCCGTGGGAGCGGGCGCAGAGCAGCTGCTGATCTTTAAAGGTGAGCCAGGCGAGTTTGTCGATCATTGAGTTGCATCCTCTGGTTGTGTGGTGTGTATTGTCTGCATGTACCGGGTGTACAGGGTTCGGTAGGAGCGAGGCTCCTGCGCATCGGGAGAAAGTCCCAACTGATCTGCCAGCGCGAGCAGTTGCTGGCGAAACGCCGGGAGGCGTTTCTGGTCATCGGTCATGATGGCGAGCTCGGCAAAATCCCCGATCTCGGCCAGATGATCCAGGGTGACGTGAAACGGGCCAATGAAGTAGATGCTGCGCCTTTTGGTGATCACGAGTATCTGCCTGTAGTTCATGGCCAAGAGCATGCTGACGGCCTTGTCCGCATCATTGATAGTGACCGCCTCGCAGCGATCCGTCTCGGGCCCCTTGACGATCCAGAGCTGGATGCCGGAGGGCTGCATGGTGCGGATAGCCAGACTTTTGCCAGCCTGGGCAAGGGCATCGTCCGGGGTGTCGAAGTAGCGATCCTGCTCCAGATTATCCTCCAGCATGATCTCCGGATTGAGGGCGAGCAGTGCCTTGAGGAAGGCGGGGCGATCCGTCAGCTGATATTTGAACTCGACTTCGAAGCGGCCCTGAAAGTGCGCCTGTGACATCAAGAAGATCCCTCTGTGAGCCTGTGTGGCAGGCAGCCTAACAAAGATGAAGTTGAGTCCCAAGGAGAAAGAGGGGATAGGCCGGAAACGCACTGTTTCCAGCGCGGTGACTGCGTAGCTGAATGAGTGCGCAATGGCTGGTTCGCCACAGCTTTCTCGTCCCTAAAAAAGTGGACTGGCGCACACCACGATAGGACCGGACTGGGCGAAGGCGGGGCCCTTGTGGTTTAATCTTGCCACTTTAGCGGTAGTGGGCGACGAGCCTGCTACCTTGCGTGGGCAAGATGCAGGTGAGCAAGATGCAGATAGCAGCAGAGAGCAAGTTTATCGGACTCGGGGTCGCGGGCAATTTCGCCGGTCATCTGGAGCAGGCGGGTGAAGCGTCGGATTTCGTGGCTGTCGTGGTGCGCGATACCACCGCGCCCAAGGCGCTCTTTCCCTTCTTTGTGCCGGGCTATCCGGGTCAGCTCGGGGTGTTCCCCTTAAGCGACAAGGCGATCTTCCTGCCGGAAGCGGCGGTCAGTGGTGACGAGAAGGTGCAGATCGAGCCGGAAGTAGCCCTCTGGTGCGAGCTGGAGTATGCCGACAAGCAGGTGGTGGCGATCCATCCCCGCGCCTTTGGCGCCTATAACGACTGCTCCATCCGCCGTCCCAACGCCAAGAAGATCAGCGAGAAGAAGAACTGGGGTGAAGAGAGCAAGGGGTTGGCGGCCAATCTGCTGTCGCTTTCCGGTTTTGCCGTCGGTTGCGAGCTCGATGACTATCGCATCGCCTGCTATCTGGAGCGCGATGGCGAGCTGCACGCTTACGGGGTAGACAGCGCTGCCATCGACTACAGCTACTTCCACGGCAAGCTGCTCGACTGGGCCATCGACAAGTTCAATCATCAGCAGGATGAGGGGCCGGCGGAGCACATTCAGGGACTGCTGGCGCAGGCGGGACATCCTCCCCATGCGCTCATCAGTATCGGCGCCACTCGCTATACCCCGTTTGGCGAGACCCACTTCCTCAAACCGGGCGACACCTCCTGCGTAGTAGTCTACCCGGGCAGCCGTTATAGCGAAGCGGATATTCGCGAAGCGATCCGCAGCCGCCACTTTGGCGCTGATATGTCGGTGCTGCTGCAAGCGGTGCAGGCGCGCTAATCAGGTTGGCTAGCGGGGAGGCCACAGCCATCCTGCGGGCTGCAACAAAGAGTCATTGATGAAGATTGATACTGCAACGCGGGCCGATTATCCGGCCCTGATCGAGCTGTGGGAGGCCTCGGTGCGGGCGACCCACCACTTTCTGCCCGAGGCCAAGATCCTCGCGCTTAAACCGCTTATTCTGGAGCACTACTTCGATGCGGTGACACTGCACTGTGCCTGTACAGAAGAGGGGAACGTTGCGGGTTTTAGCGGAGTGCACGAGGGCAAGCTGGAGATGCTGTTTGTGGCTCCCGAGGCGCGCGGTAGTGGCGTGGGGCGTTTGCTGGTGGCGCATGCCATCGAACAGGGCGGCGCGACGCAGGTTGACGTCAACGAGCAGAACGAACAGGCAGTGGGCTTCTATCTGAAGATGGGGTTCACAGTGACGGGTCGCTCGCCGCTGGATGGTCAGGGCAAGCCCTATCCGCTGCTACATATGGCGCTGGCGCCGACCTGATCGTGCCTGATGAGGCGCAGTACCCATAAACCAACGGGGGATGGCATCAGCCATCCCCCGTTTTTTTGATCGTGTTTGTTACTTGCTGGCGACCTTGTTCACTACCTTGATCAGCTGATAGCGCACGGAGGGGGCATCGGCCGGCACATCGGTGAGCTGCTCCTTGCTGACAGTGAGCTGGTAGCGATAGCCAGGCTCGAACTGGAAACCTTCAATATTCTGGTAGAACAGCGTCCAGGGCCGCTGCTCATCACTGCGAACCTGCATGCACTGCATTGGGCCAACCCCGACGCAATCGACCAACTGGCTGTTGATATAGAGGGTCTCCCCCTGTGACGAAGCGGGGGTGCTCTGGCAGGCGGTCAGCAGCAAGGCTGCGCTGATAAACAGTGGTTTCATAATGGACTCCTTAACGCGAAAGGGGGCATTAGAGCGGCAAACAAAAAGGCGGTCAATGACCGCCTTTGTAACAAACCATATCAGCGCAGTGGTTAGCGCTGCTCGAGTGGAGTGAACTCGCGCAGCGGGTGGCCTACGTAGAGCTGGCGTGGGCGACCAATCTTGCTGTCCGGGTCTGAGTGGAACTCGTTCCAGTGGGCAATCCAGCCGATGGTGCGGGAGATGGCGAAGATCACGGTGAACATGCTCATCGGGATGCCGATCGCCTTCATGATGATGCCGGAGTAGAAGTCCACGTTCGGGTAGAGTTTCTTCTCGACGAAGTAGGGGTCGGAGAGCGCAATGCGCTCCAGCTCCATGGCCACATCCAGCAGCGGATCCTTGATCTGCAGCTCGGTCAGTACTTCGTGGCAGGTTTCACGCATCACAGTGGCACGAGGGTCGTGGTTTTTGTAGACACGGTGACCGAAGCCCATCAGACGGAACGGATCATTCTTGTCCTTGGCCTTGGCGATGTACTCGGGGATGCGATCCACCGAGCCGATCTCTTCCAGCATGCGCAGGCAGGCTTCGTTGGCACCACCGTGGGCCGGTCCCCACAGGGAGGCGATCCCCGCGGCGATACAGGCGAACGGGTTGGCACCGGAGGAGCCAGCCAGACGAACGGTGGAGGTGGAGGCGTTCTGCTCGTGATCTGCATGGAGGGTAAAGATACGATCCATGGCACGTTCAACGATGGGGTTGACCTTGTACTCTTCGGTCGGCACGCCAAACATCATGTGGAGGAAGTTACCGGCATAGGAGAGGGCGTTACGCGGCTGCATGAACGGCTGGCCGATGGAGTACTTGTAACACATGGCGGCCAGAGTCGGCATCTTGGAGAGCAGACGGAAGGCACAGATCTCGCGATGCTGCTCGTTATTGATGTCGAGGGCATCGTGATAGAAGGCGGAGAGGGCGCTGACTACACCGCACATGATGGCCATGGGGTGGGAGTCGCGACGGAAGCCGCGGAAGAAGAAGGCGATCTGCTCGTGCACCATGGTGTGGCGGGTGACCAGGCGTTCGAATTCGGCATATTGCGCCTTGGTCGGCGCTTCGCCGTACAGCAGGATATAGCAGACTTCCAGATAGGTGGCCTGGGTGGCCAACTGGGCGATGGGGTAACCACGGTGCAGCAAGACACCCTGATCCCCGTCAATGTAGGTAATGGCAGATTTGCAAGAACCGGTCGCCATAAAACCGGGGTCAAAGGTGAAATACCCCTGTGATCCCAATTTTCTGACATCGATGACATCCGGGCCGATGGTGCCGGAGAGGATCGGCAGTTCGACCGGATCTTTTCCGGGCAGGTGTAGGGTGGCTATCTTATCAGCCATAGCACGTCTCCTTTGCTCTTTATAATTTGGTTCCAGTCCTACTCTATTACGACTTTTATGACGCTGGCAAAGGTTGTTACCCATACCGAAGTGGCTGGAGCGCCTTATTTGAAACAGAGTTCCTTATCAATGTCAATTTTGCTGGAACCCCATTAATGGCATTAATGAAATGTTAAATTAAATATGCGATCGAGTTTGCGGTTTTGTGTTTTCTTTGTAGCTAATTGATTGTCTTCGGTTAAGGCCGCCGATATACTGCGCCACGTGGGTCATGGCTGCGGGTGTTTGAAACGCTTTGGCAAAGCCTGATGTGAAACCGAAAACTCGCGTTTTGGCTTTTTCAGAGTGTTTTGGTAACAAAAAACCAACAATCACCATTCCGTGCCCTCAAGTGTGAGTTAAAACAATAACTAACGTGCTCAATGGAGCTGAGTGGGCAAGCGTGAAAAACAAACAGAGACCGGTCAACCTCGACCTACAGACGATCAGCTTTCCTGTCACTGCCATTGCATCCATCCTGCACCGTGTTTCAGGGGTCATTACCTTTGTTGCACTGGGCATCTTGCTGTGGATGCTTGGTACTTCACTCGCCTCTCCCGAAGGGTTTGCAACCGTGGTTGCCATCATGGACAACTTCCTGGTCAAACTCGTGCTGTGGGGGATCCTGACTGCGCTGGCATACCACATTGTGGGCGGCTTGCGTCATCTGGTCATGGATATGGGCTATTGGGAAGAGCTGGAATCCGGCAATCAGAGCGCCCGCGTGGCCTTCGTGATCACCGCGATCCTGGCTGTATTGGCGGGAGTGCTTGTATGGTAACCAATTCTGCAACCTTCGGGCGCAGCGGCGTTCACGATTACATCCTGATCCGCGCCACCGCCCTCATCATGACCTGTTATGTCCTCTATCTGGTGGGCTTTGTCGCGTTCAACGACATCACCTACGAGGTGTGGGCAGGCTTCTTCGCCAAAACATTCACCAAGGTATTCACCCTGTTGACCCTGCTCTGCGTACTGATCCACGCCTGGATTGGTCTGTGGCAGGTGCTGACTGACTATATCAAGCCGGTTGGGCTGCGCGGGGCGCTGCAATTTGCCCTGGTCGTGGTGCTGTTTGTCTATCTGATGACGGGTTTCGTCGTGCTGTGGGGTGTGTAAGGTGACTATTCCAACTCGTGAATTTGATGCGGTGGTGATTGGTGCCGGTGGTGCCGGTATGCGCGCCGCGCTGCAGATTGCCCAGTCCGGCAAGAGCTGCGCTCTGTTGTCCAAGGTTTTTCCAACCCGTTCTCACACTGTCTCCGCCCAGGGCGGGATCACGGTTGCGCTGGGCAATGCCCACGATGACAACTGGCAGTGGCACATGTATGACACGGTAAAAGGTTCCGATTACATCGGTGATCAGGAAGCCATCGAGTACATGTGCAAAACCGGTCCCGAGGCTATCTATGAGCTGGAGAACATGGGGCTGCCCTTCTCCCGTTTCGATAACGGGTCTGTCTACCAGCGTCCGTTTGGTGGTCAGTCCAAGAATTTCGGTGGCGAGCAGGCTGCTCGTACCGCAGCGGCCGCCGACCGTACCGGTCACGCCCTGCTGCACACCCTTTACCAACAGAACGTCAAGAACAAGACCACCGTATTCTCCGAGTGGTATGCGCTGGATCTGGTGAAAAACCAGGATGGCCACGTGGTGGGTTGTACCGCCATCGACATGGAGAGCGGTGAAGTGGTCTACTTCAAGGCCAAGGCCACCGTGCTGGCGACTGGCGGTGCCGGTCGTATCTACCAGTCCACCACCAACGCCCACATCAATACAGGTGACGGTGTCGGCATGGCGCTGCGTGCCGGCGTCGGCGTGCAGGATATGGAGATGTGGCAGTTCCACCCGACCGGCATCGCCGGGGCAGGGGTGCTGGTAACCGAAGGCTGCCGTGGTGAAGGCGGCTATCTGCTCAATAAAGATGGCGAGCGCTTCATGGAGCGTTACGCGCCAAACGCCAAGGACTTGGCCGGTCGCGACGTGGTGGCCCGCTCCATCATGATCGAGATCCGTGAAGGCCGTGGCTGCGATGGTCCTTGGGGCCCGCACATCAAGCTCAAGCTGGATCACCTCGGCAAAGAAGTGCTGGAATCCCGTCTGCCGGGGATCTGCGAGCTCTCTCGCACCTTCGCCCACGTGGATCCGGTCAAAGAGCCCATCCCGATCATCCCGACCTGCCACTACATGATGGGCGGCGTGCCGACCAACGTGAATGGCCAGTGCCTGACCCAGGACAAGAATGGCAACGACGTGCCGGTGGTCGGTCTGTTTGCGGTGGGCGAGATTGCCTGCGTCTCGGTGCACGGCGCCAACCGTCTGGGTGGCAACTCCCTGCTGGATCTGGTGGTGTTCGGCCGCGCGGCCGGCATGCATCTGGTCAACACCCTGGGCGAGATGGATCACGGCCGCGATGCTTCCGAGTCGGATCTGGATGCCGCACTGGCCCGCTTCAACCGCTGGGAAAATTGCCGTGACGGGGAAGACCCGGTGCAGATCCGCAAAGACCTGCAGCGCTGCATGCAGAACAACTTCTCTGTATTCCGCGAAGGTGCTGCGATGGCAGAAGGGTTGGCCGAGCTCAAGGTTATCCGCGAACGCCTCAAGTCAGCCCGTCTGGATGACACCTCCAAAGAGTTCAACACCCAGCGCATCGAGTGCCTGGAGCTGGACAACCTGATGGAGACGGCGTTTGCCACGGCGGTTGCCGCCAACTTCCGTACCGAGAGTCGCGGTGCTCACTGCCGCTTCGACTTCCCGGATCGCGACGATGAGAACTGGCTGTGCCACAGCCTCTATCATCCGGACACCGAGTCCATGACCCGTCGCGCTGTCAACATGTCACCCAAGACCCGTGAGGCGTTCCCGCCCAAGGTCCGGACTTACTGATTGCGGAGCCAGCCCTATGAACGTCACATTCTCTGTCTACAGATACAATCCGGATGTTGATAACGTCCCCCATATGAAGGAATATCGTCTTGATATTCCTGAAGGTTCCGACATGATGGTGCTCGACGCACTGATCCAGTTGAAAGAGCTGGATCCCACGCTCGCCTTCCGCCGCTCTTGCCGCGAAGGGGTCTGTGGATCAGACGGTCTCAACATGAATGGCAAGAACGGTCTTGCCTGTATCACCCCGCTCTCCGACCTGCTGAAGAAGGGCAATAACGTCGTTATCCGCCCCTTGCCCGGCCTGCCGGTGATCCGTGATCTGGTGATCGACATGACCCAGTTCTACACCCAGTGGGAGAAGGTCAAACCCTTCCTCATCAATGATGACAAGTTGCCGCCGGTGCGTGAGCACCTGCAATCCCCCGAAGAGCGCGCCAAGCTTGACGGCCTGTACGAGTGCATTCTCTGTGCCTGCTGCTCCACTTCGTGCCCCTCCTTCTGGTGGAATCCCGACAAGTTCATCGGTCCGGCCGGGCTGCTCGCCGCCTACCGCTGGCTGGCTGACAGCCGCGACACCGCGACCACCGAACGACTGGGGAATCTGGACGACGCATTCAGCGTGTTCCGCTGCCATGGCATCATGAACTGCGTGAACGTCTGTCCGAAAGGCTTGAACCCGACCAAGGCGATTGGCCAGATCAAGTCGATGTTGCTCAATCGGGCTGTTTAGTATCAGGGCCGGCCAGGTGCTGGCCCGACCTCTGGATAGCCATCCCACCCGTGGCAGGATGGCTATTTGACCCCTACAAGCTGCGCAGCAGTAACAAGAAGTACAAGGGATAGAAATGCATAACGGCGTGATGAAGGCCTGGTTGGAGTCATCTCACCTGGCTGGTGCGAATGCAAGCTATATCGAGGATTTGTACGAATCCTTCCTGGAAAATCCTGACTCCGTGTCCGACGAGTGGCGCAGCCTGTTTAGCGAGCTGCCCCAGGTCAATGGCCATGCGGTTGAACAACCCCACTCCCAGGTCCGCGATTATTTCCGTCGTCTGGCCAAGGATCCCTCTCGCTACAGTGCCCCCGTCTCCGATCCGCAAGTGGATGCCAAGCAGGTGCGGGTATTGCAGCTGATCAACGCCTTCCGTTTCCGTGGTCACCAGAATGCCAATCTGGACCCGCTGGGCCTGTGGCAGCGTGAAACCGTTGCCGAACTGGAGCCTGCGTTCCACAACCTGCAGGGCGCAGATATGGAGGCCACCTTCAATGTGGGCTCCTACGCCATCGGTCGTGAGACCATGGTGCTCTCCGACCTCTACGCCTCGCTGAAGAAGACCTATTGCGGCTCCATCGGCGCCGACTACATGCACCTCACCTCCACGGAAGAGAAGCGCTGGCTGCAACAGCGTCTCGAATCCATTGAGGGGAAGGGGAGCTACACCCTCGAAGAGAAGACCCGTTTCCTCGAGAGCCTTACTGCCGCCGAAGGGCTGGAGAAATATCTGGGCGCCAAGTTCCCGGGAGCCAAGCGCTTCTCGCTGGAAGGTGGCGACGCCATGATCCCCATGCTCAAGGAGCTGATCCGTCGCGCCGGTGAGCAGGGCTGCAAAGAGGCCGTTATCGGTATGGCCCACCGCGGTCGCCTCAACGTGCTGATCAACGTGCTGGGCAAGCGCGCTCAGGATCTGTTCGACGAGTTTGCCGGCAAGCATGGCGAATCCTGGGGCACCGGTGATGTGAAGTACCACATGGGCTTCTCCTCCGACTTCGCCACCCCGGGTGGCAACGTCCACCTTGCGCTGGCGTTCAACCCCTCTCACCTCGAGATCGTCAACCCTGTGGTCATCGGCTCGGTCCGTGCCCGGATGGATCGTCGCGGTGACAAGGATGGCTCCAGCGTGTTGCCCATCACCATTCACGGTGACTCGGCCATGGCCGGTCAGGGCGTGGTGGCCGAGACCTTCAACATGTCCCAGACCCGTGCCTATGGTGTCGGCGGGACGGTGCGCATCGTCATCAACAACCAGGTTGGTTTCACCACCTCCTATATCCGTGACCTGCGCTCCACCGAATATTGCACCGACATCGCCAAGGCGGTGCAGGCGCCGGTGCTGCACGTCAACGGGGATGACCCGGAAGCCGTGGTGCTGGTGACCCAGATTGCACTGGATTACCGCAATACCTTCAAACGCGATGTGGTGATCGAGCTAGTCTGCTACCGTCGTCACGGTCACAACGAAGCGGATGAGCCGAGCGCCACCCAGCCTTTGATGTACCAGAAGATCAAGCAGCACCCGACCCCGCGCAAGATCTACGCCGATCAGCTGGTGGCCGAGGGGAGCCTCGCCCAGGAGCGGGCGACCGAACTGGTCAACGAGTATCGCGAAGCGCTGGATCGCGGCGAGCGGGTGAGCAAGGAGTGGCGGCCGATGGAGCTGCACTCCGTCGACTGGACGCCGTATCTGGGCCACGACTGGAACATGGCCTATGAGAGTGCCGTGCCTATGGATCACCTCAAGAGCCTCGGCGAGCGGGTGAGCCAGTATCCGGCGACTCACGTGCTGCAGCGTCAGGTCGAGAAGATTTACGAAGACCGCCGTCTGATGGCCGCCGGCGAGAAGCTGGTGGATTGGGGCTTTGCTGAAACCCTGGCCTACGCCACTCTGGTGGATAAGGGTTCCCGCATCCGCTTTACCGGTGAAGACTCCGGCCGTGGCACCTTCTTCCACCGCCACGCCGTGCTGCACAGCCAGACCGATGCCAGCACCTACACCCCGCTGTGCAACCTGCACGACGAGCAGGGCCCGTTCGAGGTGTATGACTCTGTGCTGACCGAGAACGCGGTACTGGCCTTTGAATATGGTTACGCCAGCGCCGAGCCGGCTGGCCTCACCATCTGGGAAGCCCAGTTCGGCGACTTCGCCAACTGTGCCCAGGTAGTGGTGGATCAGTTCCTCTCCTCCGGTGAGCAGAAGTGGGGCCGGATGTGCGGCCTGACCATGCTGCTGCCGCACGGTTACGAGGGGCAGGGGCCGGAGCACTCCTCCGCTCGTCTGGAGCGTTATCTGCAGATGTGTGCCCAGCACAACATGCAGGTGTGCGTGCCCTCTACTCCGGCGCAGGTGTTCCATATGCTGCGTCGTCAGGTAGTGCGTCCGATGCGCCGTCCGCTCATCGTCATGACGCCCAAATCCCTGCTGCGCCACCCGCTGGCGGTGAGCAAGCTCGAAGAGCTGGCGGAAGGCACCTTCCAGAACGCCATCGGCGAGATCGATGCGCTGGATCCGAAAGCGGTCAAGCGGGTGGTCTTCTGCTCCGGCAAGGTCTACTACGACTTGCTCGATGCCCGTCGCAAGGCCGAGCAGCAAGATGTGGCACTGGTGCGAATTGAGCAGCTCTACCCCTTCCCGGAAGAGGAAGTGCGCGCCATTCTGGCCGATTACAGCCACGTCACCGACTTTGTCTGGTGTCAGGAAGAGCCGCAGAACCAGGGCGCCTGGTACTGCACCCGTCACCACTACGATGGCGTGCTGCCAGCCGGAGCCACCCTGCGTTATGCCGGTCGCCCCGCGTCAGCCTCACCGGCCGTCGGTTACATGTCTGTCCACGCCAAGCAGCAAAAAGCCTTGGTGGAAGATGCCCTTACCCTGTAAAGCCTCTGGCATAGAAGTAAAAAGGAACTGATTGGATGACTATCGAAATCAAGGTACCGGATCTGCCGGAATCAGTGGCCGATGCCACTATCGCCACCTGGCACAAAAAACCGGGCGATCTGGTCGCCCGTGACGAAGTGCTGGTCGACATCGAGACCGACAAGGTGGTGCTGGAAGTGCCGGCACCGCAAGCCGGTGTGCTGGGGGATATTCTGCAAGGGGAAGGGGCAACCGTGTTGTCCCGTCAACTGATTGCCATCCTCACCGCCGCTCCGGTGGCCGGTGAAGAGACCAAAGAGAAACCCGCTGAAGCGGTGGCCGATGATGGTGCCGATGGCTTGAGCCCCTCGGTGCGCCGCCTGATTGGCGAGCACGACATCGACGTGACCAAGCTGACCGGTACCGGCAAAGGCGGTCGCATCACCAAGGATGATGTGGAAGCCTTCATCAAGGCCAAGAGCCAGCCTGCGGCAGCCGCACCGGTCGCAACTGCAGCCCCGGCAGCCAAGGTTGCCCCGCTGGGTGGTCGTACCGACAAGCGGGTACCGATGACCCGTCTGCGCAAGCGCATTGCCGAGCGTCTGCTGGAAGCGAAAAACACCACCGCCATGCTGACCACCTTCAACGAGGTCAACATGAAGCCCATCATGGATCTGCGCAAGCAGTACGGCGAGATCTTCGAGAAGAAGCACGGCATCAAGCTCGGCTTTATGTCCTTCTACGTGAAGGCGGTGGTTGAGTCCCTCAAGCGCTATCCGGAAGTGAACGCGGCGCTCGATGGTGATGACGTGGTTTACCACAACTACTTCGACGTCAGCATCGCCGTCTCCACCCCCCGTGGTCTGGTGACGCCGGTGCTGCGCGACTGCGACAACATGAGCCTGGCGGACATCGAGAAGGCCATCAAGGATCTGGCGGGCAAGGGCCGTGACGGCAAGCTGACCGTGGATGAACTGACTGGCGGCAACTTCACCATCACCAACGGTGGCGTGTTCGGCTCCCTGATGTCCACCCCGATCATCAACCCGCCCCAGAGCGCTATTCTGGGCATGCACAAGATCCAGGATCGCCCGATGGCCGTTGACGGCAAGGTCGAGATCCTGCCGATGATGTATCTGGCGCTCTCCTACGATCACCGTCTCATCGACGGACGCGAATCGGTAGGCTTCCTGGTCTCCGTCAAGGAGCTGCTGGAAGACCCGACCCGTCTGTTGCTGGACGTCTAAGCCTGTGGCACTCGGGCAAGGGGTTTGCGCCCCGAGCGGAGTGTGCCGCTGGACGTTTGAGTAATACCCGAGCGATTGAAAGATAACGAGGGGCCGCCCAGGCCCCCATTCACAGGGGATTGAGAAACACCAGCCCCGGACGGAAATACCTACAACACGGATAGAGCATCTATGAATCTGCATGAATATCAGGCAAAACAGCTGTTTGCCGAGTATGGCCTGCCGGTCTCCGAAGGTTATGCCTGTGCTACCCCACAAGAAGCGGCCGAAGCGGCCGACAAGATTGGCGGCAATACCTGGGTCGTCAAATGCCAGGTACACGCCGGTGGCCGCGGCAAGGCGGGCGGCGTGAAAGTGGCCAAGAGCAAGGACGAGATCCGTGCTTTCGCCCAGAACTGGCTGGGCAAGAATCTGGTGACCTACCAGACTGACGCCAACGGCCAGCCGGTCACCAAGATCCTGGTTGAATCTTGCACCGACATCGCCAAAGAGCTCTACCTGGGCGCCGTGGTTGACCGTGGCTCCCGTCGCGTGGTCTTCATGGCCTCGACCGAAGGTGGCGTGGACATCGAGAAGATCGCCCACGAAACCCCCCATCTGATCCACAAGGCGGCCATCGATCCGCTGGTGGGTCCGCAGGCCTATCAGGCCCGCGAGCTGGCCTTCAAACTGGGTCTGGTCGGCGATCAGATCAAACAATTCACCAAGATCTTCATGGGTCTGGGCCAGATGTTCCTGGATTGCGACTTTGCGCTGCTGGAGATCAACCCGCTGGTGATCACCGCGCAGGGCAACCTGCACTGCCTGGATGGCAAGATCAACATCGACGCCAACGCCCTCTATCGTCAGCCCAAGCTGCGCGAGATGCACGACCCGTCTCAGGATGACCCCCGCGAAGCGCACGCTGCCCAGTGGGAGCTCAACTATGTGGCCCTCGATGGCAACATCGGCTGCATGGTCAACGGCGCGGGTCTGGCCATGGGCACCATGGACATCGTCAACCTGCACGGCGGCAAGCCGGCCAACTTCCTTGACGTCGGCGGCGGCGCCACCAAGGAGCGCGTAACCGAGGCGTTCAAGATCATCCTCTCCGACAGCAACGTCAAAGCGGTGCTGGTCAACATCTTCGGCGGCATCGTGCGCTGCGACATGATCGCGGAAGGCATCATCGGTGCGGTCAAGGAAGTGGGGGTCAAGGTGCCCGTCGTGGTCCGTCTGGAAGGCAACAACGCCGAGCTGGGTGGTATCAAGCTGGCCGAGAGCGGCCTCAACATCATTGCGGCCAAGAGTCTGACCGATGCCGCGCAGCAAGTCGTCAAAGCAGCGGAGGCCAACTGATGAGCGTACTGATCAACAAGGACACCCGAGTCATCTGCCAGGGCTTTACCGGCGGTCAGGGTACTTTCCACTCCGAGCAGGCGCTCTCCTACGGCACCCAGCTGGTGGGCGGCGTCTCCCCAGGTAAGGGCGGCACCACCCATCTGGGCCTGCCGGTGTTCAACACCGTCCGTGACGCGGTCGAAGCGACCGGCGCTACTGCCTCCGTCATCTATGTGCCGGCGCCGTTTTGCAAGGATGCCATCCTGGAAGCGATCGACGCGGGCATCAAGCTGATTGTCACCATCACCGAAGGCATCCCGACGCTGGATATGCTGGATGTCAAAGTGAAGCTGCAAGAGACCGGCGTGCGGATGATCGGCCCCAACTGCCCGGGCGTGATCACCCCGGGTGAGTGCAAGATCGGCATCATGCCGGGCCACATCCACAAGCCGGGCAAGGTGGGTATCGTCTCCCGCTCCGGCACCCTGACCTACGAAGCGGTCAAGCAGACCACTGACGAGGGCTTTGGCCAGTCCACCTGCGTTGGTATCGGTGGCGACCCCATCCCAGGCTCCAACTTTATCGACATTCTGGAGATGTTCCAGAACGATCCGCAGACCGAAGCGATCGTGATGATCGGCGAGATCGGCGGCAACGCCGAGGAAGATGCTGCCGCCTATATCAAGGCCCACGTCACCAAGCCGGTGGTCTCCTATATCGCGGGTGTTACTGCCCCTCCCGGCAAGCGGATGGGCCACGCTGGCGCCATCATTTCCGGTGGCAAGGGTACTGCCGCCGAGAAGTTTGCCGCGCTGGAAGATGCTGGCGTGAAAACCGTCCGCTCCCTGGCCGATATCGGCAAGGCCCTGCGCGAAGTAACCGGCTGGTAATTCCTGTTAGCCCGTTATCTCTAATAAAACTGCCGCCCGATGGGCGGCATTTTTTATGGGTTTTAAAGTGGTTTGATTTAATCAATCATCGCGATTCAGGCGCTAAACGAATTTTATTACAGGAGACCAGAAACAGTGTGGATACTAAAATAGTCTGCGATTTGAACTTGTCAGATTGATTTGTTCCTTTACCCATTGCATCGAGTGACCTGTTTGTGGGGAATGCTAAAAGTCATGCAAGGATGTCAGTGAGATAACGTAGTGTCAGGAGGACATAATGATTTCACGTATTTTGGGAATTGGCTGCCTTACCAGTATCTGCTTGCCAACAGCATGGGCGGCGGATTGCCCGAACAGGCAACCGGGGCAGCATCTAGAGTTTCTTGGGCGTTCGGCTGACAATTCGGTATCACTATGGCTTTCAAGTCCCGGTTCCGGGGGGAATTTTCGCCTCTCTGCTCCCGGGGTATCTGAAATCGATAGTTGGAATGCAAACCGCGCGTCGTTGCACTTGAGTGTCTCACCTGTAGTACTTGATGACCTTAACGGGACTCACAAACTGGATCTCCTCAATGCGGATGGTTCTTTCAACTGCTTCCTCGATTCGAGAAACCAGACCAATCCGGTATTTCCAAATATTCCCCCGATCGATGGGGGAGAGAGTAACGGTGGCACTGGTGGCGGAACCGGAGGTGGTGGCGGCAGCAATGGAGGAAGTGGTGGCGGAACCGGCGGTGGGGATGGCGGCAATGGTGGAACTGGTGGCGGAACCGGCGGGGGGGATGGCAGCAATGGTGGTAGTGGTGGTGGCACCGGTGGTGGGAGTGACCCGATCCGCAATATTGTGACCAGTATCAGTGCAGATGCCTTGATGGGCTATTTGAGCGGCTCCCTCAGTATTTCAGATCGTGTCGTTGTCGGGCTTGACCAATTTGAAGATATTGCCGGTCAAAAGGGGTTGTGGCAGGTATGGACTGATGTACGCCATACCGGAGTCTCCGATGATCGTAACGAGATAGACACATCCGGACATGCCAACAGCTTTTTGATCGGTATACACAGATCCCTTGGTAAAGACGGGCTGGGCGGTATTGCATTTGCCAATAGCAAAACCTCTCTTGGCACGTTTGGCAGTTCGGTACGAAATGAGGGGGACAGCTTCTTTGTTGGGCCATATGGCGGCTATAGGCTAGATACGCACTGGCTGCTGGATGGCTGGGCTGCATGGGGACGAACTGATAACGATACCGAACTCGATGTACTTAAAGGGAGTTTCAAGACAACGACCGGGTTGATCTCAGCCAACCTGACCGGTGGCTACGATGTTGGTGAATATCTGCTGCGGCCCAAGCTTGCCCTCTTTTACAGTCACAATAAATCCGATGCGTTTGATTACACAGGCTCATTGCCTTATGCAAACCAGATTTATAACGTGACATTGCGGGTTAATGAAAACTCTTTTGAATATGCCACCAGTGAAGCATCAGGGGATATCAGTCGTATTTTCACCACAACCGATGGTGTTCAAATTATACCGGCCCTGCGTCTTGGGGTTCGTTATGATATTGAGCGTCCCAATGATGGTCAGATCCTGAATGAAAATCTGACAATGGAAAGTACGACTCCGTGGAGTGGATCTGCACGGATTGCACTGGCGGTAGCCCCTCAGCGTCATCAGCGTTTTGAAGTTATCACCGGTTATTACAGTATCGGGCGTCAGGACCTTGACCTCTGGGATATTAGATTTAACGCCGCAGTGAATTTTTAACTTACATAGGGAGATAAAAGTACCGATAACTTGGTCGGCACTTTGATTTAAATTACTTGTATGGAGATGGTATTCACCTGACAGTTGCCAACAAAAGGGAGTGGTCATACGGCTTCATACCGAATAACAAACTGCATCCCTTGTGGTGGCCCGTGAGAGCCTTATTTAGTTGATGGATATATCCACAAATGGGTGTGTCAGGAGTGCCGAATAGCTAGAGACGGATATCCGGATGTAGGGCTGAAAAGGGAAAATGTGTGCGCAGGAACGTCAGCTTTGCGAAATAGCAAAAAGGCACCCGAGGGTGCCTTTTTCACAATCTGAGTGGCTTGCCTATCAGGCAGCGGCTTTCAGCTGTACGGCGGCGGCTTTCTTGTGATCGCCGATCGGCATCACGGTGCGGCCGAACTGCTCGTTGATCACGGTGGCCATGGCCAGGTAGATGGCGCTGGCGCCACAGATGATGCCTTCGAAACCGGCGATGGTTCCGATCAGGGTGCTGCCGGTGAAGTCACGGGCGGCCAGCAGGAAGAACAGCACGGTCAGGGAGGCGAACACGAACTGCTTGGCGCGCGGGTAGTTGATGGTGCCAACCAGCATGAACAGGGTGAACATGCCCCACATCAGCAGATACCAACCCATGTAGGCGTGCGGAGTGGCTTCGGCCAGACCCATGGTCGGCATGATCAGCAGGAACACCAGGCTCAGCCAGAACAGGCCGTAGGAGGTGAATGCGGTCACACCAAAGGTGTTGCCACGCTTGTACTCCATGATGCCAGCGATGATCTGGGCGATGCCGCCGTAGCACAGGCCCATGGCCAGGATCATGGCGCTGATGGGGAAGAAACCTGCGTTATGGATGTTCAGCAGGATGGTGGTCATACCGAAACCCATCAGACCCAGAGGGGCAGGGTTGGCCAATTTTTCGCTCACGTGGCGTTCTCCAAAAATAGAGGTGGGGGTTAACAAAAGACGCGCGATTTTAGGCAGGCTGCGGCGCGCCCGCAAGGGGGCAAGGGGGATAAATCGTAAAAAAACTACGTGATTATTTGCATCAGAGGCCAAATGCTCACCAAGGCAGGCTGTTTGGTGAGCAAAAGGTGTCAAAATAGTTGAGGGGTTGTATTTTTATTACGCTTTTTACGAAGTGCGGCGGCGTCACTGATCCAGTGTCAGGATCACTTTGGCTTCCTTGTCCTCTTCCTTGACCTGGCTGTCGAGCACGAACAGCCGCTCCGGGGCGATCCCCTGGCTGTCGACCAGAAACTCCTTGGTATTTTGCGCCCGGCGCATGGCGAGATTGCGCAGGGATTTGGCGGTGATGAGCTGCTGATCCCGCAGCAGGATCACCGCCTGGGCCCGCAGTGCCGCGCTCTCTTCATCCAGATGGAGGCGGTCCGCCAGATCATCCAGATCTTCGCCAAAGCGCTCTTCATAGGCCTGGGCCAGCGCCTCTTGCAGGGCTGAGTCCTGTTCCAGCAGGTCGAGATCCGCCTGATTGCCGGTGAGCTTGGCCAGTACCCGCTCCAGCTTTTGCCGTTGCAGGATGGGGCGCTCCTCGTTGAAGTTGACCTTGCCGCGAATGTTCATGCTGAGCTTGGGTCTATCCTTGAGGGCCTGCGCCAGCTTGACCAGTTTCTCCTGCTGGGTGGGGGGGAGATCGGGATCCCCCGGCAGGAAGGGAAGTTCGTCGAGATCTTCGGTGCCATCGGCCAGCGAGGAGAGCAGGGAGAAGGGGGAGGTGATCGCCTTGCTCAGTGTGTTGCCCAGCACATCCCAGAAGATATTGCCGATGCTGAAGTCCGGTTGATCGAGATCCCCCTTCACCTTGAGGTTCATCTGGATCACCCCGTTGGCATCGCTTAGCAGGGCGATGGCCAGCCCCAGCGGCAGATCCTTGGCCTGATCGCTCTTGATCTTCTCGCCCAGTTGCAGCTTCTTGATGGTGATGTCGTTATCCCCCTCCAGCCGATTGCCCTCCAGCTTGTAATGCAGCTTCATGGAGAGCTGCCCCTTGTCGATGGCATAACCGGCATAGGTGCCCGAATAGGGGGTGAAGGTGGTGAGCTCCAGATTGTGGAAAGCGACCGCGATGTCGAGGATCGGGTTGGCCACCAGCAGGTTGGTACCGCCGCGAATGGTCACCGGCGCATAGCGATCCACCTTGCCGTTGAAGGCGAGATCGGAGCGTTGCCCCGGAATATTGCTGATATGGCGACTCTGGCCGCCCAGCGAGGCGATATCGGCCACAAAATCCTGACTCAGGCTGCGGTCGGCAAAGCGTAGGTTGCCCTGCTCTGTGCGCAGCTGGTCAATGGTGAAACGAAAGTCGGGAGTCTTGCTGCCTGCCGCCGCTTGAGTACTTTTGGTTGCCGCCGGTTGCGGCAACAGCAGCTGTTGCAGGTTGGTGGTGCCATCTTCGTTGATCTCGATGCGGGCGAAGGGCTTGTTCAGGGCAATGTCCTTGATCCGCATCTGCTGGCTGATGCCGTCGTACGTCAGACCGGTGAGAGCCAGGGTGTTGAACTCCAGCAGCCGCTGATTGTCTGCCCGATCGACTACTTTGAGCCCGTTGACATCGAGCCCCCCTTGCAGGGTCAGCTTGCTCAGATCTCCCTGGGCGGTGGTGGCGAGATCAAGGCGGGTCTTGCTGCTCAGCAGCCCGTTCTGCACCTTGATGCGTACCAGATCGGCCAGATAGGGTTGTGCCAGCGTCAGGGGCAGCCCCTGCTGGTTGATGTCGCCGCTTATTGTGAAGGGGCTCAGGGTCAGTTGGCCATCAAAGGCGAGGGGGCTGCTCTGGTTGAAGTGGGTGGCCAGAGTCAGTTTGCTCGGTTGCTCCCCCTTGCTGCCCAGTGGCCCCAGCGCCAGCTTGAGGCCGGAGAGCTGGCGTGCCTGCGGTTTGCCGCTGCTCGATTCGGTGAGAGTGAGATCGCCCTTGTCGATAAGGATCTGCTTGATCTGCCACTGCCAGGGTTTGTCTGGCGCATGTTTCTTGCCGTTACCGGCTGTCTTTGCTTGTTGTGCCGACTTGGGCGCCGCATTGTTGGCCACCTCGTTTGCGACGTGGGCCCCTTTGACGGGCTTGGCGGGGGCCTGTTCAATCAGCAAGTCAGCCAGATCCAGCTCCTGCTGTGGGTTGAGGGTGGCCCTGAGCAGGGGCTGTTGCAGGGTCACCTTGCCGATCTGGAGCGACTGTTTCTGGCCATCGACTGCCAGCTCGCTCAGGGTCAACTGGCCGAAGCGGGCAAATTCGTCGCCCTTGTGTTTTTTAAGCTGCCAGTTGTCCAGCGTCAGCTTGCCTTTGGACAATTGCCACAGCACCCCTTGCTTGCCCTCTTTAAGCTGGTATTCCACCTCTGCATTGGCGTGGCCCTTGGCCAGATCCAGCTTGAGATAGGGTGCCCAGAGCGGGGCGAAGGGTTTCAGCTCGACCTGTTTGAAGCTCACCTTACCCTGACCCATGCCGCTCATCACATCGAGTTTGCCGTGAGTGGCGAGGCTGCTTTTGCCGTTGATGGCGGCGTTCAGCTGATAGGCGGTCGGGTGATTTGCCTCGGTGCGCAGGTTATCGAGCTTGAGGGTCACTTTTTCCAGATTGAGGGGCGGCAACCAGCCAGGCTCGCTCTCCTTGCGCTGATCCTGATAGCGCACATGGCCGTCAGTGACATTGACGCTGGCAATGTCGATCAGCAGCGGTGCACTGGCTGGTTCGGGCTCGGGGGAGGGGGCAGGAGTGAGCAGGGTCGCCAGCGCATCGGTCAGATTGAGTCGAACCTCCCCTTTTTTGTCTGTCAGCCGTTGCAGCAGCATCACGGGTTTGGTCAGGGTGACGGCGGAAAGCACGACCCCTTTCTGCTGCCAGCTGGCTTGCAGGTCGGGGGTGATAAAGAGCTGCTCAAAACGGATGATGGGCTGCTGCTTGGCGTCGAGCAGGGCGGTCGTGCCGAGTGTGAGCGAAGGGTTGCGCAGCCCTACGTCAATCTCCCCCAGCGTCAGTTGCAGGCCGTAGTGCTCGGCCAGCCAGCCGGGCAGATAGCGCTGGATCAGACGGGGGGTTTGCCACAGCAGCAGAGTGATCAGGATAAGAAACAGCAGGAAAACGTAGGCAAGGTAGCGCAGCAAGCGGAGCTTGGGGGACGCGGGCTCGGTGGTGTTCATTTGGTGCACTCCCATTTGGTTCCCGCCATGGTACAGAAAAGCTGGATAGTAATCATGGGGTTGCGTGCTGTTGTACGCCGTACTTTGTCCAAAGGCGCTCCAGTTCACCCTTTTGTTGCAGCGCTGCCAGCCACTGTTCCAGCTGGGCAGGGGTAATGGGGGCCTCAGGGTGAAGGATGGCGCGGTGTTGATACTGTTGATCCCATTTTTGCGAGATCAGCAGCTGGTCGGCGGTGTCGGGATTGGCCAGCAGATACTGGTGAAGGTATGAGACGTTGAGAATGGCTACCTCGCCACGTCCTTTGAGCAGGGCTTGCAGGGCGCTGACATTGTCCTTGACCAGGGTGATATTGAGCTTGCGCTGCAGGTAGACGGGGTCGGCATTGAACTGGCCCACGCCGTAGTGGTAGCCGGTCACCCCGATAAGATGATGCCGAGAGGGGTCATCGAAAAAACGCTGATCCCGACCCGTTTTGTTCAGGGCCACATAGACCTCGCCACCACCGAGGAAGGGGGCTGTCATCTTGAATTTATCTGTGTCCCAGCCCCACTTGGTGTCTTCAAAAAGCATCAGCGAGAAACGGCCCAGATCGAGCGCCTTGTAACGGTTGGCGGCCGAGGTGGGAACAAACACGAATCTTACCTCTTGCTGGATCTCGTTTAGCTTGGCGATGAGGTCCAGCGTCAGCCCTTCATAGCGGGAATCGGAGAGTTTGACCACAAAGGGGGCATAGGGGTATCCACCAACCTTGATGAGGGGATGGCTCCAGCCAGAGAGGCTGAACAAGAGCAAAAACCAGCACCAATATCTCATGGGATCCCCAGGGCAATAGCTTGCTCCCAGATTCGGTTAATCTGCGCCAGTTTTCAAGCTGTTAAGGGAATTAACACAGCGCTGTTCGGCGGCTTCCAGTTCGGCCATCACCATCTGGATATCCTCCAGTTGCTGGTGCAGGGCACTGCGCTTGCTTTCGATCAGGCTGATCATGGAGTTGAGCTGGTTTTTGCTCGATTTGTCGGTGTCGTACATATCGAACAGCTCGCGGATCTCGGCCAGGCTAAACCCCAGCCGTTTGCCGCGCAGGGTCAGCTTGAGCCGGATCTTGTCTTTGTGGCTGTAAATGCGGGTCTGCCCCTCCCGCTGCGGGGTGAGCAGCCCCTCGTCCTCGTAGTAGCGGATGGTGCGCGGCGTGACATCGAACTCGTGGGCTAGCTCCGAAATGCTGTAGGTGATCTCCTTGCCGGGCAGGGAACGGGACATGGTCATGACTCCTGTTGCTGGGCGTGTGGCTGGCAGAGGCGGGCACGCAGCCGCTCGGCATTGGCGTGCAGGGCCTGACCGACCCGCGAGCCGTTGGGGCGAGCGAGCTGCTCGCTCACCCACTGGCCGGTGGCCGCCAGTTTGTCGAGATCCACCCCGGTCGTCATGCCAAGGCCGTGCAGCAGGTAGACCACCTCTTCTGACGCCACATTGCCGGAGGCGCCCGGCGCATAGGGACAGCCGCCAAGGCCTGCCACCGAGCAGTCGATGGTGCGAATGCCGCGCTCCAGCGCGGGCAGCAGGTTGGCCAGACCCTGGCCGTAGGTGTCGTGAAAATGGACCGCGAGTCGCCCCGCCGGGATCTCGTGCAGTACCGCATCCAGCATGGGCGCCACCGTACCCGGGGTGCCAACGCCTATGGTGTCCCCCAGCGAAATTTCGTGGCAACCGAGATCCAGTAGTTGCTCGGCCATCGCAGCGACTCGTTTCGGGCGGGTCGGGCCATCGAACGGGCAGGCGATGACGGTGGAGAGGTAGCCGCGCACCTTGATGCCGAGGCGGCGAGCTTCCTGCACCAGCGGGGCGAAGCGTACCAGCGACTCCTCCACGCTGATGCCGATATTGGCCCGGGTAAAACCGTCGGAGCAGGCGGTGAAGAGGCCAATCTCGTCGGCGCGGGCGGCAATGGCTGCCTGCAAGCCTTGCAGATTGGGCACCAGAGCGCCGTAACGGGTTGAGCCCTTGCGCGGCAGTGCCTCGAACAGCGCTGCGGAGTCCGCCATCTGCGGCACTTTTTTGGCAGAGACAAAGGCACCCACCTCGATGCGTTGCAGGCCGCTGTCGGTAAGGCGCTGGATCAGCTCCAGCCGCTGTACCAGGGAGAGGGGCGCAGCTTCATTTTGCAGGCCATCTCGCGGCCCCATCTCCACTAGACTGACCCTGTCGTCACGGACGTCCTGTGATCGGTTCATGGATGTTCCTCCTGTGAAGCAGTCTCTTCGGCAAAGCGCACCAGCACGGTCCCCTGGCTTACCTGCTCGCCCTGTTTGCACTGCAGGGCTTCAATTACCCCGTCCCGCTCTGCGCGCAACTGGTGCTCCATCTTCATCGCCTCCAGTACCAGCAGGGGTTGCCCCTTGCTGACCGTTTGCTCCTGCTCGACCAGCACGGCTACCACTATGCCGTGCATGGGCGCGATGGCGCCCTGCGCCTTCTCGTTTGCCTGCTCATGGTGGTGGCTGTGCTGCCGATCATCGGCCGCGAAGCGGATGCGCTGGCCCCCCAGGGTCATGATGAAGGCTGCCTCCGAGCCTGCGACCGTCTGAATGGGGATCTGTTGCCAGCAGCCACCTTGTTGTAGCCGGATATGATCGTCACCTCTCTGGTAGCAATGAGTCTCCTCTTGCCACTCAAACTGGCCGCCATGATCGTTAAGGGTCAATACCCGGTGCTCATCACCGATGCGCACCGCCGCTGTCCAGCTGCGATCCGGTCCCAACCGAAATCCGCAGGCTTGCTGCCAGGGGGAGGTGCCCGCAGGGCGGCTCGCCAGCCAGAGGGCGGCCAGCGGCCAGGCGAGCTCAGGAATGGGCCGTGCTGTGGTGGGTATGGGCCACTGGGTATGGTGGCCCATGGCCAGGACGTCAGGCTCTTCACAAAGGCGCAGCAAGAGCGCGCCGTTGTGCACCAGCGGGCCGAGATCCAGCGCCGCCAGCGCATCGGCCAGTTTGGCGAACGCCTCGGTGCGGCTCTGGCCGTGGGCGATCAGCTTGGCGATCATGGGATCGTAATAGGGGCTGACCTCATCGCCAACGGTAACGCCGGTGTCGATGCGCACGCCAACGGGCCAGTGGAGCCAGTGGATAGGCCCGCTGGCAGGCAGAAAACCGGCCGCCACATCCTCAGCGTAGAGGCGCGCCTCCACCGCATGGCCGCGCAGCACCACCTCATCCTGGGTGAGTGGCAGTGGCTTGCCCTCGGCTACGGCCAGCTGCCAGGCCACCAGATCCTGCCCGGTCACCGCTTCGGTGACCGGATGCTCCACCTGCAGCCGGGTGTTCATCTCCATAAAGAAGAACTCATCCTTGCAGAGCAGAAACTCGATAGTGCCCGCCCCCTGATAGTGGATGGCTTTGGCTGCGGCCACGGCTGCCTCCCCCATGGCGCGGCGCAGAGCCGGAGGGATGTCGGGGGCGGGCGCCTCTTCGATCACCTTCTGATGGCGTCGCTGCAAGGAGCAGTCCCTGTCCCCCAGATAGATGGCGTTGCCGAGGCTATCGGCAAAGACCTGTACTTCCACATGGCGAGCCTGGGGCAGATAGCGCTCCAGCAGCACCAGATCGTCGCCAAAGGCGGCCTTGGCTTCCCGTTTGACTGCCGCCAGCGACTCGTCAAAGTCGGCCAGCTGATCGACCCGGCGCATCCCCTTGCCACCGCCGCCGCTGGCCGCCTTGATAAGTAGCGGGAAGCCAATCTGGCTCGCCTGATCGCGCAAGAAGTCCGGCCGCTGATCCGTGCCGTGATAGCCAGGCAGTACAGGTACGCCGGCGGACTGCATCAGCGCCTTGGCGCCCGATTTGTCGCCCATGGCGAGAATGGCGGCGCCGCTTGGGCCGACAAAGCGCAGGCCGCGCTGTTCGCAGGCGGTGGCAAAATCGCTGTTTTCCGACAGAAAGCCGTAACCGGGATGGATGGCATCGGCGCGCGCCTCTTTGGCAATCTTCAGCACCTTGCCGGTGTCGAGATAGCTCTCTCTGGCCGGTGCGGGCCCCAGATGCCAGGCCTCATCGGCCAGACGGGTGTGCATGGCGTGGGCGTCGGCATCGGAGTAGAGGGCGATGGTGTGAATGCCGAGGCGTTTCGCCGTGTTGATGATGCGCACGGCAATCTCGCCGCGATTGGCAATCAGCAGGCGCTTAATCTGAGTGTGATGGGTCATGTCTCATCCTTGAAACGGGGACGCCAGGCGGGAGGACGTTTGTCGAAGAAGGCTTGCATCCCCTCCTGGGCTTCGAGCCCCACCCGAACCCGGGCGATGGTCTCGACAGTTTTCTCTTCGTGCAGGCGGGAAGGATGGGCCTCTATCGCCGCCAGCAGTCGTTTGGTCTCTTTCATTGCTTCCGGCCCGTTGCGGCACAGACGAAGGGCCTGCGCCCGTCCCTCCGCCAGCAGTTGATCCGGCTTGCAGAGTTGATGTGCCACATTGAGCCGACAAGCTGTGATGGCATCGAAAGGCTCGGCACTGAGCATGTAGCGGCGCGCCTGACGCATTCCCATGGCACGTACCACGTAGGGGCTGATCACCGCAGGCACCAGACCCAGGCTCACCTCGGAGAGGCAGAAGCGGGCATCATCGCTGGCCAGCACCATATCGCAGGCACAGATCAGCCCCAGCGCACCGCCGTAGGCGGCCCCTTGCACCAGCGCTACCGTGGGGAAGGGGAGCTCGTCGAGGGTCTGCATCAGCCGCGCCAGTACCCGGGCATCTTCGCGATTGTGCTCGAAATCGGCGTGGGCCAGATTGCGCATCCAGTTGAGGTCGGCGCCCGCGCAGAAGTGTTTTCCCTCAGCCCGCAGCAGCAGGACATGAGGGCGTTCGGCAAGTGAGTGACCATGGAGATGGGCCAGATCATCGAGGCAGTCGAGCAGCCCCAGCATCAGGTCGGCATCAAAGGCGTTGTGGCGAGCCGGGCGCGACAGCACCAGCTCGGCCAGCGGGCCGTGCCGCTCCAGCCGAAACGGGCCCTGTGTTGAAGAGCCAAGTGCTGAGGAAGTAAGTGGATCTGACATGGGTTTGCTCCTTACATCCGGAATATGCCGTACTGCTCGGGTTCAATGCGGGCCCCCTGACAGGCGGCGAGCGTCAGTGCCAGTACGGTGCGGCTCTGGGCCGGGTCGATGACGCCATCATCCCAGAGGCGGGCGCTGGCGTAGTAGGGGTGACCCTGGCGCTCATACTGTTCGATCACCGGGGCACGGATGGCGGCCGCTTCCTGCTCGCTCAAGTCCTTGCCCTCGGCAGCCAGCTTGTCCCGGCGCACCTGCACCAGCACCCCGGCCGCTTGCTCGCCCCCCATGACAGAGATGCGGCTGTTGGGCCAGCTAAAGAGAAAATCGGGTTCATAGGCGCGGCCACACATGCCGTAGTTGCCGGCACCAAAGCTGCCGCCGACGATCAGGGTGATCTTGGGCACCCGGCTGCAGGCCACTGCGGTCACCAGTTTGGCGCCGTGCTTGGCGATCCCCTCCTTTTCTGCACTACTCCCCACCATAAAGCCGGTGATGTTCTGCAAAAAGAGCAGCGGGATGGCACGCCGGTTACAGAGCTGGATAAAGTGGGCCCCCTTCTGGGCACTGTCGCTGTGCAGCACGCCGTTGTTGGCGAGGATCCCCACTTCCATGCCGCAAATACGGGCAAAGCCGGTCACCAGTGTAGTGCCGAACAGCGCCTTGAATTCGTCAAAGTCAGAGCCATCCACCAATCGGGCAATCAGTTCGCGGGCGTCGTAAGGGCGTTTGAGACTGGTGCCCACCAGACCGTAGAGCTCCTCTATGGGGTAGCAGGGGGGCTCGTAGCCGGGGCTGCTCTCTATCGGCTCGTTACCCAGATGAGTAACCAACGTGCGGGCGATGGCCAGCGCATGGGCATCGTCACGGGCCATATGATCAGCAACTCCCGAGTGGGCACAGTGCACTTCGGCGCCGCCCAGGGCCTCGGCGCTGATCTCCTCGCCGGTGGCGGCCTTGACCAGCGGCGGACCCGCCAGAAAGATGGTGGCTTGCTCCCTGACCATGATGGATTCATCAGCCATGGCGGGCACGTAGGCGCCGCCAGCGGTGCAGAGTCCCATCACCACTGCCAGCTGGGGAATGTTCTGGGCCGACATGCGGGCCTGGTTGTAGAAGATGCGGCCAAAGTGATCCCGGTCGGGGAACACCTCATCCTGCATCGGCAGAAAGGCGCCGCCGGAATCCACCAGATAGAGGCAGGGGAGGCGCAGCCGCTCCGCGATGGCCTGGGCGCGCAGGTGTTTTTTCACCGTGAGCGGGTAGTAGGTGCCGCCTTTCACGGTGGCGTCGTTCACCACCAGCATGCAGAGCCGGCCCGAAACCCGGCCGATGCCGGTGATGATGCCGGCGGCGGGCACCGGCTCGTCATAGACCTGCCAGCCAGCCAGCGCCGACAGTTCGAGAAACGGGGAGCCCGGGTCCAGCAGCTGGTTGATGCGCTCGCGGGGCAGCAGCTTGCCACGGGCCTGATGGCGGGCGTTGTTGGCCGCGCCGCCTCCTTGGGCGATCTCGGCAATGCGGGCATGGAGATCGTCGACCAGCCCCTGCATGGCGGCCCGATTGGCCGCATATTCCGGGCTCGCCGTGTCGAGGCGGGAGTGGATCCTGCTCATGCGTTCTCTCCCATCAGCTCGCGGCCGATGAGCCAGCGGCGGATCTCCGAGGTGCCGGCACCTATCTCGTAGAGCTTGGCGTCTCGCAGCAGGCGGCCGGTGGGGTATTCGTTGATGTAGCCGTTGCCGCCGAGCAGCTGGATGGCATCGAGGGCCATCTGGGTTGCGTTTTCGGCGGCAAACAGGATAGCGGCGGCGCAATCTTTACGGCTGGTGCGGCCCTGATCGCAGGCGCTCGCCACCGAATAGACCAGCGCCCGGCTGCTGGCGAGGCGGGTATACATGTCGGCGAGCTTGCCCTGTACCAGCTGGAACTCGCCGATGGCCTGGCCGAACTGCTTGCGCTCGCGCACATAGGGCAGCACCACATCCATACAAGCTTGCATGATGCCAAGGGGACCGGCCGCCAGTACCACCCGCTCGTAATCGAGCCCGCTCATCAGCACCTTGACCCCGCCGTGCAAGGGGCCCAGCAAGTTCTCCTGCGGCACCCGGCAGTTGTCGAACACCAGCTCGCAGGTGCTGGAGCCGCGCATCCCCAACTTGTCGAGCTTCTGGGCGGTTGAAAAACCGGGAGTGCCGGCTTCAACGATAAAGGCAGAAATTCCTTTGGGGCCCGCACTGGTATCTGTCTTGGCATAGATGACGAAGGTGTCAGCATCGGGGCCGTTGGTGATCCACATCTTGTTGCCGTTCAGGACGAAGTGATCCCCCTCGCGCACTGCGGTGAGGCGCATGCTGACCACATCGGAGCCTGCGCCCGGCTCGCTCATGGCCAGCGCCCCCACATGCTCGCCGCTCACCAGCGGGGGGAGGTAGCGCGCTTTCTGTTCTGCCGTGCCGTGGCGGTGGATCTGATTGATACAGAGATTGGAGTGGGCGCCGTAGGAGAGGCCGACCGAGGCGCTGGCGCGGCTTACCTGTTCCATCACCAGCACGTGGGCCAGATAGCCGAGGTTCACCCCGTCATACTCCTCCGCCACCGTGATGCCGTGCAGCCCCAGTTCACCCATCCGGGGCCAGAGATCACGGGGAAAAGCGTTGCTCTGATCGATCTCGCTGGCGCGCGGGGCGATCACTTTCTGGCAGAAGGCCGCAACCTGTTCGGTCAGGGCATTCAGGGTCTCATCCATCTGCATCCATGCTCTCCTTGCGGATATGACAGTCGGGTAGGGAGGTTGGCTCGACCGGCTGACTCGGCGTTACGGCTGGTAGTGGTCGGTCCATTTTGTACTTCACTTCTGCCACAAGTTTACGTTAGCGTAAACGTAAATCAATTGTTAATCTGTTGTGTATCGATAGATAGGCGGTAGTGAGAGCGTCAGCAGCTACCACGACAACAGCGCCATAGTGGCAGATCCGACTGACGCAGCGTGTGGGCGCCGCGTCATAAAGCGCTAAAGCGGTAAAATAAGCGCGGGGCAACAAGGGAGCGAACGACAAGATGGATTTTACCCTGACCGATGATCAACAGGCGTATGTGGAGGCCGCCGCCGCCTTTGCCGATGAGGCGCTCAAACCCCATGCCGCGCGCTGGGACAAGGAGCATGAGTTTCCGATCCCGACCATCAAGCAGGCGGCAGAGCTAGGTTTTTGTGGCCTCTATACCCCGGAGCCGTTTGGCGGATTGGGGCTGCCGCGCCTCGATGCGAGCCTCATCTTCGAGCGCCTCGCCATGGGGTGTACCTCGACCACGGCGTATTTGACCATCCACAACATGGTGAGCTGGATGCTGGGTAGCTGGTTGCCCACCGAGGTTGCCAAGGAGTGGGTGCCCAAGCTGGTCAGTGGCGAGCTGCTGGGCTCCTATTGCCTCACCGAACCGGGGGCAGGCTCAGATGCGGCGGCACTCAAGACCCGGGCGGTGCGCGAGGGTGACAGCTACCTCATCGAGGGGACCAAGGTTTTTATCTCGGGGGCAGGCTGCAGCGATGTGCTGGTGGTGATGGCCCGTACCGGTGGTGAAGGTGCGAAGGGGATCTCTGCCTTTATGGTGCCGGCTAATGCCCCCGGTGTGAGCTATGGCAAGGCAGAAGAGAAGATGGGCTGGAACAGCCAGCCGACCCGGGAGGTTGTCTTTAATGGGGCTCGCATTCCTGCCTGCTATCGGTTGGGTGAGGAGGGGGAAGGGTTCAAATTTGCCATGCAGGCCCTCGATGGGGGGCGCATCAATATTGCCACCTGTTCGGTGGGCACCGCCCAGCAGGCGCTGGACGATGCGCTGGCTTATGTGCAGCAGCGCCAGCAATTTGGTCACCCGATCAGCGAATTCCAGAGCGTGCAGTTTCGCCTGGCCGATATGGCGACCGAGCTGGCTGCCGCCCGCCTGCTGGTACGTCAGGCTGCCGACAAGCTGGATCGTGGGGCACCCGACAAGAGTGCCTGGTGTGCCATGGCCAAACGGTTTGCCACCGATGTGGGTTATCGAATCTGTGATGAGGCTCTGCAACTCTTTGGCGGCTATGGTTATATCCGCGAGTATCCGCTCGAGCGCTATCTGCGCGATACCCGGGTACACCGCATTCTGGAGGGCACCAACGAGGTGATGCGACTCATCATCGCGCGCCGCATGCTGACCGAGCCCGGTTTGTCGCTGGGCTAACCGGTGGTCGCATCAAGGGTGTGTTGCCTGCCACCCGATTTGCACCATGCCGGTTTCTGCTTTGTGAGCCAGCCACAGGTTGGTGTCATTCAAGCCTGTCATCATGGCGGCAGCTTCATCGACAAGGACAATGTTATGACAAGGATCAGACTCGAATATCATGGCCACGTGGCCTATATCACCCTCGACCATCCCCCTGCCAACACCTGGACCCTCGCCAGCCTGCAGGCCTTTTTGCAGATGATGGTGGAGCTCGACCGTCGTCCCGATGTGGTGGCGCTGGTGATCCGTGGTGCGGGCGACAAATTTTTCTGCGCCGGTGCCGACCTCAATATGTTTGTCGAGGGGAATGTCGAGCTGGCCCGCGAAGTAGCCGAGGCCTTTGGCAAGGCCTTCGAGGCGCTGGCCCGTTTTCACGGCGTCAGTATCGCCGCCATCAATGGTTATGCCATGGGCGGTGGCCTGGAAGTGGCGCTGGCCTGTGATATCCGCATCGCCGAGCAGCAGGCGTTGCTGGGACTTCCGGAAGCTTCGGTGGGCTTGCTCCCCTGTGCCGGTGGCACTCAGCGCCTGACCGAGCTGGTGGGGCCGGGCTGGGCCAAGCGGATGATCCTCTGCGGTGAGAAGGTGAGTGCCTCGCTGGCCTACGAGATGGGGCTGGTGGAGGAGGTGGTGAAAACCGGTCAGGCGTGGGAGGCGGCGCACCAGATGGCCCATCTGGTGGAGCGCCAGAGCCCGAGCGCCCTGCGCGCCTGCAAAACCCTGATCAATCAGGGCCGCAGTGGTCCGCGGGATGCCGCCTTGCCCCTTGAGCGGTCGCTGTTTCTCGATCTCTTTAGCGATGCCAATCAGCGTGAAGGGGTGGCCGCCTTCCTGGAGAAACGCTTACCGCGCTGGCAATATGGCCCAACAAAATAAATCCATACGGAGCCGTTTATGAGTGAGCCGGTCAAGGTTAGCTGTTATCCCACCGAAGATGGTCATCAGATCGGGGTGTTGACCCTCGACAGCCCGGCGTCTCTCAACGCATTGAGCCTGCCGATGATCCAGATCCTGCAACAGACGCTGACCCGTTGGGAGCAGGATCCCGCCATCGTCTGTGTGCTGTTGCAGGGGGCGGGTGAGAAGGCATTTTGTGCCGGTGGCGATATCCGCTCCTTCTATTACCGCAAACAGGAGGCAAGCGGATCGGAACTGTTCGAATATGCCCGCGACTTTTTCGAGCAGGAGTACCGGCTCGACCACCACATCCACTCTTACCGCAAGCCCCTGATCTGCGTGGCGGACGGTATCTGCATGGGGGGCGGCATTGGCCTGTTTGCCGGAGCCGATTTTCGGGTGGTGACCGAAAGAAGCCTGTTCGCCATGCCGGAGGTGACCATCGGCCTCTACCCCGACGTGGGGGCAAGCTGGTTTTTAAGCCGGATGCCGGGGCGACTCGGGCTCTGGCTCGGTCTGACTGGCGCCCGCTTCAACGGGAGTGATGCCATCGGTCTTGGGCTGGCGGATCACGCCATCGCCAGTGGCGAGCACAGTGCGCTGCTGTCACACCTCGCCGTACTCGACTGGACTGGCAGTGGTGATCCCCGTGAGCAGATCGATCTGCTGTTCAGAGGGTTACATGGTGAGGTGGCGGCCCGCTTGCCTGCGTCTGTGCTGTTACCCCATCAACAGAGGATCGATACCCTGCTGGCGGGGCGCACGTTGCAAGGGGTATTGGCGCGGCTGTTCGATGCCCAGTTCGATGAACATGAAGCTGTGCTCCAGCAGGCGCAGCAGATTTGCCGCACCGGCAGCCCCATCAGCCGCGCCATTTTGTGGCGCCAATATTGGCAGGCTCGCCGCAACTCCCTGGCCGAAGTATTTGCCGAGGAGCTGACCCTCTCGGTCAACTGCGTGCTGAAGGGGGATTTTGTGGAAGGGGTACGGGCACTGCTGATCGACAAGGATAAAGATCCCCGCTGGCAACAGTGGCCACCGGAGGGGAAGTGGCTGGACGAGTTCTATCGCTGGCCGCAGGGGCGCAATCCGTTGGCCTGCAAGGAATAACATCTTGGCAACCGGCGGACGCCGACATCAGCAACGCAAGGAGCAAGCGGGATGACAAGGATAGGGTTTATCGGGCTCGGCAACATGGGGGGGCCCATGGCGGCAAATCTGGCCAGGGCCGGGCACAGGGTGCAGGTGTTTGATCTGGTTGCCCAAAACATTGAGCGCGCCATCGCCGCTGGCTGCATCGCAGCGGGGGATGCCCGTGAGGCGGTGACTGGCTGCGAGGTGGTGATCAGCATGTTGCCTGCGGGGGAACATGTTCGCGACCTTTGGTTGTCTGAGGGGCAGGATCAGCTGGCAGCCCTGCCGGTTGGTGCACTGGTGATCGACTGCTCCACTATCGATGTCGACTCTGCCCGTCAGGTCGGGGAGGCGGCCCGCGCACGCGGTTTGCGCTTTATTGATGCCCCTGTCTCGGGCGGTGTCGCCGGTGCGGCCGCCGGGACGCTCACCTTTATCGTTGGCGGCGCCGCGGCAGATTTCGAGGCGGCAAAACCCTTGCTCGCCTGCATGGGGCAGAACCTGTTTCACGCCGGGACGCTGGGCGCCGGGCAGATCGCCAAGATGTGCAACAACATGCTGCTTGCGATCCATATGGCGGGCACTGCCGAGGCGCTGGCCCTCGGGGTGAAGGAGGGGCTGGATCCCGCCGTGCTCTCCACCATCATGGGCAAGAGCTCCGGCAACAACTGGAGTCTGGAGCGCTACAACCCCTGGCCCGGGGTGATGGAGAATGTCCCTGCCGCCCGCAACTATCAGGGGGGCTTTATGACCCGCCTGATGGTGAAAGATTTGGGATTGGCCATGGCGCTGGCCGAGCATGGCCACAGCGCTGTGCCCATGGGGGCGCTGGCCCGCAACCTGTTCAACCTGCATGCTGCTCAGGGGCATGGGGGGCGCGATTTCTCGAGCATCGTCGAACTCTATCTGGATAAACAGGATCCCGCCTGACGGGCCACCTCTCTTCAAGGCATCTCTCTTCGACCAGCTACAAGGAGCATTGATGGATATCAAAGATAAGGTCATCGTTATTACCGGCGCTGGACGTGGCTTGGGACGGGCCATTGCGCAGGCCCTGGGCGCACAGGGGGCGACGTTGGCACTGCTCGACATCAATCGCGCCGATCTGGAGGCGACCGCCGCCCTGGTGCGCAGCCAGAATGATCCGTGCGATCAAGATAGCCAGTGCGAGTTGTTTGTCTGTAATGTGGGGAGCGAAGCCGAGGTCGAGGCCGTGTTTGCTGCTATCAAGGAGCGTTTGGGCGTGCTGCACGGTCTTATCAACTGTGCCGGCATTCTGCGCGATGGCATGCTGATCAAGGTGAAAGAGGGTGAGCTGGTGGAGAAGATGACGCTGGCCCAGTGGCAGAGCGTGATTGACGTCAACCTCACAGGTACCTTCCTCTGCGGTCGTGAAGGGGCGGCGCTGATGGCGCAAGGGGGGCAGGGGGGCGTTATCATCAACATCTCTTCCATCGCCCGCGCCGGCAATATTGGCCAGAGCAACTATGCCGCCAGCAAGGCGGGTGTTGCCTCGCTGGTGGTGACCTGGGCGCGGGAGTTGGCGCGCCATGGCATTCGGGTGATGGGGATTGCCCCCGGGGTGTTTGCCACCGACATGACGGCGGCGATGAAGCCGGAGGCGATGGCGCGGATGCAGCAGGCCATTCCGGTCGGCACCCTTGGCGAGGCGCAACAGCTGGCCGAGACGGTGAGCTTTATTTTTGCCAACGACTATCTGTCGGGAAGGATGATAGAACTGGATGGCGGTTTGCGTTTATAGGGATTTACATAATGGGCCCCGGTGTTTCCACCGGGGCTTTTTTATGCAGATTATTTATACAGAGAGTGCCTGAATGGCGATGCATAGGAACCATGCGAGTCAGGTTGTGTTGGCAGAAAAATGAGAAATATCAATGGGTCTTGGTTAATTTGAGCCAGCTCACAGGCCATATGGGTCAGTGCTGTAAAATTGCGCGCGGTCAAGGCGGTGCATGATTGACGGGACGAGGGATTGCGGTCGGAATAGTCATGCAATATAGTTGCCGCCTTTTTCACGGGGTCAGGATTCCCAGCCCCTCCCATATTGCGCGCAGTATGAATACGGACGCTCTGCCGCCGCCTAAATAAACAGGATTGAAATGGACAAGAAACTAGGGCTGGGCGCCCTCATTTCGCTGGTGATCGGCTCCATGGTCGGCGCTGGGGTCTTCAGTCTGCCACAAAACATTGCTGCGCATGCCAGTGCCGGGGCGGTCGCCCTGGGTTGGGCCATCACCGGTCTTGGCATGATCTGTCTCGCGCTGGTCTATCAGAACCTCTCCATGCGCCGCCCCGATCTCGATGGCGGTATCTTCAGCTATGCCAAGGCCGGTTTCGGCGATTTCATCGGTTTCAACGCCGCCTGGGGTTACTGGCTCTGCCAACTGCTGGCCAACGTCTCTTACGCCATCGTAGTGTTCAGCGCCCTGAGCTACTTCTTCGATACGCCTGACAACGTCATCTTCGGTGACGGCAATACGCCGGTGGCCATTACGCTGGCCTCCATCCTGATCTGGTCGGTACATGCGCTGGTGCTGCGTGGGGTGCAGGTCGCTGCGCTGGTGAATATCGTCACCACCATCGCTAAGATGGTGCCGCTCATCGTCTTCTGTGTCGCGATCCTGCTGGCCTTCAACATGGATACCTTCACTCTGGATATCTGGGGCCAGAACAACATGGAGCTGGGCTCCGTGATGGATCAGGTCAAGTCCACCATGAAGGTGACCCTCTGGGTCTTTATCGGGATTGAAGGGGCCGTGGTGGTCTCTGCCCGTGCCCGTCATCGCAAGGATGTGGGCCGTGCCACCGTGCTGGCGCTGCTCGGCGCCCTGACGCTTTACGTGATGGTGACCCTGTTCTCGCTGGGTGTCATGAGCCAGCCGCAACTGGCGGCGCTCAAGAACCCTTCGACCGCCATGATCCTCGAGGCAGTGGTCGGCCCCTGGGGCGCCTGGCTTATCAACATTGGTCTGGTGGTGTCAGTGATGGGGGCTCTGCTCAGCTGGACCGTGCTGGCCGCTGAAGTGCCCTACATCGCAGGCAAGACCGGCGTCTTCCCGGGCTGGTTTGCCAAGGAGAACAAAAACGGCTCGCCGCAGGTGTCCCTCTGGTGCTCTACCTGTCTGGTGCAGATCTTCCTGATCATCATCTACTTCCAGAGCAGCACCTATCTGGCGCTGGTCAACATCGCCACCTCGGCGGCGCTGGTGCCCTACGTTTTCTCCGGTGCCTATGGCCTGAAGCTGGCATTGAAAGGAGAGACCTATCAGGGTCAACCTCATCAGCGCAAGCGTGACCTGCTGCTGGCCCTGGTGGCGACGGTTTACGGCTGCTGGCTGGTATACGCTGCCGGTGTGGAGTACCTGTTGCTGGTGGCGCTGCTCTATAGTCCGGGCATCTTCATCTACTGGAAGGCGCGTCAGCATCACGGTCTGCGCGGCCTTAACCGGTTGGAGCAGGGGATGACGGCGGCCCTACTTGGCTGTGCCGTGCTGGCCTTCTACAAGGTGATGGACGGTACCATTCCACTGCACTAACCGGCACAATGAAGAGATGGCCCTCGCGCCATCTCTTTTTTTTCATGCAGATATCCACTGTTGCCCGGCCGTGTTGGCCAGTTTTTGTTTAACACAGGAATTTTTATGCTGTTTATGGGTTACCTCCTGCTGGGCGCCTTTGCCGGTATGCTGGCGGGACTGTTCGGGATCGGCGGCGGTCTTATCATTGTCCCCGTGCTGGTCATGACCTTTCGCGCCCAGGGCATCGACCCTGAAATCATTACCCATCTGGCCCTCGGCACCTCGTTGCCCACCATGATCTTTACCGGATTCAGCTCGCTGCGGGCCCACCGGGAGGCGGGCGCCGTCGATTGGGTGATGATCCGCCGACTCGGCGCCGGCATGCTGATTGGGGGCTGGCTTGGCGGCATGACCGCCAATCTGCTCAGCACCAGCACCCTCAATATCATCATCGGTTGTTTCGCCTGGAGCATGGCGCTACAGATGGGGCTTAACCTTAAACCCAAAGCGGAGCGCCATATGCCGGGGCCGCTCGGCACAGGCATTGCCGGTACCATCATTGGCTGGATGTCAGCCCTGTTTGGTATTGGTGGTGGCTCGCTGACCGTCCCTTATCTGAGCTGGAACTCGGTGCCAATGCGCAATGCGGTAGCGGCCTCTGCAGCCTGCAGCATGCCCATCGCGCTGGCGGGGAGCCTCAGCTACCTCTATGCGGGTTGGGATCATGCCGATCTGCCCGAGTGGAGTGTGGGCTACATCTATCTGCCCGCCCTGCTGGGCATTGTGCTGACCAGTACCCAGTTCGCCCGCATTGGCGCCAAGCTGGCACACCGCCTGTCACCCACACGCCTCAAGCAGGCCTTTGCCCTGCTGATGCTGCTGGTAGGGGCGAAATTTATGCTGTTTAGCTGATTCATTCGGCAGATTGTTGAAAAATAAGGCAAACGATCTATTAGAGGGTAGAAAGCCGTTGCATTGAACGCCTAGTTTGCCTATTCTCCTCGCCGGTGGTCCTATTGGTCCTCTCGCATTGATAACCCGTCGACCTGGTCAGGACCGGAAGGTAGCAGCCAAGGCGGGGGACTCGAGTGCCGGGATGTGGCTGGTAGGGCCACCACTTGTTTCTGCAATTCAATAAGTTAGCTTCCTAAAGCCCTTGGTCATCCACTTTGTGTGGACGACGAGGAGCTCATCGATGAATCTCTGGCTCAGTCCCCACGGCATCTGGTATTACCGGAAAGTCACCACGCTCCCCTGTGGTCGTCGTAAAGAGATCAAAAAATCCCTGCATACCCGAGACAAGCTGACGGCCCGCCACAAGGTGACCCAGCTGCTTGCCTGCGTGCGTTCCAGACCCAAGCCCATTCAGTTGCCTGCAGAGGTCAATGTTGCCCCACATGAGCAATCAGCAGCCCGGAATCCAAGGTTTTATTGCTTGGTGACACGCAGGGTGGCGTTGTATTTGAGCCGCCCATGGGAAATATGTCTGTTTATCTCGCCCAGTAGCGTCTCTTTATTGATGGGCTTGGTGATATACCCGTTCATGCCATGGGAAAGATAGTATTGCTTGGATTCCGGCATCGCATCCGCCGTCAGGGCGATGATGGGGATATCTGCCCAAGGCATCTGGGAGGTGCGGATCCGGGTGGTGGCCACCAGGCCATCCATCACTGGCATCTGGACATCCATCAACACCAGATCAAATTCGGTGTGACCCAGTTTCTCCAGCGCCTCTTCTCCCTGAACGGCCAGTGTGACCTGATGGCCCACGGAGTCGAGCATGGCGCCGATCACCTTGCGGTTGGTGGCATTGTCATCAACCAGCAAGATGCGATAGCTCTCCTGATCCAGCGGCTTGGACGGCAGGCAAACAATCGAGGGGGTCGTGGCTCTGGCGGGCCAGATGTAGGTAAAAGTACTGCCATGTCCCTCGCTGCTTTCTACCGAGATATCGCCGCCCATCAGGCGTGCGAGGTTACGGGATATTTCAAGTCCCAGGCCCGATCCCCCATATTGGCGGGTGATCGATACATCCGCCTGAGCGAAACGTTGAAACAGGTTCTTTAACTGACTTTTGCTCATGCCGATCCCGGTGTCCTGGATCGAGATGCGTATCGAGTGGCGATCCTGCTCCAACAGGGTGCTATCAACGTGGATCTTTACTTCCCCCTGATGGGTGAACTTGATGGCATTGCTCACCAGGTTGAAGAGGATCTGGCGCACCCTCAGCGGGTCGATCATCAACCACTCCGGCGTATCGGGGGCAACAGTCAGGGTCAGTTTGATCCCTTTCGCATCGCAGTTGCTCTGCATCAGGGCCCGGATATCCTCCAGCAGCTGGGGCAAGTGATGGGGGGCCAGTTGCAGCTCGATCTTGCCCTCTTCCAGCTTGGATACATCCAGAATGTCGTTGAGCAGACCGAGCAGATGGTTTGCCGATTCCCGCGCCGTCTCCAGATAGTCTCGCTCCCTCGGATCCATATCCCGGTCGGCCAGCAGTGAGAGCATGCCGAGAATGCCATTCATGGGGGTGCGAATTTCATGGCTCATGTTGGCCAAAAAGCTGCTTTTGGCTCTTGTACCTGCCTCTGCCGCCTGATTTGCTCGCAGCAGTTTGTCATTGAGCTGCTGCATCAGTTTGTGCTGCAGAAACGAGATATTCATTTGCCGCCAGATCAGCAGGGCGAGCACAAAGAGCAGCGCAAATTGCAGGGTCGCGATGAGTGTCGTCGTGATGATCTGCTCCCTCACGCTGTCGCGACGCGCCACATCAAACAGGGTCGCCTGCTGGTTCACCTCCAGAGTCAGCTGATGGAGCAGGGGGAGCAGGGAGGCAAGCTGTTGGCGCAGCTCCTGATGGGCAAGATTGTCCAGCGGCTTGGTGGCTTCCGGGCCGAGCCAGATATCCGCCAGAGAGATGTAGGATCGAATGGCTTTGCTTGCCTGCTGGTAGATCTCTGTTTGCTGAAGCAGGCTGCGATCCTTGCTCTCCAACACCAGATCCATGCGGCTGACCAGAATATCGTATCTGAGTTGGAAGGTCGGTTGCGACTCATGGAGCAGCGAGCTTTGAAAACGCAGCGCTTCGTTATAGAGCTGGAAATAGTTCCACATCACGTTGTCTTCGCCCTGGCTGGTACTGCGCTGCAGATCCTGAAATTGCCGGTACTGGATGGTACCAATACCGGCAAAGGCAAGGAGCAGCACGCAGAGCACCACAAACAAGAAACGTTGACTGGCCGCCATGGAACGCATGATGGGATTTACTCCACTTTTATCGCGCTGATCTGCCAGATAGCCCGACCGTAATAGAGCTTGTTTTGCAGTTCGGGATATTGATCGAACGGATAGACAAGGAACAGCGGCCCTTTGTCACGCACCGATAGTGGCTTGCCATTGATCGTGCGGGCGAGGATGACCCGATACTGCTCGGCATCGCTTGTCGGCACCTGTACCGAGTAGTCATTGAGCGCGGTAATGGTGAGCTGTTTGCCGGTTGCCCCGACCTTGGCCAACACATCTTGCAGCAGCGGGCCGCGAAAGGTCTTGGCTTCGTCATACCAGGGGGTATGGGTTTTGATTTCGTGTACCGGCAGTTGATCCAGCATGGCGCTGTCCCACAGGGCCAGAGCCTGATGAGTGGGGCTGCTGATGGCGCCTTCAACCTTCAACACGGCGCTGTCAGGGGAGGGGGCTGCGTATGCGGTGCCGCAAAGGGCTGCCAGCAGCGGTGCGATGTAAAGGCCTGCTTTCATGATCTCTCCTTCCTGGAAAATGGCGGCATGGGGGCCGAGCCAACGGTGGCTTGCGAAGTGTGTCCAAAGGCAAGCAATAATCGGGCCCAGTCTAATGGGCTTGAATTATCAGCCATTTAGCCTGTTATCAGGCGATCTCGGCCAAGGTGAATTGCAGTTTGCAACGTGCGGGGGAGGTTAATTGCAATTTGGCAATCAAAACGAGGAGTGGGTGTCGGCGAATAAGGCGCAAAGAGTATCATTTGGAGAACAAGTGCCGTGGCACTGCCCGGCATAACATTTGCAGCGTGCTGAATGCCGTGACAGCAAATAGTCTGAGAATCGACAAGGAGCTAGCGATGGAAAGCATGACTTACACCCTTAATGATATCCAGGTAGTGGTACTGGAAAATGAGTTTGACGCGATGGCCGTCAGTGAGCTCCGCCCGTTGTTTGAAACCCTCTCGACCCACCCGGGAGATATCCTGGCCGATATCAGCGATGTTCATTTTATCGACTCGTCGGGGATCGGAGCCTTGGTATTTCTCTATAAAAGATTGATTATGAACGGGCATCAGATGGCCCTTGTCTGCGGACCCGGTCAACCTCATGACCTGCTGGAGATGCTGCATATCGACCGGGTGATCCCCTGCCATGAGAGCATCAAGGCCTATATGCGTTCCCGTGGCATGATGGCCGCTGCATCATGAAACACTTTGGTATCCTGCTCTCGTCCATTCTGCTGTCGGGTTGCGCGCAGTGGCCGCCGGAGGGATATGGCGGCATGGCCGAGGCAAGACCCACCCGTATTCCGGTCAATGAGGATGAACGGCGGGTCTGGTCTCGTTATGATGAGCGTCAGAAGGAACTCGACTTGCAGCTGACGGAATTAAAGCAAGCGAGTCTGCAGGGGTGTATGCCTGCCGAGTTGAAACGACTACAATCTCAACGTATTGATATCGAACGGGATATGCACGGACGGCTCTGGTCGGATGTAGCCTGGCGTCAGACCGTGCTGGCACAATCACTACAACAAGTACGTTTGCGGCTGCAACAGACAACAGCGGATGGCTGTCGTGCTGATTGGTCAGGGCTCCCCTTACGCCAATGGGGGCAGACGTAACAGACGAAAAGGATGTCTATGAAACGGGGCGCTCTCGAAGGATTGATCTGTGTTCTCTTGCTGTTGTTCACCTGCCCGTTACTGGCCTCCACCTTGTTGGCTCCCGGTGATCGGTTGGCCATAGTGCAACCCGGTGAGCCTGCTTTTGATCAGCCTTTCCAGATCAACAAGCAGGGGGAGATTGCACTGCCTGAAGTTGGCAACGTCGTGGTGGGGGGAAAGACCCTGCAACAGGCGGATGAACTGATCCGCACCGCCCTCAAACCTGTTTACAACAACCTCTCTCAATTGACCGTCACCTTGCTGGAGAAGCGGCTGCTGATCAGCGTGATGGGCTATGTCAAAAAACCCGGCAGTTATGATCTGGCGCCCGATGGCAACGTGCAGATGGCCCTCGATGCCGCTGGCGGTCTGGTGCCCGGTGCCCAGCTCAACAATATGCAGGTGCGGCGCGGCAGCACGGTCTCTAGCTTCGACTACAAGCGTTATCTCGATACCGGCGATGCCAGCGTGTTGCCGCCATTGCAATCCCTCGATGTAGTGTTCGTACCAGCCTCTCCGCTGATCGGCAACGTGCAAATAGATTTTGATGCGGCAACCCTGGCGGCAGGCGGGGATGGCGATACCGGCAAGGCGATCAAGGTGTTTGGCGAGGTCAACAGCCCCGGCGCCTTCAGTTTCAAGAGTGGCAACTCCATCGTGGATCTGCTGATGCGGGCAGGTGGGGTAACCCGTTTTGCCGGGGTGGAGCGGATCCGGGTGATCAATGGTGATGCCCCCGAACTGTTCGATCTCAAAGCCTATCTCGACTCCGGCAACAACAAGCTGCTGCCCAATCTGGCGCCGGGCGCCACCATCTTCGTGCCTAAGGATGAAGAGCAGATAAAACGGGGAGCGCGCACCATCTACATCATGGGCGAGGTGTTCAAACCCGGCGCCTATGAGGGGCGGGAAGGGGACTCCTTCCTCGATATTCTGGCCAATGCCGGTGGCCCGACCCGCTATGCCGAGAGTCGCCAGATCCGTTTGCTGCGCACCGATGGCACGATCGAACCCATCGACTTGCAGGCCTATACCGAAGGGATGCAAAAGGCGCTGCCCCAAGTCAAACCCGGTGATGCCATCTTTGTGCCGGAAAAAACTGATATCAACGAGAAGTCCTGGTTGAAAGTGGCACCCGGGCGGGCGGTGATGGTGATGGGGGCGGTGCGGATCCCGGGCCGTTATGAATGGTCTGACGAGATGTCGTTGCTGGATCTGATCGCCCACGCCGGTGGCCCCAACGAGCGGGCCGATATCGCCAAGGTGCAGATCCTGACCGCCGAAGGGGGGCAGGCCACGCCAACCCTGTTTGATCTCGACAAGTTCCTTCATCAGGGCGGGGCGCTGGCCAGCCTGCCGAAGATCCGGGCCGGATTCACCATCATGATCCCCGAGCTGCCCACCGATCCCAGTGACAACAAGTCCCAGTGGGTGCGCCAGTCACCGGACAGTTCCATCTATATCTTCGGTCAGGTCGGGGCCCCCGGTCGCTATGCCTTCAATGAGCAGATGGGCTTTATCGACATCCTGTCGGCCGCCGATGGTCCGACTGCGGCGGCGGATCTGCGCAATGTGCGTATCGCCCATCGCAGTGGCAGCACTGCGCGGGTCAGCAAGCTCGACCTTGCTCTCTACTTTGAAACCGGCGATGAAACCTTGCTGCCCAAGGTGCTGCCCGGCGACTCCATCTACCTGCCGGAGAAGAATCGCCCCTGGCTCGATGAGCCGAAGGAGAACACCATTCGAGTGCTGGGAGCGATAGCCCGTCCCGGTCGCTACCGCTTTGACTCCTCCATGACCCTGCTGGATCTGCTGGCCGAGGCAGGGGGCCCGACCAGCAGCGCCTATATCAAGAAGATTGTGGTGATCAACATGGCCACCAGTGGTCAGGGGGATCAGGCCCGCAGCTTCGATCTCGACGGCTTTGCCAAAGAGCCCGACTTTAGCCAGTTGCCGGTGCTGCGCGCAGGGGACACAGTCTTTATCCCTGACAGCAAGAGCAGTAACTGGGCCATCTTCATGGATGGCATGCGCGACATTTTGACCACGATCTCGGTGGTGGCCCTGGTCGGAACGCTTTGATATGAGCATCCCCATTCAATATCTGGAGCTCGAATCCCTCTACGCGGCGACGGTCGCCCGGGGGATCCGCTCGCTGGCGGTCACCTCGTCGGAAGGGGGAGAGGGGGTGAGCTCCATCTGCGATGCGCTGGCAAGGCGCTCGGAGGCGGATGGGCTGCGCACCCTGCTGGTGGATCTCAACCTCTATCATCCCGGCCGCGCCACGGCGGTTGCCTGGGGGCCCAATGATGTGCCCGAGCCGGTGGCCACTGGCCGCTCCTTGTCCCTGCTCCCGGCGCCGGGCAAGGATCTGATGGCTTTTCGCAACAAGGATACCTTGCGTCAACTGCTGGTTCGCTGGCTCGAGCATTACGATGTGGTGATCTTCGACACTTCGCCGCTCACCGCCCTCAATCGGGGCAATATTCCGGCCGATCAGGTGTGTGGGGCCTGTGAAGGGGCTCTGCTGGTGGTGCTGGCGGGGGTGACGCCGACCACCGTGGTACAAAGTGCGGTGGATAAACTGACTCGTGCCGAGGCCAATCTGATTGGCGCAGTCTATAACGACAAGCTCAACCCGGGGCTGGCCAGCGAGATCCTGCGCGAACTCAACCGGCTGCCCAGCAACCGGGTGACCGAATGGCTCAAGCGCTGGTGCCGGCGCAGTGCCTTGCTCAATTTCCGGATCTGATCGCCCGCTGATGGAGGCCCGATATGGATGACTGGTTGCGATCTGCTCCGGCAACCCTGCAGGCGGTGCGCGAACTGCGCAACCGGCTGGCGCAGGGACTCTCCCTGTTTCAGGTCTCCCCAAAGGATCAAGCCAACTGGCTGCTCTGTTTCAGTGAGCTGGCCACCAATAGCGTCAAACACACAGCTCCTCCCGCGACCCGGCTCTGGCTCACGCTGAAAGAGGATGAAACGGGCTTGAGTTTGATACTGGAGGATGATGGCGGCCCGCAACCCGGTCTTGCCAGTGCGCCGTTACCCGATGAACTGCAGGAGGGGGGATACGGGCTGGCGCTGGTGCACCAGCTGTTTGCCGAGGTGCACTTCTCTCGCGACGGTGATCGCAATCGCGTGACCCTTCGCCAGCAGGGTCCGGTCAACCAGCTGCCGGTGATCGCGGTGATCGACGATGACAAGGTGATGCGTGCCTTGCTCACCGCCTACCTTCATGAGCACTACCGGGTTGAAAGTTATGCCGACTCCCATGCCGCCCTGCTGGCGCTTGGAAAGCAGCCCCCCGCGCTGGTGCTCTCCGATATCGAGATGGAGGGGATCGATGGCTTTGGGCTGCGCCAGCAGTTGATGAAGGATCCCAAGATGAAGGGGGTGCCCTTTATCTTCCTGACCGGTCATCAGGATCAATGGACCCAGAGTCGGGCGGGGGCGCTGGGGATCGATGATTTTCTGGTCAAACCCATCACCAAGCAGGACCTGTTGCTGGCGGTTTCGCGGGTGCTGCAACGCTCGCAGCAGCTCAAGTCGCAATGGGGCGAGCAGCTGGATCAGCGCATGACCTCGGCGCTGCGCCCGTTATTGCCCGCCACCTCCATAGGGGGATACCAGCTGGCGTTGCAAACACGCGCGGCCACCGTGGGGGGCGGGGACTTTCTGCTGGTCAAGGATCGGGTGTTGTGGCTCGGGGATGTGATGGGTCACGATGCGGAAGCCAAGTTTTTTGCCCATGCCTATGCCGGTTATCTGCGAGGCTTGCTGACGGCGCACGATCTGGAGCGCGCCCCCGCCCGTTTGCTGACCATCTTGTCCAATGCGGTTCACAGTGATCCGCTCCTCGGGGCTACCCTGCTCACCACCCTCTGCATTGAACTCGGCAACGAGGGACGGGTGCAGTGGGCCAGTGCGGGCCACCCTGCGCCCTGGCTGGTCGGGCCCGGCACCATCCGTCAGGTCGGCGTGACCGGCCCCTTGCCCGGTTTGCGCCCGGATCCCCACTTCGTGACCAATGAGCGTCAGCTCAAGCCCGGCGAGATCCTGCTGTTCTGGACCGACGGCCTGCTCGATAGCCGTGATGCCGCAGAGCGCCAGCGCTGGGAGTCGCAGCTAAAAGAGATCTGCCTGACTTCGGGGCCCGGTCTTGAGCAACTGGCTCATCGCATTGCCCGCTGGTTTGATGAACGCATCAATGATGCCGCCCTCGATGACATGACCCTCTTGCTGGTCGCCTGTCCCGGAGCCTGATCCTGCCCCTCTTTGCCTGACTGGCCCGCTCTATGCAGCGCCTCATTTCAGGTGGCATGGAGCCACGGGAGGAGGGCCTTATGTTACCCATGCAACAGATCTGGCTGGCCATCGATGCGCGTCAGGTCGGTGGAATAGAAGTTCACATTATCCACTTGGCCAACGATCTGCTGGCCAGGGGATTTCGCCCCACCATAGTGCTGGTGAGCAACCATGGCATGACCCCCTTTACGACCCTGCTCAAACAACAGGGCTTGCCCTACGAGGTGTGCCAAAACAGCCGCGATTTTATGCGCCGTCTGGCCCGCCAGCCTGCCTCTGTGCTGATCCATACCCACGGCTACAAGGCCGGGGTGCTGGGGCGGCTGACAGCCTGGTTCACCGGTAAATCGGTGGTCTCGACTTTTCACAGCGGGGATGACGGAGAGGGGGTGCTGAAGTTTTACAGTTGGCTGGATCGTACCACAGCGCGTTTTGCGAAGTGTATTGCAGTGAGCGAGCCTATCGCTCGCAAATTGCCTGTGCCAAGCACGGTGATCAGCAACTTTGTCCCCATGCCTGCGACGCCGGCTACGGTAACTGGCAACCGGATTGCCTTTGTCGGCCGCCTCTCGCCGGAAAAGGGGCCGGAGGCGTTCTGCCAGCTGGCCGCCTTCTGCCCGGAGGGGGCGTTTCATCTCTACGGGGATGGCCCCATGAAAAGTGCCTTGTTGCAGCAGTATGGTGATCGCGTCCAGCTTCATGGTTTCCAGAACATGGCCAATGAGTGGCACAACATCGACCTGCTCTGCATCACTTCCCGCTTTGAAGGGTTGCCGCTGGTGGCCCTGGAGGCGATGGCTCACGGCATACCGGTTTGTACCTTTGCGGTGGGGGGCCTGGTCAATCTGATCGACCATAAATCCAATGGCTGGCTGGTGGAGCCCGGCCATGTGAGGGATATGGCGGAGCTGGTCAACTACTGGCTGCGCAGCGATGGGGTGGTGCGCAGCAAAATGAGTCAGGCGGCCCGCAACACCATAGCCCGCGGGTACAGCGTCAACAACAGAGTGACCGATATTCTGGCTGTCTACGGCGCCTGAATCCCCAAGGGGAAACCCGCCAAAAACGAGTGGCCGCTGGCTACTCGTTTTTTTATGTGCCGGTGTTAGGGGTTGCAGGGGGCGGATTGCTTCTGTGATCACGCAACGCTCGGGTTTCTGCTGTTGGTAAAACTGGCATCAGGCCTTTGGATGGGGCCAGATGATGGCGATCAGGTCGCTGACTTCTCGGTGATCAACGTTGATTTGCCACAAGGATGCGCCATAAAAAAGGCCATTGCAGTGACAATGGCCTGATGGGCGTTGAGATGTGGTTGAGGTTGGTGCGGCGGGATTAGCGCCCCTTCTTGCCAACCATGATGGCAATCGTCTTGCCGATGATATGCACATCCTGCACCAGCCAGCGCCAGGGGTGGAGCAGGGCGACCGAGTAGGCCAGATCGAACGCCAGCTTGCTGCGCACATCATCGAGTGACTCGTCGTAACCCTGATTGACCTGTGCCAGACCGGTAATACCGGGGGCCACTTCATAGGTGCGTTCGATAAAGTACGGCACCGCATCTTCCAGCCGGTTGGCGATCCCGGGTCGCTCCGGACGGGGGCCGATCAGCGACATCTCCCCCTTGAGCACATTGATAAACTGCGGCAGCTCATCGAGCCGGGTTTTGCGCAGAAAGTCGCCGCTGCGGGTGATCCGGCTGTCCCCCTTGCCACACCAGACCGGCCCGGTGGCCGCCTCGGCGTCGGCGCGCATGGTGCGAAACTTGATCATGAAAAAGAGCTCGGTATGGGTGGCGTGGCTGCGCCCGATCCGCAGCTGACGAAAGAACACAGGCCCCGGGCTATCGAGCCGGATGGCCAACATGATCAGCGGCCACAGCGGCAGCGTCAGCAGCAGGCCAAGAGTGGCACCGAGCAGATCCATGCTGCGTTTGACCACCAGGGTCAATCTTGGAATGGGGTGTGTCATACGGCTTTCTCCTGTGACATGAAACGTATGGGGACGCGCAGGCAGTAGCGCAGGGTGCCCATGCCGTTGTACCAGTGTCCGAGTACCAGATAGTGGATCTTGCGAAACAGATTGGGCCAGGGGTGCACAGGGGTCAGCTGGATCAGGATGATCAGCAGATACCCCAGCAGTTGCAGCCCCAGCAACAGCTGAAATAGCAGGTATTGGGTGGCCAGCGGGATGGCGCAGAGCCACAGCAGGGTCAGGCAGAGCGGCATCAACACCCGCAGCCCCTTGCCACTGGCAAAGTTGAAGGCAACCCAGCCGAACTTGGGGTGCAGCAGGGGCAGCAACCGCAACAGCTGCTGGGTGTTGCCAGCCCCGATCCGCTTGCGCCGTGTCGCCTCCAGCTCGGCATTGGAAACTTCCAGCTCCAGTGCGGCGCAGCGATTGTCATAGACCGCCCGATACCCCTTGGCGATGGCCTGCATCGGCAGGATGAAATCGTCGTTGATGGTATCGGCGGCCAGCGGGGTGAGGCACTCCCGGCGCATCATGTAAAAGGCCCCGTGAGCCCCCAGCATGCCACCAAGGGCCGACTCGCAGAGCTTGATCTGGCTTTGATAGTGCCAGTAACTCTCCTCGCCCTGAGAGCCTGGTTGCCAGAAGCGGTATGCTTCCCCGACCACCCCTACCTTGGGATCGGCAAAATGGGCGACCGCCAGCAGCAGGCTGTCGATGGGCAGCAGGGCCGAGACATCGGTGAGGGCCACCAGATCGCTGTGCACCCGGGTCATGGCCTCATTGAGCACGGCGACCTTGCCGCGATTGCGGGGGTGATCAAACAGCCTGATCTGCAACTGCTGCAGGGCGGGATCACCGAGCTGGCTTAGCGCAATGGGGTAACTGTTGTCGCTGCAGCCGTCGAAATGCACATGCACCCACAGCTTGTCGGCGGGGTAATCGAGGCTGGCGAGGTTTTGCAGCTTGGCCGCGATGGTCGCCGCCTCGTTGTAGACCGGCATCAGCAGGGTGATGGTCGGCAGCGCCTCATCGGCGGCCTCTGCTTTGAATCCCCGGTCCAGGGGGCGGGGCGGATTGGCTACCTTGCGCGCCTGCCGACCACCGAATTTGAGCAGCAGGGGATAGCCGACATGGTGGTAGACCACCAGTACAGCGCACAGCCAGAAAACGATCATGATCCATTCCATGGGATGCTCCTCTGGTCATCGGGTCGCTTGATCAGCGGCTGTAGAGCTGCTGATAGGCCTGAGCCATCCGGCTCAAGCTGCTTTGCTTGCACACAAACTCACGGGTGACGGCACGCAGGCTATGGCAGTGCAGCAACCCTTGTGCCAGAAGCTGGGCAAGGCGGCCGGGATCCCGCTCCGACAGGATATGGCCGCTGGCCTGACAGACGATCTCTCTGGCCGCCCCCACGTCGCTCATCACCACCGGCACCCCGCACGCCTGTGCTTCCAGCACGCAAAGCGGCATCCCCTCCGCCAGTGAGGGGAGGCAGAAGAGATCCAGCCCCTGATAGAAGCGCGGCATGTTTTCGACCAGCCCCAGAAAATGGACCCGATGGGCGATCCCCAGTTGCTGACACTGTTGTTGCAACGCATTTTGCAAACTGCCGACCCCTGCCAACGCAAGATGCACCTCTTCCGGCAGGGCGCGGATCGCCTCCAGCAGCAAGGTGTGACCCTTGACCGACTCAAGGCGGGCGGCGCAGCCAATCAACTTGACCCCTTGCGGCAATCCCATCTCCTGACGGGCGAGGGCGGCGGCGCCCGGGGCAAAGCGCCGCTCATCGATGCCGTTGGGGATCACGGTTGGCGACAGCTGGCCCAGCTTGGTCAGCTTGGCCAGCAGTTGGTTGGCCACCGGCGTGGCATCGGCCACCAGAATGGGGTTGAAGGCGCGCAGCCCCCACAGGGCCAGCGTGCGCTGATGGGGATCATCGAGATACCAGGCATCGTGCTCGGTGTGTACCAGGGTGGGCACCCGGGCCAGCCGACTGGCCAGACCGCCATAGAGCATGGGCCCCAGATGGTGAGTATGTACCGCGACGGGCTTGAGCTGGCGCAGCAGTCGGGTGAGCCGCCAGAGGGTCGCCAGCGACCAGCCCGCGGGCTTTTCCAGACAGTGAATATTGCCTGCGAAGGGACGCAGGGCGGGCCACGCCCTTAATACATCCCCTTTGCGCCCTTCGAGGGAGATGATATGCACCGGTTGCTCGGCAGGGCTCGCTTGCGTGAGGTTGAGCACCATGGTCTCCAGCCCGCCGGGCTGCAGGTGCTGCACGATTTGTACGATGGAGCTTCTGCGGGGATAGGGTCTGTGCGACGGGGTTGATGACAACATGGTTCGCGCTCCGGCAAGGGAAGGGGTGACACCCCGGATAGCGGGAGAATGCGAATCTTGTACCACTCTTGCGATCTGCCCACAGAGGCGATCAGCTCCTCTGGTGGCACTGCCCTTGCATCGTGCGGGGGGAGGGCTTTTCTCAGGGAGTGATGCCATGCCTGTCCAGTTCTATTACAACCTCTACATCATTCTCTTTGCCGCCTGGCGCCGTCGCTATCTGCTGGTGATCCCGGTACTGGTGATGCCGCTGGTGGGCGTGACGGTCGGCCTGCTCACCCCCAAGGAGTATGAGAGCCGCACCACCTTTATGGTGCCGCAAGATGCCAACCAGACCCCGACCCTCAAGGATCTGATCACTCAGGAGAGTCTCAAGGATCGCTTTGCGGTGCTCGAAGCCCTGCTGCGCAGCCGTTATGTGCTGGATGGGGTAGCGCGGGATCGCGGTCTGGTCAATGACGAGACCCCCCCAGCTCAGCGCGATGCCATTATGGACTGGCTCTCGAGTGCCGTCTCGCTGCGGCTGATTGGCGATGAGGTGATCGAGATAAAGGTCAAAGCGGATTCGGCGGCCAACAGCGCCGGTTTGCTCGAAGCCATTTCACGGCGCTTTTTCTTCAACCTGCTCAGCAAGGGGCGCCAGTCGGCGGAATCGTCCGAACGTTTTCTGCAAAGCCAGCTCGACAGTCGCCGCAGCGAACTGCAAGAGGCCGAGCAGCTGCTCGCCGACTTCAAACGGGAGCATGCCAGCGCCTTGCCCCAGCAGCAGAGTACCAACGTCGCCCGTCTCTATGGTTTGCAGGAGCGCTATGCCGAGAGCCTGATCACCTTGCAGCAGGCCAAGGCCCGGGTCGATCAGCTCTCGCTGGGGCAGGAGAGCCAGCTGGCCCGCCAACTGGATGAGAAGCTGCAACTGATGCGCACCGAGCTGGTGTTGCTGCGGGCTCGCTACAGCGACGAGCACAGCAAGGTGCAGAGTCTGCGCTATCAGATTGATCAGTTGCAGCAGGAGTTTGAGCAGCTCAAATCCCAGCCGGATATGGCGCGCGGGCCCGAGTGGCAGCTGGCCCAGACGCAGCTGACGGAGGCGGAGCAAAACGCCGCCGGCTTGAAGAGTCAGCTGGATGGGCTGGACAAGGTGGTCGACTCCCAGGGGGATACCGAACGCCAGCTCGCCGAACTGGAGCGGGATCTGGCGGTCAAACGCACCCTCTATCAGGATTTGCTGCTGCGCTATGAGAAGGCCAAGGTGACCGGCGATCTGGGCAACTTCGAGCAGGGGGAGCGGATCAAGGTGATCGACAAACCCTTCGCCCCCAGCAAGCCGAGCAACTACCCGCTCTGGCTTTTTTTGCTGGCGGGCATTGTCGGCGGGCTGGGGCTCGGCTGCGGTCTGGCACTGGTGGCCGAACTGGCGGATGCCAGCCTGCGCCGCTCCGATCAATTGGCCGCTCTGGTCAAGGCGCCGGTGCTAAGCCGCATTCCCTACTGCGAGCCGGTGCCGGACTATCCATCCCACAGTGATCATGCGCTGGATGGGCAGGTGCTGCCCATGTCACCAGAGCCGGGGTGATTGCCGTAAAAGCGGGCTATCAGCCTGAATCTGGATATTTCTGAACAGGCCTTGTGATAAGGCCTTTTTTATATCGTGCAGATGGCTGAAATGACTTTCAGTTATTCACATTATTTTTGATTGAGAAAGTAGAGGAGGCCAGTGCTTCTATTTACTGTGGTTTTATACAGTGATAAGGTTGGAGTCAGACAAGAGGTGTGATGATTTCTCAAAAAACGAATTTATATTGTTAGTTGATTGACTTTAAATATATTTCATTTTGTATGACTGGGGGGCTTATATGGAAGGTGGTTATAAATGATCCCCCTGACTTTAATTTAATAACTATTAAATGCCACTGTAATATATATAAGGTCATGAGAGATATGATGAAAAAATGTGGTATGCCTGTGCCTGCGTAACGTTTCTGGTGCTAACATTATATTTTGTACAATTTGTGATCTATGAGATCCCAATGTTTTCTAACAAACAAGGTGATTGGGGCAGTTTTGGTTCATATGCAAGTGGAACTCTGGGACCTTTATTTGCATTTCTGGCTTATATTGGTATTCGTGAGCAAGTATCGCAACAACGAGACGTAATTACTGAGCAACAAAAGCAAAAAGCTTTGGATGACCATCTCAATCGTACAAAGGAAACATTTGAAAAAATATATATTCATTCATGTTCAAGTATCGCTCCTTTGGATCGTTATTGTAAGATTTCCTTGGCAAATTTCACTAAATTTGAATTATCTAGAAAGTTAAGTGATATTGATACGCTGACCATTATAGATGACATAATTGATGCTGGTCGTTTATTACATGGCGCGGAGTTTGTTTATAAGAACTATCTCCATCTTATTGAGCAATCAGTTGAGCATCTTGATATAGAATGTCCATTACATGAGCATAAATGGGTAGCTACAACGACTTGGCGTGGTTTTCAAAAGAATGCAATGTTTATAAATGTTTTAGCGCAAAAAGCTATCCGAGATGTTATTAATCCAAATCAAGACATGTTTAGTCATGAACAAGGAGAACTTCTCACTTATATAAGTGCATGTGAACGGTGGAAAAAAATTGGAAACAGTTAGGATTAGGTTTTTAGGGATTAAACAAATTAATTAAGAGGGATTCGCAATTCGTGGTATTTGTGACTTGGTTCTGCTTCCGTGATTACGGCACAATGTATTAGGATTAGTGGCGGTTCGTAGCTCGTAGGTTCGATTAGCCGGTAGGCGTAATCGGACGCTCGCGGTGACACTCCACGTCAATATGGCAATAACGTAACGACCGGTGCCAGTTCGAGAGTCAGTTTTTGGTGGGGCGAAGTGGTAATCTGGGCTGTTTTTGGTGAGTTAAAGAGAAATATTGTAGGAAGACCGCGAACGTCCGATTACGCTGCGCTAATCGAACCTACGGCCCTATAATGCTTTTTAAGCATCAACAGAAAGGAGTCTGTCTTGTTCAAGCAGACTATGAACTGTTGTTGGTTGATAAAAAACTAATAGTCAAAATTCACCTGATTATTTGAAGTTGAATCCAGCAGGTCGTATTCCAACATTAGTCGTTGATGGTCAGCCTATTTTTGAAAGTGCTGCAATCTGCATTCATATTTGTGAGTTGCATCCAGAGTATGAATTAATACCTTCTTTCAGCGACCCAAAACGACCATTGTTTTTCCAATGGTTAGCATTTCTAAATAACACACTCCAAGCTGAGTTGATGGTTCGTTACTATCCCCATCGACATACAACTGATGAAGCATCGATACCTAGTATGGTAGCGGCGCAGGATAAGCGTATAACAGAGGCTTTATCTATCATCAACGATCAGCTAAGAGATAACGAATATTTGTTAGGCGATAAATTGTCGGCATGTGATTATTTTTTATTCATGCTTGCAGGGTGGTCTTTACCAATTAAGCGGTCACCTATGACCTTTCATCACTTAGCTTTGTACTTAAAATGTCTCAGTAATAATCCGACGGTAAGAGCAGTTTGTAAAACTGAGGGAATAGACCTGACTCCCTTTGAGTCATACTTATGACAAGCGGTTCAAGGGGGGCGTTAACTAGTTTCTTATTCAGTCTCATAGAAATGTGGTAGTAGCGTTATATGTGAGTTTGGACGTAATACGTAGACACTTATCAAAAGTAAATTGGTGTCTTGAATGTTTCAGGCTATAACCGCAGCAAAAAATCAGGGAGCCATAGCTCCCTAATCGCGACACACGGGGTGATAAATCAGCCGATGGCGGGTGCCAGTTGCCCGTTGGCGGGCTGCAGGCGTCCCTGATTACGGCGTTGATAGCGCCAGGCCAGCAGTAGCGGCATACCGAGCAGCAGCTGGGCGGCCAGCGGGATCTCCTCGATGGGGGCGGCCAGTGCCCCTTCCGGAATAATGCCCCCCTCAATTTCGGCCGCCAGTTTGAGCTCCAGCGCATTGCCAAAGTCGGCGAAGGTGGTGGCATTGATGACAAATGCATCCTGACCGCCCGCCACGTTCTCCACATACCACTCTTGCAGCACCCCATCGGCATAGTCCTGACCTATGGTGATGCCGTTGATGGTATCGATGCCGGAGGCGAGCAGTTGATCCCGTACGGTAGAGGTATCCAGCCCGTTGTTCTGGATACCGTCACCCGACACATCCATCACCTGGCGGGCGGCGGTGTAGTTGTTGGTATCAAACTGCTGGGCACCAAAGGCCATGGCCGAACCGGGGGCCGTCATCCCCGCATAGGGGCGCACCAGGTTGTCCAGCGTGGCGGCAAAGTTGTTGATGGAGGTCATGTCGTAGAGGTGGAACCAGTCGGTCATCAGACTTTGCTGGTTGCTGCTGCTCCACATCACCATCTGCACGGCGATGGATCCCAGCTTGCCGCCGCTGGTATCGAGGATGGCGCTTTGTACATCCTGACTGTAAAAGGCGTCCACATAGCCCTGTAATTGCAGATTGAATTCCGATGAACTGACGCTGCCCGACACATCCATCAGCAGTTGCAGTTCGGTATCGACTTGGGTCAAGGCGTATGCGGGGGAGGTTACCAACAACATCCCCAGCAGCCCTGCCAACGGTTTGAGTTTCATTGCCCACTCCTTCTCCTTGGCGCTAGTGCCAGCAGGGGGAATGAATAAAGCGTGCCAGCTTTGTTGCATCCTCTGACTTGGCTTGGTCCGGGTGAGGCTGGGCAGGCATGGAACTTGCGAGAACTTGCGTCAGCGGTCAAAAGCGCTGATAACCGGCAGGAGTTGCGATGGAGATCCGTCCCTGGCAGTGGGCACCCAACTGGCTGCTACTTGGTTTGGCCAATCAGTGGGGCATGGTGTGGCTCAATATGGGCCACTTCAACCTGCTGGTAGTGTTGCTGATTGCTATCTGGTGGCAAATTGCATCGCGGGTTGCACCGAGCTGGCGCCCGCATCCACTGGCGCTCGCCCTCTTTATCCTGCTGATCCTGATCCCCAGCGCCAGCTGCAAGGCGCTGGCCTGTCTGCTGTTGGTGGCCTCGCTATGGCGCCGTCATCAGAGTGGCGATGAGCGGGCGGTGTTGCAGATTGTGCTCGCCTTTACCGTGGCGGTGTTGTGGGGGCAGCAGGTGTTTGCCCTGCTCTCCGGCCCTGTGCTGGCCCTCGATGCCTGGGGGGTAGGCCAGTGGTTGCAGCTGCTGGGCTGGGAGACTCGCCTTGATGGCAATCGCATCGAGCGGTTGGGGGGCCATGCCCTGATTGTGCTCAAGGGGTGCTCCTCGTTTTCTCAACTCTATCTGGTGGTGCTCTCCTGGCTGGTCTCCTGCTGCTGGCTGGCGCCGGAGCGCCCCCTCTACCGGCAGTGGCCCATGTTGCTGCTGGTTTGCCTGCTCTATATCGGGGCCAATCAGCTGCGGCTGGTGCTGATGAGCCTGGATCTGCGCTGGTATGGCTGGCTGCATACCGGCTCGCTGGCCCAGCTCTACCAGTGGGCCATCATGTTGCTGGTGATGACCATTCTCTTTATCCGGGGGCGCCGTGATGCGTCTGTCTAAGGGATATCTGCGGTTGGTGGCGTTATCAGAGCCGGGTGGTCAATATGATGCTGCTGGTGATGACCATCCTCTTTCTAAGGGGGCGCCGTGATGCATCTATCTAGGGGGTATCTGCTGCTGTTGCTGGTGGCGCTGCTCAGTGCTGCCGCCATGGGCTGGCGTTATCACAACCGGGCGCTCAATGAGGGAGCCAAGCCCATGTTGCTGGAGCTGGTCCAGTCGGGATGGCGCTTGCGGGTGGCTACGCCGGTATTGGGCGGCACTTATGTCAGCTATCAGCTGGCCCATCCTCGTTGTGATGGCCTGCTGCAGGCCATGCTGGTGGCGCCTGATAGCGAGGCGATGTCAGTGACGCTGGCGGGTGAAGGGATGAGTCAGGGGGTGATGTTTTTAGGCGAGTTGCACCAGAGCCCGCCGCTGCTCTCGTACCGTCTTACCCAGGGTTGGCGCAAATTGTGGGGGCTGGCCCCTTATCCCCTCTATCGGGTGGCTTTGCCGACCACCTGCCTCGGCCTTATTGCGCCGCCGCTGGCGTGACCGACCCCGATTCACCGTTTGGCAGAATGCGGATCAGCAAGGTATTGGGGGCCAGCATGGGGTCATAGCGGGGCTCCAGCTCAATGGCGCGAGCTCCCAGCAAGCGGGTGAGTGCGGTCAGCCGCACGCTCGCTATCCGCGCACTCTCCAGCATGTCGGTTTGCAGCCCAGGGCCGCTTACCAGCGCAATTCGGGCCGGATCCTTGCGTCCTAAAAACTGATGCAGCAACTGCTCCTGATCCGCTGGCAGTTGTGTCTCCGCTTGCTGGTACTGCAGTTGCAGCTGGGGCTGTTCGGCCATTTGCTGTTCCCGCAACTGGTTGAGGATCGGCAGGGTCTCATTGACCGGCTCCTGACGGGCGCAACCGGTGAGGATCAGCAGCGGCAACATCAGGGGCAACAGGCGGCGCAGGGCGCTGTCTTTGGCTGTGGAGCGGGGAGTCTGGTTGGCCATACGCAGTCACTTCAGGAGGATGAGTTGACACCAGTTTGCAATGTTTTCAATCCCTTGGCCAGTTGTTCAATCTCGCGGCGCCACTGGATCCAGGCGGCAGAGGGCAGTTGCTCTGCCACCTGCCAGCGGGTCGGCAGCTGATCCCGCAGGCGCTCCAGCAGCAGGGCGGCTTCCACCTGATAGCGGGCCTCCTGCTCCAGCCAGGCGAGCCAGCGCAGATCCTCGATGGCTTGCTGCAACAGCAACAGATCGTGGGAGAGGCGGTGCGCCTCGCAGGCTTGCGGGCCGAGCAGCATAAAGTCGCTCTCCCGCCCGTCGGTGGGGTCATAAGGCAGGGCGGTGGGCATGCGGCCATGCCACTGCAAATAGCCTTCGGCGCCGCTTTGCCACAGGTAAAACCCGGCGGCTCTCGGGGTGCCCAGATTGTAAAACCAGGGGGTGACCTTGTGCTGGCGCACCCGGGCCACATCGCCCTTGTCGGCGCCAAAGCCTGCGTTGATCAGGGCAATCTCCACCTCTGCCAGCAGACCAACCTGACCCGGATGATTGAAGTGACCTGCGCGGATCACCGCCGGATCCCGCCGTTTCATCTCCCGCGCCAGGGTGGTGATAGCGGGCAGGGTGGCGAGATCCGGCTCATCAAACAGGCTCCATGCCACTGGCGGCAAGCCGCTGGCAGTCAGCCCCTGTTGCCGCGCCTGCCACTGAGCAAGCTGGCTGGCAGGGTCGCCCCCCCAGCGTTTGAGCGGGGTATAGGCCAGCAGGGGTGGCACAAAGCCGAGCCCGGCCGCTTCTCCCAAGATCTCCCGCATCCCCGCCTCATCTTGTGGCAGGGCGGGTGAAAGGCCGCTGATCCCGAGCTTGGCGAGCCGCTGCAGATCGCAGCGACTGGCCTCGGCGATCTGCTCTTTTAACGCCTCGGGGTCGGGGCTCAGCCAATTCAGATAGGGGGGCGCTTCGACATAGATGCCGACCGGCTTGCTGGCCGCGGGCAGGGTCAGTGGCAGCACCTCGATAGTCAGTGGCAGCTGCACCAGTTGCTGCTGGCTCAGCAGCTGAATATTGCCGAGATAGCGACCGGCAGGCGCATCGCGGGGGATGGTCATTTGCAGCACCAGACGCCGTGGCACGTCTGCCAGCAGGGTGAGCCCGGCGACCCCCTCGACCAGCTCCTGATCCGAGGGGGCCAGCAGGGTGCCACTCGCCTGCGGGCGAACCAGATGCCACTTGCCGTAATAGGGGGTCAGCGCCAGCGGCGAGCCTGCCTGCTCGGGTGGCTGGATCACCAGCAAGGGGGCCGGATCGTCGGTGGCGGCGTGGATGGCAAACTCCAGCAACAGCTGGCTGCCACGGGCGGCCAGCACCGGTTGTGAAGCTTGCTGCAACGCATCGGCCGCAGATAGCGGGGCGATCTGCAGGGTTGGGGCGGCATCCGTAATCGGCGTGAGGCTCAGTTGCTGCGAAGCTGGGGCTGGGGAATAGGGGGCCAGAGTCCACTTTTCCAAAAACAGCTGGCGCTGCTTGGTCAGCACGCTTGCGGTAGCGTCGGCCAATACGGCGCGATCTTTTCCACTATTCGGGAGAGCCTCTTTGCTGGTGCTGGCCGGATAGGGGGCAAGCAGCAGCCCTGCCAGGTATTTGGCATCCGGTGAGTGACCTACCAGTGTGATAGTGATCGGGCCGCCGGGGTGGTTCAGGGTGACATGGACCGGGCCGCCCTGTCGTGCCCCGAACAGCTGCCAGGGATCCGGATTTGGCAGTGCCTCGCGAGATTGCCCCGCCAGATAGCGCTGCGTTAGCCACTCCTGCGGTTGCCACTGCTCGGCCCAGATGGGTTCGCCATTGACCAGCACGCTGCGCTCGAAGGGGTGGGGGAGGTACTCCCATTCACCGGGGTCATCCAGCCAGAGGGTGAGCTGGTAGCGTCCTTTGGCCAGGTCCAGCCGCACCCCGTCGAGATTGCGCAGTCCATCGCGAACCAGGGCATCGCCGGAGGGACGCAAGATGGGGGTGGGATGGCCAATCAGCCGGGGATCTCCCGGGCTCAGGGGCTCAAAGCCGGTAAAGCGGGGCGCAGCCGCAGCCCCCAGATCCAGCGCAATGGTGCCCGCTGGCAGAGTCAGACCGGGCTCCCAGTACCAGCGGCGAATGGTCAGCGAGGGGGCGTTATCGGCCATAAAGAGATAGAGCTTGGTGAGTTTGTCCAGCGCCAGCGCTCTGGGTTGGCTGGTGCGCCACTCGCTCAAGGCAAAGCGCTGGGTGAAGGGGCCGGGTGCGACAATCCGCTCCAGATTGACCCGGCTGCGGTAGTTGACCGAGGCCTCATCGTCGATACGCAGGATCAGGGTTTGCGGGCGGGCGCTGGGGTTATGGCCCTCGATCACCAGTTCATCATCGCTGCCCACCGGCCAGCTGTGGGAGCTCAGATCGAGCCGCTGGGGTGTCTGGTTGCCTGTCATGGGCAGCGGGGTCAACCCCTCCAGCCGGGTAGCGGCTATTGCTGCATGGCAGTAGAGCAGGATAACCAGCCAGAGCCCTCTGCTCATCCAGCCAGCCCCTTTAGCCAGTTGTTCAGCTCGGCAGCCTTGTGATCCCAGCTTTGCAGGGCCACCTGCTGCTGGCGAGTGTGGCGCCCTTCGCTGCGGGTGAGCCCCTCCCAGCCACTCTCCTGAAACCAGCCCGGATTGGATTGATCAAAGGCGGCCCGGTTGATGGCCTGGGCCAGGCTCTCCCCATCGTGGGGGAGCTGGATCTGATCCCGATAGCCATCGAGGGCCGGAAAATCGGTGCTGACGATGGGTCGCCCTGCGGCCAGATACTCGCGCAATTTCAATGGATTGCAGGCACGGATCTGGGCGTTGTCGACAAAGGGCAGCAGGCTCACCTGCCAGTGCTGGGCATAGGCTGCCAGCGTGTGATGGGGACGGGGCCCCAGCAGATGGATATTGGGGAGCCCCTTGAGGGGGGAGATATCGGTCTGGACCGGGCCAATCAGCACCAGATCCCAGTGGGGCAGGGCGGCCGCCGTCTCTGCCAGCAGGGGGATATCAATCCAGTCGCTCAGACTGCCGTAAAATCCGGCAATGGGGCGGCCGGAGGGGAGATCCGCCGGACGTTCTCTGGGGGGCATAAACAGCTCGAGATCCACGCCGTGGCTGAGGAGCCGGGTTTTATGAGGGGGAAAGCGGCTGGCCAACGCGGGGCTGGCGGCCAGAATGAGATCCGCTTTTTCCACCAGTCGGGCTTCGCAGTGGGCAATGGCTTGATGATCCACCCCCGCCAGCGCCGAGAAGTCATCGCCGCAGTAGTAGATCACCGCCCTCTCATCCAGCTTGCCAATCAGATCGACGGCGCTGGGCAGGGAGATCCAGAGCAAGGGGCGATCCAGCTCGGGCAACTGGCGCCGGATCTGCGCCGCCAGCCAGTGGCCATTGATCTTGCCCGCCAGCCGACTGCCGGGCAGCGGCAGGGCGAGCGGCGGCAGAACCCGGGGGCTGCTGACCTCTGATGGCGCAACCGACTGGCCGCCAGCATGGCGCGCGCTGCGCAGCACGGCCCCCAGTTTGCGGACGATACGAGTGAGATCATGAAGGGTAAAGCGGGGACAGCGCATGCCGATGGAGTTGACCCAGAGCACCTGATAATCGGGCAACAGACGCTTGATCAGGTGCTGGGTGCTGGAGGGGTGCTGGCCCCAATCCTCTCCCAATACCACCAGTTGCGGCAATGAGTGTGGTTTCATGCAAAGGTCTCCGAAGCGTGTGCGAGGTCGCTGTGATCTTGTGGCTGCAAGGGGCGCAGTACGGTGGCTGGTACACCCGCTGCCAGCACACCTGCAGGCAGATCCCGAGTGACGACGCTGCCTGCGGCGACAATGGTACCGGCGCCTATGGTGACACCGGCCATCACCATCACCCCGGTGCCGAGCCAGACATCCTGCTCCAGCACAATGGCCCCCACCTGTTCATCGCGATCCGGCAGGCCCCGGGCGCGATCGCGGGCGTTGACCGGGTGCCCCGGGTAGCCCGCCAGAAAGGCACGCCCTGCAATCCGGACGTTATCCCCCAGCACTATCTTGCTACCCACCGCCAGGGTGGTCTGCCAGCCAATGCCGACATTGCGGCCAATCACCAGCTTTGGCGTCTGGCTCGATGCCCGGCCGCTGATGGTCATGGCGGCGCTGAGGCGGCAGTCGGCACCGATCTCGATGGTGACCGGACCGCTGATATAGGGGATGCCGCCATAGAGATAGAGGCGCGGGGCGGGGGCCGTCAGGCGAGATTGAAACAAGGGGGTCCACCAAAGGGTGCGGGTCAGGGTTGCCAGCGCGTTGCTGCCCAGCAGATAGAGCCGATAAAGCAGCCGATGCACGGGAGGGATCACGGGGAATGACCAGTGGCGGGCACTTTTGGCCAGTCGCCATACCCGGCGAGCCAGTGGCGTTTCCCCCTGTTTGGCCCAGCTTTTCATCCGGTGCAGGTTGATGGTGTTCATGGCGACCTCTCCCTCTGGTGCAGTCCGTTGCTCGCTAAGCAGAAAGCAGGGATCGGGCCAACAGGACGACCCCAGCGGGATCGGGCCAAATGGGGCTAAGAGGTGGGGCAGATTGCGCCGGTCGGTGCAATTTGCAGCCAGCGTTGTGCAAAACGCAAATGCCAGTCTCATTCTGGGCTTGTTCAGGCCGGTTAAGCCGCACAGAGGGGCTATCGCTTCAGGGCGGGAGTGAGTGGCGTGGGCTTTGCATTAGCGGTAGCTGACCCGGAGCGGGATGCTTCGGGTGGCTGGGAGGCCCTATGAAACTTGGTGTGAACCAGATTGCCATGCTCTATTACGCCGGCGGCTTGCTCCTGATGAAGGGGATCTCCCTGCTGATGCTGCCGGTGTTGACTCATCAGCTGCTGCCTCGTGAATACGGCCAGCTGGAGGTGCTGCTCACCCTCATCAATCTGGGCTCCCTCATTCTCGGCTTCGGGTTGGTGGATGCCCTCTACCGTTTTGCCGGATTGGCGAAAGATGAGCAGGAGCGCCAGCAGGTGGTGGCCCGCATGTTTGGGCTGGTCTGGCTGATCGCCCTGGCCAGTCTGATGCTGCTCTGGCTGCTGGCACCTGTGGTGCAAGCCTGGCTGCCGGTGGAAACCCGCCTTGCGGATGTGCGCTGGGTGCTTTGCGCCCTGCCGTTTGAAGGGGTGATCGGCGTGCCACTGGCATGGCTGCGCATGCGCAATCAGGCCCGGCTCTTTTTCGTGGCGACCGCAGGCAAGGCGGTGATCCAGTCCCTGCTGACTGGCTGGTGGCTCTGGCTCGGCTGGGGCGTGAGCGGGGTGCTGGCCTCCGGCACCCTGACCTGCGTTGCACTGGCGTTGCTGCTGAGCCTCTGGCAGTGGCGAGATAGCGGGATCCGCTTTGACTGGCAGCACTATCGGCCGCTGCTGCGCTATGGATTGCCCCTGGTGGTGAGCGGGCTGGCAGGCTTTGCCCTGAGCGGACTGGATCGCTGGCTGCTGGCCGATGTGGTGGGTGAGGCGCTGCTCGCCTACTACGCGGTGGCGGGCAAGCTGGCGCTGGCAGTGGGACTTCTGCTGCAACCCTTTGCTCTCTGGTGGTATCCCCGCCGTTTCATGCTGCTGCGCGAACCGGATGGACTGCGACTCAATGCCCACTACAGCGTGATGGGGTCGGTACTGGGGTTTGTTACCGCGGGGATTGTCGGGCTCACCGCCCCCTTGCTTATTCGCTGGCTGACCCCGGAGAGCTATCACGGGGCGATCGCCTATATTCCGCTGCTGGTGCTGGGCATGGCGGTGCGCAATGTTTCGGACTTGCTCAATGTCGGCTGCTTTAGCGGCGAGAAGAGCAATGCCCAGATGGTGATCAATCTGGGCTGCAGCGCTCTTGGGGTCGCAGGCTTTCTGCTCGCCATCCCCCCCTTCGGGGTTGCCGGGGTGATCTGGACCCTGCTGCTGGTCTATCTGGTGCGGGCGCTGGCCTTTTATCTGGTGAGCCAGCGGTTGCTGCCGCTGCCGTATCGCCTCTCGACCCTCTGGGCCAGTTCCCTCGGGGCACTGGCGATGGTCTGGCTCGGCCAATGGTGGGCAGGATCATGGCTCGTCTAACGCCGGCCATCTGGGCAAGCGCCATCTGTCTGGTGCTGGCTCTGCTCTGGTGGCGGCTGCCCCATCCCTTGCTGCTGCCGGTGCTCGGCCTTGCCATTCCCGCCATCTGGTTTGCTCTGCGCTGGCCTTTCTTGATGGTGCTGGGGTTTGTCACCTTCTCCTTCTTTCGGCTGCATGAGGTATTCCCCCAGCTCTATCCCCTCAAGATCCCGCTGCTCTTCTCGCTGGCCGCCATCGGCGCGCTGGTCTGGCACATTTTGCTGACTGGCCGGATCAAGCCCTACTGGAGTCCAGCCCTGAGCTGGCTGACGGCCTTCTTTGTGATGGTCTCCATTGGTGTGCTGTTTGCCAGCAACCGGGGCGAGGCGATCGCCACCTGGACCGGCAGCTATAGCAAGATCTATCTGATGACCCTGGCCTCCGCCTGGCTGGTGCGCACTCCGGGGGATTTTGCGCTGGCGGTGCGCACCTTTGTGGTAGCGGGCTGTCTGGTGGCGCTGGTGGCCCTCTACAACAAGGCGAGCGGGATCGGGCTGGTGGAGGGTACCCGGGTGACCATAGGGCGCGAGCTGGGCTCTGTGCTGGGTGATCCCAACGATCTGGCTCTGGTGCTGCTCTTTCCTGCCGGCTTTTCATTGAGCTTGCTGCTCAATCAGGGCAATGGGGTGGGGGGGCGTTTGCTGGGGGGGCTTGGCTTTGCGCTGACCGCCGCCGCCATTATCGCCACCCAGAGCCGCGGTGGTCTGCTGGGTATCTGCGCCGTTGGTGGCCTGTTTGCCTGGCAGCGGGTGAAGTCGAAAATCCTGTTGATTTCGCTGGGGATGGTCGCGCTGCTGGTGCTCTTTGCCGCCGCCGGGATCAGCGACCGGGCATCTGGCGGCGCCGCCGAGAGCGGGGTCGATGCCTCGGCCATGGGGCGGATCTACGCCTGGCAAGCGGCCTGGGGCATGGCGCTGGGCCATCCGCTGGTGGGGGTGGGCTTGTCCAATTTCTATTACAACTATTTCTTCTACAGCCCCCATTGGGATGGACTGAATCATGCGGTGCACTCCACCTGGTTCGGGGTGCTGGCTGAAACCGGCTTTGTCGGGCTGGCGCTGTTTATCGGCATGGTGACGGTGACCCTGCGCAGTTGCTGGCGTTGCCAGCTTGCTGGCATGCCTCCTGCAGTGATCACGGCGATGCAGGGGGTGATGACCAGCATGGTGGGGTTTGTGATTTCGGGATCCTTCCTGACCCAGGGGTTTACCTGGCCCATCTATCTGGAGTTGGCGCTGGCCGTCGCCGCCATCAAGTACGTGCAGCATGCGGCCACAGAGGTGAAGGCCACCGCTGAGGATCATCAGAAGGCAACCCGGTTGCCGGCAGTGCCACCAAAGGGAGCAAGAGGATGAACGCAACCCCTGTTTTGCTGGTTCACTACGGAGAGGACTGGATCCGCGGCAGCGAACGCTGCCTGCTGGATCTGCTGGCCCACCTCGATCGCAGCCGGTTTACGCCCCTGCTCTGGTGCAATAGCCCGACGCTGGCGGCAGAGGCGGCCACCCTCGGGGTAGAAACCATGGTCGAGCCGTTCAGCCTGCTGCTGGGATGGCAGGCGCCCCGCTTTGATCTTGCTGCCCATCGGCGCCTCTCCCGGCGAGCCAGAGAGCTCATCACCGAGCGGCAGATTGGGCTGGTGCATGCCAACAGCGCGGCCCCTTGTCAGTGGCTGGCGGGGGTCTGTCGAGTGTTGCAGGTACCGCTGGTGTGCCACCTCCATGCCCGTTACCAGCCAAGAGACAGATTCAGCCTGCGGGTTCATCAGGCAAGCGTGCTGATCGGGGTGAGCGAGCCGGTGTTGACCGGTTGGCGCCAGGATGGCTGCACGGCCGAGCGGTTGATCCGGATACCCAACGGGGTGGATGCCGCTCGCCTGAATGGCGGTGCTCACTGGCCGGTCGTCGGCATGCTGGGCTTGCCACCGGGGGATATGATCATCGCAACCGTTGGCTCCCTGATCAAACGCAAGGGGATTGATCTGCTGATCCGCTCGCTGGCTGCCCTGATGGCATCGGGGGAGGAGGCTCAGTTGCTGATTATTGGCAGCGGTCCGGAGCGGGAAGCATTGATGGCGTTGGCTGTCGAGCTCGGGGTGGCCGAGCGTGTCCACTTTCTTGGCGAGCGGCCGGACAGTGCCGCTATCTTGCGAGGCGGGGTGGATCTGCTGGTCTCCGGAGCCCGTGAGGAGGTGTTTGGTCTGACGTTGGCGGAGGCGGGCATGTTGGGGCTCCCGGTCAGTGCATACCGAGTGGGCGGCATCCCCGAAGTGGTGGAAGAGGGGGTGACCGGTTTGCTGGCAATCCCGGGGGATTGGGCCGAGATGGCTGATCACTGGCGGCAATTGAGCAATCCGCAGCGCCGATGTGAAATGGGGCGGGCCGCTAAGTTGCGTGCCGCACAGTTGTTCACGGTGGCGCGCTACGTTGACGGGGTCACGGCGGTGTGGGACGCCGCGCTGGCTGGTCGTTGGCACGCAACGGCCCCCACACCCTTCCGACCACTCATTCACTGGGCGGGGCAACGACTCCTTGCCAGAGGGCGCAATATGCTGGCGAGTGGGATGGCAAGAGTGGCGCAAAAAGTGCAGTTGGGGTTTGGCCGCCGCAAGGTACCAGAGTAAGGGAGCAGCAAGATGAGCATGCAAACTGAGCCGGTGTTTGGAAAGGTCATCGTCGTGGATCCCATCCCGTTTCGCGGTGGCTCCAAGGTTGCGACCGAAGTGCTGCTCGATGAGTTGGCCAAACGGATGCCCGGGCTCACATGCCATGTGTTGACCCAGGATCCCGACTCCTGGTCCCGTTGTCAGCATCATCCCCTTTGGCTGCCCCACATATTGAAGGGGCGTGAGTCCGGCATCGGCTATCTGCTCAAACAGGGGTGGCAGACCCTGCTGATCCTCTGGCTGGTGTTGCGCTTGGGGGAGGTGAAGTGCCTGGTGGCTGCGTCCGGGCCGGGAGTGGATCTTTGCTGTTACTGGGCGGCCCGCTGGTTGCGGTGCCGGGTGGTTCAGCTGATCCATGGCCCTGTGGGGTGCTCGGGGCTCTCTGCCAGAGCTTTGCAACGGGCGAGTTTTGTGTTTTATCTCGAATCAACCCGCAGCTCCCTGGCGGCATTGCTGGCCCGGCTTGGCGAGACCGAGTTCCCGTCACACTGGCAGCCATTTACCAATGGTTTGAGCGAGATTGATTGGCCCAAAGCGACTCTGGGGGGGCCTCGTATTTTGTGGGCGGCCTCGTTGCTGCGCTGGAAGGGGCTGGAGACCATGCTGGCCGCCCATCAACTGATCCCTGACGCTCGCCCCGAGCTGATGGTGTGCTATCTGCAGCCCAAGGGCACGCTGCAACCCTGCAGCCAGCCTCAGCCACAGCTGCCAGATACACACTGGTATGCCAACCCCGCCAATCTTGACGAGATCCGAACTCAATGCGGTATTTTTGTCTCCACCAGTCATCAGGAACCGTTTGGCCTCTCCATTCTGGAGGCTATGGCGGCAGGATTATGTGTAGTGATCCCGGCCGATGGCGCCTGGTGGGACCGACACCTCACCGATGATGTGAATTGCCGCAAATATCAGCCAAACGATCCCGGCGATCTGGCGCGGGTGCTGGCCAGCCTCAATGCGATGCCCGACGTGGTCAAGCGACTTGGCCATCATGCCCGTCTGCATGCCATGGTCCATTACAACGCGGCAGATACCTATCAAAGCACACTGGATCAGTGGGAAGGTATGTTGCGATGGGATGCGTTGAGCCTTGCCGTGCATGGTTAGCGCGCAGTGGTTCCCCACGGGGAGGATGGGGTGTATGAGGGACTTATGGTCAGACTGGTTGCGGGAGGCTGGGTGACTCCGCCACTCTGATGCAGTTACGGCCGGATGATTTGGCGGTGTAGAGCGCAGCATCAGCCAGTTTTACCAGTTTAGACGGCTGCCAGTGACTCGATGGTCTGAGGCAGGCAACACCCATGCTAACGGTCACCAGACCGGTGGCATTTTGTGCGTGTGGCTGCGCGAGTGCAAAAATCAGCCGCTGGATATGTTGGGCAATTTCATAGGCGGATTGACGCTCGACATGTGGCAGCAGGATGACAAATTCCTCTCCGCCGTAGCGAGCCACCAACTCCCCCGAGCGGCGCCCGGATTGCGCCAGGGTATGGGCCAGCAATTGAAGGCACTCGTCACCGGCAACGTGGCCATAGAGGTCGTTGAACTGCTTGAAATGATCGATGTCGAGCATGATGAGCGCAATCGGCATCTCTGTCTGAATACAGCGCTCCCAGGCCTGGTTCAATGAGTTGTCGAACAGACGACGGTTGCCGATATTGGTTAGCCCGTCGGTATTGCTGAGCGCTTCCAGTTTCCGGTTCGCTTCCGCCAGCTCCTTGGTTCTGAGCTCGATAATGAGTTCCAGCTCATGTTGGCGCTCCTCCAGACTGGTCATCGGGTAAATTTCGCTTTCCCGAGCCGCACTGTAAGGGATGGAGATACTGCTGTGAGCAATTTTCCACGCCATGGCTTCGTGTCGAAAAATCAGCACCAGTCTGGCGGTTCTGCGGGAGAGGATAGGTTCTGATTTTGGTAGATGGATATGGAAGAAGGCGGTGACCGCCACCACATCAGCGGCCAGATCTTGCAGGGTTACATCGAGTATTTCCAGACGGATCCTGCCCGGGATCTGGGCAAAATCGCGGCGGGTTATCCGGATCCACTCATCTTTATCGGTAACCAGAACATCACTGCTGCCGGCAAAGCCGCTGAAATTGTCGCTAAACCGCGTGGTGAGCCGATCATCCCGTGATGAATATAGCTCGATGTACTCATCAAACAGTGAGCGGATCAACTGTTCCCGTTCAGTGGTCATTGCGCTGGGTCCATGTGAAGTGGTCACGTTTTTCAAACGTTCGATTGAACTATAGTCAATTATGTCATTTTAATTGGCTATCTATCTTGATTTTTCTCGTTTTTTTGTTCAATTCCCGCACTTGGCAAGTGTCCGTAGGGCCAGCCAGAAACAAGGCTCCATGGCGTGGTTATCAGAGGCAGTCAGGGGTAGGCATCTCTCTGAAACTGCGGCCGCTGCGGGCTGAATTTCACGAGGTGAGCTGGGCTGTCAACGAGTTCGAGTTCGATCAGGCAAGGTAGTTGCTGGAGCCACTGCTCGGCTGATGATTAACACCCTTATCGTTTGTCATGTTTATCGTCATCCCAACTCATTTTTTGGGGTTGCCATTGAACAAGAATAATTATCATCTTTATCGATGGGGATGGATATTTACGTTCTGGTTAATTACGCATGGTGACGTGAAGGTAAATAGTGTGAAGGTGGGCGGTAACATCTGTAACCGGATGAGCGAATGCATCGCGAGTTAAATATGATCACTATGTTGCAGGCAGCCTTCCACCTTGCCTTTTCTCTCACCATTAATTTGAATGCAGATTCACGATGATGCGTAAACATATCCGTGATCGCGATATTTTACTCACCAGCATCCAAGACAATAAAGAGTGGGGGAGGTCATACTGATATGCATACCTCGGCGGCATCTTTTCATTAAGCGGTGTTAAACGTCAGGGAGGACAAGCGGGGTTGTACTGTGTGGGCTAGCAGGAGCAATCATCGCCCTGCAGCGTAGGCAAGATGCAAGCAGACATCAAGCGACATGCAGGCCGTGCTTGCTACCGGTGGCATCTAGCCATGAGGTCGTCTGGTGTGGGGAGGCAAGTCAGGAGGTTGTCCCGTGGATGACTGTATGGAATATGCAATGAGATGAGTAAAGATATATTCAATGGATCATTTATTGGTGGGTATCAGTATTTTGAAATGAGCGGTATAGCCAAGATTTCAATCATGTTAATTTGGCTCACAGTGAACGAGAGGATATGTGGTGATTAATTATTTAATATCCAATTAAGTTCATAAAATTTACGGGGATGCTAAATATCCCTTTAGGGGTAATTAATTTCATTTGTGATGTGGCTCGCTATGGAAATAGGGGTAAGCCGGTCGAAATTGATAGAGATCAATACTGCAGGGTGGGTGAGTCCTTAGCATTTCCGCTATTAAGCATTTATCAAACAAGTGCTCACTACGGGAATAAGAAGAATGGTCGAGGATAATTTTTTATCGGCTCATGGGATTAATCGCCGTGATTTTATGAAATTGTGTGCCGGGATGGCCGCAACCCTGGGATTAAGTCAGCATGCCGTCGCCAAGATGGCCACTGCGCTCACCAGCCCCGAACGGCCGCCGGTGATCTGGATTGGGGCGCAGGAGTGCACCGGTTGTACCGAATCGCTGCTGCGCGCCACCCACCCCACCATCGAGAACCTGATCCTCAACACCATTTCGCTGGAGTACCACGAGGTGCTCTCGGCGGCCTTTGGTCATCAGGCTGAAGAGAACAAGCACAACGCCATGACCCGCTACAAGGGCAAGTATGTGCTGGTGGTGGATGGCTCCATTCCGCTGAAAGATGGTGGCGTCTACTGCATGGTGGCCGGTGAGCCCATCGTCGACCATATTCGCCGTGCCGCCATTGACGCGGCTGCGGTCATCGCCATCGGCTCCTGTGCTGCCTGGGGCGGTGTGCCTGCCAGCGGCGGCAATCCGACCGGTGCCGTCAGTCTGGAAGAGGCCCTCGGCAATATCGGCACCCCGATCATCAATATCCCGGGCTGCCCGCCCAATCCCCACAACTTCCTCACCACGGTTGCCTACTACATCACCTACGGCAAGCTGCCGGCGCTGGATAGCAAGAAGCGTCCGCTGTTTGCCTATGAGCGTCTGATCCACGAGAACTGCGAGCGTCGTCCGCACTTCGACGCAGGGCGTTTTGCCAAGGAGTTTGGTGATGAGGGTCACCGTCAGGGTTGGTGTCTCTACCATCTTGGCTGCAAGGGGCCGGAGACCTACGGCAACTGCTCGACCCTGGAGTTCTGCGATGTGGGCGGCGGCATCTGGCCGGTCGGCATCGGCCACCCCTGTTATGGCTGCAATGAGCAAGGGGTCGGTTTTAGCAAGGGGATCTTCCAGCTCGCCAAGGTCGAGAACCCGACCCCGCGGGTGGATAAACCCGATGTGAAAATTCAGGAGGGGGGCTATACCTCGCCCACCGCGACTGGCCTGATCGGTGGCGCCCTCGGGGTGCTGGTGGGGGTGAGTCTGATGACGGTGCGTGAACTCGGTCGCCAGCAGAAGCGCCACGAAGCCGGGCAGCACCCATCACGGGAGGAGTAACCGTGAACAGACGAAACTTCCTCAAATTCGCCTCCGTCGGTGCGCTGGCGGCGGGCACAGCCGTACCCGGCACCGCACTGGCGGCGGCCAAGAACAAGCCGCCCATTCCCGGCGCGCTCGGTATGTTGTATGACTCTACCCTCTGCGTCGGCTGTCAGGCCTGTGTGGCGGAGTGTCAGCGCCTCAACGGCAACCCGGCCAATCCAGCCGGGGCGCAGACCTGGTCCAACAACGACAAGCTGACCCCCTACACCAACAACATCATTCAGGTGTGGAAGAGCGGCACTGGCGAGCACAAGGATCAGCTGGTGGATGGCTACGCCTACATCAAGAAGCAGTGCATGCACTGTGTCGATCCCAACTGCGTCTCTGTCTGTCCGGTGCAGGCTCTTAAAAAAGATCCCAAGACCGGCATCGTTCACTACGACCCGAGCGTCTGCACTGGCTGTCGCTACTGCATGGTGGGCTGCCCGTTCGATGTGCCCAAATATGACTACGACAATCCGCTGGGGGCGATCCACAAGTGCGAGCTCTGCAACCAGAAGGGGCTGGAGCGGATTGATCAGGGCAAGTTGCCCGGCTGTGTCGAGGTGTGCCCCACCGGCGCCGTGATCTTCGGCACCCGCGAGGAGCTGATGGCAGAAGCCAAGCGTCGTCTGCTGGCGACTCCGGGCAGCGAATATGCCTATCCGCGCCAGACCCTCTCTGCCAACGACCCTTACCTGCACGAGGTGCCCAACTACCAGCCTTACGTCTATGGCGAGAAGGAGGGGGGCGGCACCCAGGTGCTGGTGCTGGCCGGGGTGCCCTATACCAAGCTCGACATGCCCGATCTGCCGGAGCTCTCCTCCGGTGCCCGCTCCGAGCATATCCAGCACACCCTCTACAAGGGGATGGTGCTGCCCATGGTGGTGCTGACCGGCCTTTCGGTGCTCATTCGCCGCAACACCAAGAATGGTCACGATCATCATCATGACGATGGTCATGATCAGGGGGGTGCGCAGATCAAGGATCAGGGCACCACAAAGGGAGGCAAGGATCATGAGTAACCACAAGGCGTATCCCCTCGGCGGCAAGCTGGTCAGCTGGCCTGTGCTGGTGCTGGCCCCCTTTGCCGTGCTGTGCGGCATGTTGATTTTAAAACGCCTCGTCTTCGGGCTGGGTTCGGTCACCGATCTGAATGGCGGCTACCCATGGGGGCTCTGGATCTCGTTCGATCTGCTGATCGGCACCGGTTTCGCCTGTGGCGGCTGGGCGCTGGCCTGGGCTGTCTATGTGTTCAACCGGGGCGAGTATCACCCGCTGGTGCGACCGGCCCTGTTGGCGAGCCTGTTTGGCTACTCGCTGGGCGGCCTCTCCATCACTATCGACGTGGGCCGTTACTGGAACCTGCCGTACTTCTACCTGCCCGGTCACTTCAACACCTCCTCGGTGCTGTTCGAGACGGCGGTCTGCATGACCATCTATATCGGGGTGATGGCGCTGGAGTTTGCTCCCGTGCTGCTGGAGAAGTTCGGCTGGAAGGCGTCACTCATTCGCCTCAACAAGATCATGTTCTTCGTGCTGGCGCTGGGGGCCCTGCTGCCCACCATGCACCAATCCTCCATGGGATCCTTGATGATAGTGGCGGGGGAGAAGATCCATCCGCTCTGGCAAAGCTACGAGCTGCTGCCGGTCTTTTCGCTTCTGACCGCATTTATCATGGGCTTCTCCATCGTGGTATTTGAGGGCTCCTTGGTGCAGGCGGGACTGGCGGGGCGGGGCCCCAACGAGAAGTCGCTCTTCTACAAGCTGACCCAGGTGATCGACATCTTCCTGATCCTGTTTGTGGCGCTGCGCTTTGCCGAGATCGTCATCCACGACAAGTCGGAGTATCTCTCCGAGTTCAATCGCTTCTCCATCATGTTCTGGAGCGAGATTGCGCTGATGATCTTCCCGCTGCTGGTGTTCCACTGGGACAAGAGCCGCCGGGATTCGCGCATGTTGTTCCTGGGGGCCCTCAGCATGCTGCTGGGCGCCGCCCTCTGGCGGCTGGATTACTCCCTGCTCGCCTTCAACCCCGGCAATGGCTACCACTACTTCCCCTCCGCGGAGGAGGTGCTGATCTCCCTGGGCTTTGTTGCCATCGAGGTGTGTGCCTATTTGCTGTTGATCCGGCTGCTGCCGGTACTGCCATCACTTGAACGTGTTCACCAAGATTATCAGGCCCGAGGGAAAGCCAACGTATGAGCCAACGTATCACCATAGACCCCATCACCCGCATTGAGGGGCACCTGCGTATCGACTGCGAAATCGAAGGCGGCAAAGTGACCAAAGCTTGGTCGTCCGGCACCATGTGGCGCGGGATGGAGGAGATCGTCAAGGGCAACGACCCGCGCGATGCCTGGATGATAGTGCAGCGGATCTGCGGGGTATGTACCTCCATTCACGCCATCGCCTCGGTGCGGGCCGTGGAGAATGCCATCGGCGCCAAGGTGCCGGTCAACGCCCAGTTTATCCGCAACCTCATCATCGCGGCCCACAACATCCACGATCACATCGTCCACTTCTACCAGCTCTCCGCGCTGGACTGGGTGGACATCACCGCGGCCCTTGAGGCCAATCCGCAAAAAGCGGCGGACATGCTCAAGGGGGTATCAGCCTGGTCCCTCAACAGTGCCGATGAACTGACCAAGGTGCAGGACAAGATCCGCGCGCTGGTGGCGAGCGGCCAGCTCGGCATCTTTGCCAACGGTTACTGGGGTCACAAGGAGATGAAGCTGAGCCCGGAGGTAAACCTCATCGCCGTGGCCCACTACCTGCAGGCGCTGGAGTGCCAGCGCGATGCCAACCGCATTGTCGCCATCCTCGGTGGCAAGAGCCCGCACATCCAGAATCTGGCGGTGGGCGGCGTGGCCAACCCCATCAATCTGGATGCACCGAGCGTGCTCAACCTGGAGCGCTTGCTCTATGTGAAGAGCTTTATCGACCGGCTTGGCGAGTTTATCGAGCAGGTCTACAAGGTAGATGCTGCCATCATCGCCGCGCACTACCCCGAGTGGTTGCATCTGGGGCAGGGTGCCAAGCACTACCTGAGCGTGCCGGAGCTGCCCACCGACGCCAACGGTGGCAGCTTCCTGATGCCGGGCGGCTATATCGAGAATGGCAATCTGGCGGGTTATCGCCCCATCGAGAGTCATCAGGATGGCTGGCTGATGGATGGCATCGCCGAGAGCAACAAGCACGCCTGGTACAAGGATGACGCCCCCCTCAAGCCGTGGGAGGGCAAGACCGAGCCGAACTACACCGGCTGGCAGGATGACGGCAAGTACTCCTGGGTCAAGTCTCCCACCTTCTATGGCAAGGTGGTGGAGGTGGGGCCGCTTGCCGACTTGCTGGTGAAGCTTGCCGCCAAACACCCGGAGACAGTGGAACATTTCGAGCAGTTGAACGGCATCTACAAGGCGCTCACCGGCTCTGCCATCAAGACCGAACAGCTGCACTCCACCATGGGCCGCATCATCGGCCGTGCGGTGCGCTGCTGCGTGCTCAAAGACACCCTGTCCCATCAGTGGAAGGCGCTGGTGGACAACATCGGCAAGGGGGACACCACCGCCTATATCAAGGCGGAGATCCCGGCGGACAAGGAGTTTCGCGGGGTGGGCTTTGAAGAGGCGCCGCGCGGCATGCTTTCCCACTGGATCGTCATCAAGGGCGGCAAGATCGAGAACTATCAGGCGGTGGTGCCGTCGACCTGGAACTCGGGCCCGCGCAACTTCAACGATGAACCCGGCCCCTACGAGCAATCTCTGGTGGGCACCCCGGTGGCGGATCCCGCCAAACCGCTGGAGGTGGTGCGCACCATCCACTCGTTCGATCCCTGCATGTCCTGTGCGGTGCACGTGGTGGATACCCAGAATGGCGAAACAACTCAGGTGAAGGTGTTGTGATGAACATCCTGATCCTGGGCGTCGGCAACCTGCTCTTGAGCGATGAGGCGGTGGGGGTTCGCATCGTCGAGGCGCTGGGGCGCGAATACCGTTTCTCCCCCGGTATCGAGCTGCTCGATGGCGGCACCGCCGGCATGGAGTTGCTCGAAGCGATGGCCAGTCGCGATCACATCATTCTGGTGGATGCGGTGCGCAGCGGTAATCCGCCGGGCACAGTGGTGACCCTGAAGGATGAGGAGATCCCGACCCTGTTTGGCCGCAAGATCTCCCCGCACCAGCTGGGGCTGGCGGATGTGCTCTCGGCGCTGCATATGACGGGGGAGTCGCCCAAGCGGCTCACCTTGATCGGGGTCGAGCCCGAATCCCTCGAGCCCCGCATCGGCCTCACCCCTGTGGTGGCAGCCGCCATGGGGGAGGCGAAGGATCGGATTTTGACCCTGTTGGCCAGTGTCGGTGCCCCCGCCATCCCGCTCTCTGAGCAGGAGAAAGTTGAACAAGCGCGGGAGGGCCTATGGCGCAGTCCCATTTAAGCGAGGTTGAGAGAGTGCTGGAGAGAGTGCTGGAGAGAGTACCGGAGACGGCACAGGAGTTTGCCGGTTTTGCCCGCGATCCCGCGCCTCTGCTGGTAGCCCAGTATGAGCGGATCGCTCGCGAAGAGATGCAGGCGTTGCCCTTCTATCACCCGGACATGCCAATCGTTGCGGAGTGCACGTTGTTTGAAGGTCAGTGGCTCGGCTGTGTGCTCACCCCCTGGATGCTGAGCGTGGTGGTGCTGCCGGGACCGGATCAGCTTTGGCCGGTGCGCAGCAGCAGCGATCGGCTCGCCCTGCAGCTCCCCTGCGGCAACATGACCTTCATGGTGGGTGAATTGCCCGAGACGGGACAGCTGCTGGCTTGCTCCCTGATGTCGCCGCTCGATCCCCATCTCGGTGCCGAGCAGGGACGGGCGCTGGTGAGCAGTACCCTCAAGATGCTGCTCTCCTTGCCTGTGCAGCAAGGGGCTGGCGGTGTGGATCTGGGTCGCAGACGGCTATTTGGTGCCCGGCGCGGTCAACCGGCATAGTCGCTAGGTTTCACGCGAAATCAAGTTTAGAATAGGGGGCCATTTTGGCCCCTCACTCCCATGTTAAGACACGCATTCCACCTCTTTTTTGAGTGATGATCCGTGAGTGGTACAAAACAAGAAGGATCCCCATGACTGTTCCACGCAATTCCCTTCGCCATTACTGTGGCACCAGTGCTGCCGCCCTGTTGACTCTGCTGCTGGGCACTGCCTCTCACGCGGCGCTGGCCGCTGCCCAACCTGTGCCTGCCGAGCTCAAGCTCGCCATCGGAGCCGAACCCACCGAAGGGTTTGACCCTCTGCTTGGCTGGAGCCACGGCAGCTACCTGCTGCTGCACAGCCCGCTGCTCAAACAGAACGCCGATCTCAGCTGGCAAAACTTGCTCACCCAATCGGTGACCCCGAGCACGGATGGCAAGGGATGGATCATTACCCTCAAGCCTGACCTGAAATTCTCCAACGGTGCACCGCTCACCGCCGAGGATGTGGCCTTTACCTACAACAGCGCAGCCAAGGGTGGCGGCAAGATCGACATGGGCAACTTTGTCTCGGCCAAGGTGCTCTCGCCTACCGAAGTTGCCATTACCCTGAGTGCCCCCCAGAGCACCTTCGTCAACGTGCTGGGATCCTTGGGGATAGTGTCGAAGCGGGATTACGACGCAAAAGCGTATGCCCAAAAACCGGTCGGTGCCGGCCCTTACCGGTTGGTGAGCTTCCTGCCCGGTCAGCAACTGGTGGTAGAGGCGAACCCCTATTACGCCGGTGGCAACAACGATTTCAAACGGCTGGTCTTTGTCTTTATCGATGAAGAGAGCGCCTATGCCGCCGCCCAGAGCAGCCAGCTCGATGTGGTGCGCATCGCCCCGTCGCTGGCGCCCACCGTGCCAGCTTCCCCCAAGCTGTGGGTGCGACCGAGCGTGGAGAACCGTGGCATCGTCTTCCCTATTCCGCCTGCGGGTGGCAAGGATGCCAAGGGTTATCCCATCGGCAACGACGTGACCTCGGATGTAGCGGTGCGCCGTGCCATCAACTACGCCATCGACCGCAAGCTGCTGGCCGATCAGCTGCTGGAAGGGCACGCCATCCCCGCTTACAGCGCGGTAGAAGGCTTGCCATGGCTGAATAAAGCCACCGCCTTCAAGGATGGCGATGCCGCCCACGCCAACGCACTGCTCGACGAGGCGGGTTGGAAGATGGGCAGTGACGGTATTCGCCACAAGGGCGACCTGAGAGCCGACTTTACCCTCTGGTACACCAGTGGCGACAGCACCCGCCGGGATTTGGCGGAAGCGGTGCGCGCCATGCTCAAACCCATCGGCCTTGAGGTGAGCCTCAAGGCCGGCAGCTGGGAGCAGGTGGAGCGGGAGATGCACGCCAATCCGGTGCTGATGGGGTGGGGGAGTCTGGATCCCATGGAGCTCTATCACCACTACCAGAGCGGCTCCGGTGGCGTGGAGTTCTACAACCCGGGCTACTACAGCAACCCTGTGGTGGATAGCCACCTCAAGCAGGCGCTGGATGCCCCGAACTGGCAGGCGGCCGTGCCCTTCTGGCAGCAGGTGGAGTGGGATGGCAAAACGGGCGCCGGAGTGCAGGGAGATGCCGCCTGGGCCTGGCTGCTCAATGTGCAGCACACCTATCTCGCCAACCGTTGCATCGATCTTGGCAAGGGGGCGCCAGAAATCCACGGTAGCTGGTCCCTGCTCAACAACCTGCAGGATTGGCGGTGGACGTGCCGTTAAGTTCTCCCTTGAGTCACTCCGGTTATCTGTTGCTAAAAGCCCTGCTGCGTCTGGCAGGGCTGTTATGTCTGGTCTCGGTCGCCACCTTTGTGCTGCTGAGTTACTCCCCCATCGACCCCATCAAGGCCTATATCGGCAACGATCTGCTCCATGTGCCGCCGGAGCAGTACGCCCGCATCGCCGCTCGCTGGGGGCTGGATCAGCCGCTCTGGCTGCGTTACTGGCACTGGTTTACCCAGGTGCTGCGGGGGGATCTCGGTTACTCCATGCTTTATAACGCACCGGTGGGTGAGGTCATAGGCCAGCGCTTTGCTGCCTCCTTCCTGCTGCTGGCGGGCGCCTGGCTGCTCTCCGGCTTTTTCGGGATTTTGCTGGGCCTCTGCGCCGGTCGCTATCTCAACCGCTGGCCCGATCGCCTTATTTGCCGTTTTGCCTACCTGCTCGCCTCCTTGCCCACCTTCTGGGTCGGCCTGTTGCTGCTCGCCCTGTTTGCGGTGCATTGGCCACTACTGCCGGTCTGCTGCGCCTGGACGCCGGGTCTCTCCGCCGATGAGGCAGATTGGGCTATGCGAGCGCGCCATCTGCTGCTGCCGGTCACCACGCTTGCCCTGCTCGGGCTGGGCAATATTGCCCTGCATACCCGGGCGCGGGTGGCCGAGGTGCTGGAGAGTGACTTTATCCGCTACGCCCGCGCCCAGGGGGATGGCGGCTGGCCCATGCTGCGTTTTCACGTGCTGCGCCACGCCCTGACCCCGGCGCTCTGCCTGCAGTTTGCCTCGCTCGGTGAACTGATTGGCGGATCGCTCTTGGCCGAGAAGGTCTTCTCCTATCCGGGGCTCGGCCAGGCCACTGTGGATGCGGGGCTGCGGGGCGATATCCCCCTGCTGATGGGGATCGTGCTCTTTTGCACTCTGCTGGTCTTTATTGGCAATACGGTGGCCAGTTTGCTGTTGGCCCGCATCAATCGGGGTTGGGAGGGCGAGCATGCTGTTTAATCCGCTTCCCTCCATACTGCGGCTGGTTTTTGCCCTGCTCGGATTGGCGCTGCTGGCCACTTACGGCTGGAGCCTCTCTCATCAGGATGTGCCGATGGATCTGCTGGCGCGCCAGCAGCCCCCCTCGCTGGCCCACTGGTTTGGCACCGATCAGATGGGGCGGGATCTCTGGCTGCGCGCCTTTCAGGGCACCCTCACCAGTCTGGAGCTGGGGATCAGCACGGCTCTCTGCAGTGGCCTGCTGGCCATGGTGGCGGCAAGCGTATCGCTCATCCATCCCAGATGCGATGCAGCGGTGCGAATGGTGATCGACGCCATGCTGGCGCTGCCCCATATGCTGCTGCTGATTTTGATCTGCTTCACCGTGGGGGGCGGCATGCGCGGGGTGATCCTGGCGGTGGCGCTGACCCACTGGCCCAAGCTGGCGCTCATTCTCTGCGCAGAAGCGCGACGGATAGCTTGCAGCGACTATGTGGTGCTGGCCCGCTGTCAGGGGATGGGGGCGCTGCGTCGCTGGCGCACCCACCTGCTGCCGGGGCTGTTGCCCCAATGGTTTATCGGGACTTTGCTGATGTTTCCCCATGCGGTGTTGCACAGCGCCGCGCTGAGCTTTCTCGGCTTTGGCCTGGCGGCCCACGAGGCCTCGCTGGGTCTGCTGCTGGCCGATGCCCTGCGTTATCTGGCCGGTGGCGGTTGGTGGCTGGCCCTCTTCCCGGGGCTGATGTTGCTGCTGCTGGTGTTGCTGTTTGATCAGGCTACCCGCGCTTTGCAACAGCTGCTGTGGCACAGGAGTGAACCATGCTGAGTTTTGACCATGTGACCATAGAGGCGGCCCACTACTCCTGGCTGGGGCGGCGCAGTTGGCAGCCTTTGCTGACCGATATCAGCCTGCAACTGGCGACTGGGGAGATAGTGGCGCTGGTGGGGGGGAGCGGCGAGGGCAAGAGCCTGCTGCTGCAAAGCGCCCTGACCCTGCTGCCGGACAATCTGCGAATGCGCGGCAGCATCTCCCTCGATGGCACGCCACTGTGCGACGCCAGCCGGGCCAGCCTGCGCGGCCACACCCTCTGCTATGTGCCACAGGGGGTAAGCGCCCTCAATCCATTGCTGACGGTGGAGCGCCAGCTGGGGCGGGCGACACGTCTGTGTGGCCAGAATGGTTCTCGCGAGCGGCTCGGCGAGCAGCTGCTGCGCTACCAGCTGCCCGCGACCACCTTGGACAGATTCCCGCGCCAGCTCTCCGGTGGCATGGCCAAGCGCATTCTGGCCTGCACTGCGGCCCTTGGTGGTGCCCGCTACATTCTGGCGGACGAGATCACCGCCTGGCTCGACGAGGGGCTGGCCTGTCTGCTGCTCGGTCAGTTGCGTGAATTGGCCAATCAGGGCAGCGGCATCCTCTGGGTGACCCACGATCTGGCGCTGGCGGCCCGCTTTGCCGATCGCATAGTCGCGCTCCATAAGGGCCAAGTGAGCGATACCTTGAGCAGCCACCATCTGTGGCAAGGGCAGGGGAGCGAGATGCTCAGAGCCCACTGGCAGGCGCTGCCCGAGTTCAACGCGCTCTTCTCTGTGCCGGAGGTTTCCTGATGTTGGAAGTACGAAATCTCACTATCGCCCAGGGGGAACGTCCCCTCTGGCAGGGGTTATCGCTGACGGTGAAAGCGGGCGAGCGGCTCGGCATTTCTGCTCCGAGCGGCCATGGCAAGACCACGCTGGGGCGGGTATTGGCGGGTTGGCAGCCTGTTCGGGGAAGCGGGGAAATACGACTGGATGGGCAGCCGGTGCCTGAACAGGCAAAAGGTTATAACCCCATCCAGCTGGTGCCCCAGCACCCGGAACTGACCTTCAATCCCTATCGCACCACCGGGCAGGCGCTGTGGGATGTGTGGCGCCCCGATGACGCCATGCTGGCCCGCTTTATGGTCAAGCCTGAATGGCTCGGTCGTAAACCCGGTCAACTCTCCGGTGGCGAGCTGGCCCGCATCGCGCTGCTGCGCGCCCTCGATCCTCGCACTCGTCTGCTGATTGCCGATGAGGTGACTGCCCAGCTGGATCCGCAAATACAGCGTCATCTCTGGCGAGAGTTGATGATGGAGTGCGAGCAGCGCGGGCTTGGCATCCTGATTTTTAGTCACCAACAGGCGCTGCTGCGCCAGATCTGCCATCGGGTGCTGCGCTTTGGTGAGGCGCCTCTTGCAGCGGGTGTATTGGCCGAAAGCGCGGCCTGAGGATTGGCTTCCCCCTCATCCCCAGCCCTTCTCCCGCAAGGGGAGAAGGGAGCAGAAGGTGCCATTTCGCCAGGCTCGGGGTTTAGGGTTTGGAAAATCTCGGGGTTTGAAAATATGGCTGGTTGTTATGCTCGAAGCGCCCCCTGAGGAGTTTGAGGGCGTCGTATAGTTGCAGCATGCTAAACCAGTTCCCTCTCCCTGGGGAGAGGGCCAGGGTGAGGGGATGCGAGTATGAAACGCTGGCCATTCTGTACAGAGAGAACCGTTGGCAAAGCGCGCAGATAAAGAGAGGGAGGCATCAGCCTCCCTCTCTTTTTACCTATTGCTATCAGCGGCGTTTAACTGGTTGATTTCAAGCACTGGCCAGCCAGTTAAGCCAGGCATCCATCCCTTCACCGGTGGTGGCGCTTACCTGGATCACCTGGATATAGGGGTTGACCCGTTTGGCGTTCTCGATGCAGCGGGCCACGTCAAAGCTGACGTAGGGCAGCAGATCGATCTTGTTGATCACCATCAGCTGGGCGGCGGCGAACATATCCGGATATTTCAGCGGCTTCTCTTCCCCCTCGGTGACGGAGAGGATCGCTACCTTGTACTTCTCGCCGAGATCGAAGCTGGCGGGGCAGACCAGATTGCCGACGTTCTCGATAAAGAGGATGCCCCCTTCATTGGCGGGCAGTTGGTGGCAGGCATCGTGAACCATTTTGGCGTCCAGATGGCAGCCCTTGCCGGTGTTGATCTGCACGGCAGGGACGCCAGTAGCACGAATGCGATCCGCATCGGCGCTGGTCTGCTGATCCCCTTCGATCACGGCGCAGGGGCGCTTGTCGGCCAGCTGGCGCAGGGTTTCGCACAGCAGGGTGGTCTTGCCTGAACCCGGGCTAGAGACCAGGTTGAGCACTAGCTGGGCCGCCTCGTCGAAGTGTTCGCGGTTATGGGCCGCCAAGGCATTGTTCTTGGCCAGCACATCCATCTCGATGGCGATCAGCTGGCGTTGCCCCATGCCGGGCACCGACAATCCCGCTTCCCCTTTGCCATAGTGCAGATCACCCTGCTGATGGTCATGGTCATGGTCATGGTCATGGTCATGGTCATGGGGATGCGCGTGGGAATGGCCGTGGTCATGAGAGTGGGCATGATCATGATGATGGTTGTGGGGGTGATCATGACGGTGCTCATGGGGCTGATCATGCCCCTCATGGCTTATGGGAGCCCGCACCCCGTGGTAGTGGTGATGGACATCCCCCTGATGGTGATAGTGGTGGTGAATGATCAGGGTGCGCGGTGCGCTCTGCTCGTGATCATGGTGGTGATGGGGCTCATGACTATGTTCATGGTGATGTTCATGTTCGTGATGATGCTCATGATCGTGCTCATGGCCGGCAATCCGCGCCTTGCCGCATCCGCATACGCTACACATATCAACTTACCTCGATGTCGGTGATGCGCAGGTTATCACCCTGCGCGACTCGTAATTTGTATCCGCCACACCCGGGGCAGGCCTGCCCGCGCTCGGTGAGGGTGACCGTCTGGTTGCAGTCGTAACACCAGGCTTCTGCCGCCTTGTGTTGAAAGTGAAGCTGGGCCCCTTCGACGGCAGTGCCCTTGGCGGCCGCCTCGAAGCAGAAGGCAATGGTGTCCGGGTCGACGCAGGAGAAGCTGCCGACCTCGAGCCAGAGGGCGGTCACCTTGGTAAAGCCCCGCTGGGTGGCCTGTTCGGCTGCCAGATCGATGGCGGCCATGGCCAGAGACATTTCGTGCATGGTGGCTCCTTAACCCATATGGGGAGGAGCAGTGACTCCTCCCTGTAATTGACGGAACGGCATGGCCGCTCAACAGATCCGCGGCAGCAGCTCCCCTTGCGGCAGCTCCAGATAGCGGCGGCTGCCCCAGGGGTTGTTGAGGATCACCTTGTGGCGATCGCTCGCCTGCACCACGCCGATCTGGCTGGCAGCGGGGTTGAATTGTCGCAAGATGCCCAGTGCGTCCTGCGCCTGTTCGGCAGGCAGGGCCAGCACCATGGTTCCCTCGTTGGCGAGATCATGGGGCTCGAAGCCGTAGAGCTCGCACAGGCCGCGTACCGGATCGCACACCGGAATGGTGGACTCCTCCAGCTCGATGGCCACCTGGGAGGCTGTGCTCCATTCATTCAGCACGGCGGCAAGGCCACCGCGAGTGGCGTCGCGCAGGGCGTGAGGGGTAATCCCCGCTTTTAGCAGCGCTTCTACCTGCGGCCAGAGGGTGGTGCAGTCGCTCTTGAGATCCGACCCCAGCTGCAGGGCGTCGCGGGCCACCAGGATGCAGGCGCCGTGGCTGCCGATATCCCGCGACACCAGAATGGCGTCACCGGCCTTGAGGTTGCGCACCGAGATGCCCCGGCTTTGATCAGGCAGCGGGAAAGTGCCGACCCCGCTGGTGTTGATGAAGATCTTGTCGGCCGCCCCCTTGGGCACCACCTTGGTGTCGCCACAGACGATGCGGGCGCCGCTCTTGGCAAGCTCTGCGGCCATCGACTCGACGATGCGGGCCAGATCGGCGTAGGGGAAGCCCTCCTCGATGATAAAGCTGCAGCTCAGATACTCGGGCTTGGCCCCCATCATGGCGAGATCGTTGACCGTACCGGCGATAGCCAGCTTGCCGATATCGCCCCCCTCGAAGAAGAGCGGCGAGACGGTAAAGCTGTCGGTGGTGAAGGCGACGGGCCCGCTTACCGGCAACAGGGCGGCATCTTCACCGCGCAGCAGGATCTCGTTACCAAAGTGGCGAAAGAAGAGCTGGTTGATCAGCTGGTTCATCTCCACGCCGCCGCCGCCGTGGCTAAGTTGGATTTCTCTCATCGTGATTGGATCTCCACAAGGTTGCCGAAGCAGACAGATTCATCTCCACTCATCACCCGACCGCCGTGGCTTAACTGAATTTCTCTCATTGGATCCCCATATATCGGTAGTAGGCATTGCAGGCCCCTTCGGAGCTGACCATGCAGCTGCCCATGGGCTGGGTCGGGGTGCAGCCCCGGCCAAAGACTTTGCACTGGTTCGGTTTGGCGAGGCCGCGCAGGATATCGGCGCACTGGCACGCCTTGTGGTCATCGATGGGAGTCTGATTGAGCGCAAAGTGACGCTCTGCATCGCGTTTGGCAAAGGCATCGCGCAGGCGCAGGGCGGAGGCGTTGATATCCCCCAGACCTCGCCAGCGAAAGTGCTCGCGGGTCTCGAAAAAGCGCTCGACCAGCCGCTGGGCGGCTTTATTGCCGCTGGCAGTGACGGCTCGGCTGTACTGCACCTCCAGCGCGTAGCGACCCTCCACCTTCTGGCGCACCATCATCAAGAGCGCCTCCATCACATCCACCGGCTCGAAACCGCTCACCACCACCGGCACCTGATAACGATCGACGATGGGCAGGTAGATATCGGCGCCGGTGATGACGCTGACGTGGGAGGGGCCGATAAAAGCGTTCACCTTGGCAACGCCGTCGGCCATCACCGCATGAATGGCGGGGGGCACCAGCACATGGTTGATATGAAACAGGAGGTTTTCAATCCCCTCAGCTTCAGCCGCAGCTAGCAAGGCGGCGGTCATCGGGGTAGAGGTCTCAAAACCGATGGCGAAGAAGACCACGGTTTTTTCCGGGTTCTCTTTGGCGATACGCAGGGCGTCGAGGGGGTCATAGACCGGGCGGATATCGCTCCCCTTGGCGCGCTGCTGGGCCAGCGTGCCTTTGGAGCCCGGCACCCGGATCATATCCCCCAGGGTGACCAGAATAACGCTGGGCTGGCTCGCCAGCTCGATGGCCTGATCGATGCGCTCTTTCGGCATGATGCAGACCGGGCAGCCGGGGCCGTGGACAAACTCGATGCTGGCCGGCAGCAGCTGGTGCAGGCCGTACTTCATGATGGTGTGGGTATGGCCGCCGCACACTTCCATCACCCGCAGCGGCTCTGGTAGATCTTTGGCGAGTTCAGTGATCTGGGCGGCGAGGGCACGGATCACCTCGGGCTGGCGAAAGCCCTGAAAGAGATCATTGAGGGTCAGCATGGCAAGATATCCTGTTTGGGCATCAGGGCCACCATCTGGCGGAAGCTCTCGAGGCTAGCCTGCGCCTCCTCTTCGTCAATCTTGCTCATCACAAAGCCGATATGGAGCAGCACATAGTCGCCCACCTGGAGAGGCTCTTCGAGCAGCATGCAGCTGACGCGCCGCTGCACCCCAAGGGTGTCGACGGTGACGCAGTTATCTTCGGGGTGCAGTTGCACCACCTGAGAGGGGATGGATAGACACATGAATTTCAGGACTCCGACAAGGTGGCACAACCGGCTGTGGCAGGCTGGTGCGTGGCAAGATGGTGGATGGCAAACCAGAGCTGACCGGCGGCGATGCCACCGTCATTGAGCGGCAGGGTTTCGCTGGTCAATACCTGCCGGCCGGCCGCTTCGAGTGCGGGCACCAGCTGGTCCATCAGCACCCGGTTTTGAAAGACGCCGCCCCCGAGTACCACCGGATAGCCGGGGAAGCGTTCGGCAAGGGCAACAACCAGATTGCTGATGGCGCGGATAAAACCGGCGGCCAGGCTGGCAGTGGCGGTGCCTTGGCGCCGCTCGCTGACAAGTGTATTGATGAGCTCGGCCCACTCGATATGCAGCGGCCCCTCCGCTGATTGGCTGAGATCAAAGGCGAGGTAGAAGGGCTGCTCATCGGGGGCTAGCCGCGAGGCAGCCGCCTCCAGCAAGAGCCCCGCTTCGCCCTCGTAATCGGGGGTGTCGATCACCCCCAAGAGCGCCGCCACCGCATCGAACAGTCGACCGATGGAGCTGGTATGGGGGGCGTTGCGACCCAGCTGCCAGAGCTGGTGCAGATTGTTGATCCGCTCAAGGGGCAGTTGCTTGATCAGCGGAATATCGAGGGCGCTGATCTGCTCAGGGCTGTGCGATTCAAACAGCAGCCCCAGCAACTGGCGCACCGGCTCGCGGATGGCCGCCTCGCCGCCGACAAGCTTGAAGGGTTTGAGGTGGGCAACCCGCTCAAATCCCTGAACATCGGCCAGCAGCAGCTCGCCGCCCCAGAGGGTGCCGTCATCCCCAAGGCCGGTGCCATCGAAGGCAACACCCAGCACCGGGCCCGTGATGTCGTGCTCGGCCATCACCCCCAGCAGGTGGGCGTGATGGTGCTGCACCTCGAGATGGGTGGCACCCTGATCCTGGCAATAGCTTTTGGCCCACTGGTGGCTGAGGTAGCCCGGGTGGCGATCCGAGACCAGAACTTCGGGTTTGAGATCGTAGAGATCGCGAAAGGTCGCCAGGGTCTGCTCGAAGTGCTCCTGCATCGGCAGGCTGTGCAGATCGCCAATATAGGGGCTGTAGATGCGCTGGCGGCCGAAGGCGAGCGCCAGCTGGTTCTTCTGCTGCGCCCCGACTGCCAAGAGCGGCGCCTTGACCGCCTCTTTCAGGCTGGGAGTGCAGGGGGCATAACCCCGGGCCAGCCGCAACGTCTGGCGTCGCCCACCGGTCCACTGCACCAGGCTGTCGTCGCACGGGTGCAGGATGGGGCGGTTGTGATCCAGGATGCCGTCAATCTCGCTGCCGAGTTCCCTGACCACCTCTTCACACTCGATAAGGATAGGGCTGCCGCGACCATTGGCGCTGGTGGCTACCAGCGGCATGGCGCAGGCGTCCAGCAGCAATTGGTGCAGCGGGGTGTAGGGGAGCATGACCCCGAGATAGGCGATGCCGGGGGCTATCCCCTCGGCCAGCGGCGCGGCTGACGGTCCAGATTCTGAGTGCCGATCATCATTTTTGCGCTTGCGCAGCAGAGTAATGGGTCTGGCCTGAGAGGCGAGCAGTTGCCACTCGTCTTCGCAGCCGGTGACATGCAGTTTGGCCTCGGCAAGGGAGCCCATCATCACCGCCAGCGGCTTGCGCGCGCGCCGCTTGAGCGTTCGCAATCTGGCAACACTCTGTTCATTGCGAGCATCACATATCAGGTGATAACCCCCCATGCCCTTGACTGCGATAAGCTTGCCCGCTTGCAGGGCGCGGGCAGCTGCTTGCAGGGCATCCTCGCGCTCGGCCAGCGCATCGCCGCGGCCGCTGCGCCAGCTGAGATGGGGCCCGCACTCGGGGCAGCTCACCGGCTGGGCGTGGTAGCGTCTGTCCAGCGGGTTTTCATAGGCCGCCGCACAGCGCCGGCACATGGCAAAGCCTGCCATGGCGGTATGGGGTCTGTCGTAGGGGAGGCTGCGGATGATGGTGTAGCGCGGGCCGCAGTGGGTGCAGTTGGTAAAAGGGTAGCGATGGTGGCGATCGTTGGGGTTGGCCACATCCCGGGCGCATGCCTCACACATTCCCTGATCCGGCGAGATGGCGACCGTGGCCGCGCTCTGCTGTTGGCTCGCTTTAATTCGAAACTGGCCATGAAATTGGCCATCGAAGTCGGGATCATGAGCAAGGGGCAGTTCCCGCTCGCTGAAGTGATCGATGCGGCTTAAGGGCGGCGCCAGTTCCCGCAGTTCGCGGGCAAAGACGGCTAGCTGCTCGGGCGATCCTTCGGCACCTATGGTAACGCCGTTGGCATCGTTCAACACATAACCGGCAAGGCCGTGGCGCAGCGCCAGCCCATAGACGAAGGGGCGAAAGCCGACCCCCTGCACTATGCCGTCGATATGAAACTCGCGGCGCAGCCGGTTGGCCACAGGATTGGCAGAGCCAGATTGGGCGATGGTGGTGCTCATGCCGGCTCCATCTCATCTTGACTGGCTGGGAGACGCAGCACCCGGCGTTCGTTCTCCTCGCGCCGCACCCAGCCATCCATCTCCATGCGCAGGCAGAACGGAATGGCGTATTTGCGCGACAAACCGGTGATCTCCTTGAGGGATGCCATGTCGATCAGATCTCCCACCTGCTGGCCCGCCAGCACGGCGGCGACCATCTGGTTGTAAAGCTCGGCGTCGTAGTAGATGGGGCCATCGAGCTGCACCAGATACTTGAGTCGCGCCAGATTGCGCAGCTGCTTTTGCAACGCGCCTTTTTGTAGCAGGCCCTGCTGCAGGGCTGCGGGCAGCTGGCGGGTGATAAAGGGATCCAGCTCAACGCCGCCGGGGCCCAGTTTACCGGGCTCGTAACCCTCCTTGCCTTGATCTCGCACCACTTTGAGCACCAGCTGCGCCTCTTCTCCCAGATCGTCTTCCGACTCGCCGCTGCCCGGCTGCCACTTGTCATGGTGCAGGCGAATGTGCTGCTCGCTCTTGAGCTGCTGGAGCAGGGCCTGAGTGACCGGCAGGGCGATGCCAAAGCGGGTCGCCAGCTCGGCGGCGCTCAGCGGTTCGTTTGCCAAGGTAGCGAGCAGCTGGTCGCGGCTTTGGGCCAGCCAGTAGTTATCCAGCAGCCACTCACCGAGGGGGGTGACCTGCTCTGGCTGCTGGTCAAAGCGGCTGGCCAGCACATAGCCGTTGAGCCCCAGTTGTAGGGTGGCTGGGTTGTAGTGCTCGAGCTCATCTGGCAGCTCACCCAGTAGGGCGTGCAGCGCCTTGCGTCTGGCGGGATGGATGTCGCCGCACCAGACGATGCGGGCGCCGTGCAGCAGTTCGCTGCTGCCGTGGCGAATGATGGCGAGCGGCTGGCCAAAGAAGCAGGGGATGGGGCTGGTAAAGATCAGCCGCGCCAGCCGGGTATCCTTGATCGGCACAAAACGGGCCCGCCCATGCCAGCTGCCGAGGGCCACCTCGATCTCCTTGTTGTGCAGAGAGGGGCGTAGCGCCTTGTCTCTCAAGCTCTCGGCGTTGAGTCGCACGATAAGGTGGGTGGCCGCCTCGCACTGACCGGCGGCGCTGGTGAGGCAATGGCCGCGGGCCACCTCCTTGTGGGGCACTTTTTTAAGGCCCACCGCCACCCTACAGACGGCGCCGATCTCGTCGACGCTCTGGTGATAGGCCTGCAGGGAGCGCACCTGCACTTCCCGATCGGCGGGGTAGAGGCGCAGCTTGTCCCCCACCTTGAGGCTGCCCTGTTGCAAGGTGCCGGTCAGCACTGTGCCGGTGCCATTGGCGGTAAAGACCCGGTCTACATAGAGGCGCGGCGGCGCCTCTTCACGAGAGCGGCGCGGTGCGCCCTGCTCGCGGGCAGCTTGTGAGGCTGGCAGATCGGCCAGCTGACGTACGATAGCGGCGTGCAGGGCAGCCATATTCTCGCCGGTTTTGGCGCTGACGCTGACGATATCGGGCACCATGCCGCTTTCGTCCATTACCCGCTCCAGCAGGCTCTCTTCCAACAGCAAAAGCTCGTCGGGGGAGACCAGATCGCACTTGTTGATGCAGACCAAGAGGCGCGGTACCCCCATCGCCTTGAGCAGGCGCAGGTGATCGCCGGTCATCGGCATCCACCCCTCGTCGGCGGCGATGACCAGCAGCACCAGATCCAGACTCCAGAGCCCCGCCACCATGTTGCGGATATAGCGCTCGTGGCCGGGCACGTCGATGACGCCTATGGTGTTGCCCTGACCGTCGTCAAAGTGGGCAAAGCCGAGATCCTGGGTCATGCCAATGGCCTGCTCGTGGGCACGGGCGGTGGTGATGCCGGTGAGGGCCTTGATCAGCAGGGTCTTGCCGTGATCCACGTGGCCTGCAAGGCCGATAACGGCGCGATAGGGGGTCATGGGATCAGGGCTCCTCGGTCGCATTTGTTGCATTGAACGGGGCGGGCAGCAGCAACTCCCTGAGTTGGGCGATCAGCAGTTCCATCTCGGTCGGCAGCAGGGTGGCCATATTGAGCAGCACCTTCTGCTGGCGCACGGTGGCGATGACCGGCACCGGCAGTTCGCGCAAATCATCGAGCAACTGTTGGGCCGGGCGCGGGTCGGTGCACTCCAGCGCAGGGGCCGGATAGAACTCGTCCGGCAAGGTGCCACCGCCCACCACCAGCTGGGCGGGGACCGGCACAAAGCAGCCGGGCAGGGCGGCCATCAGCTGGTCGGCTCTCGCCTCCATGGCGGCCGGATTGCTCAGGGTGCGCTGGGCGATACCCTCGCCGACGGGAGATTTGTTGAGCTTGTGGATGAGCAGCCGTTCGAGCAGGGAGTAGACGATGCGGCTCGGGCGGAAGGTGCGCATCATGGGGTGTTTTTCCAGCCGCTTGATAAGATCGGCGCGGCCGCTGATGATGCCCGATTGCGGGCCCCCCAAGAGCTTGTCACCGGAGTAGCAGACCAGGTCTGCCCCCGCCTTGATGTACTGGCGCACCGAGGTTTCATCCGGCGCAAACTCTTCGCTGGTCAAGCCCGAGCCCTGATCCACCGCCAGCACCACGTGCTCGGGCAGGGCGCGGGCCACTTCGCCGATATCGGGGGATTCGGTAAAGCCGCGAATGGCGAAATTGGATCTGTGCACCATCAGTACCAGCGCGGTCTGATCGGTGATGGCATCGAGGTAATCTTTGGCGGTAGTGATATTGGTGGTGCCCACCTCCACCAGTTTGGCGCCGGAGAGCGCCAGAATGTCGGGGATGCGAAAGCCGCCGCCAATCTGGATCTGCTCGCCGCGGGAGACGATCACCTCGCGCCCCTTGGCTACCTCCTGCAGCAGCAAAAAGAGCGAAGCGGCGTTGTTGTTGACCACCAGCGAATCCTCGGCCTGGGTGAGGCAACGGAGCAGGGGGGCGATCAGCCCCTTGCGCCCGCCGCGCTTGCCGGTGGCGAGATCCAGCTCCAGATTGTTGTAGCCGGTGTTGAGATCCCGCACCTCGTCCCACAGATCGGCACTTAACGGCGAGCGCCCCAGATTGGTGTGCACCAGGGTGCCGGTGGCGTTGATCACCCGGGCCTGGCGCTGGCGCAACTGCTGCCGGCAGCGCTTGGCAATCAGCGCCTCGATCTGCTCGGGGGCGACGCCATGCTGGCGAAAATATTCGCTCTGGCGCAGTTCGCTGAGGGTGTCGCGCACCGCCTGAGTCACCAGCGGGCGGCTCAGCGCCTCGATAAAACCGGCGAGAAAGGGTTGCTGCAGCAGCTGCTCCACTTGCGGCAAACGGCGCGTTTGTTGCTGGCTGGGCTGTTGCTGTGAATCTGGCAGTGAATCGTCGGCAGCCGTACCTGATGTGGGCTGGCGGTGGGGGATGGCTGACGCGTGAGACGAGTTCGGCATGGGATTACCAGTGCAGTGCGTGGGTTCGGGATGCGCACCGGTTTGCCGATAGAGAGGCCGAGCTGACGGGTTATGGCACTGCTGGCGATTTGCGGATGACTGCAAACTGGGTGCATCAATGAGCGGGTATAAATTAATGCTGCATCGATGCTGATAAATTAATTTTTGGCCAGCGAGATAACCTGAGTTCGGATTATATTGGCAAGCGGCAAGCACCTTTTTTAAGGTATTGCTTCAAACATATTGAACAAACATTGGAAATAACATCCAGGCCGAAAAATTCAGCGAGAGAGTATTTGTTCAATAGATGAATTTGGCGGAAGAGGCAGGAATCGAACCTGCCAAAGCCTTCTCGGCTCACATCGGTTTTGAAGACCGAGGAGGCCACCAGACCCCATCAACTTCCGTAACGGTCGCCATTTTGTGGCAAATTTCTGTGACTGGCAACGCTTTTTTTGTCATAAAAATGCGAGAGTTAGCGATTTTTTGAAAAAATCAAAGAACCTTGTTTTATATCAAGTTCAGCACAATTAGCCCGATGTTTTTAATTTAACATCGGGCCTCGATCACATTGCCTGAACCGTCGGTCAATAACGGTCGTTAACAACTCGCTAAATAATCACAGGTTGGCGTTGGCAATATTCCACTGTTCCAGTTTATCTATTAACAGACTGGGATCTTTGGCGGCATCAAGATGCTGATAAAGATAATCCATCGCCTCGCTCACCATCTCGGTCATCGGGAAGGAGAACGCCACGATGGCCGGTTGTACCCCGACAAAGATCACCTCGGGGACAAAGGTCTTGAGCTCGTCGATCAGGAAATTGAGCGGCATATTGTGGGTCGAGAAGATAAACATCTCGGCGATGGTCTCGGGGGGGATCACCTGCAGGGTTCCCGCCTTCTCGCCGATCTCGGCGGCATCCACCAGCACCACCCGCTCCGGTTGCAGCTCCCGCACCTTGTAGACCACATTTTCCGGCGCGATGCCGCCGTCAATATGGATCCAGCCGGACAGGGGGGCGGCTTGCAGTTTGTCGGCAAGATAGGGGCCGGCACCGTCGTCCCCCATCATGGCATTCCCCACGGTCAACACGAGATTGCAGCCCATCAGCGGCTCCTTACCATCAGGTACATATGGGGGTCGTTAAAGAGGGCGGTGAGCTGATCCATAAAGGTATTGGTCCAGCCCAGCTCCTGCTCATCGAGCAGATTGTCGGCTTTGCGCAGTCGGTCGAAGGCGCAGGCCAGCATATGGCAGTGCTCGCGATAGATGGTGATCTCGCCAAAGGTGAGAAATCCCTCCATCTTGCGGCGCGCTTCACTTCCCTCTGGCAGCTTGGCCACCCAGTCGCGATAACCGGTCAGCGAGCAGACCAGGTCTGCTCGCAGGCAATCGACGATGCCGAGGTGATGGCCGATGGCGAGGCTGTAGTACATCACCTCTTTGGCTTCCTCGGGGACGTTGAACTGCTCGTCGACGAACTTGCGCGAGAGGCGGTAGAAAAAAACCTCGTCAGCCATGCACCGCCTCTCCCTTGCCGGCCGCCCGGTTGAGGCAGGCGTTTGCGAGGTTGTTGACGATCTCCGAGAGGCGCGGATCGTCGTGCTGATCGAGGTAGCTCTGGATGCGCAGATCCACATCCTGCTGGGTCGCACCTTCGAGCAGGGCCATGAATTCGTCGGCGATGATCCGCCCCTGCCGGTAACCGGCCATGCGGCGCGCTTCGCGCTCGATCATCACCCGAATTTCATTGGGGATGCCGGTGTGGCGCAGCTCGACCCGTTCACCCGGTTGCACCTCGTGGCTGGTGGCTTTGAGTTTCTGCTCAAGCAGACCGAGCGCCACCGCAAAGCCGTAGATGGTGGCTGCCGGTGTCGGAGGGCAGCCCGGGATATAGACATCCACTGGCACGATTTTGTCGGTGCCGCCCCAGACGCAGTAGAGGTCGTGGAAGATGCCACCGTCACAGCCGCAGGCGCCGTAGGCGATGCAGATCTTGGGATCGGGCGCCGCCTCGTAGGCACGCAGGGCCGGCACCCGCATCGCCCGAGTCACAGCGCCGGTAAAGAGCAGGATGTCGGCGTGGCGGGGGGAGGCGACCACCTTGATGCCGAAACGCTCGGCATCGAACAGCGGGGTGATGGTGGCGAAGATCTCGATCTCGCAGGCGTTGCAGCCGCCGCAATCGACCCGGTAGACATAGGCCGAGCGGCGAATGTCCTTGAGCAGGGTCTTCTTGAGTTTGGTGATCTCGGGATCCTGTGCCAGCGGCACGGCGCGGGTATGGGCATGGCCGATAACCGGTTCTATGCCTTTGATCTTGCTCATCACATCCACTCCTTTTGTGCGGCCATCGGTGTGGCTATCGGTGTGATCAGGGCCGAGTCAGGCTGGCTCAGCATGCTCTGTTTTCGTTTGCAGTCGGGGCAGTGGTGCAGTCGCTCCGGGGTGGTCAGCGGCGTGCCCGCCTGCTTGAGGGTATCCTCCACCAGCGCCACCAGCTTGCTCGGGGCAAAGTAGGTGCCGCACAGGGTGCAGGGGGCCAGCGCGAAGCGTGCCTCCTCATAGAGATCCGCCTTGTTGGTTACCGCCAGCTCGAACTCGGGGGAGAGGGCGATGGCGCGGGTCGGGCAGACCTCCTCGCAGCGGCCGCAGAAGATGCAGCGCGCCATGGAGATCTCCCAGCGCCGTTCGCCGGTCTCCATATCCACTTCCATCACCAGCGCGTTGGCCGGGCAGGCCTTGGTGCAGGCGGCGCAGGCGATGCACTGATCCGCCTGATATTTGGGTTTGCCGCGAAAATCCCGGTTCACCTCGTAAGGGGCGAAGGGGTACTTGGCGGTCGGGGTGCCAGCCTTGAGGATGGTCTTGAACAGCTTGATCATGATGACCCCTTATTTCAGCGGAGAGTTTTTGCGATCGATGCCGTAGCGCTCGATCTCCTTGTAGGAGACCACGGTGGATTTGCCCTTCTTGGGGTCGACCAGGGTGACCCGGTCGGTACAGGAGTAGCAGGGATCCAGACTGCCGATGATGAGCGGCGCGTCCGCCACGGTATTGCCGCGCAGCATGTAGCGCAGAGCAGGCCAGTTGGCGTAGGTGGCGGCGCGGCAGCGCCAGCGGAACAGCTTCTGGTTATCCCCGGTCATGCTCCAGTGGACGTTCTCGCCGCGGGGCGCTTCGGTAAAGCCCAGCGCAAACTTGCCCGGCTGGTAGGTGAAGCCTTCGGTCAAAAGCGGCCCTTCCGGCAGGTGCTCAAGACCAAACTCAATCATGTCGAGGGAGTCGTAGAGCTCGTGGATGCGCACCAGCACCCGGGATTGCACATCGCAACCCGCCTTGGTCTGGATCTCCATCGGCAGCTCGCGGTAACCGGCAAAGTCGTGGACCCGGCGCACGTCACGCTTGAAGCCGCTCGCCCGCACCATGGGGCCGACGCAGCTGAAATCACGGGCAATTTGCGGGTCGAGCTTGCCGATACCGATGAGGCGGGAGGAGATGTTGGCGGTATCCAGCAGCATGGCCACCAGGGGTTTGAGCTCATCACGCAGTTCGCGCACCAGCTGGGCACCCTTGATGCGATCTTCCTTGAAGATGTCGCGGCGTACCCCCCCAATCAGGTTGAGGCCGTAGGTCTTGCGGGCACCGGTCAGCAGCTCGGCCAGGGTCATGGATTTCTCCCGCACCCGGAAGAACTGCATGAAGCCGGTGTCGAAACCGGTGAAGTGGCTCGACAGGCCGATGTTGAGGATATGGCTGTGCAGGCGCTCCACCTCCAGCAGCACGGCGCGGATCATCTTGGCCCGCTCCGGCACCGGAATACCCATGGCGTTCTCTACCGAGGTGGTGTAGGCGACGCTGTGGGTAAAACCGCAGATACCGCAGACCCGGTCGGTCAGAAACGCCACTTCGTTGTAGCCCATGCGGGTTTCCGCCAGCTTCTCCATGCCGCGATGGACATAGAAGAGGCGGTAGTCGGCATCGATGATGTCTTCCCCATCGACGAACAGACGAAAGTGGCCCGGTTCATCGGAGGTGATGTGCAGCGGGCCGACCGGCACGATGCGGTTGGCATCACTGCCGAGTTCGTTGACGAAGGGATAGGTCTCGGTGTCGGTGGTGGGCATCGGGCGCTGGCGATAATCCATGGCGTCCTTGCGCAGGGGGTGGATATCCTCCGGCCAGTCGTCCGGCAGTACCAGACGGCGTTCGTCCGGCAGGCCGATGGCGCGCAGGCCGTACATGTCGCGGATCTCCCGCTCGCCCCATACCGCCGCCGGAATGGTCGGGGTGATGGAGGGGTACTCCTGGGTATCGGCATCCACCAGCACCTTGACGGTGATCCAGCATTTGGTGTCGCCCTCCATGGAGAAGACGTGGTAGACCGCGAAGTGGCCGTTGAGGCTGCGCTCGTCATTGGCAAAGGAGAGGGGAAGCCAGCCCCCCAGCTGATGGAAGATCAGGCTGGCGGTTTCGACCAGACTGGTGGGCTTGACGGTAATGGTGGCCTGATCGGCGGTTTGCCACTCCTCGTCGACGATGGCGTGGGGCAGTTGTGCTCGCACCTGCTGGATGTAGTCGCAGCCGATGCGATCCGAAATGGCGATGGTCATGCAGTTCTCACTTTAATGTTCGGGAATGAGCATTCACAAATGATGAAATCGGAAAAAGTTGCTGTGCTGGCGGGCATGGCTCAGACCCCGACCAGATAGGCGAGCAGCGCCAGCAGGGCCAGCCCCAACCCGTAGCGGGTGAGTTTGTGGGTGCGCACGAACTGGGTACGGGCCATGGCGTTTTCGATGATGCCAGCCAGTAAAAAGGCCACCAGCAGCTTGCAGGCGAGGATCAGCGCCGCGCCGATGAGCGCAGGCAGACTCCAGTTGGCCGCCTTGCCGAAGGGGAGGAAAATCACCAGAAAGAGCTGCACCACTACCAGCTGCTTGAGGCCGATGGAGAGCTTGAGCAGGGCCAGCCCCGCACCGGAATACTCGGTGAGCGGCCCTTCTTGCAGCTCCTGCTCGGCTTCGGCGCAGTCAAAGGGCAGCTTGCCCATCTCGACAAACACCGCGAAGGCGCAGGCGGCGCCGGCCAGCAGGGTGGCAACTGGTGCGGCCAGTGGCTGGGTCGCTACATAGCTGCTGATATTGCCCAGATCAGAGCTGCCCACCATCATCGCCATGATGAAGCAGGCGAGCACCAGAATGGGCTCCACCAGAATGCCGAGGGTCAGTTCGCGGCGGGCACCGATCCCTGCAAACATGCTGCCGCTGTCGAGCCCCGAGAGGGAGAAGAAGAAGCGGAAGATGGCGAACAGATAGATGTCGGTGATGAGATCCCCGGCGATGGGGAAGGGGGACTCGTGAGTCAGGGTCGGCAGCGCCATCCCCACCAGCAGCAAGGCGGCAATGAGCAGCGCAGGCATCAGGTTGAAGATGATGCCGGCAGGCTCCGGGGTCACCTCCTGACGGCGCAGGAGCTTGGCGATATCCCGGTAATCCTGCAGCAGGCCCGGCCCCTGACGGGAGTGCATCTTGGCCCGCAGCACCCGGTTGAAACCGGTGGCGAGCGGCGCCAGCGCCAGCATGGCGATGGCCTGGGTCAGGGCGAGGGCAACCATGCCCCAGCTCGGCATTTCAAGAACAGGCATATCAGACTCCTACAGCCATCAGGATAAAGAGCGCCAGCACAAGGCCGTGCAGCAGCCAGCCGGTCGTTCCGCTGGTATCGCTCACCCCGTGCAGGGCGCTGGCCAGATCGAGCTGCGGCTGCTTGCGATAGAGCGGCGCGCAGAGTTGGCGCAAGGTGTGGGTGACACCGCCGGAGGTGAGGCTCATGCGCTCCTCATAGGCGTAACCACAGGCCCACGGCGTACCAGCGTGACGACGACCCAGCTTGGGCCCCTTGAAGATGGCCAGTACCAGCAGCGGAATGAGGAACAGCCCCAGCAAGGTGATGGCGATAACGGGCGGGGAGAGGATCGCCTGGCTGCTATCGAGTGGCAGCAGGGTGGCGCCGGTGGCCACGTTCATTTGGCCGCTTACCAAGGCTTGGCCATAGCTGGCAATATGGGGGGCAATCCAGGGGGCGCCCAGACCCAGCACCAGACAGACCGCAGCCAGCAGCAGGGTGCCTGCCACCATGCCCCCCGGCACTTCGCGGGCGTGGCTCGCGTGTTCACTGCGCGGGGCACCGCAGAAGCAGATGCCATACACCTTGACGAAACACATCACCGCCATGGCGCCGGTTACCGCCAGCATCACTACCGCGAGCGGTGCGACGACAGAGGTGCCGAGTTTGGTCATGGAGAGCAGGGATTGGTAGATAAACCACTCGCTGACAAAGCCGTTGAGCGGCGGCAGCGCCGAGATGGCCATGGCACCGATGAGGAACGCCAGCGCAGTCCAGGGCATCAGCTTGGCAAGACCACCCATCTTGTCCATATCCCGGGTGTGCAGGCGGAACATCACCGAACCGGTGCCCATAAAGAGCAGGCTCTTGAAGATGGCGTGGTTGAGCAGGTGATAGAGGGCGCCGAGCAGCCCCAGCACCACCAGTGCCGGTTGCTGGTTGGCGATGCCGATCATGCCGATGCCCATCCCCATCAGGATGATGCCGATGTTCTCCACCGTGTGGTAGGCGAGCAGCCGCTTGAGATCGTGCTCGGCCAGCGCAAACAGCACCCCGAGTACTGCCGAGCAGGCGCCGAAGATCAGCACTACATAGCCCCACCAGAGCTGGCTGGCGCCGAGAAAATCGATGCTGACCCGCAAGATGCCAAAGAGACCCAGCTTCACCATCACGCCGGACATCAGCGCCGAGATATGGGACGGCGCAACGGGCTCGGCCACCGGCAGCCAGCCGTGTAGCGGCACGAAACCGGCGCGCAGGCCAAAGCCGCAGAAGCTGAGCAGGAACACCAGAGAGGCCAATGCGCCCGCCAGATGGTGCTCACGCAGCGCGGCGAACTCCAGCGAGCCAGATTTGCGGCAGAGCAGCCAGAAGGCGATCAGCACCAGCGCCATGCCGATATGGTTCATCACCAGATAGAGGCGGCTCTGTTTGGCGGCCTCGGGGTTGGTCTTGACCAGCCAGTAGGTGGTGAGGGTCACCAGCTCGTAGCAGAGCAAGAAACCGAGCGCGTTGTCGGCCAGTACCATGCCCACCATGGCAAAGAGGAAGAGGTTCATCAGCGCGCCGATGGCCACATCCCCCTTGCCCTGATATTCGCGGATATAGGCAAAGGAGTAGAGGGCGACGGCGACGCCGACGGTGCTAATCACCAGCAGCATCAGCGCGGAGAGCATATCGAGGTGAACCGAGCCCAGCAGCCAGATTTGGCCGTCGACGGGCGCGCCTTGGGCAAAGATCTGGATGGCGGCGACCAGACCCGCGAGTGACCCCAGCAGGGCAAAACCGCTATTGAGACGGTTGGCCAGTGCGGGCAGCTTTTGCAGCAGCAAACCGGCGGCAGCGCCCAGCAAAAAGAGCAGGAGCGTGGCCATAACAAGGGGGGACAACATCAGCGGACGCCCTCTGTGGTGGATAAATCGGAGGCAGGGATCGCCGTGGCAGGCACCGAGAAGGCGGAGGCCCCTTGCGGGTTGGTGTCGGCAGCTTGCTGGCGACGGATACGCGCGGCGCGTTCGGTGTCGCCGTCATTGACCAGCTTCAGTGCCTGGGAGGGGCAGGCACCGACACAAGCCGGGCCATCGGCGCGAAACTCGCACAGGTCACACTTGACCGCGATGCTGCGCACCCCCGGCTCCCAGCTCAGCAGATCCTCGCCAAAGCAGCGCAGGCCGGCAGAGGTGGAGGGGTTGCTGGAGCGGATGGAGCAGGGGATATAGGTGTCGTAACTGGTGGCCACAGCCACCGGACGGCTGCCGCCGCTCTGGATAGCGCCAAAGGGGCAGGCCACGGCGCAGAGATTGCAGCCGATGCAAAGCGACTCGTTTAGTTGCACACAATCGCCGGTCTGGCGAATTGCCTCGACCGGGCACACCTTGATGCAGGGGGCATCGTCACAGTGACGGCACTGAACCGGCATGGTCGCCTGCTCGTGTCGCATAACGGTTAAACGGGGGGCTTGCTGCAAACCTTGAGCCTTGTGTACCTCGCTGCAGGCCGCCATACAGGTGCCACAGCCGATACAAAGCTTGGGGTCAGCGATAACGAAGCGGTTCATAGCCTACCTTGTCGTGTCGCGAACGGAGAAAGTAGGGGCAGGTTGGCAAGATACGGGCCAGAATGGTTTTTGCAGCGAAATTGGTTTTAAGTGGCTGTTTTTAAATAAATAAAAATCCTCGCGTAGTTGAGTGAACGCGCTGATGTGGCTGTCGAACTGTGACGTTCGTCACTTGTGACGAAGCCATCGGGAGGGTTCGTCACCTTGGAAAACGCAGCATGAGTAGGGTGCACAGAACGAAGTGAATTGCACCGTTTACAGCATATGGTCGCAGTGGTTTGCTCCCTTCTCCCCTCGCGGGAGAAGGGCTGGGGATGAGGGGGAAAGTCAGCCATATGTTCGTGGTGCACGGCGCTGCGCTTGTTGCACCCTACGGTGGGATGTCTGTGGGGGCGCTGTGGTTTGCCCCCTTCTCCCCTTGCGGGAGAAGGGCGGGGGATGAGGGGGCGGTAATCGGGGTTAACGGAAAAGAAGAGGGAGGCCAATGCCTCCCTCTCTATTTGCTGAGGCTTTCTATGCCATCAAGAGGCCATCAACCCGCTATCAGATATCCACCTGGGATCCAAGTTCGATAACCCGGTTGGGCGGGATCTCGAACTGATCCGGCGCACGCAGGGCGTTGCGTTGCAGCAGCATAAAGAGCTTGCCGCGCAGATAGAGATACCAGGGGCGGTCTTTCATGATGAGCGACTCGTGGGCCATAAAGAACGAGGTCTCCATCATCCGGCAACTGAGCCCCTCGGCGTTGCAGCGGTGGAAGATCTCCTCCACGTTCGGGGTCTCGCGCCAGCCGTAGCTTGCCACCACCCGCCAGAAGGTGGGGGAGAGCTGCTCGATGCAGACCCGGCGCACATTGTGGACGTAGGGCACATCCTCCACCCGCAGGGTGAGCAGGATGATCCGCTCGTGCAGCACCTTGTTGTGCTTGAGGTTATGCAAGAGCGCATGGGGGATCACATTGACCACCCGCGACATATAGACAGCAGTACCGGCCACCCGGGTCGGCGGGGATTTCTCCAGCGAGGCGATCATCGGCTCAAGGGAGTTGCCGTGCTCGTTCAGGCGACGAATAAGCTGGAAACGCTCGCTCTTCCAGCTGGTCATCACGGTGAACATCACCGCGCCCAGGGTGAGCGGCAGCCAGCCACCGGAGAAGATCTTGGCAAGATTGGCGGCAAAGAGCGGCACGTCGATACAGAGCAGCGCGGCAAACAGGATGGCTACCAGATACTTGTTCCAGTGCCAGCTGTTCTTGGCCACCGAGCAGGAGAGGATGGAGGTGAGCACCATGGTGCCGGTCACCGCGATGCCGTAGGCCGCCGCCAGATTGCTGGAGTGCTCGAAGCTCATGATGACGATCACCACCGAGATATAGAGCATCCAGTTGATGACCGGAATATAGATCTGGCCGGACTCCTGCTCGGAGGTGTGAACGATGCGAATAGGGGAGAGATAACCGAGGCGCACCGCCTGCCGGGTCAGCGAAAATACCCCGGAGATCACCGCCTGCGAGGCGATCACCGTCGCCATGGTCGCCAAGAGCAGCAGCGGCACCAGCGCCCATTTCGGGGCGAGCAGGAAGAAGGGGTTGGCAATGGCTGCCGGATTGCTTAGCAGCAGCGCACCCTGACCGAAGTAGTTGAGCACCAGAGAGGGCAACACCACGATAAACCAGGCGAGGCGAATTGGATTCTTGCCAAAGTGGCCCATATCCGCGTAGAGCGCCTCCACCCCTGTGATGGCCAGCACCACGGCGCCGAGGGCAAAGAAGGAGGTAGTCTGATACTGGATAAAGAAGCGCACCGCCCAGATGGGGTTAAGCGCTCCCAGCACCTCGGGGTTATGGATGATGCCGCGCAGCCCCAGCACCGCCAGCGTCATAAACCAGATCAGCATGATGGGGGCAAACAGCTTGCCCACCATGGCGGTGCCATGTTTCTGGATGGCGAACAGCAGGGTCAGCACCAGCACCGAGAGGGTGACGATATAGGGGTCGAGGGTGGGGGTGAGAATGCTCAGACCCTCGATGGCCGACATCACCGACATCGCCGGGGTGATCACCACCTCGCCATAGAAGAAGCTGCCGCCAATCAGGCCGAGGATGATCAGCAGCGGCGTCCAGCGGGTGGAGGCGTTGCGGGTCGCCAGCGACATCAGGGTGAGAATGCCACCCTCGCCGGCGTTGTCGGCCCGCATCACAAAGGAGAGATACTTGACCGACACCACCAGGATCAGCAGCCAGAAGATCAGCGAGAGAAAGCCGAGAATGGAGGCCGGCTCGACGCCGAACCCGAATTGACCTGACAGGCACTCGCGCAAGGTATAGAGCGGGCTGGTGCCGATATCGCCATAGACTACGCCAATCGCCGCCAGCATGATGCCGGGAGTGGCTTGTTGTTTATCACAGTTCATGAGTTCATCTTGTCAGTTTGATGTTTACACGTTTGCCAACGCACAGCTGCCCGACCTACCAGGAAAGTCGTGATATTTAATCGGGAGAGAATTAATGGATTGCGATGGGAAAGGGCGCTAACGGAATAGTGATCTGCTTGTCATGGAACACAGTCTGTTCATCTGTCATTAAGCTTATAATGACACACACTCTGCGGGACTATGCTCAGTTATAAATAATCAAAAGTTCAATTTGAGTAAGGGAATTAATTATCCGGCGATTGAAATATAACGCGATAATGCAGGCAACTGTTTGTTTTATCTAGCGAAGTGGTTTGGCTAAAATCTTTTTCCAAAACGGATAATAAATAGACGATAAAGTAATCGCTAATTAATTGCTGGCAGGATGGCAAAGGGGAGAGGGTTGGGTATCAATGGAGTCTTTATTTCCTAAAGGAGAAAAGGGTATGATGCAATGAACGAAGTGAATTGCATCAAGTATTAAAAGAGGCAAGAGGTGCAATGCTTTATGTGGGTGTCTCGATGTGAAATGCAAGGTGCAATATTTTCTATAGCACCTTGCGATTATATTTTTAGATGGTTAGCATTCTTTTATATCTTTTTTGAAGTGCTAACTCTCCACCTTCCATAATTTCACATACATTTTTCCTAACATTAATTTCTTGCAGCGCGCCAGATGCAGTTTGTATTATCTGGCCCTTATCCGCTAAAGCGATGACATATTCTGAATCACCATTCACAACAATGTTTGGATTGTGAGTTACAACTATTATTTGACGTTTTGATTTGCTTTCATGTAGCTTCGACACTATCAGATTTGTAATTAAACCATTATCTAAGTCATCTTCAGGTTGATCCAAAATGAGAGGCTCAGTTCCATATGAAAGAAGAAATGAAAGAATAGCAGATGCTTTTTGACCGGCGGATCCTTGAGATACATCTTTATATCTTTTCCCATCGAAGAACTTTATTGTTAACTTATCATCAGGGAACCACAAGTTTAGTTCATCAAATTTCTGTGGTTGCTGCTGAGCCATAAAGTCAATAAAGCGCTTTCCAACTTTCTCACCAAGAATATCTCCGGAATTAAAATTAAATAGCTTTCCTTTGAAATCGTGAAGTGCTGAAAACCTCAAAGACAAATCATCTCTCGGTTCAAGATTTAACATCAATTGATTTAATTTGTATAAAAATCCACTCTTTTTCTCTGAGTCAAAAATATCTGATGCGAATGCACCATCTAAGCGTCCAATCACATCTCTAAAAGAATGCTCTATATTTTCAGTATCACCTAAAGGAGTGATTTCAATTTTAATTCCACTTTGTTCTTTTATATTTTCTTTTAAAAATTGTAACCTGTTATAAGTAAGGTTTCCTCTTAATTCTACTATTGAGGCATAAGCAGAGTTCATTTGAAGGTTGAGGTCAGCAATTTTTGACTCAATAACAGTTAATTCATTAATTGACTTAATTAAGGAGCTTTTCGTATCTATTAACTTAGAGTATTCTGCAGGGTTATTCACTCCCTGTGTATTTAATGTTGTCATTAATTCATTGTATTTATTGTAAACATCAATGTGCTTTCGATTAAAACTACTGCCAGCATACCACAGCTTGAATTTTACAAGCTCATTTTCAAGTTCAGAGCCTGCCGACTCAATTGCGGTTTTAAATAATGTAACTTTATCTGAAAGTTGATTCATTTCCTCTATGATTTGAAGTTCTGAATCAGCATGAACATCAAACACATCACTATCAATTTCAGGAGTTTTAGCTGAGGTTAAATAGACATTTAAATCCTTAGCTAAAAGCTCAACATCACTTTCTAATTTCGCTACGATAGACCTCTTTGTGCTGAATTGTTGAAACAAACTAAAAATCTCTTTATTTTCAGAGTTCTCTAGAGTTTTTAATTTCTGTTCAACATCAGATAGCTGACCGAGTAAAATATCTTTATTGGATAGTCTAGATTTCAACTCTCTAATTTGACTGCTTAATGTAAGAAAGTGTGAGCATTTATCCTCCCAATCCATTTTCCATTGCTGACTTTTAACAATAGATGACTCATCCATTAGTTTTAAAAGTGCATTAGGGTTTTTGGCTAAATCAAAAATTTGCTTCTGACTGAATATTTTAATTGGGAACCTAGAGTGTGCTTCACCATTTTCTAAAATCCATGAATCATTATCCTTACGTGAAATTGATACAGAGTTGGTCGACTTATTCCAATTCAGCTTGTATTGGATATTGTCTCTAATATAAATGCAGCTTATTTCAGAGTCATCAAGTAGGACCCCCTCTGATTCTCTAGATGCCGATGTTTTAATAAAGCTTTCAAATGAACGTCTGATTTCATTATCAGGTTTTAATAAAGTAAGATCTTTGCTTCTATCCATTCCTATTCGGATAAATTCAAGAACAGAGGATTTGCCACTTCCTCTGCCACCAATAATTGAATTCAACCATGGATTGAAAGTTATTTCTAAAGGTGATTTTCTGCCAGCATACTTTGTATTTTTTATTGTGATAGAGTGTAGAGTGGTGCTGGAGTATTGATTGGGATTCCCTGATTCTGCATCAGAACGAATTAAAGACGATACTCCATCAACTAAAGCTAATTTTAAACCATCAATAGAAGGGGTAGACATCTTTACCCATGTATAAGCACGATTAATATCATTAGGGTGATGAGAGTCAGAGCCAATTATTGAAGGTAAATCAAGGTCGAGATTATTAAACCGTGACAATCTACTTGGCTCGGTGTCTTTATCTGGATAAATAATTTCAACCGCATTAGATAATTCACATGCTTGTTTGATGGTGTTAGAGGATGTAATCTGGCAAAGGCCTGCTTTCATATCAATGTGTGCAGGAATTGCAACGCCACCCGAACGTACTATTTCTCGTATTATATTCTCTGCACTTTCTTCGGCAACCGCATCACTATCACCTTTTGTCCCTCTGAATTTTGTCGCACCTACGATAGCACTTATATCGGAGCTAGTGAATGTAGGATCAAAAATTCCAATAATATGAATATTTGAATTTGCGGTAATTTCAACCCCTGGGAAAATATATATTGAATGCCCTTCCGATCTTAAAGTTTCTGCGGCATCTTTTAGTTTATCAACCCATTCACCGGTGTTATGATCTGTTACTGCTACACACTCTATATTGTTTGAGATAAAGTCGAGCAACCACTCTCTAGGATTTTTATTATATCTTAAGTCGTGATCCCCCTTCCCATAATCACAAGAAGCCGGTGAGTGGGTATGAAAATCAAATTTCCACCATCTTGCGCCAACGACATTCATTATTGATTCCTTACTGAAAAATTACAGTTCTATATAAATTTTTTCAAAAATCATGTGGCATAAACGGAGCTGGTTGCCAAGTGGCACATATTAACCGGAGGGATAGAAAACAGAAGGGGCAGGGGCCTAAAACCGGCTCTGGCTCAATAAATTAGTCAATAAGTGGCTCATTTCTGTTCTGTTTAACTTGATGATTGCCTTCCAGCTAGATAGAAAAATCAAACAACTTGGCCGCCGCTCCAAGCCGTTTTTGCGTGCTGCACAGTCCATTTTGGATCCTTGGTATGGTTTTTCTCCCCGGATGTCGTTCCTCCACTTGTCCGGTTTGGGGCGGCCGATCCTGGTTGCAAACTCCTTCGAATGGTTCCGTCACACGACTGGGGCAGGGGTTGGTCAGCCGGTGTCGAGCTCGTCACTTTTGTCGTGTCGATCACACTTCCCACCCCGTCGTCACCCTCGTCAGTTGTGGCATGCAGCACGTTTCTCTTTCTAATTAACCCTTTATTTTCAGTTACTTGTGAATTTTTATCGCACCCTTGGCCCATTTTGGTCTGATAAATGCTTTGTGGGGGGCTGGCCGCCTCTTTGCCTGTCGGCGGGCGGCCCGGTGTAACGAACCATTTAGGATCCCTCTCTATGAACAGCTTCGTGATTGCAGATCCCAGTCTCTGTATTGGGTGTCGTACCTGTGAGGTGGCCTGCGCCGTTTCACACCAGTCAGGGTCTTGCAGCGGGACCCTTGAGCGGGAGGGCGGCCTGCATCTTGCCATCGAGGATGGACATCTGGTCTCCAAGGACAGCTACTTTCAGCCGCGTCTGAAGGTGATCGTGGGCAGCAAGGTGACCACGCCGGTGCTCTGCCGCCAGTGTGAAGACAAGCCGTGCGCCATGGCCTGCCCGAACAATGCCATCGTCAGCGAGGATGGTTGCGTCAAGGTGTTGCAGGAGCGCTGCATCGGCTGCAAGTCCTGCGTGGTGGCCTGTCCTTACGGCGCCATGGCGGTGGTGCTCAAAGAGGTGGCACCCGCTGCCGATTCGCTCTTCAAGCGTCCGCAGACCAAGGCGCAGGCGCTCAAGTGCGATCTCTGCCATCACCGCGAGGCGGGCCCGGCCTGTGTCGAGGTGTGTCCGACCCAGGCGCTGCTGCTGGTCACGCCGGAGCATCTTGAAACCCTGAACCGGCAGAAGCAGCTGGCCAGTGCCGAGGCACTGCTGGCGATGCCGGCGCGGGTGTGAGCGGGCTTGCCGAGCCGTTTTTCGTTAACAAACAAGAGTGTGAGTCATGAAAAAAGTCATTACCGTGTGCCCCTATTGCGGCACCGGTTGCAAAATCAACCTGCTGGTTGAAAACGACAAGGTGGTGGGGGCCGAAGGCGCCAACGGCCGGACCAACGAGGGGCAGCTCTGCCTCAAGGGCTATTACGGTTGGGATTTTTTGAACGACACCAACCTGCTGACGCCCCGTCTCAAGAGCCCGATGATCCGCCGCGAGCGCGGTGGCAAGTTCGAGGCGGTCTCCTGGGATGAAGCGATCGAGTTCGCCAGCAGCCGTCTCTCCGCCATCAAGGCGAAATATGGCCCGGACGCCATCATGACCACCGGCTCTGCCCGTGGCCCCGGCAATGAAGCCAACTATGTGATGCAGAAATTTGCCCGTGCGGTGATTGGGACGAACAACGTCGACCACTGCGCGAGGGTGTGACACGCACCCTCAGTCTCCGGTCTGGAGACAACTGTAGGCAACGGCGCCATGAGCAACGCCATTCCCGAAATTCAAGAGACCAAGTGCCTGCTGGTGTTTGGTTACAACGCTGCTGACTCTCACCCCATCGTCGCCCGCCATATCCTCAAGGCGAAGGCAAACGGGGCCAAGGTGATTGTGTGTGATCCCCGTATGGTGGAGACCGCCCGCATCGCCGATCAGTGGCTGCCGCTCAAAAACGGTTCCAATATGGCGCTGGTTAACGCCTTCGCCAACGTGTTGATCAATGAAGGGCTCTATAACAAAGCCTTTGTCGCCAACTACACCGAAGGGTTCGAGACCTTCAAGGCGACGGTGGCCAAGTACACCCCGGAATATGTGGAGGGGATCACTGGCCTCAAAGCCGCCGATATCCGCGCCGCCATTCGCACCTATGCCGAGTCGCCTGCGTCCATGATCCTGTGGGGCATGGGGGTGACCCAGTACGGTCAGGCGGTGGATGTGGTCAAGGGGCTGGCGGGTCTGGCGTTGCTGACCGGCAACTTCGGTCGTCGCGGCACCGGTTGCGGGCCGGTGCGCGGTCAGAACAACGTGCAGGGCACCTGTGACATGGGGATGCTGCCGCACCAGTTCCCGGGTTATCAGTCGGTGGCCGATCCTGCCATCAGCGCCAAGTTCGCCAAGGCGTGGGGCGTGGAGTCGCTCTCCCAAAAGCCCGGCTATCGCCTGACCGAGCTTGGCCACAAGGTGGAGGAGGGCAAGTGCAAGGCCTTCTACATCTTCGGTGAAGATCCGGCCCAGACCGAAGCTGACTTGGGTCAGTTCCGCCGCACTCTGGCGGGGATGGAGCTGGTGATCGTGCAGGATATCTTCATGACCCAGACCGCCGAGATGGCGGATGTCATTCTGCCCGCTACCAGCTGGGGCGAGCACGAAGGGGTCTACAGCTCGGCGGATCGCGGCTTCCAGCGCTTCTACAAGGCGGTGACGCCCCCTGAGAACGTGAAGCCGGACTGGGCCATCTTCTCGTTGATGGCGACCGCCATGGGGTATCCCATGGAGTACCACAACACCGAAGAGATCTGGGACGAGATGCGTGCGCTCTGCCCGCTCTATGCCGGGGTCAGCTACGACAAGATGGCCGATCTCAAGAGCGTGCAGTGGCCTTGCCCGACCGAGGATCACCCGGGCACCAGCACCCTGTTCGAGGGGAATGTGTTCACCACCCCGAGCGGCAAGGGTCAGCTGATCGCCTCCGAGTGGCGGCCGCCGCTGGAGCAGCCCTGTGCCGAGTACCCGCTGGTGCTCTCCACCGTGCGCGAGGTGGGTCACTACTCCTGCCGCTCCATGACCGGCAACTGTTCGGCGCTGCAGACTCTGGCCGATGAGCCCGGCTATGTGCAGATCCACCCGAGCGATGCCAAAAAGCTCGGGGTGAAGGATCAGGCGCTGGTCTGGATCTCGTCGCGCCGTGGCAAGGTGATCACCCGGGCCAACTACAACGACCGGGTCAACGCCGGGGTGGTCTACATGACCTACCAGTGGTGGATCGGGGCCTGCAACGAGCTCACCATCGAGCACGTCGATCCCGTCTCCCACACGCCGGAGTACAAGTACTGCGCGGTTAAGATCGAGCGCATCGACAATCAGCCTGAGGCGGAAGTGTACGTCCAGACTGAATACAGCGCGCTCAAGGCGAAATTGCGCAGCGCAGCCAAAGGCTGACCCGCCCTAAAAAAGGACGTTCTGCACAAATAAGGGAACCCGACTCGGATTTATCGAGTCGGGCACCCTTTTATTACCCAAAGAAAGGGGAGTAAATGATGCAACATGAAATTGGTCGCTTATTCGGACTTTTCTATATTGGCACCTATCTGGCGGCGATATTGCTGGGAATAGGTTGCTATATTTGGCGCGACGAGATGATATTTCTGCTCGGCTTCGGTTTTTTCGGCTGCTTTATGGCGGCGCGGCTTGCCATGGGCAGCGTATTTTCTGCCTTGAGTATTTCCAGTGCCTGGCTGATCGGGTTTATCTCCACCACCTTGATCAACGGCCTGCTGCTGGGGGTGATCACCCTGTTGGTCTACCTCACGCATCAGAGCGTCACCGCCGAGCTTGCCGACAACGCCAGCTGGCTGCTGATGGCCTTCCAGAGCCTGTCGGCCCTCTTTATCTTCGGTGGCCTGAAGTGCTGCCACAGCCGGATCATCACCTCATAAACTGCCGATGGATGGGCAGCAAACGCCATCTCGAAACCCGCAGCCAGTGAAGCAGCCAGCGAAGAGGAGAGGCAGATCTGACAGTTGACGGCGGCCCACTTTTCAGGCGCCTTAATTGAGATCAAGAACTGATGAAATAACCGGTTAAATATGGCCATCAGATATATTAAATCGGATTGTAATGAAATTTGAGCTCATCTATGATGAGTCGCCATTCCAATATATCCCCCGATAACGATGTTACTTTTTGTTGTCGTTCGTTAATAACAACTCTGGAATTGCAACATGCGACAATTATCGTCACCGCTTTTCTTATTGGCAGCCGCTTTTACGGGCTGCGGCTATTTATTTTGGTGACGGGTGCTTGTCGTGATGCGATGGCATGGACAGCCTGACTGGTGACTAAATCGATATAACGTGAGGCCGCAATGCTAAATGTGAGTGCCATCCCCCTGGACGAGATCTCTCCCATCTGGGACGACGGTTTCCTCCTGCTCTCCAAATCCCTCCTGTCGGCCGTGACGCTCGATGATTTTATCCACAAACTCAACAAGATAGATGCCAGCTTCGGCGGCGTGACCCGGGTCAACCTGATCCTCAACATGGGTGCGGACGAGGAGGCCATCTTCTATTTCATGGGACAGTCCGGCCCAAAGCATCTGGTCTGCCCCAAGGCAGAGCTGCACCTCTCCCCCCGTCCTGCCAAAGAGACACCGGAACAGGCCATCATTCTCGCTGCCGCCCGCTTTGAGAATCGCTGCCCGGCGCTGGATCGCGAAGGGGTCTACGGGGGGCTGCGCTCCTACTGCCAGCTCCCCATCACCACCGCCCGCAGCCACCTTGGCGGGGTCGAGTTTATCAACACCCAGCTCGACAGCTTCACCATGGAGACCCTCGCCAAGCTGACCCAGCTGGCGGCCATTATCGCCATTGCGCTGGAGAACGTGCTCGACAAGGAGCGCACCCTTGAGCAGGCCAACTCCCTGCGCCTTGAGCGCGACAGCTGCAAAATTCTGGTGGATGTGACCAACGCGGTAATCAAACTGGTGCGCATCGCCGAGCTGCCCAAGAGCCTGTTTGCCATCCTGCACCACCACTTCGGCATCAGCAGCTTGTGCCTGGCCGAATACAACGCCACCTCCGACAGCTTCAAGAGCTATCTGGTCAATCAGCACCAGAGCGAGCAGCCGGGCATCATCGACCACTCCTGTTTTGAAAAGAAGTGCCTGCAGGGGGCCCTTGGCCATAGCGAGCCGTTTTTTGTCTATCGCGAACACGGCCACGGCTGCAGCAATCGCTGCCGCTTTACCTCCCAGATCCTGCCCCCCGAGGCCGACAGCTCCTGCATTTTGCCGCTGCGCTATCGGGGCAACCTGCTGGGGGTGTTGATCCTCTCGCACCCCAACGCCGACTTTTTTGCCGATATCGATATCTCATTGCTGGAGCAGGTGGCGGCGCGCACCGCCATTGCCATGAACAACGTGCAGGCGCAGCAGGAGATCTCCAACACCAACGGCGCCAAAGAGAAGACCATTCGCATCAACGAGCCGCAGATGCAGGGGGAGTTTCCCCACATCATCTACCAGAGCGCGGTGATGGAGAGCGTGCTGGAGAAGGTGCGGCTGGTGGCCGAGAGCGACAGTACCGTGCTGATCCTCGGTGAGACCGGTACCGGCAAGGAGCTGATCGCCCAGGCCATTCATGCCCTGAGTGCCCGCCACGACCACGAGATGGTAAAGGTGAACTGCGCCGCCATCCCCACCGGCCTTATCGAGAGCGATCTCTTTGGCCACGAGAAGGGGGCCTTTACCGGTGCCCTGACCCAGCGGATCGGCCGTTTCGAGCGGGCCCACAAGGGCACCCTGTTCCTCGACGAAGTGGGGGATATGCCGCTGGACTTGCAGCCCAAACTCTTGCGGGTATTGCAGGAGCACGAACTGGAGCGGGTCGGCAACAGCAACCCCATCGCGGTGGATCTGCGGCTGGTGGCCGCCACCAACTGCGATCTGCTCTCCATGGTCAAGAACAAGCGCTTTCGAAGCGATCTCTACTACCGCCTCAATGTCTTTCCCATCGAACTGCCGCCGCTGCGCGAGCGCCGCGAGGATATTCCGCTCTTGGTCAATTTCTTTATCAAGAAGATTGCCAAGCGGATGCGCCGCACCATCACCGCCATCCCCGCCGATGCCATGAAAATGCTGGTGTCACTCCCCTGGTACGGCAATATCCGCGAGCTGGAGAACGTCATCGAGCGCGCCGTGGTGATGACCCGCGGCCATGTGCTCAACCTCTCGCCCGATGAGCTGATGCCACTCAAGGGTTATCACAAGATTGAGACCCTGGTCTATGACGAGCCCGCCACGCCGCTCTTTGCCGAGGAGGGGCCGACCGATGAGCGCGAGGCGATCATCGCCGCCCTGCGTGACTGCAACGGCATCGTCGCTGGCGAGCGGGGGGCGGCCAACCGCCTCGGGATGAAGCGCACCACCTTGCTTTCGAAAATGAAGCGGCTCGGCATCTCGGCCAGAGATCCCGAGATCATCGATGGGGTCGCACCATGAGGGGAGAAACAGAGACACCCCTGCCAGAGGCGACAGGCGAGCAGCGCCCAGAACACAGCCGAAAGCCAAGCCCAGAGCAGAGCGAGTTGGCACGCTGCGCCATCCATCGCGAGGTGGTGCACTACCGCGCTGATACCTTGACCTGCGACAGCGAAATGGAGTTGCCCTCCGAGACGCCGGTGGCGCTGGTCTACAACGGCATCGCCCACAGCGTGATGATGTGCTCGGCCTCCGATCTGGAGGATTTCGCCATCGGGTTTTCGCTATCCGAGGGGATCATCGACAGCCTGCTCGATATCCACGACATCGAGCAGATTGATGGCTGTCAGGGGATTGAGCTGCATATCACCTTGGCCAACCGCTGCGTCCATCGTCTTAAAGAGAAGCGGCGCACCCTGGCGGGCCGTACCGGTTGCGGCATCTGCGGCAGCGAGAGTCTGGAGCAGGTGATCCGCACCCAGCCAAGCTTGCCCGACAGTCAGCGTCTGGCGGTGGGCCATATCGACAAGGTATTGAGCGCGCTGCGCCCGCTCCAGTTGCTGGGTCAGCGCACCGGCGCCACCCATGCGGCTGTGCATCTGGATGGTGAGGGCAATATTCTCGCCATCCGTGAGGATGTGGGGCGCCATATTGCGCTGGACAAGCTGGTGGGCCATCTGTGCCGCACGGGCCGCCGTGATGGTGCCATTCTGGTAACCAGCCGCGCCAGTTTCGAGATGGTGCAAAAGTGCGCCAGCGCCGGGGTGGAAATTTTGCTCGCCATTTCGGCTGCCACCGAGCTTGCGGTCGAGCGGGCCGAGCAGACCGGGCTGACGCTGGTGGGCTTTTGCCGCCCTGGGCGGGCCGAGATCTACAGCGGCTGTCAGCGCATTCTGCTCAAGTAATGGCAAGGCCGCAAACCCGCTAAACGGGTCATGACAACAGGCAATAATAAAGGGCGGGGAGTGTGACTCCCCGCCCTTGTTGTCTCTGCTTCTGTGGCGGATTAGCGCGCCAGCAGGATACGCAGCATGCGGCGCAGCGGCTCGGCGGCGCCCCACAGCAGCTGGTCACCCACGGTAAAGGCGGCCAGATACTCAGGGCCCATATTGAGTTTGCGCAGACGGCCCACCGGAATGCTGAGGGTGCCGGTGACGGCCGCCGGAGTCAGCTCGCGGGCGGTGATGTCGCGATCGTTGGGGATCACTTTTACCCAGTCGTTGTGGGCAGCCAGCAGGGCTTCGATCTCCGCCAGCGGCACATCTTTTTTCAGCTTGATGGTGAAGGCCTGGCTGTGGCAGCGCAGGGCGCCGATCCGCACACAGAGACCATCCACCGGAATGACGGCGTTCTCGATACCCAAAATCTTGTTGGTCTCGGCCTGACCTTTCCACTCTTCACGGCTCTGGCCGTTGTCGAGCTTGGTGTCGATCCAGGGGATAAGGCCACCGGCCAGCGGCACGCCGAAGTTGTCTACCGGCAGGGTGCCGGAGCGGGTCTTCTCGGTGATCTTGCGCTCGATGTCGAGAATGGCGGAGGCGGGATCCGCCAGCTCGACCGCCACTTCGTCGCGCAGCATCCCCATCTGGGTGACCAGCTCACGCATATGGCGGGCACCGCCACCGGAGGCAGCCTGATAGGTGGCCACGCTCACCCACTCCACCAGATCGGCCTTGAACAGGCCGCCTAGGGCCAGCAGCATCAGGCTGACGGTGCAGTTGCCGCCAACGAAGGTCTTGATGCCATCGTTCAGGGCCTGTTCAATCACATCGCCGTTGACCGGATCCAGAATGATGACGGCGTCTTTCTCCATCCGCAGGGAGGAGGCGGCGTCAATCCAGTAACCCTGCCAGCCGGCGGCTTTCAGGCGCGGATAGACATCCTTGGTGTAGTCGCCGCCCTGGGCGGTGATGATGATATCCTGCTTGGCCAGCGCCTCGATATCGAAGGCATCTTGCAGAGTACCGGCATCGACGCCGAAGTTGGGAGCGGCCTCACCGGCCTGGGAGGTGGTGAAGAATGTGGGTTGAATATGGGCGAAATCCTGCTCTTCCTGCATCCGGCTCATCAGAACCGATCCCACCATGCCACGCCAACCGACCAAACCTACTTTTTTCATATTGTCCTACCCTGGATTGCTGCTAAAGAAACTCGTGGTGACACCCGTAACCTCTTGTCTGGCGACGCCTGTTTACAAGCGGTTTACAGGCCATTTAAAAAATATGCGCTGCGAAAAATGCGTCTATCCACATTACGGATTGTGACGGCTTGCGCAAGTCGAATTGCGCAATATTCTGTGCCGTTTGCTGCATTAACCGGCAGGGAGAGTACCGCTCAGGCAGACGGGGAGGGAGAAGGTCAACATCAGACGAAAAGGCCACCGTTTATGGCGGTGGCCTGTCAATAAAGCGGTTGAGGACGTCCTCTGCTGTTGTCTGGGGGCGTAGTTGGCGAGTGAAACAGCCCGACAACGTAGGCGCTTAGCCGTAACGGGCCAGGGTCAACCCCTCATCGCTGATGGCGGGCTCGCTGCCGCTGATAAGATCGCACAACAGCTGACCCGAGCCGGCCGCCATGGTCCAGCCCAATGTGCCGTGGCCGGTATTGAGCCAGAGACCGGGAATGGGGCTCGGCCCCACCAGCGGGGTGCCGTCCGGCGTCATGGGACGCAGGCCGGTCCAGAACTCGGCCTTGCTGATATCGCCCCCCTCGGGGAAGAGATCCCCCACCACCATCGCCAGGGTGTCGTGACGTCTGGGGTTGAGAGCGAGGTTGTAGCCCGACAGCTCCGCCATGCCGCCGACCCGGATCCGCTCGTCAAAGCGGGTGATGGCCACCTTGTAGGTCTCGTCGAGCACGGTACTGCGCGGCGCGGCCTCGGCATTGATCATCGGCAGGGTGAGGGAGTAGCCCTTGACCGGATAGACCGGCAGCTCCAGCCCGAGCGGGCGCAGCAGCGGCCGTAAAAAGCCGGTGGCATAACTGCCGAGCGCGCAGACGATGGCATCGGCGCGATAGCGCTGCTCGCTCGCCCGCACCGCCACGGCGCGGCCGCGGGCTTGCTCAATCTCGTCGATGTCGCAGTTGAAGACGAACTTGACCCCGAGCTTCTCGGCTTCAAGGGCAAGGGCCTTGGTGAAGCGGAAGCAGTCGCCGGTCTCGTCGCCAGGCAGGCGCAGGCCGCCGACGATTTTTCCGCGCACCCGCGCCAGCGCAGGCTCTGCCGCCTCGCAGCCGCTGGCATCGAGCGACTGGTAGGGGACGCCATACTCCTCCAGCACCTCAATATCGCGCTGACTGGCATCGAGCTGGGATTGGCTGCGAAACAGCTGCAGGGTGCCGAGTTGGCGCCCTTCGTAATCGATGTTGAGCTCGTCGCGCAGTGCCTTCATACAGTCGCGGCTGTATTCGGCCAGACGCACCATGCGCCCCTTATTGGTGGCATAGGCGGTCGGGGTGCAGTTGGCGAGCATTCTGAGCATCCAGCGTAGCTGGAAGGGATCGGCAGTGGGGCGCACGGTGAAGGGGGCATGCTTTTGCAGCATCCACTTGGCGGCCTTGAGGGGAATGCCGGGGGCTGCCCAGGGGGCCGCATAGCCGGGGGATATCTGCCCGGCGTTGGCATGGCTGGTTTCAAGGGCGACGCCACCTTGTCGCTCCAGCAGGGTCACCTTGTGACCCGCTTTGGCCAGATACCAGGCGCTGGTTACCCCGATCACGCCGCCACCGAGAACCACTATCTCCATATCGTCTTTCCTTGACTGATCTCCTGATGTGGCCACCACCATAATCAGCCGCCACAGGATATTCAACCGCTCTGCGCAGGATTGGGATCTCCGTCTGCTTGCCTGTCACAGACTGGTGTTTGGTGCGATGACGCGCCTGATTGCCAGCGTAAATCGCTGCGCTGTTTTCAGGGCAGTGTCAGGGGGTATGGCCCGCTTACAACTGCTCAAGGTGGATCAGGTAGTGCTCCGCAGTCGCCAGAATGGCCTGCTGTTGTCCGGCGGCTTGGCCATCCCAGTTGGCATAGGGGAGGGCGAGGCGAGGGTTGTTGCCGAGCTTGTCCCGATTGCGCCAGAGAAAGTGCCAGTAGAGGCTGTTGAAGGGGCAGCTCCCATCACCGTGGCGGGCTTTGACCTGATAGTGGCACCCCTTGCAGTAGTGGCCCATCCGCTCGAGATAGGCGCCGCTACTGGCGTAGGGCTTGCTGCCCATCAGGCCGCCATCGGCAAACTGGCTCATGCCGCGGGTGTTGGGCAGCTCCACCCACTCGATGGCATCCACATAGATGCCGAGATACCACTGATCCACCTCGTCAGGATCGATCCCCGCCAGCAGGGCAAAGTTGCCGGTCACCATCAGCCGCTGGATATGGTGGGCGTAACCGTGCTCGAGGGACTGGCCAATGGCGTGGCGCACGCAGGCCATCCTGGTTTCGCCGTTCCAGAAAAAACCGGGCAGCGGCCGGTTGGCCCCGAGAAAATTGGTCTGCTGGTAGTCGGGCATCTTCTCCCAGTAAAGGGCACGGACAAACTCGCGCCAGCCGAGGATCTGGCGGATAAAACCCTCGACCTGCGCCAAAGTGATGGTTGCCTGATTGGCCTGCCAGTGGGATTCGGCAGCGCGGATCACCTCAAGCGGATTAAGCATCTTGCTGTTGAGGGAAAACGACAGACGGCTGTGAAACAGGCTCCACCCCCGCTCGCTCAGGGCATCCTGATAGCGGCCAAAGTGGGGCAGGCAGTGGGCCAGAAAATGGGCCAGCAGCTCGCGACTCTGGCGCCTTGTGATGGGCCACGGCAGCTTGCTGGCATCCGCCTCGCCGATGGTACTGACCCCGTGGAGGGTCAGCATGGCGTCAATCTCGCTCACCTCATTGGCAAAGGTGAGGGGTTCCGGGATCGGCTGACGCTCCGGCAGCTTGGCGCGGTTCTCGTCATCAAAATTCCAGCGCCCGCCAAGGGGTTGTCCGCGCTCATCGAGCAGCACCCGGTATTGCTTGCGCAAGGAGCGGTAGAAGAACTCCATCCGGCTGTGGGGATAGCGCTGCCAACCATCGCGGGGGGTGAGAAAGTGTTCGCTATCCACCTCGGTAGCAGGGATGGCAAGGCCTGCCGCCCAGCTTTTCAACTGGCTGGCGAGGCGCCACTCATCCGGGCTCTGCCAGGCGAAGCTGTCGGCCTGATGTGCTTCGAGCTGAGCCTCCAGCAAGCCGGGCAAATCGGGCCAGTGGGTGCTCTCATCAAGGGTCAGGTAACAGACGCGGTGGCCCGCCTTGCCAAGGGCCGCCGCGAAGGCGCGCATGGCGGCAAAGAAGGACAGCACCTTCTGACGGTGGTGGCGGCAGTAGTCGGTCTCTTGGCGCAGCTCCGCCATCAAATAGCAGACCTCCGGATCCGGGGTGCGAAACCAGCTGTGACCGGCGTTCAGCTGATCGCCGAGCACAAGGCGCAGCTCCATCAGACTCGCTCCCCCTCAGGTTGCTGACTGCTGTGACGAGCGTGGCGACAGCGCTCGCTGCAGTAGCGAACCTCCTCCCAACTGCGCGCCCACTTGCGTCGCCAGCTGAAGGGGCGCTGGCAGACGGGGCAGATCTTCTCGGGCAGATGGGGTTTGCGATGCATGATGGCTTCCGGCCCTGGCTGATGGGGGATGTGGTGTGTGGGTAGGGAGAATAACGAACCGGGGGCGTGGACGGATCAACCTCACTGCCAGTTTGCCGCGCAGATGCGCACTTTGTGAGCGGGCGCACAGCCCGTCAGTGCGTCCCTTGTTTGCAAATTAACCAGCCGTTAACGTGGCGAGGCTGCCCGTTGGCAGCATCCATCAACGGATCTTGTTGGCCATCGACTGTCTACAACCGATATGGAGGGGAGTGATGCCAATCATGACAGCTACGCCCCGGGCAGCCTGCCTGCTCGCCCACTGGTATACCCGGGATCCCATTCTCACCTTCGACTTTCCTCACCGCTGATTGGCGGCACCCGCCGTTTGAATTTGTCAGCCGGACGACCCTGATCGCCCCGGCCTCTTTGCCTATCCCGATTTCAAACACACTGGCCTTGCGCCGGTGAGGAGTCTTATATGCGTCGTATACCCGAGCCGTTTCGTATCAAGATGGTCGAGCCCATCAAACAGACCACTGGCGCCGAGCGCCGCGCTGCCCTCGAGGCCGCGGGCTGGAACCCCTTCCTGCTGCTGGCCGAGGATGTCTACATCGATCTGCTGACCGACAGCGGCACAGGTGCCATGTCCGATCGCCAGTGGGCCGGTATCATGATGGGGGATGAGGCCTATGCGGGCAGCCGCAACTTCGTCGAGCTGGAGCGCACGGTGCGCGACATTTTTGGTTACCAGCATGTGATGCCCACCCACCAGGGGCGCGGGGCCGAGCAGATCCTCTTCCCCGAGCTGGTCAAGCGTTGCCGGGGCAAGGCGCCGGTGTTTATCTCCAACTACCATTTCGACACCACCAAAGCCCATGTGGAGTTGGCTGGCGCGCGGGCCATCAATCTGCTCACCCCGAAAGCCCTCGACACCACGGCCCCCTACGCCTGGAAGGGGGATTTTGATCTTCCCCGCCTGACCGACACCATCGAGACCCTGGGGGCCACCAACGTGGCCGGCATCATCATCACGGTCACCTGCAACAGCGCCGGCGGCCAGCCGGTCTCCATGGCCAATATGGAGGCGGTCTCCGAGCTGGCCCGTCGCCACCAGATTCCGGTGGTGATCGACGCCGCCCGCTTTGCCGAGAACGCCTGGTTTATCAAGGAGCGGGACCCGGCCTATGCCAAGCGCAGCATCAAGGAGATAGTGCGCCAGATGTTTGCGCTGGGGGACATCTTCACCATGTCGGCCAAGAAGGACGGGCTGGTCAATATCGGCGGGCTCTGTTGCTTCAAAGAAGATCTCGACCTGTTTCGCGCGGTGCAGGTGCGCTGCGTGGCGATGGAGGGATTCGTCACCTATGGCGGTCTCGCCGGGCGGGACATGGCTGCGCTCGCCATTGGCCTGCGCGAGGGGATGGATGAGGAGTATCTCACCTATCGCATCAGTCAGGTGGCTTATCTCGGCGAGCGGCTGGCCGAGGCGGGCATTCCCATCCAGACCCCCACCGGCGGTCATGCGGTGTTTGTGGATGCCAAAAAGCTGCTGCCCCATATTCCGGCCGAGCAGTTCCCCGCCCATGCGCTCGCCTGCGAGCTCTATCTGGAAGGGGGCGTGCGCGGGGTGGAGATTGGCTCCCTGCTGCTCGGGCGCGATCCCGTCACCGGCAAGCAGGAGGCGGCGGACTTTGAGCTGTTGCGCCTTACCATTCCGCGCCGGGTCTACACCCGGGATCACATGGACTATGTGGCCGACTGCCTGATCGCGGTGAAAGCGCGGGCCAGCGACATTCGCGGGCTCACCTTTGATTACGAGCCGCCGCTGCTGCGCCACTTCACTGCGCGGCTAAAACCGGTCTGATCAGCAACCGGTTAGACGGGGTGATCAACCGCGCCAAACCGTAAAGATCTCCGGCCACTCCCGGTTAAATGGCCAAGTAAAAAAGCCCCCGCACCAAGGTGCGGGGGCTTTCGTTTATCGAAGCAAACCGGGTCAGACCGCCTGATACTCCAGCTCGACCGAGCCCAGCGCCTTGAGGGTGGACTGGGCGGAGTCACGCTGGCTGATCTGGCCATTTTTATTCTCCAGCAGCACGGCGCGGCGGATGGTGGCGAGATCTTCGCCGTTAAGCACCGCATGGGCGCAGGCCATCTGCATCGGCGGCAGGCTGGGGTTGAAGGCGGCGTTCTCGGCGTAGCGGCCAGAGAAGATACGGCCATCGGCAAACTGCAGCGCTACCGCGGCATAGCCCTGGCTGTAGGGGGCGTAGCTTTGACGGGCGGCGGCCAGCGCGGCCTGCCACAGCGGGTCTTCGCTTTGAAGTTCAAGCTCTGCATGATCCTGCGGGCTCATCAGCGCATCCGTGATGTCGAGATCTGCCGGGCCAAACGAGTGGGGCAGGAAGGATTGCAGGGCGCTCAGGTCATCGGGCAGAGAGACTTTCAGGATCTTGGCGGTGCTCAGCTCGTTCATGAACTGACGGCAGTGGCCGCAGGGGGTGTAGTTGACGGTGATTTCAGAGATCCCGGTCTCGCCACCCAGCCAGGCGTTGGAGATGGCGGACTGCTCGGCGTGAACCGAGTGGAACAGACCCTGACCCGCAAACTCCATGTTGGCACCGAAGTACCAGCTGCCGCTCAGGCCGCAGGCGATGGCACCGACATAAAACTTGGAGATGGGGGCTACCGAGCAGGCGGCGGCCAGCGGCAACAGGGCGAGGCGCAGGGCGCGATCATCGAGACCTGTGGCGGCTTTCAGGGTGGCGACTTGCTCCGGCGTGAAGCGGGCGTTGAAGTCGGCACTATCCAGCATGGGCTGCACGGCTGCTTTGAGCGGGGCAGAGAGGGTATCGAATGGCTTGGCAAAACGGGGATGCATAGTGTGTCCTCAAAGGCCAATTGGGCGGCCATTGTAGGGAGCAAGCTCGGGTAAATGTGTGAGCAGGCTCACGCCCTGATGGGCAAACGGAGGGGGATGGTAATGGAAACGTTTGTCTTGTGCAAATTGTGCGGCAGGTCGCACCCCGAGAGGCCAGCAGGCCCCTCGGAATGGTCAAGAGGTGGGCAATGGGGTGATCAGATCAGCCAGTGATAGATGGCAAACAGCAGCGGGGCGACGGCAGCGGTGAGGATGCCGCACACCACCATGGCGAGCGATGCAAAGGCCCCCTGGGTGATCCCCTTCTCGGCGGAGGTAGCCGTGCCGATGGCGTGGGCACAGGCCCCCATGGCGAGCCCTTGGGCTTCCGGATCGGTCACTTTCAGCAGTTTGAGCAGTGGATAGCCGATCAGGGCACCGACAATCCCCACCACCACCACCACGGCGGCCGCGATGGCGGGAATGCCGCCGATGGACTGGCTGACGCTCATGGCGAGCGGGGTGGTGATGGATTTGGTGGCCAATGAGGCGAGCAGCGCCGGATCAGTGCCCATAAAATGACCGATCAGCAGGGTTGTGCACACCGAGATCAAGACGGAGGCGAGGGTACAGATTAGGATGGGCTTGAGCTTGGCCTGGATCTGGCGTGCCTGCTGATAGAGCGGCAGTGCCAGCGCCACTACGGCGGGTTCCAGCAGCATGGTAATGGGGCTGCTGCCGCGCTCGTACTGCTCAAGGGGCAGATCGAGCCAGAGCAGCAGGCCGATGATCACCGCGGTCGGCACCAGCACCGGATTGATGATGGGCCAGGGCAGGCGGCGATAGAGGGCGCGAGTGGCGAAATAGAGCGCCAGGGTCAGGGGAATTGCGAGCCAGAAGATCATTTGTTCATCCTCTGGTAGAGCCGACCGACGGTGGCGAGGATCAGCACGATCCCGAGCACGATGCAGAGCATGATGACGCCGAAGGATTGGCGCAGGGGCTCAAGCCAGGCCACCAGCCCGACAGCGACCGGCACGAACAGCACGCCCATGTGGCGCAGCAGCAAGCCAGCGCCCAGCTCGACCCAGTGCAGCTTGATCAGTTGCAGGGAGAGCAGCACAAACAGCAGCAGCATACCGATGATGCTGCCGGGAAAGGCGAACGGCAGGATGGCTGCCACGGATTTGCCTGCCAGCAGGCAGGCGACGATGACCATAAAGTCACGAAAGTACAGCAAGGCGCGTTGCGCGATCACGTGAACCTCATCGACTGGGAAGAAAAATCGCAGTTTACCAGAGAGGCCGGGTCGCGGCATTAAAACAATAACAACTGAAATCAGTTCGTTTGAAGCTGATTTGTATGCAGATTATCTGTTGAACATCGTCTGATAGAACCCTTTTTCGAACTACAAGGAGTAGTGATGACATCCCTCTTGTCCCGAGTTCGCCAGCTGGCGAACGATAATGTGTTGCCACCCCACCTGCTGCAAACCCGTCAGTGGGAAGGGCCCCTGTGTCGGGTGCGACTCGACAACACCGGCGCTGATGCCACTCCGGTTGAGCGCTGGGTGCTGTTTGACGGCAAGCTTGGCCTGCCGGTGGAGAGCGCCATCTATGGCGAAGGATTCCAGATGCTGGCCCAGACCATGGGTTGCTGGCAATCACCGCAACATGTCGGTCGTTGTCCCGATGCCAGCGTCTATCGCATCACTGATGACAATGACTATCACACCATTCACAACCTGTTGCTGGTGGAGCATGGCAAGGGGTGGCTGCTGCTCGCCTTTGCCAGCTGCCACCGTTTTGGCGGGGAGTTTCGCCTCTATCCCGATGGTCGCTTGAAGATCCTGATGAACTGCGAAGGGCGAAAACTCGCGGCTGGTGAGCATTGGCAGAGCGAGGCGCTGATCTGCCTCGAAGGGGCGGAGCGCGAAGATCTGCTGGCCGAACTGGCACGGCTGATCGAGGTCGAACATGGCTCGCTGATCGGCAAGGTGAGTGAGCGCCCGAGCGGCTGGTGCTCCTGGTATCACTACTACGCCGAGGTGAGTGCTGCCGATATTCGCGAGAACCTGCAGGTGCGTGCCGAGCGCTTCCCGGCCCTGCGCTATGTGCAGATAGACGACGGCTATCAGGCCAAGATGGGCGACTGGCTCACTCCGTCGGCCAAGTTCGAGCAAGGTGTAGCCTCACTGGCTGCGGAGATCAAACAGGCTGGCTGCGAACCCGCCCTCTGGGTCGCTCCCTTTATTGCAGAGCCCACTTCGCAAGTGTTTCAGGAGCACCCCGATTGGTTTGTGAAGGGGGATGACGGTCTGCCGCTGCCTTCCGAACGGGTTACCTATGGCGGTTGGCGCTGCACTCCCTGGTATGTGCTGGATGGTACCCACCCCGAGGTGCAGGCGCACCTTGAGCAGGTGTTCCGCACTTTGCGTGAGCAGTGGGGCATCCACTACTTCAAGCTGGATGCCAATTTCTGGGGCGCTATCCACGGTGGTCGTTTCCACGATCCGGCCGCCACCCGGGTTGAAGCCTATCGACGCGGTATGGTGGCCATTCTGCGTGGTGCTGGTGAAGGCGCTTTCCTGCTCGGTTGCAACGCGCCCATCTGGCCCAGCCTTGGGCTGGTGCACGGCATGCGGGTGAGCGATGACGTGGAGCGCAATGGCCACCGCTATCGCCAGATCGCCCGCGAGGCCTTCTGCCGCGCCTGGCAGAATGACAAGCTCTGGGCCCTTGACCCCGACTGCATCTGTCTGCGTGATCTGCCGAGCCAGCAGGCAAGCAAGGCGGATTACGGCTTCCATCTGGCAGCGCTGGTGGCGAGCGGCGGCATGATGCTGGCCGGTGATCGACTGCAAGATCTCGATGAGGAGCAGGCGGTGCAACTGTGCAAGTTGTTGACGCTCTGCGCGGCTCGGACACCTTCTGCCCGTTTCGAGTCGATGGACTTTGCCTGCGGCGAAGTAAGCCTGCCCGAGGGCGGTACTCTGCTCTGCTTGTTCAACTGGGAGGGGCAACCACAGGAGTTTCTGCTGCCGGAAGGGGGAACCGATTTTTGGCAGGGACAGGCAGTCGGCACGGCTGTCACCCTGCAAGGGGGTGAGGGGCGGGTGATCCGCTACACCTGATCACAGCGTCACCATAAACAATTCAGGCTCCATCACGGAGCCTGAATTGTTTCAATCAGCGGTTATCAGCCACGTTTTTTAGTAACGCCACTCAAAACCGACGGCGTATTTGGCGGAGCCATAGCCCGGGATATCACTGCCGGAGGCGATCGCCTTGAGGGTCAGCAACGGGGTGATGGGCACCCCCAGACCAAAACCGATGGCCAGTTGATCATTGGGGTTCCCCATCAGATCGACCCGCATCACCCGATAGAGGGACATATCCTCGCTCAGGTGCATATAGGCTTGCGAAGCGCGGTTATAGACCTGACCAAACACCTCCAGCTGGAAACCTGACTGGGCGCTAATGGCCAGCGGTACCCCGACAAACTTGTAGAGATGGGAGCCGTTGAAGTAGCTGTTGGTGATCAGGGGAGTGAAATCAGTCTGCTGATAAAGGGAATTGAAGTTCTGTTCTACGATGCGATAGGTCTGCTCGGGCAGGCGAGCAAGATAGTCCGGCACATCGAACCGGTATGCGGCGTTGGCTGCCAGCGGCAGCAGTGCCAGTAATCCGAGCAGTGCGTGGTGACGAGGCATCAGCAAATGGCTTCCGTTCGGCCAAAGAGATCTCTTGCTTGGGAGACATCCGCTCAGGATGTTGCAAGATATTGGTTTTTGGGGAAATCCCCTTCGTCATTATGACCTGAAGAAGGGGACGGGCGGGAAGGATTTATTGTGAAACTACTCACAACTCATAAATCTTCCAGATAGTGGTAGAGACTCTTAAGAATCGCAAAGTTCCGTTCGTTACTCTGGTTCTGCTCGGCCAGTGCCTCGAGTCGGGGCACGTAGTCCGGCAGACGACGGCTGAAGTAGTCGCTGCAGTGCAGGCGCCAGCGTTTCTGCTCTGCTTCGCTCAAGGTGTGCGGCCAGTTGCGGGCGCGGTAGCGAAACAGCATCTCCGGCAGCCGGGCGTCGGTAAAGGCGAACTCCCTCTCACCCAGCAGATCCGCGGGGGTGGCACGCACCAGATCCATGGTGGACTTGTCGCCATGGCCAAAGAATCCGGCGTAGAGCTGGGTATCGGGGTCGCTCTCATTGCTGCCGGCGAACTCCTGATTGAATACTTCCACCAGTTTTTCCCGCACCTCGGGGTGGGCGCGCAGCAGATCCAGGCTCTTGCGGCACTGCTCCCGATCGATGCCGAGCTCGTCGGCGCGCTCCGCCGTCAGGGTGGCGGCCGGCGCCAGCACCGGGCACTTGTTGATGTGCACCAGTTTCACCGGAATGCCCGCCAGATCCCCCAGCTCCTCTTTTTTGGTATAGAGGCGCTCGCGGATCTCCTCGCTGGTGAGCTCGATAAGCGGGGTGGGGTCACGGGTCAGATCCACCATGATCACCGCGTTCTGGTTGGTGGGGTGCCAGGCAAGTGGCGAGACCCAGCTTGCACAACCCTGCCAGGGGGAGAACATGCCGGAGACGTGCACCAGCGGCTTCATGGTCACCACGTCAATCAGCGCCTTCACCTTGTTTTTGTTACGCAGATCAAAGAGATAACCAAACAGCTTGGGTTGGGCTTTTTTCACCAGCTTGGCCATCTCGATGGTGGCCAGCACGTCCGAGAGTGCATCGTGAGCATTGGCGTGGGCGACGCCGTTGGCGACCGTCAGCTTCTCCAGCCGGAAACTCGGCTTGCCCTCATCGTCCAACGCCCACTCGATCCCCTCCGGGCGCAGGGCATAGCAGGCCCGCAGCATGTCGAGAATATCCCATCGGGAGTTGCCGTTCTGCCAGCTGTAGGCATAGGGGTCATAGAAGTTGCGATAGAGGGTGTAGCGGGTCACTTCATCATCGAAGCGGATGCTGTTGTAGCCAAGCACACAGGTATTCGGCGTGGCGAACTGCTCGTGGATCTGGCGAATGAAATCCGCCTCGCACAGCCCATCCTTCATCGCCTTTTGCGGCGTGATACCGGTAATCAGGCACGCCTCCGGATCCGGCAGGTAGTCTGCCGGCGGCTTGCAGTAGATGACCAGCGGCTCGCCAATGATGTTGAAATCCGCATCGGTACGAATACCGGCAAACTGCGACGGCCTGTCCTTGGCGGGGCTGATGCCGAAGGTTTCGTAGTCGTGGAAGTAGAATGTTGGCTCGTTGCCCGCGTGTGCTGTTTTGCTCATGTTGCTCGAGATGAGGTATCCGATGACGGTAGCGCCTGGCGCTAGGGTGGGCGGTGCCAGGCACCACAATTGTGTGCATGGTAAACCATAGCGCAGGCAGAACGAAGGGCGAGCCGTGCAGGTGGTGGTTTATTGGGCGGTAGCTCCCGACATCTTGTGCACTTCTGTCTGGCTCAGCGGGACTATACGACCAATTGATCTCGTAGGATGCGATGATTTTTTATGACATCAGAATGTTAGCCTGGTCCCATATCCGCTGGTTATAAGGGGTATAACCAGCGTGTGACAGCGGGAGCCTTTAGACTGCAGGCCTCAAAACAGCAATTTTGCAGGTGGTGCAGTTATGGTGATTACTCAGGGTCCACAGTTCAACGGCATGGCATCCAAGCGGATGCATGTGATGGCCAAACCTATCGGGGCCGTGTGCAACATCGACTGTACCTACTGCTACTACCTCAGCAAGCAGGATCTGCTGGAATACAAGAAGGGGTGTTCGCCCCAGATGGACGAGCAGACCCTTGAGACCTATATCCGCCAATATATCGAGGGGCAGAATACCCCCGAGATCATCTTCTCCTGGCAGGGGGGCGAGCCGACGTTGCTCGGGCTCGACTATTTTCGCAAAGTGGTCGAGTTGCAGCGCAAATACCAGCCGCAAGGGGTGGTGATTGCCAACGACCTGCAGACCAACGGCATCCTGCTCAACGATGAGTGGTGTGAATTTCTGGCCGCCAACAACTTTCTCATCGGTTTGAGCATCGATGGCCCCGAGCTGCTGCACAACGCCTATCGGGTCAACCGAGCCGGGCGCGGTACCTTCAATCAGGTGATGACGGCGGTGGCGATGTTGCACAAATACAAGGTGAAGTTTGCCACCCTGACTTGCGTCAACAACCTCACCAGCAAGAATGCGCTGGAGGTTTATCGCTTCCTGCGTGATGAGGTGAAGTCGCCCCAGATGCAGTTTATCCCCATCGTCGAGCAGAAGAGTTTTCGCACCACCGCGCCCCAGACCTGGCAGCCGCAGGAGCAACTCAAGCAGGGGGACAAGCGCCTCAATCCCTGGCACAAAAATTCGGTGGTCGAGCCCTGGTGCGTTTCGGCCGAGGGGTGGGGGGATTTTCTCATCACCATTTTCGATGAGTGGGTGCAGCGGGATCTGGGACGGGTCTTCGTGCAATATTTCGAGGCGAGCGTTGAAACCTGGATGGGACGCAAGAACCCCCTCTGTACCTTGGGGGAGATCTGCGGCAAGGGGCTGGCGATGGAGCCCAACGGCGATGTGTTTGCCTGTGACCACTATGTCTATCCCAAGTACAAGATCGGCAATATCCACCATCAGCCGCTCAGTGAACTGGCGTATTCGCCCGCCCAGCAAGCGTTCGGCTTTGCCAAATCGCGCAGCCTGACCCGCCAATGCCAGCAGTGTGACTACCAGTTTGCCTGCTATGGGGAGTGCCCGAAGAACCGCTTTATTCGCACCCACGAAGGGGAGGCAGGTCTGAATTACCTCTGTGCCGGTTGGTACAAGTTTTTCAGCCATATCGATCAGTCGATGGCCTATATCCTTCGCCGTGCCGGTTACCCTGTGGCTCATGGCAAGTATCGTGATGCGGTGATGAGTAACGGCGTCTTGACACATGGTCAGAGGAAATAAGCGATGCAGAGCATGTTGAGTCGCTGCGAGTTCCGTCACACCCGCTCCGGCACCATGGGCGCCTTGTGGCTGGCCCTTGGCATGACCCTGTCTGGCCCAGCGCTGGCGGTAGCCAGCCCTGGGCCGCCGGTCACCACATCAGCGAATGGGGCACCCACTGCATCCGTGGCGGCCAGTGCCCCCTCAGCCGCCCAGATCCAGCAGTGGGCCTACAGTGCGCAGAATATCTCCCTGCCAGCGGTGGAGCGGGCCGACGCCCTGCGCCAGCTGGCCGCCTATCCGAACCAGAACAGTCTGGTGGCGGTGGCCAGAAGCCTGCGTGATGAGCACGCATTGGTGCGCGAAGCGGCGGTGATTGCCGCCGATCCCTATCAGTTTGCGCACCGCTGGCGACTGCTCTCGCCGCTGCTGGCTGACAGCAGTGCCGAGGTGCGCCGCGCCGCTACCCTCAATCTGGCTCGCGATTATGGCGCCATGAATGAGGGGCAACTGAGCGCCATTGGCCAGCCGCTGGCGGAGGTGAGCGAGTATCTCGCCAGGCAGCAGGACCCTGCGCAGCAGCTGTTGCAGGCAGATCTCTATCGCTGGACCCGGCAGTGGGACAAGGCGCAGGCAAGCTACGAACAACTGCTTGCCAATCAGCCTGACAATCCCCAGCTCTGGCTTGGCCTTTCTGACAACTTGCGGGCCCGGCAACGGGATGGCGAGGCGCTGGCCTTGCTCAACAAGGGGATTCTTGCGCTGCCGCAGAATGCCAACCTCCATTACGCCAAGGCGCTGACCCAGGTGCGCCTCGATCAGAAGAACGAGGCGGCAGTCACCATGGCACAGGCGGCGGAGCTCGCTGGCAATAACAGCTACTTCTGGTATCTCAACGGGGTGCTGCAAGAGCCGCTGGATCTCGAGAAAGCCATCGGCTCGTTCGAGCTTGCCTACCGGATCTCCGGCGCGCCGGAACAGCTCTATGCGGTGTGCGATATCTACCTTCGCCACGATCACCCAAAGAGCGACGCCTGCATGAGTGAACTTGGCAAGATAGCGCCCCCCGAGGTGCTGGCCGAGCTCAATAGCAAGCGCGCGAGCAAGACGATCGCGCCGCCGGTTTCCGCTGGCCAGTAATGGCTGCCACTTCTCTTACTGCACAGGTCAGGCTATGACGATCATACCGTTCAAATGCGCAATTCCGTTGCTGGCGACCACCCTGCTGGTGGCCGGCTGCACCCTCTCGGTCAAACAGGGCAACCAGCCGCTCCATCCGCTGCGACAGAAGATTGAAGCGGACATGGTGCTGGTGGAAGGGGGCCGTTTTGAGATGGGCTCCAACGACCCTGCCGCCAAAGCGAGCGAAGGGCCGCAGCATGCGGTCTCGCTCAACAGCTTCTACATGGCAAAATTCGAGGTGACCCAGGCTCTGTTCGAGGCGGTGATGGGCCCCTCCATCAGCTATTTCCAGGCGCCGGATGTACCGGTCAACAACCTCAGCTGGCAACAGGCCAATCTGTTTGTGACAAGGCTCAATGAGTTGACCGGCGCTCACTACCGCCTGCCCACCGAAGCTGAGTGGGAGTATGCAGCCAAGGGGGGCAAGCTGAGTAAAGGCTATCGTTACAGCGGCTCCGATCAGATTGACGAAGTGGCCTGGTACAGCGGCAACGCCAAGAATAGCGCCTATCCGGTGGGGCTGAAAAAGCCCAACGAGCTGGGGCTATACGACATGACCGGCAATGTGGGGGAGTTTGTGGCTGATGCCTATGAAGAGACCTTCTATCGCCACACTCCTCAAGAGAACCCGAACAATGCCCAGGAGAGCAAGAGCCACCTTGCCCATAAGTCGGTGCGAGGCGGCAGCTACGCCTATGAGGCTGAATTGTCTGAAAATTTCCGGCGTGATTTTGCCAGCCAGTCGGTGATGATGGCTGACATGGGATTGCGACTGGTGCGAGATGCCCGTTAGGACTGAACGATGGAGGTGGTCAGCCCCAGCTCGCTGACCACTTCGAACAACTGCTGGCGCAGCCAGCGGTGGCCAGCCTCGGTGGTCCGGCTGGGGTGCCAGATGGCCGACAGGCTGAATACTGATTCCTCGAAGGGGAAGGGGAGTACCCGCACATCATACATGCCGGCAAAGGTATTTATGATAGAGGTAGGCAAAACCCCGATGATCTCGCTGCATGCAATGATGGGCAGCATCTCCATGGCGGTCGGCACCCGTACCACGATATTGCGGTTGGCCATTTGCGGCAGGTGCTCGGCGGTGATCATGCTGCCTCTGACCTGCCACTGGGCCAACGCCACATGCTCCTCGGTAAAATAGGCCTCTACCGTCAAGTTGCTGCCCAGTCGCGGGTGGTTGCTGGCACACACCACCTTCACTTGCTCGCCGTAGAGCACCTCGCTCTTGAGCATGCTGCGCCCGCTCTGGGTCATGTCGATGATGAGATCATAACGCTGCATCCGCAGGTCACTCTCCATATCCTCGGTAAACAGGGGATGCACCTCGAGCGAAATACCCGGGGCGTGTGCCCGGATCTTGCACAGCAGCGCCGGGACCAGTTGGGCGCTGACCAGTCTGACACAGGCGATGGAGAAGACTCGCTGGGAAGTGCGTGGATTGAAGGTGCGCGAGGTCGAGAGGGTCGAGCTGAAGTTTTTCAGCGCGGCCGCCATCGCCGGATAGATGTCGATGGCAAACGAGGTGGGCTCCATCCCCACGACCTTGCGATTAAACAGAGGATCACCGTAGATCTCCCGCAGTCGCTTGAGGGCCTTGCTGACGGCGGGTTGGCTGATTTCCATGCGTGTCGCAGCCCGGGAGAGGCTGCGCTCTTCATAGATGGCGACAAAGATCGGGATCAGGTTCAGCTCGGTACTTCTGATGTCTAACAAGAGAGGCCTCGTTACATGTTCGTGGAAAAATCACACTGCCTTGGCTCTGTCGGGTAGCCGGAGGGGAGAACCTGCCACGCCAGTCAGGTGGCATGGCAGCCAGCGGGTATCCCACTTTGGCAGTGTAATGAAGTGGGCAAAGTGGGACAACCAGTGCAGGGGGTGGTTGCTGCGTGGCGCACTTTATTTATCTGTTGGCGTTGCAGGATGATTGACCCGCTGAGGTCGGTTTGCCAGTCAGGGGGGGCAGTTCCGGCAGGGCCGCTTGCCAGCCGATAATGTGGCCCAACCGTGAACGGATGTTGCCAAGACTGGTGCCCCATCGCCTTTGCAGGCGCAGCAGCAGGCACCAGCCCATCCTGAGCGCATCAGCCCGTTCAAGGGGATCTTGCTGGAATACAACCTGTTGTTGCTGCCAAGCCGGATCGGAACTGACATGGCTCAGTTCCAGCCAACCCCTCTTGGCCCGCAGATAGCGATAGGCCAGTACCCGCACCGCCCCCCACTGCCTGCACCAGATGGCGGCTCCATATTGCCAGCCGAGCGGGCGAGGGTGGTGACGGTAGTAACGGGCTATAGCCAGGAGCGCCAGCACCAGCAGGGCTACACCACCGGCTACTCCAAGCAACCGATGCCAGTAGGCCGCCAGCCAGGAGGCGGGAGTGTGGCGCACTTGCAGGGTCTGCCCAGGGAGTGTCAGGGTCTGCAGCAGGCCAGTCTGGCTGTTCCACCAGGCAAGCTCCAGCGCGGGCATGGTCAACTCACCACCGCGCTGCACGATATAGGTAGTTTGATCTTCCCGTGTCGAGAGGTATTCCCCTCGCTCCTGGGTATCGTTCAGTCGGGCTTGCGCCGGATAGTCCTGTACCCGCCCATCGCTTGCAAGCGGAGTGATCAGCGGCGGGATCAGTACCGAGAGGGTATCCTGCCCGCTGGCGGTCACGGTGCGGGTGATGGCATCCCCTACCCGCAGCTCGCCGTCAGCATGGTCATCCGCAGAGCGCTGCCAACGCTGGCTCAGGGTGAGATTGCTGGCGCTCAACCAACGCCCGCCGACCGTCAGGGCTGGGTCGGGCAGAGCGGCGGCAAAACGCTGAGGGTGGGTGGTGAGGGTGATCTGCCGGGAGCCCCCTTCAGGGCGCGCCACGGTGGCCCGCACCGCGATGGCGGGGATCTCGAATTGGCCGGATTGCTGGGGATAGAGCGTCAGCTCCCAGCGCTGATGTGACCAGGTCTCGCCATCGCGGCGCTGGGTGAAGTTGGTTGCCAGCTCGCTGCGCTGTTTGACCATAACCCCCGGCAGCTCGAACTGGCCGATGCGGGTGCCCGCGGTAAACCAGCGGTTGGTGGCCAGATCCAGATAGAGGGTGATCTGTTGGGTGACGGCATAGGGGCGTTTCTCCTCCCCCTGATCTTTCAACCAGCTCTTGAGGGTTACCTGAGTGGCGTCAGTCGCATCAGCGGCCTCGGCAGCCTGTGCTTCGACCGTGAGCAGCACGGCCCCGAGCAGGGTAGCGGTCGCCATACATCCGCAAAGCCAGTGGCGGAGTTTATTGTGCCGGTTGCACATGGGTAGGCTCCTTGTGGGTGGCAGAACGAGGACGGGCGGTTGCGCCCGTTTGCTGTGCGTGTAGCTGGAGGCGGAATTTGGCTTGCAGGAAGTCACCGGGATCAGACTCCACCCGGCGCAGCCACTTTTCGGCCTGCGCCGGATTGGCCAGAATCTGATCTGCGGTCAGGGTTTCGCGCGCCATCAGGGATGAAGCCACGGTCTCTTCCGCCCCGTCGGCACTGCGTGGCTCATCATCGGGCAGTTCACTGGAGTGATCAGGTCCATCCGGCGTGCCGGTCTGGCTCTGACTGGCGCGGTTGATCTCGTCAACAATCCCGCTCATCACCTGATAGTTGTGGGCGGCTGATTGACGCACGCTCGGGTCGCTGGCCTCGTCAGCCAGTTTCCGGAACAGCCGGCGGGCGGCCAGATACTCACGCTGTCTGGCGAGGGCATTACCGGCATAGAGCAGAGCCTGTTCTGAGTCGGCTTGCAGGAATGCTGACTGGGCCAGTGCAAACTCGGCGCCATAGTAGTAGGCCACCCCCTTGTAGAAGGGATCTTCATAGTGTTTAGCCGCCTCCAGATAGTCCCCTTGCTGGAAGTACCACTGCCCCTGCTGATCCGGGGTGAGCCAGAGGTTGAACCACTGCTGTTTCAGCTCCTTTGCCCAGTGATTGATCGCAGGCTCTGTCGGCTCTGCGGGCGCAAGCGAGAAGGTGGTGGCCTGCGCAGGCGTCGTCTGTAACAGGGAGAGACCGATGGCTGCCACCAGACCCCACTGCACCAGCCAGCCTTTGCGAAACCAGAGCAGCAGCAGGGCGACGACCGGAAAGAGCAGGTAGTACCCCATGTCCTGCCAAGGCATCAGGGAGTCGTTGTGGATCAAAAAGTTGCGTTCAATCCCCCGGTTGATGCGCTCTACGTCGCGATTATCCACCGTCATGGTGAGCAGGGTGCCATTGCTGTCACTGGCCAGTCGCCTTAGTGAGGCAAGCTCCAGCGGGCGTTTGCCACTCAGGGCCGGGTCGCCAGCGGCCAGGATCAGCAGCTGACGGGATTGACCACGGAAATAGTCAGCCAAGGGGGCAATGGCGGCGGGGCTGATGCCATCACTCACCAGCAAAACGGTGCTGCCTGTCTCATCGGCCAGAAGTTCGGTGAGCAGCGGGATCACCTGTTCGGTGCGCTTGCCCGCTTTAGGCATGATTTCGGGACGGATGGCGGCGAGGATAGGGTCATAGACGGCACTGTCACGGGTCAGCGGCATGGCGGTGTGGGCCGAGCCGGCAAAGACCACCAGCCCGTTGCGCCCGCCATCGCGGGTCGCCAGCAGATCGCTGATCTTCTGTTTGGCCCGCGTCAAGCGGTTGGGGGCGATATCCGTTTCCAGCATGGAGTCGCTGTTATCGAGCAGGATCAGCAGGGCGCCCTGATCTTCGCCAAAGGGGGAGGGTTCACGGCTCCAGGTCGGCCCTGCGCAGATCAGGATGGCCAGCCCCATCAGCAGCCCCAGCACTTTGAGGGGCAGGTTCTTTTTCCAGCCGGTGTCCCCCAGCGTCAGCGCCTCGCGCAGATGTGGCGGCAGCCGCTGTTGCCAGCTGTTCGCTTCATCCATGTGCCAGCGCAGCAGCAGGATGGCGACAAGGGGGAGCAAGGCCAGCAGCCACCAGGGGCGCAGAAAGTGGGCATTCAGCCAGAGCTGTTGCCAGTAGAGGGGATCCATCATGGCGTGTCTCCTGAGAGAGCAGTGCGCAGGCGGTAGCGCCTGAGGGTCAACAGGGAAAAGAGGGTGAGATAGAGGCCGACGCTGACGGCGATGAGGTAATGGTGCAGGCTTTCGCGAGTCTGAAAGCGGGTGCTTTCGTAGCGTTGTGGCTCCAGCTCACCGATCACCTGATAGGCGCGCGTCAGCTGCGCCTCATCAAGAGCCTGAAACAACTGGCCGCCGGTCAGGGTCGCCAGCTGTTGCAGGGTATCGAGATCGAGTGCCTGTTCGCCGACGGTGGCCGGATCCCCCATGGCGATAGTATGCAGCCGCACGCCGTTGACCGCGGCTACCCGGGCCGCATCCCGTGGGCTGACAAAACTGCCGGTGTCGTTACCATCGGTAAGGATGATGGCGACTTTCTCCCGCTTGGCGCTGTTCTGGTCTTGTTGCCCGTGGCGATCACTGTTGTTGAACACTTTGATTGCCAGACCGATGGCATCCCCCAGATGGGTGCTCTGGCCTGCCATGGCGACATCGGTCTCCTGCAGCAGGGTTTGCCAGGTGTCGAGATCGGCGGTAAACGGCGCCTGGACAAAGGCGGCATCCCCAAACAGGATGAGCCCGAGTCGATCTCCTTTACGCGTTGCAGCAAATTGTTTAAGCACCTCTTTGGCGGCGTCGAGCCGACTAAGGGACTTGCCGGGGTCGGGGGAGAAGTCGGTCTCTGCCATGGAGCCGGAGAGATCCAGCACTATCATCACATCCCGCCCGAACCGCTCGCGTACCTGAGGCGGGCCATAGATGGTGGGCTTGGCCAGCGCCAGCACCGCCAGTAGCCAAACGGTGATCAGGGCGATCCGTTGCCACCAGCTGGCAGTCAGCTGGGTTGCCCCCTCACGCGGCGGCTCATCCAGCAGGTCGATCAGCAGGTCGAAGAAGGGCACCTTGATGGCACTCTGCCGAGTGCGATAGGCCGGAATAAGGCGAAACACCAGCAACGGCAGGGGCAGCAGCCAGAAACAGTGGGGGTGGGCAAACTCGAGACCGGCATCAAGCATGACGGGCCTCCGTCGCCAACGAGGCTGTTTGTATTGGAGTCTGGTGGTGGGCAAGCCAGTCGTTGCAGAGGGAAACGAGGCAGAGCTGATCACTCACGCTTAACACCACCTGATCACAGACCAGCGATACCAGCCAGCGCTCCCCCAGTTCGGTCGCGAAACGGGGCTGCCTATCAGCCATGGCATTGTCGAGGGTCTGCAGCAATGCCAAGCCAAACAGCTTGCCGTGCCGGGGATCTAGGTGGGTCAACACCTGCTTGATCAGGTGAAACAGCGCCAGATTGGCCCCGGCATCAGACCAGTTGATCGTGCGCAGGGCCGCCTGCGCTTCACGGCGGTAACGCTGTTGCCACCAGCGCTGTGCCCGGTGATAGAGCCAGAGCAGCGCCAGCGCCCCCAGGCTCAGCGCCAGCAGCAGCCAGCCTGCGGTTTGCGGTTGCCAGCTGATGGTGGGTGGTACGGTCACGTCCTGCAATTCGCGCAGCATATAGGTGCCGGGCAGCTTGTGGTTCATCAGTGATCTCCTCCCAATGCGGTAATGAGGCGGGCGAGGTGGTGGCCACCGGTGTCGAGGGTGATAAGCGGCAATCCCTTGAGGGCCATCAGTCGCAGCAGTTGATCTTTTTTCAGCTGCTGCTGGCGGGCTAGCCCCTGATCCAGCACAGGGATCTGGTGGGGAGCAATATTGAGCTGGTACTGGCCATCGCCAACTACCAAGCTGGCGCCAGCGGCTGTGGTCGACAGGGTCGACTCAAGGGGATCGGCGATGTGCAGTGCCAGCACATCGTTGTGCTGTTGCAAGTAACCGAGGCGGGTCAGGTCGGCCTCGGTTACTCCGGCCCAGTCGCTGAGAAAGATCAGGGTGGTATTTTTCAACTTGAGGCGGCCCAGCATCGCCAGCAGGGGGGCCAGACCGGTCGCCTCGCTGTCGCGGCTGTTGGCCGAGAGAGCATGATTGGCGGCACAGAGCTGGCGCAGCCCTGCCAACCAGTGGCCACGGGAGCGCTGGCCGCGCAGCCACTCCACGCCATCGCAGTGCAAAATGGCGAGCCCGACCCGATCGCTCTCTTTGAGTACTTGCCAGCCGAGCAGGGCAGCGACTTCGGCGGCCACCACCGACTTCATCACCTCCACCGAGGAGAAGAACATGCCGCTGCGCTGATCAACGCAGAGGATCACGTGACGATCTTTCTCTTCGCTATAACTGCGCACATGGGGGCGGCCGGTGCGCAGGGTCACTTTCCAGTCCAGGGTGCGAATATCATCCCCTTGCTGATAGTGGCGCAGCTCTTCAAAGTTGAGTCCACGGCCGCGAAAGCGTGACGGGTGACGGCCGCACAGCAGGTTGCCGCTGTTTAGCCGGGGCAGCAGTGAAAACTGGCCGACCAGCCCCTGTAGCCGGACCAGCGTCAGGTAGTCACAGTGGATGCGGGGGTCACCACTGGGCGGTTGCCCGCACTGTGTTAGCCTGTCATGGGATAAGGAGCGAGGTGTCATGGTATCGCTTACCCGATGACAACGTGATCGAGCAGAGTCATCACCACCTGCTGGTGATCCACCCCATCTGCCAGCGCGTCATAGCTGAGGGTAAAGCGGTGGCCAAGCACGCTGGGCACCATGGCGCGCACATCGTCGGGCAGCACATGGTTGCGCCCTTGCAGCCAGGCATAGGCGCGGGCGCACTTGTCCAGAGCAATGGATGCGCGGGGGCTGGCGCCGACCGCAATCCACTGTGACAGCCCGGTGGCCGGGTAGCGATCGGGGTGTCGGGTCGCCATGACCAGCGCAATGATGTAGTGCTCCACCAGCGGTGAGACCGTCATGGCCGAGAGCTCTGATCTGGCCTGCAAGATGAGCTCAGGGGAGAGGGGGGCGAATCCCTCGTTCTGCTCACGGGTACCGCGCTCTTCGGTCCGCACCAGCCGAATGATGGCAAGCTCTGCCTCATCATCGGGGTAGGCGACCGAGACCTTGAGGGCAAAACGGTCCATCTGGGCTTCTGGCAGCGGGTAGGTCCCCTCCTGCTCGATGGGGTTCTGGGTGGCCAGCACCATAAAGAGCTCGGGCAAGCGATGGCTCTTGTCACCGACGGTAACGGTGCCTTCGGCCATCGCCTCCAGCAGCGCCGCTTGTACCTTGGCGGGGGCGCGGTTCACTTCATCGGCCAGTACGATGCTGTTGAAGATGGGGCCTGGCTGGAAACGCAACTGGTGGGCTCCGTCACGCTCCTGATACATCTCTGTGCCGGTTACATCTGAGGGGAGCAGATCGGGGGTGAACTGAATGCGGCCGAAGCTGGTATTGAGGGCTTCTGCCAGCGCCTTGACCGAGCGGGTCTTGGCGGTGCCGGGCAAACCTTCAAGGAGCACGTGGCTATTGGTCAGCAGGCCGATGACCAGGGCGCGGATCACATGGGACTGGCCGACCACACTGTGACCAACCTGTTCGATGAGTTGCGAGATCTGTTGTTGCAAGGGGTTCATAGGGTTTTCCACAGGGTACATTTAACGAGACAGAGATAGGGCTAGGAGGGGGCCAACGGGTTTTCACTTTCCAGCCAGTTCGGGGCGAGCCGGCTGGAAATTGAAAACGCCCACCAGAGAGTGATGGGCGTTGGAGTCACCGCCTTACTTGATGGTGGCGACTTTTTGTTTGAGTGCATCCAGCTCTGCCAGTTTGGCCTTGAGCATCAGGCTCTGGGAGCTAATGCTGGCCGGGTTCATCTGGAAGCTCTGCTGCATCGGGTAGTTGGGCAGAGTGTCGAAGAACTCTTTCAGGATCCCCTGTGCAGGTACGAACAGCCACATGTTGTCTGCCATCCAGCGCAGATACATGCCTGATTCATGCGGTGCCTTCTCGAACGGATCTGCGCGCAGGTTGATGATCTGCGGCCAGTTCGGAGTCACACGCGCCGCGTCGGTGATGTTGCCCTCCATGGTGGCAAAGTTCAGTTTGAAGTCATTCCAGCGCACGGCGTTGAGTTCGCCGTTTGAGGAGAAGTAGAGCATGGAGTTGCGTGGGGAGGTGTCGGCTTTTCCGGCGAGATACGGCATGAAGTTGTAACCGTCCAGTTTCACCCGCCACTGTTTGCCGTTGGCCTTGTAGCCCTTGGCCAGCTTCTCTTTCACATCCGGTACACCGGCAGCGGCCAACAGGGTCGGCATCCAGTCCTGATGGGCCATCATGGCGTTGACCTTGGTGCCTGGCTTGATCACGCCTGGCCAGCGAACCAGTTGCGGAACCCGCATCCCGCCTTCCCATGTGGTGCCTTTTTCGCCGTAGAATGGGGTGGTGCCGCCATCCGGCCAGCTGACGGTCTCGGCGCCGTTGTCAGTGGTGTAGATCACGATGGTGTTGTTGGCGACCCCCAGCTCGTCCAGTTTGTCGAGCAGGATCCCCACCTGATCATCGTGCTCCAGCATGCCATCGGCATAGATGCTGACGCCGGATTTACCCTGATACTTCTCTTGCAGACGGGTCCAGACGTGCATACGGGTGGCGTTGTGCCAGATGAAGAAGGGCTTCTTGGCCTTGACTGCTTTCTCCATGAACGCCAGCGAAGACTCGAGGAACTCTTCGTCAGCATGCTCCATGCGCTTGCGGGTCATGGGGCCGGTATCTTCAATCTTGCCGTCGGCAGAAGATTTGATGACGCCGCGTGGGCCGAACTTCTTCTTGAACTCCGGATCTTTCGGGTAGTAGTAGGTTTCCGGTTCTTCTTCTGCGTTCAGGTGATAGAGGTTGCCGAAGAACTCGTCGAAGCCGTGCTTGGTCGGCAGGTGCTGGTTCTGATCGCCCAAATGGTTTTTGCCGAACTGAGCCGTCATGTAACCCTGCTCTTTGAGCAGATCACCGATGGTAGGGGCCCAATCCGGAATGCCGTGGGTGGATCCGGGCATGCCGATGGTCAGCAGACCGGTACGGAATGGCTCTTCACCGGTAATGAAGGCGGCGCGGCCAGCGGTGCAGGATTGCTGACCGTAGTGATCGGTAAAGAGGGCCCCTTCATTGGCGATCCTGTCCAGGTTCGGGGTCTGGTAGCCCATCATCCCCTGGTTGTAGGCACTGATGTTCCAGTAGCCGATGTCATCGCCCATGATGGCAAGAATATTGGGCTTGGCGGTTGCTGTGGCACTACCAGCGGTGGCCATTAAGGCAAGGCTCATGGCTATTTTGTTTATTTGAATGGCCATTATTGGCTCCACTCCTAATCTGATGTGAATTGGTACACAAAATGGGCGATGAAAGCAGCGTGCGTTTAACGCGGTGGAAATATCATCCCGTGCAGGCTGTTGGAGGGGATGGAATACCCGGATGGGCACATTCCCCTTTATCGCTGTCGTTATGACCTGCAAAGAGTGATATGACCTGAATAGCCCGAGTTAACCGCAGCTTGGAAATCAGCTTTCAACAGTTTCACTCTATAAATCCCGTTTATCCTTGTCGCCTTATAGCGAATATAACCGCTGGTTATCCGATATTTTCTCTCCAACCCTTTGGTCGCAGGCTATCGGGTGGGCTCGAGCGAGCATGGGAAGCTGTGTCCAGAAAGCGTGAGGTGTCTAGCACTATCGATGGCGACAAGGCGAAGAAATGGGTGATGGAGTTCACAGTTTGGTTAATTAATTTGGGGATGGTGGCAGTTATGGGCGTTGTGGTGTGCCTTTATTCAAAACTCTTACTGGCAAGCCGAGCACTCTTTAATTCTGATTAAGTAATAATTAAGTAAAGTTGGGGTGTTGATTGTTTCGCTCAGATATGAGTTTTTAAAATTGCTCACAATATCTACGCGAGATTTAAAAAGTCTGCTCGCATATTTTTGAACGGATAAATATAACTTGAATGGGAGTGGCCAAATAAATCCAGCTGTGATCTTTGTCTATTCAAGATGCTAGGGTCATAAATGCCTATAAAAACAAGGTAAAAGGCTCGACTATTGACTAAGTTGATAGAAGGCGAAGGATAAAACAGCGCCAGTTTGATACAACAACATCGCATGGGACCCGGATCATGGACAGAGCGCAGGGCGCAGCCCCCTTTTCGTTGCAAGTGGATCTAAGGCAGGTGGTGTATGCCCTGTCAGCCTCGCTGGATCTGGTGGGCATTGGCGATGTGGCCCACGGTAAACGGGTTGGGATTATGGCTGCCGAGTGCAGCCGGGAGCTGGGAATGAGTGAGGCCGAACGCTGTCTGCTGTTCGAGCTTGGGGTGCTGCATGATATCGGTGTCTCCTCGACCATCACCCATCACCATCTGGTCAGCGAGTTCGATTGGGAGTCCTCCCAGCGCCACTGCGAGGTGGGATATCAGCTGCTCAAGGATTTCCGTTTGCTGGCCCCGCTGGCCCTGCCTATCCGTTATCACCATACCCACTGGCACCTGTTGCGCGAGATGGCCGATGTGGACCCCAATGTAGCCCGTCAGGCCAACCTTATCTTTCTGGTGGATCGCTGCGATGCGTTGGCGGCGCCCTACTATGGCGATGGTTCATTGTTGATGCATACCAACGAGATCCGCGCACGCCTGCAGGATTTCCGTGACGAGTTCTTTGCCCCCGAGCTGGTGGATGCCTTCCTCAAGGCGTCTCGCTCTGAGGCATTCTGGCTGCAGCTGGAAGCACGCTCTATCAATGATTACATGCTGGAGATGCTGCAGGTGCGGGAGCCTTGCCTGACTTTCAACGGGGAGCTAAAAGCGCTGGCGCAGATCTTCTCTGGCATTGTCGACGCCAAAAGCCCATTCACGATGACGCATTCACTCGGTGTGAGCAGGTTGTCTCGTGCGTTGGCAGAATTGATGGGGGTCAGTGCCATCCATTGCGACATGCTGGAGATCGCCGGTTTGCTGCATGATCTGGGCAAGCTCAGGGTGCCGGACGAGATCCTCGACAAGCCTGCCAGCCTGACGAAAGAGGAGCGGGCAATCATCAATACCCATAGCTTCGAGACTTACCAGATCCTGCGTCATATCGAAGGGTTTGAGGAGATTGCCTGTTGGGCGGCCTATCACCATGAGGAGCCTGACGGGGAGGGCTATCCGTTCCACCTGCCGGCATCCGCCATGGCGCTCGAAGCGCGGATCCTGCGGGTCGCCGATATTTTTCAGGCAATGGTGCAGGACAGACCTTATCGGCGTGGCCTGCCTGCCCGTGACGCATTGACCTTTATGCAGCAACTGGCGGATCAGGGGCGGGTCGATCCCGCTGTGGTGGCGGTGCTGGCCGATCACCTGCCGCAGATGATGATGGCAGCCATTCCGGATCGCGAGCCGGATCATGCCATCAATTGAGGGAGAGGCTGGCTGCTGACTCATACCGCCGTGAGCCAGCTATGCTTGGAACAAGCCGAGCATGGTGCCGGTACCGGCGCACAAGACGCCAGCTTGATGGACTACCGTAGGGGAGCAGATATGGAATCGCTAAAAGCCAAGGATTATATGCAGAGCAGACCCATCACCTTCACTGCCGACATGATGGTGCAAGCTGCGGTTGAGAAATTTCTGAACAGTCATCAGCTCGGTGGCCCGGTGGTGGATGGGCAGGGCCATCTGATTGGCTGGATCTCCGAGCAGGATTGCATCGCAGTGCTGCTTAAGGAGGCCTATCACTGCGAACAGGTGGCGCAGGTCAAGGATGTGATGCGTAAGGAGGTGTTGTCGGTGGGTCCCGATACCAGCATTTTGAGTCTGGCGGAGATGATGATGGGGCAAAAGCCGAAGATCTATCCGGTAGTGGAGGAGGGGCGTCTGCTCGGGGTCATCAATCGCCACAACGTCATGCAGGCCATTCACGCCCAGCTCACCACCTGTTTTGTCCATCACACCCACGGTTAACCCTGTTTTTCTCTCTCCCAAGGCAAGCTTCGGCTTGCCTTGGCTATTTCATATGCTGCCATTTATTCATGTTATGCCATCTTACAATAATTGTTTTGCCATATCTGAGGATCGGCCAATCTCTCAGTCTTCCCATATATAACGCTACGTTAAGGCTTGCACCGTTCCCGCTCGCTCTTTAGGATCGCTCGCAGCTAATCGATATGGCCCCTCTGGGCACCTATTTAAGGAATTCGTACCTTGTCTCTCTCTATCGAGGCGCTGCGCCGCCGTCTCCCTGCCTGCATGAACCTTGACGCCCGCCGTCTCTCCAGCCGTCTGCACGGGGTCAAGAAGCTGCCTGAAGGCAAACAGGCAGCCGTGCTGGAGACCATCGCCGCCGATCTGGATGCCGCGCAAGCGCGCTATCAAACCCGTCTGGCCGGAGTGCCCAAGGTCACCTATCCGGACAACCTGCCGGTGAGCCAGAAGCAGGCTGAGATCGCCAAGGCCATTCAAGAGCATCAAGTGGTGATCATTGCAGGGGAAACAGGCTCGGGCAAAACCACCCAGATCCCCAAGATCTGTCTGGCGCTCGGGCGCGGAGTGAAGGGCTTTATCGGCCACACCCAGCCACGCCGTTTGGCGGCCCGCACCGTCGCGGCCCGTATTGCCGAGGAGATGGAGTCCGAGCTTGGCCACTACGTGGGTTACAAGGTGCGCTTTACCGATCAGGTGAGCGAGCAGACCCACATCAAGCTGATGACCGACGGTATCCTGCTGGCGGAGATCCAGAATGACCGGATGCTGACCCAGTACGATACCATCATCATTGACGAGGCCCACGAGCGTAGCCTCAATATCGACTTCATCCTGGGTTATCTCAAGCAACTGTTGCCCAAGCGCCCCGATCTCAAGGTGATCATCACCTCGGCCACTATCGATCCGCAACGTTTCTCCCGCCATTTCAACAAGGCGCCGGTGATCGAGGTCTCCGGCCGCACCTACCCGGTTGAGGTGCGCTACCGCCCACTTACCAGTGACAAGAGCGAAGGGCTTGAAGAGCGCGACGAGCTGCAGGGGATCTTCGATGCGGTGGAAGAGCTGGCCCGCGAAGGGTTGGGGGACATCCTTATCTTCATGAACGGCGAGCGGGAGATCCGCGATACCGCCGATGCCCTGCGCAAACTCAACCTGCGCGATACCGAGGTGCTGCCGCTCTACGCTCGCCTCTCCAACGCCGAGCAGAACAAGGTGTTCCAGCAACATGCCGGACGGCGCATCGTGCTTGCCACCAACGTGGCGGAGACCTCGCTGACGGTGCCGGGCATTCGTTACGTCATTGACCCAGGCACCGCCCGCATCAGCCGTTACTCCTGGCGTACCAAGGTGCAGCGCCTGCCCATCGAGCCGGTCTCCCAGGCCAGTGCCAACCAGCGTAAAGGGCGTTGCGGTCGGGTGGCGGACGGCATCTGTATCCGCCTCTACTCGGAGGAGGATTTCAACGGCCGCCCCGCCTTCACCGACCCCGAGATCCTGCGCACCAACCTGGCTTCCGTCATCCTGCAGATGCTGGCGCTCGGCCTTGGCAACATGGAGGCGTTCCCCTTTGTCGAGCCGCCCGAGTCCCGCCATATCAAGGATGGCTTGACCCTGCTCAAAGAACTGGAGGCGGTGAGGGAATTGCCTGCCACCGGCGATCGAGAAGCCAAACTGCAGCTGACCGAGATCGGTCGCCAGCTCTCGCGCATCCCTCTTGATCCGCGTCTGGCGAAGATGGTGATCAGCGCAGCGCAGACCGGCTGTCTGAGTGAGGTGATGGTGATCACCGCTGCCCTCAGCATTCAGGATCCTCGCGAGCGTCCCATGGAGAAGAAGCAGGCTGCCGATGAGCAGCACAGACGCTTTGAGGACAAGGATTCCGACTTCCTCGCTTTTGTTAACCTCTGGAACTATCTGAAAGAGCAGCAGGATGCCCTGGGCAGCAATCCGTTCCGCCGCATGTGCCAGAAGGAGTTTCTCTCCTACCTGCGGGTGCGCGAGTGGCAGGACATTCACTTCCAGCTGCGCCAGACGGTGAAAGAGCTTGGTTTTAAAGCCAACCATGAACCGGCAGATTTCAAGACGGTGCACTGCGCCCTGCTGACCGGCCTCTTGAGCCACATCGGCAACAAGGATCTGGAAAAGCCCGAGTTCCTTGGCGCTCGCAACGGCCGTTTCCACCTGTTCCCGGCCTCGGGCCTGTTCAAGAAGCCGCCCAAGTGGGTGATGGCCGCAGAATTGGTGGAAACCTCGCGTCTCTACGCCCGCATCAACGCCAAGATTGAACCCGAGTGGGTGGAACCGTTGGCTGGCCACCTCATCAAGCTGCACCACAGCGACCCCCACTGGTCGAAGAAAAACGGCGCCGTGATGGCCAAGGAGAAGGTGACCCTCTATGGTCTGACCCTGGTCAACGAGCGCACCATCAACTTCAGCCGTATCGATCCGGCGCTGTGCCGTGAGCTGTTTATCCGCCGCGCCTTGGTGGAAGGGGATTTCGAGACCCGTCACCGTTTCTTCAGCGATAACCGCAAGCTCTTGGCCGAGGTGGAAGCGCTGGAGCACAAATCCCGTCGTCGCGACATTCTGGTGGATGATGAGGACTTGTTCCGCTTCTACGATGCCCGCTTGCCGGAGGAGGTGATCTCCGCTCGCCATTTCGACAAGTGGTGGAAAGAGGCGCAAAAGCGGGACTCCGAGCTGCTCAACTTCGAAAAAGAGATGCTGATGAAGGGAGATGCCGCCCACATCAGCGATCTCGACTACCCCAACTTCTGGCAGCAGGGGCGCCTCAAGCTCAAGTTGACCTATCAGTTCGAGCCGGGGGAGGCCGCCGATGGCGTGACCCTGCATATTCCGTTGCCGCTCCTGAATCAGGTGGAGGTGAAGGGGTTCGAGTGGCTGATCCCGGGTCTGCGTCATGAGCTGTTGGTGGCTCTCATCAAGTCGATGCCAAAGCCGATGCGCAAGAACTTCGTGCCGGCGCCCAACTATGCCGATGCACTGCTCGCCAGTATCAACCCCGAACAGGGGCCGCTGCTTGACGAGATGGAACGCCAGCTGCGCCGAATGACTGGTGTGACCGTGCCCCGTGAATCCTGGGACTGGACTGCGGTGCCCGATCACCTGAAACTCACCTTCCGGGTGGTGGATGACAAACATAAGAAGGTGGCGGAAGGCAAAGATCTTGAGGCCTTGAAAGAGTCGCTGCGCGGCAGGGTGCAGGAGACCCTGTCGCAAGTAGCGGACGATGATATCGAGCAGTCTGGCCTCACCCTGTGGAGCTTTGGCGAGTTGCCCCAGGAGTACAGCCAAAAGCGTGGCGGCTTCGAAGTGAAGGCCTATCCGGCCCTGGTGGATCAGAAGGATTCGGTCGCCATCCAGCTGGTGGAGAGCCCGGTGGTGCAGCAGCAGCTGATGTGGGCCGGTCAGCGTCGACTGGTACTGCTCAACGTACCATCGCCCATCAAGTATCTGCAGGAGAAGTTGCCCAACAAGGCCAAGCTGGGGCTCTATTTCAACCCGTTTGGCAAGGTGGCCGAGCTTATCGACGACTGCATTGCCTGCGGCTGCGACAAGCTGATTGAGCAGCACGGCGGCATGGCTTGGGACGAGGCCGGTTTCGAGGCACTCAAGGAGTATGTCCGCGCCGAGCTCAACGATGCGGTGGTGGAGGTGGCCAAGCAGGTGGAAGCCGTGCTGACCCTCTCCCATGAGATCAAAAAACGGCTCAAGGGCAAGATGCAGCTCGACACCGCCTTTGCCATGTCCGATATCCAGCAGCAGTTGGGCAACCTCATTCACAAGGGCTTTGTCACCGAGACAGGCTGGCAGCGGCTGCCTGACTTGCTGCGCTACCTGCGGGCCATCGAGCGTCGTCTCGAGAAGCTTGCCATCGATCCCAACCGGGATCGGGTCTACATGCTCAAGGTGCACAGCGTGGAGTCGGAGTACAAGGCACTGCTCGCCAAGATCCCCAAATCCCAGCTTGTTCCCACCGAGGTGGCCAATATCCGCTGGATGATCGAGGAGCTGCGGGTGTCGTTCTTTGCCCAGAATCTGGGGACCCCTTATCCGGTGTCGGATAAACGTGTGCTTAACGCCATCGCTCAGTGCTAAGCTGCTATCTAACTGTTTTAACAGCATGATAGCGGGTGCTGAGAAGGGGTTGCCGGTCAGGTAGCCCCTTCAAACCGCAAGTCAGGGAGGCAAGGATGCTGGGGATCTGGTTGAGTGTGGCGCAGGTGGTGATCAGCGGTTATCAACCCATCGCGGAACAAACCTGGGTGCAGTTGAACCCGGAATATTACCCGCTGGCGCGCACGCCGCCAGCGATGTTTGTGGCCTGGCGTGGCAATCAGTTTCCGCCGCTGGCCCAAAAGCAAAAGCACGGTCGCTGGCAGATCCTCTTTCCAGCCCGGCTGGTCCCCCCTTTCGATCTGTTCGAGGGGGAGGCGCAGCTCTCCAAAACCTATCTGGCAAGGCTGCGGCGCATCGACGAGATGGCTTACGGGGTTGTCCCCGGGCAGGCTGTTGCGGCTGGTGCAATCGTGCAGCAGGGGAGTGGATTCCCTGCTTATCACGCGCAACCTGTCGCGCCCTTTATTGCCGAGTTCCGCACACCCCAAGACGCGTTCGGTGGTGTTGATATGCCCAGCGACCCCGACGAGAGCGAACCTCTGCTCGCTCAGCTGGGGGTGACCTTTCGCACGGCGGGGATGAGTGGTACCCAAGGATATGAGGGAGTAGCGAGCGCCGATATGGCGCTCGTCAGCCACACGGCTAGCTTATCCGCAGGCAGTGACGCCATGCTTACCCTCTCGGCTCCTGCGGCAGGCGGTCCACAAACTGTGTGTCATCAGGTCGCAGCAGGGGAGACCCTGTGGCGCATTGCCAACCAGTTATCCAGCGCCCGGGGAGCCGATACCTACAGCTATTTGCTGGCGCTGGTGGCAGAGAATAAGCCGCGGCTTGGCAAGAGCATTCGGGTCAGAACGGGGGAGGGACTCTACTGCCCGCGCGCCGAGACCCTGGCGCGGTTTGATGCCCTGAGCCCGGCCCAGCGTCAGCAGCAATTCGCCCGGTTGGAGCAGGGGCGCTAAATGCAGAGTCGGTACCTTGTATCCGAATTTGGCCCGTGGTAGTATTCGCGTTCGTTTTGCGAGGTGCTGACCGGTCGCAGTTAGCACCATAAATTCATCCAAAAGAGATACATACTATGTCTTTCGTATTCCAAGCTGAAGTCCGTTCTGACCTGGGGAAAGGTGCGAGCCGCCGCCTGCGTCAAGCTGACCAAGTTCCTGCCATCGTTTACGGTGCAGGCAAAGAAGCCCTGTCCATCACTGTTGACCACAAGAAAATGATCCTGGCTCAAGAGAAGCCGGAATTTTATGAGTCTGTACTGACTCTGGTTATCAACGGTGAAGAAGTTAACGTTAAAGTGAAAGCTATCCAGCGTCACCCGGTACGTTACAAGCTGATCCACCTGGACTTCGTTCGCGTTTAATTGCGAACCGTCAGGTTGAAGAAAAGCCACTCTCAGGAGTGGCTTTTTGCTATCTGGCATCTTGTGAGCGGGCTGAAAGGACTTACCTGATAAGCCAACGAGGCGGTTATCCCAGCTGGCTAAGGGCCTGTTGGCAGCGCTGCTCGGCAGCATCCAGCTCCAGCAGCACCATCCTGATATCTTCCATCTGCTGTTGCAGTGTCTCCCGTTTCTCCTCAACCAGTCCCAGCATGGTCTGTAACTGGGTGCGGCTGCTCTTGTCGGCATCATAGAGATCAAACAGCTCGCGGATCTCGGCGAGGCTGAACCCGAGCCGCTTGCCGCGCAGGGTGAGCTTGAGGCGAACCCGATCCTGCTTGCTGTAAATGCGGGTTTGTCCCTCTCGGGCGGGATTGAGTAACCCCTGATCCTCATAAAAGCGGATACTGCGCGTCGTAATATCAAATTCCCGGGCCAGCTCACTGATGCTGAAGCGCCGTCCTTCATCCTTGTTGTTCATACAGACTTCTTGGCGAACTAAATCCTGTCTGCACCTTACCTAAACGTAAACTGCACTGCAACTCTTGTTCCATCGCGTCAGAACCCCTATGTTATGGCCATGTAACAAACAGAGGCAGGCAAATGGATATTGCAATTGTGGCGGCAAAACGGACTCCGATGGGGGCGTTTCAGGGGGCATTGGCAGAGGTAACTGCGCCTGAGTTGGGAGCCTGTGCCATCGAGGCGGCACTACAGCAAAGTGGGCTGAGTCCGGAGCAGGTCGATGAAGTGTTTATGGGCAATGTGCTGGCGGCGGGCGTGGGGCAAGCGCCAGCCCGGCAGGCGTTGTTGAAAGCAGGGTTGCCAGATAGTGTGCCTGCTACCACGGTCAACAAGGTGTGCGGATCCGGCATGAAAGCAGTGATGCTGGCGGCGGATACCATCCGCCTTGGTGACAACAGGGTGGCGGTCGCGGGGGGGATGGAGAGTATGAGCCGTGCCCCCTATCTGCTGGATAATGCCCGCAGCGGCTTTCGGATGGGGCATCAAAAGGTACTGGACCACCTATTCCTCGACGGTTTGCAAGATGCCTATGATGGCCAGCTGATGGGGGGGCATGCCCAGCGCAGCGCCGATCTGGCTGGTTTGACCCGCACTGCCATGGATGAGTTTGCTCTTGCGTCGTTGCAGCGTGCCCGCGATGCGCAGCAAGCCGGTGCGTTTGTGTCCGAACTGACAAGCGTCTATCGCGGTGAGCGCTTGTTGCTGGCCGAAGACGAGCAGCCCGGCAAGGGCAGACCGGAGAAGATCCCTACCCTGAAGCCAGCGTTTGGCAAGGAGGGCACCATTACGGCAGCCAATTCGAGCTCTATCTCGGACGGTGCGGCGGCGCTGATATTGATGGATGGCGCCACGGCGCAAGCCTGGCAGGTACCAGTGCTGGCACGGATCATCGGTTATCAGAGCCATGCAGCATTGCCCGCCGAGTTTACCTCTGCGCCCATTAGCGCCATTTCACGCTTGCTGGCGCGTCTTGCATGGTCGGTGGAAGAGGTGGATCTATTCGAGATCAACGAGGCCTTCGCCATGGTCACCATGCTGGCCATGAGCGGGGTCGGCATCCCTCATCACAAGGTCAATGTGAATGGTGGTGCCTGTGCACTCGGTCATCCGTTGGGGGCGAGTGGCGCGCGTATTCTGGTGACGCTGATTGCCGCGCTGCGGCAACGGGGTTTGCGGCGAGGCGTGGCCGCGCTCTGTATCGGAGGCGGTGAGGCGACCGCTATCGCGGTCGAAGTGAATGATGAGGCGAATTAATTGGTGGCGTCCATCGCCAGCAGTTGTTCCGTGACCCAGGTGGTGGCGGCCAGATAGAGGTGACTCACCTTATCCTCGCTCAGCCCCAGGCGGGCTGTTCTGGCCGTTACCCGTGACCAGTTGGCGCTCTCGTAATCTTCACAAAACGCGAGGTAGAAACCGAGATTGCCTTTTCGCTCCAATAGCGCCAGCCGAATATCGTCGATAAGAGGGATAGTGCCGAGCAGCTTGTCCATCGGCTGCTCCATCAGTACATCCAGCAGGGAGAAGAGACCGGTGATAAAGGCTTGTTGTGCCTGCTGGCTCGGAGCGTGGGCATGGGCCAGCAGTTCACAGAAGCGGGCACGGATCATCGACATCTGGTAGAGCTCGGCGCTCTTGCCCTTGCCGGCGCTGGTCGCGGCTACCAGCGAGACAAAGCGCTTTAGCTGGGTGTTGCCCAGATAGATGGCAGCCTGGCGAAATGACGAAATAGGGTTGGTGTGGCCCTTGAGATGGTTGACATAGCGCAGCAGCTTGAGGGAGAGGGAGATATCCTGACCGAGCAGCTGCTCAATCTTGTTGATATCAGGCTCTGCCTCGTTGACCACGTTGAGCAACTGCATCACTACGACTTGCGCCGGCTCCATAGTGGCTTGTTTGACCATCTCGGGTCGACTGAAGAAAAAACCCTGGAACAGCTGGATCCCCAGCTGTTTGACCCGCTCGAACTCCGCCTTGTCCTCTACTTTTTCCGCCAGATAGGTGAGCCCCAGCGTCTGATGCCGCTGGATAAACACCTTGATCTGCATCAGGGGGGTGGCACGAAGATCAAACTTGATGATGTGGATAAAGGGGAGGAAGCGCTCCCAATCAGGTGACATGGTGAAGTCGTCGAGTGCCAGTTGATATCCCAGCTTGTGCAGCTGTTTCACCTTTTCCAGCAGGGCATCATCCGGTGGGGAATCTTCCAGGATCTCAATCACCACTTTTTCGGGCGGCAGGCACTCTGCCAATCCCTCCAGCAGCAGTGAGTGGGGGAAATTGATAAAGCAGGGGCGGCCCCCCAACAGCTGATCGATATTTTGTTGCAGGAACTGTTCGACCACCAGGCGTGACGTCGCCTGCTGGGAGGAGATACTCGGGAAGACATTATTCAGACTATCGCGAAAGAGCAGCTCATAGGCATGAGTTTTGAGGTCTCTGTCGAGGATCGGCTGTCTTGCTACGTAGGAATACATGCCTTGCTCCAGTAAAGGTACTGGGTTGATTTTATGGTGTTGCAGAACACTATGCCAGTGTTCACCTTATTGAGTAAGGCAATAATTGGCATAGCGTTTTTTGCAGGGAAGGAATTTAGAAGAGATAGCTCAATTGTGCACCAGCCAGCCATGCATCCCCTTCGGAAGTGCCCTGGAAGGTGGAGGTCGTCAACGGATTACCCGGTTGCAGCTCCATTTTTTCAGTGACATCCACCTTTTTGCCATCGATCAGGGTCAGCCCCAGATCCACGGTCAGGTTGGGCGTGAACTGATACCCCATTCCCAGGCTGTACCAGAGCCGATCGGCATCCGGGATGGAGATGGTCCGACGATCGGCTGGCACCGGGCTGGCGTCATAGGCCACACCGGAGCGCAGTTGCCACTTGGGAGTGACCTGATAGGTCATACCGATGGCGTAGCGCCAGCTATCTTCCCAGTGCTCATCCTTGATGTGCATGTTCTGCAAATTGTTGAGATCAGCTTCCAACTGAACGAATTTGCTCCAGTTGGTCCAGTTCAGGCTGCCGTGGAGAGCCAGCTTGTCAGTCAGCTGATGGAATGCCGCCAACTCTGCCGTCGCTGGCAACGGCAGATCCAGACTGCCGGTATCTCTGATTTCGGTAACGGAGCCATCTGCATTGGGTCGGCCCACGATAGCATCTCCCGAGAGGGTCAAAGTGACATCGTGACGGTAGGATAGGCCAATTCGGGTTTGTTCGGACAACTCCAGCAAGGTGCCGACATTCCAGCCCCATGCCCAGCCATCCCCTTGCAAATGTTTTGCGATCAGGTTGCGAGAGGGGAAGGTGCCACCGACTTCGCCTTCGCCCTGAATAGCAGAGATCCCGGCACCAATTGACCACATTTCATTGATGCGATAGGCGAGTGAGGTACCCAGATCCATGGTCTTGATATCGGAGACATTGCCAAAGTGTCCCGCGCTGTAGTTATCCGGCATCTTGACGCCAAGGCCGTAGTAAGAGGTTGCCGAGAAGCCTAGTCGCCACTGCTCATTGAGTGGAATGATGAGATAGGCGTTGGGTACCCAGGCTGCGGCGGCGATATCGTGTGCACTGGCATCGGAGGTGACGATACCGGCTTTGGTCGGCAAGCGGGTGTTGCCTTCAATATTGACGTCAGGACTGACATAGATGACTCCGCCAGAGAGCGCCATCTGATCGAAGCGGGTCATGGCTGCTGCATTGCGGGAGAGTACACTGGCGTTATCCGCGATGGCTGCCTCACCGGCAAAGGCGCGTCCCAGTCCTGTAGCGGACTGTTCAGCCAATTGGAACCCGGCGGCATGGGTCTGACCCGCGATCACCAGCAGGGCGATGGCGGACGGTTTGATGATGGGGTGCATGGCAAAATCCTTGCTGTTATCCGAAGGTTCAATCGGTCATATGAATGGAGGCAGGATTTTATATGGTATGACCAGTAAGGCAACGGTAATGGCCAGCATCTGGATAAAACAAGATTAAATGCTGGGATGATGAAATCTAATAGATTGATTAGAAAAGAAAAATAAACACGTGTGTGCTACATGTGTGCGCTGAACTGGCTTTTGCGGACAAAAAAAGAGCGCCTGACGGCGCTCTTTTCATTCTATCAATAATCAGAACTTCATATTGAAGCCAACAGATGCCAAGAATGCATCACCGTGTGAAGTACCAACCCAATGCGGGTTTTGTAGGCTTGCAGGACCATGAGTCGCACCCAAGCTTTCATCTACATCAACTTTTTTGCCATCGATATAGGTCAAGCCGAAGTCCAAGCTCATATCTTGGTTGAAGTGGTATGTTGTACCAGCGCTATACCAGATTCGATCTGAGTCTGGAATGCTCAAGCTGCGATATTCAGCTTCGATTGGAGTTTTGTCATAAGCAAAGCCTAGACGTGCTTCCCAAACTGGGTTGATGTACCAAGTTCCACCAAGCGCATAACGAGTTGAGTCTTTGAATTTCTCTTCTTTTTTCAACAGCGTTGCGCCACTGCTGGAGGTTGCTTTCAGCTCTTGGAATGCGCTCCAGTCGGTCCAGTTGACGGAGTAGTGAACTGCAAATTGCTGATTAAGACGATGATAACCAGCAAACTCAGCTTGGGCGGGCAAGTCAAGTTTCAAATTTCCATCAATGGTTTTACCAGCCAAAGCTCCAGGGCCTGCGGGTAAATCGTTGGAATAATCGCCATCAAAACTCATGTCTACCTGTGAACGGTAAGTGAGAGCTAATCGATTGTTTTCATTGATTTCATAAAGGGTGCCGACGTTCCAACCAAAACCCCAAGTGTCTCCTTTCATATGGGAAACTCGGGTCTCATTAGGCAGCGATGGGATTAGTTCACCGTTAAAACGGTTCAACTCTGCAGCGCCATAGACCGCATTGATACCTGCACCTATGCTGAACCGCTCGTTGATGCGGTAGGCAATATTGGGGTTGATGTTGAACGTAACAAGGGATGTGTCACCTGCTCCAGAGCCTGCGTTGAAACTCTTATCGTACTCGGTAGACAACCCGTAGTTGGAGAAGAGACCAATACCCCAAGCCCACTGGTCATTAATTGGTTGGATAAAATATGAGGCTGGCACAAAGGCTGCTGGTGCAATGTCATCTTGGCTGGCACTTACGCCACGCAAAGGAATAGTTCCCTCCACATCCACATCCGGTTTGATGTAGGTGCCGGAGACAGAAACTGCCATCTTGTCGAAGGTGGTCATGGCCGCCGGGTTACGGGCCAGGACGGAGGCGTTGTCGGCGATAGCTGCTTCACCGGCATAGGCGCGACCCAGACCGGAGGCCGAGTGCTCGTTCAACTGGAATGCCGCGGCATGGACTTGACCGGTGGCCAGCGCGATGGTGGCGGCAATCAGGCTCTTCTTGAAAATAGTTGTCGTCATGGTGTTCTCTCTTGTAGGCAGATTTTTTTGCCGATATTGGCTGCACGTTCAATGCAAACCTCGACAAAATCCGTTTTTATTTCAGCTTCTTCCCAATCAATTCTGGCGTGATTCTATGGATCTGGTAGGAGGTAAGAAATCAGACCAGTGACAGCAGAATACATAAAAGTGATCGGTGTGTTAATCATTTGTTTTAACTTGCTGTTTAATTCATCATTTTCAGGGTCTAAAGGCGGAATATTGACCTGGATTGCTGATCTCCGTCACAAAAATAATTTTGTCAATTTTTCGAAATCTTGAGGCAAATGAGTGACAAAGGGGAGTAAACAGGGAGGGAACAGGCAGCGGCTCGTGACCGCCGCCTGCTATTGAGGATGGATCTGAGGTTGTTAACCAGCGATGTTAAATGTCCCACTGCAGACGTGACTGCAGGGCGTTGGCAACGGGGGCAAGTGGCTCTCTCATCTCGCCAATCAGTACCATATTGGCGCCTTTGAGCTGGACAATCTCTCCTTTGAGGGTGCCATCTTCAAAGGTGGCCTGTTGCAGGGTTAATGGCACATGTTTGGGCACTAAAAAGAGAGTGACTGGCCCCATCTTTCCCTGGATCACCATGTGCAAGGCCGGTCCCTGATAAAACGAGCAGTGATTGACATAGGTCACCTTGAGCCCATCCATCCCGCTTAAGGTGGCGCCATACTTCTCCATCTTGGCATTGATGTTATGCAGATTGACCTGCTCATCGACACCTTCAATAAAGGGTTCTTCGCCATAGACATGAGCCATCGCCACCTGTGCGAGGGAGAGGGCCGCAGGAGCCGTTTCTGGCAGCGTGATCCAGCGGGTGCTCATTCCCAGCAGGAAGGCGACCGATGCAGCCAGGGCGATCTGGCGCCAGGATGTTGATGTCCGGAGCTTGACTGGCGCCGTGCCAAGGGGTCGGGATGGCGGCATCTCATCTTGCGCGTCACTGTCTTGCAGCATGGCTTGCCTGAGCAGGATCCGTTCGGCCAGTCCGGCGGGAACCTCAACCTGCATGGCGTGCTTGAGAGTTCTGTCGAACTGCTTCATCTCGTCGAGGTAGTTCCGATTGGCTTGGCTTGCTTCAGCGGCTTTGAGAAAATCCGGCAGTTTATCGTTGGGCTGGATCATGGCGTTGCGGCGAAATTCGAGTTCATCCATGTCCGTGTCCTCTTGCTTGGTTCTTCTGCTCCATCGCCTCCTTGATCTGGTTGCGGGCGCGAAACAGTCGGGTCATGACGGTGTTCTTGTTGAGGCCGAGCATCTCGGCAATCTCCTCACCACTGAATCCTCCCACGACTTGCAGCAGCAGTGGCTCCTGGTACTCCTCGGGCAACCGGGCGATGTGACGGTGCAACCACTCGTTCTCCATCTCCTGTTCGCTGTGCAGCGCATCGTGCTGGGGTTGAGGGTGATCGTCGAGATCCACCAGCTCCAGCTGTTTGCGTTCAAAGCGGCGGGCGTTCTCCCGTCTGAGGATGGTGATCAGCCACCCTTTGGCCGCCTTGTCATCCTGCAGGGTGTCGATAGCCTTCCAGGCACGCAGGAAGGTCTCTTGCACCAGATCTTCCGCTACGTTGGGATCCCGGGTCAGCCAGTAGGCATACCGGTAGAGATCGCCGTGCAGCGCATGAACCAGTGCTTCAAATTTGGTTTGTTTGTCAGCCATGGGATCAGAGACCGGCGAAGTGGCCGGATCATTTCCACCAATATGCTGCTGAGCACGTTTTTTTCTAAAAAACAGCAGTGCCATAGGGCAATCCTTGTCAGGGCGCGTAGCGGCGGGAGCGGGAACTCCCGTGCGCCAGCAGGTAAATCAGATGCGCAATACCGGCCGTTTCATCAGCCCTGAGGGTGCGCGCCAGAGTGCGCCACTCGATGGGCTGGCCAGAAGAGGGCCGTGCAAAACAGGCTCGCTCGAGTGCGGCGAGCGCGTTGCCGAGCCGATTATGCCCAGCGTCGGGCAACTGGCCTAATTGATAATAGGAGACCTGCCAGCGCAAGGTCGCCCATCGGATCAGTGCCTTGCGACTGGCATCCGGCTGGTGTTGGGCAAGGGCACGTTGCAGTTGATAGAAGGCGCGCCAGCGGGGCCAGTGGCGCCATAGCGCACGCAGCGTTATGGCCAGCACGGCCCACCAAAGGCTCTCTCGCAGTGCCATCTGCGATGTCTGCTGATCAGGTTGCCGATTTGTCGTTGCCTGAAACGTCAGCGTGATGGCAGGCAGGCTGGCCTGCTCAATCCGGCCACTTTGGGTATTAAACCAGGGCAGATCAATGGGGGGCAGCTGATAGTCGCCGCTCTGCTCCGCGAACAGAGTCTGGCGCCATTGTCGCTCAAACAGCAGCTTGCCATCTCGGTAACGCTCCTGCTGTTGCTCGCCATCGGGATGTGCCTGTATGCCGCTTGGCAGTTGATGGGCCATCAGGGGGGCAAGCTGTATCTGGCCGCTGTCACCATTCTCCATGGTCAGGGTGAGGATCCGGATCAGCGGTTCACCCACTTCCCCCATGGTGGCCGGTTCAAGCCGTTGACTCAGGGTCAGCCGGGTGGCCACTGGCGTGGCGGGGGCTTTGTCGACCCGAACCTCGAGTGGTGCCGCACGGGCCGAGAGTTTTTGCGGCTTGCCCCCTTGCGGCGTGAGCTGCCCCTGCAAGCGGGGTGAGTCGAGGTACCAGAGCCCCGGCGCTTTTGCCTGAACGAGCCAGCTGCGGGTGAGCCGGCCTGGTAGACCAGCCTGAGCGGGGGCGATCCACTCGTCGCTACCGAGGCGACGGATGGTGAAGCTAGCAGAGCTGAGTTCGCTCAGCGCCGGGTTTTGCATGCTGGTGGGAAGCCAAAGAGTCAGGCGGTAGATCACCGGCTGGCCGGGATAGAGCGGGCCCTGATGATCAAGGCTGGCCTGCATCTCGAGGGGTGAGGGGGCTGCGGGCTGCGGCAGCGAGGCAGTTTTCGCCTCTCTCAATGGCAGGGTGAGCGAGGGGGTGAACTCATTTCCGAGCTTGAGCGGGGCAATCACCACCTTTGTATTAGCAGGTGAGTTGCTCTGGTGCAGCGGGATCTGCCAGCGAGTTAGTTGTTGTACCGGGGTGGTGACCCTGCTCATGGTCACTCTTCCCACTGCAAACTGGCGCAGTAGGGGGGTGATCTCCAGTTCGCTGTTCTGGCGCTCGCCATCCGCTTCGATGATCAGCAGCCAATCGCTGGGATCGGCCCCCGGCAGCAACTCTGCCCGAGGGGGCAAAGCCCAGCAAAGTGGACTCGCGAGTGCGAGCAACAGTCCCCATCCTGCTCGCGTCACCAGGGCTCCTCCACCTTGATAAGGTCCCGGCGCAGCGCCTCTTTGCGCAGTCGCTGTTCCAGCAGCAACACCGGGGGGGAGGGTGGCAGGGGCATTGCTGCTGCCTGCTGTTCAGCCGATGGCTTGGGCTGCTTGCTGTTGCTGGTATCGGGAGCGGCGGTCGCTCCACCCTGTAACAGAGAGAGGTTATAGAGCGCATCTTCATGGCCGGGCTCCAGTGCCAGAGCGGCCAGATAGGCCTCCTTGGCCGAGGCAAACTCCCCCAGCTGCAGCAGGGCATTGCCGCGGTTGTAGTGGGCGGTGGCGCTCGCAGCTTCCTGATAGGCTGAGATAGCTTGCCGATAGGCACCGGCTCGATACCAGGCGTTACCGCGCCAGACTGGATCGTTGAAGGTGCGGGCGGCCCGCTGAAAATCCCCCTCTTGATAAGCCTGCATCGCTTGCAGGTCTCCTCTCTCTGTTGCTTGCAGATCTTGTGGCGCAAGCAGCTGCGCTCCCACCATCAGCGCCATCATCAACCGGGCGCCGACTCTGGCCAGCAAGGCGAGCGGTAACAAGGGGATCAGCAACCATGGGCCAAGATCCAGTGGCGCCGGGGTGAGGGCCGAGGTAGTGGTGGGCAGCGGTGCAAAGCGGGGGGCGTCGCTGCCAAGCCACTGCAGCTCACCGCCGAGGCGATTGGCCAAGGCGGTAATGGCCTGACTATCGGGGGCGGGCAACTGAGCGGGCATGCGGGTGGCAAACCCCAACTCATTGGCCGGAATGGCGGGCATGGGGGCCGGTTGACCACTGCTGGCGAGCAGAATATCGAGGCGTGCCGACTGGGTGTCGCGGCAGAGAAGGCGTTGCTGGCAGGGCCACAGAGCAGCGATTTGGGTCATCTGATCCTGGGTGAGGTCGTCGGTGATCAGCAGCAGACGCGCTTGTTCTCCAGGGGCCAGCTGCTTCATGGCAAGTTCCACCGCCCGTGCCGGGTTGCTGCCCTGCAGCGGCATGATATCGGGGCGCAAATCGGGCAGCAGTAACGCGAGGGCCTGATGATCCCGGGTTGGCGGCATGGCGAGGTAGGCATCGCCTGCGTAGAGGATCAGCGCAATGCGCTCGCCCTTGGCGCGGCTCAGCAACTGCTGTAATTGCCATCTGACCCGGGTTGCCCGATCCGGTTTGAGGTCGGTGGCGGTCATCGAGCGTGACAAGTCCAGTAGCCAGATATCGAGCGGTGCCGCAGGCTGCTGTTGCAGCTCACCGCGCAGTGCCGGTCCGCTCAGGGCCAAAATCACGGGCAGGGTTGCCAGCCAGAGCCAGGGGCGCTGAGGACGGGATGCTGGCAGCAGATAAGCCTGCATAGCAGGCGCAAGCAACGGGGGTTGGCGACGACGGCGCCACCCTTGCCAGAGCCAGGGGATGAGTGCGATCAGCCACAGGGGGCGGAGCAAGATCAGCTCCATCTGCGCGAGCCTCGTGCCAGCCAGCTACGCACCATGCGAAACTCCAGTCTGCCGTGCCCTGATGGCAGAAGTAGCAAGCTACAAAGCAGTGCCAACGGCCAGGGGTAGAGCTCGATCACCGGCTGGTACTGGGCAACCGGCATGGGGGCAGGTTCAAGGGTATTGAGGGTTGCGTTGATGGCATCGAGATCGCTTTGGGTGCGAGCCCGAAAGTAATGCCCCCTGCCGATCTGCGCCAGCTCTTTCAGCAGCGGCTCGTCCAGTTCGCTGCTGGGATCGGCCTGACCGCTGCCCGCCTCATCGTAGGGTTGGATAAAGGTATCGGGATCGGCCCCGACCCCCAGCGTGTAGATCCGTATTCTCTGCGCTGCGGCGAGCTTGGCCTCCTGCAGTGGGTCAGCACTGCCTGCGGTATTGCGGCCATCAGTGACCAGCAGCAGGGCGGTGGGGCGACCCGGATCCCCATGCTGACGTGCCAGCTGGATTGCCTCGCCAAGGGCAGTGGTTCGGCCGACCAGATCAAAATCGAGCTCGTCGCTCAAGGTCAACAGCGCCGGGATCTCCTGAGTGAGGGGAGAGAGCAGGTAGGCGTGATCGGCAAATACGATGAGGCCCACCCTGTCTCCGGCCCGTTTGGCGATCAACGCCTTGATCTGCTGGCGCACCGCCGTCAACCGAGCTTGCTGCTCACCGTTATCGAGCATATCAGGGGTGCGCATGCTGTCTGACAGATCCACCGCCAGCAGCAGATCCCGACTCCCTTCATATTGGATCACCGGTTCCCCCCACCACTGGGGACGGCAGAGGGCGAGGATAAGGGCGCACCAGAGCAGCATGGCGCGCCAGAGCGGTAATCCGGCGTGGGGGCGTAACAGCGCAAATCCGGGATGAGCCAGATAACCGCGGCGCAGGGGCGGCAAGCCGAAGCGCACCAGCAAGGGCAGCACCAGCGCCAGCGCAAACCAGGGCCAGGCCAGGGTCATGGGTGCCTCCGCGCGGCTTTACGCCTCGAGCGGGGAGAGCGTTGCAAGAAGAGGGTCTGACCCCAGCGGCAATAATGTTGCCGAAGCTGTTCGCACTGCTCGCGAGTCGGGTTCTGGCTGCCATAGAGCCAACTGCTCCAGTGAGACGAGAACTGGCTGAAATCGCTGCCGCCGTGACGATCGACGAAGGCGAGCCACGCCTCTCTCTGCAACTGGCGCGCCTCGGGCCAGCGTTGCAGTGCTTCATGACGCAGGGCCTTCTGTATGCGTGCCACCAGCAGTGCCGGATCTCCCTCCAGCTGACGACACCAGCGGCGGTAACGTATCACCCTGCGGGCAATCAGGACGATCAGCAGCAGCAATAGACCTGTGATCAATAGCCACAAAAGCGCCTGCACTCTGGGATCAAGACTCTGTTCAACCAGATCCGGCCCCGGGTGGATGTCTCGCATCAGGGCAACCAGCGGCGGAGTGATGGCGTCGGAGGCGGGGCTGGCACTGTCGAGTTCGGCGGGGGAGATCATCCCTGATGACATAACCCCTCCTGCCACTGCTGTTGCAGCGTCTGGCTGTTATCGAGCAGGTAGAGGCGCTGCACCAATGGCAACAGCAACTGCTTGCCGTAGGCCAGCTGCTGCTCGGCAGCTTGCTGGTAGCGGCGGGAGAAACCGGCATGGCCCCCATCCAGCCAGCCCTGATAGTGCTGCCTTGGCCGATCGATGGCCACTGGCAGCTGGCCGTCAGAGGGAAGGGCGGCCTCTAGGGGGTCGCGGATCTGCCAATAGTGAATATCGTGGCGCCGGGAGAGCAGCTGCAATTGCTGACAGAGCGCCGACTCGCAGGGTCTGTGATCGGTGATGATCGTCAGCTTGGCTCCGTGAGGCAACTTCACGCCAGACAAGGTGTCGGCTAGCGAGTGCGAAAGGGGCCGACGTGCCAGCCCTTGCTGGTAGTGATGGCAGAGGGATTCGAGCAGGGGCAGCACGCTGCCGCGCTGGCTCTGGTGATGGGGGATAAGCCCGTGGCAGATCAGGGTGTTGTGCTGCTTCCCCCCTTGCCAGATCAAGGCTGCTGCCAGCTCGCACCCCAGACGCGCCTTGAGCTGCAGCGTGGAGCCGAAATACATGGCAGGAGAGAGATCGAGCAGCAGCCAGTGCGCCTGATCGAGCTCCTCGCTATAGAGGCGGGTATAGGGACGACCGAGGCGTGCGGTCACTCGCCAGTCGATATGGCGTACCTCGTCACCAGCCTGATAGGCGCGCAGCTCCCGAAACGTGAGTCCGGGAGAGCGGCCCGGTTTGCCGCGTTCGCTGCTGCTTCTGCCTGCGTGAGGTGGCTTCCTGGCCTTGGCCCAGAGCCGGATATTGAGCAGCCGTGGCAGCGACAGGGCGATATCGGGATGGAGGTCCGGTGTTAGGGACATGGCACCTGATCCAGCAGTTGGGCGATCAGGATATCGTTTTCCAGATTGTCGGCCAGTGCCTGATAGCTGGGAATAAGGCGGTGGCGCAGCACCGGATAGGCTTGCAGCTGGATATCTTCCGGCAGCACATAATCACGTCCGGCGAGCCAGGCGCGGGCACGGGCGGAGCGAGCCAGCCCCAGCGTAGCCCGAGGGCTGGCTCCCACGGCAATCAATGGCTCAAGGGCAGGGCAAAGGCCACTACCCGGGCGGGTGGCGCAGACTAGCTCCACCAGATAGTGCTCCAGTCTGCTTTGCATGGTGACCGCCAGCACTTCGCTGCGCGCACGCTGCAAGGTGGTTTGGCTCAGGTTCACCAGCGCCGCGCCGAGCTGTTCCCCGCTGGCGTTGAGCTGCAAGATGGCGAGCTCCATGGTGGGGCTCGGGTAATCCACCATCAGCTTGAGCAGAAAGCGGTCGAGCTGTGCCTCCGGCAGGGGATAGGTTCCCTCCTGCTCGATTGGGTTCTGGGTGGCGGCGACCATAAAGAGGGGTGGCAGCCGCCAGCTCTTTTTGCCCACGGTGATCTGGTGTTCGGCCATGGCCTCCAGCAGCGCTGATTGCACCTTGGCCGGTGCTCGGTTGATCTCGTCTGCCAGCACCAGATGGTTGAAGAGGGGGCCTGGCTGGAAAACAAAACTGGCATCCTGCGGGTGAAACACCTCGCTGCCGGTGAGATCGGCGGGTAGCAGGTCGGGGGTAAACTGGATACGGGCAAAGCGCCCTTCGACGGCGCCAGCGAGCGCCTTGACGGCGCGGGTTTTGGCCAGCCCGGGAGCCCCTTCGATTAACACATGTCCTTCACATAACAGGGCAATCAGGAGCCCTTCTATTAGCTCCTCCTGCCCGAGGATCTGACTGCCAAGATAGTCCCTAAGCGCTCTGAACTCGGCCGCTGCCATGCGATAAACCCGTTGTTTTTATGGAAGTTGATCTTTTTATACTCCAGTTGCTTCCCAAGGGCGAGCAAAGGGGCCTTGCCGCGCTTAATTTAGTTTCAATCAGCTGTATGAAACTTGTGATTGGATTGTTAAGATGTGGCGCAATGAGGTCAGACCTCTGCCTTTTAAACCAAGGAGCCAGGATGAAACAGCCATTGAAACTGACGACTCGCCAGGGCGAACGGATTGCCGTCGTGGCGGGGCTGCGTACCCCCTTTGCCAAGCAGGCCACCGCCTTTCATGGCGTGCCTGCAGTCGATCTCGGCAAACTGGTGGTGAGCGAGATGCTCGCCCGTACCGATCTCGATCCCAAGCTTATCGACCAGCTGGTGTTTGGTCAGGTGGTTCAGATGCCGGAAGCCCCCAACATTGCCCGCGAGATCGTGCTCGGTACCGGCATGAGCGTCAATACCGATGCCTATAGCGTCTCCCGCGCCTGCGCCACCAGTTTTCAGGCGGTGGCCAACGTCACCGAATCCATCATGGCCGGTACCGTAGACATCGCCATCGCCGGCGGCGCTGACTCCTCCTCCGTACTGCCTATCGGAGTGAGCAAGAAGCTGGCCCGCGCCCTGGTGGATCTCAACAAGGCGCGCAATCTGCAGCAGCGCTTCAATATTCTGCGGACATTGAGGGTCAAGGATCTGCTGCCAGTACCGCCCGCTGTGGCGGAATATTCGACCGGTCTCTCCATGGGACAGACCGCCGAGCAGATGGCCAAGAGTCACCAGATCAACCGCGAGGCGCAAGATGCGCTGGCTCACCGCTCCCACACTCTGGCCGCGCAGGCTTGGGCTGATGGCAAGCTCAGTGGCGAGGTGTTTACCGCCCATGTACCGCCTTACAAGTCACCGCTCGAGCGGGACAACAATATCCGTGAAAGCTCGGATCTGGCGAGTTACGCCAAGCTCAAGCCGGTGTTTGATCGGGTCCATGGCACAGTCACTGCTGCCAACGCCACCCCGCTGACCGATGGCGCTGCTGCCGTGCTGTTGATGCGCGAAGGTCGGGCGAAAGAGCTGGGCCTCGAACCGCTTGGCTATATCCGCAGCTTCGCTTTCTCGGCCATCGATGTGTGGCAAGACATGCTGATGGGGCCCTCCTACGCCACGCCGCTGGCGCTGGACAGAGCCGGTATCACGCTCAGCGATCTGACCCTGATCGACATGCACGAAGCCTTTGCCGCCCAGACCCTGGCCAACCTCAAGATGTTTGCCAGCCACGAGTTTGCCCGTGACAAGCTGGGCCGCGATCAGGCCATCGGCGAGGTGGACATGGAGAAGTTCAACGTCCTCGGTGGTTCGCTGGCCTATGGCCACCCCTTTGCCGCGACCGGTGCGCGGATGATCACCCAGACCCTGCACGAGCTGCGTCGTCGCGGTGGGGGACTGGGGCTCAACACCGCCTGTGCGGCGGGTGGATTGGGCGTGGCTATGGTGTTGGAGGTTGAATGATGAGCGCTAAGACTTTTTCCCTGGATGTTCGCAAAGATGGCATCGGCATCCTCACCATGGATGTGCCGGGCGAGAGCATGAATACCCTGAAGGCCGCCTTTGTGGAGGAGATCCGCACCGTGCTGGCCGAAGTGAAACGCAACAAGGATTTGATCGGTCTGGTGATCACCTCCGGCAAGAAGGACTCCTTCATCGCCGGCGCTGACATTACCATGCTGGCCGCCTGCACCAGTGCCAAGGATGCCGAGACCCTGTCGCGAGAAGGGCAGGAGATCTTTGCCGAGATCGAGGGGCTGACCATTCCTGTGATCGCCGCCATTCACGGCCCCTGCCTCGGTGGCGGGCTGGAGCTGGCGCTGGCCTGCCATGGTCGGGTGGTGACCGATCACGGAAAATCTGTGCTGGGATTGCCGGAAGTTCAGCTCGGTCTGCTGCCGGGCTCTGGCGGTACCCAGCGTCTGCCGCGCCTCATCGGGGTGGCCAAGGCGCTGGATCTGATGCTGACCGGCAAGCAGGTGCGGGCCAAACAAGCCAAAAAATTGGGGCTGGTGGACGATGTGGTGTCGCCGTCAATCTTGTTGGATGCTGCCATCAAGCTGGCCAAGAAGGGCAAACCGCGCCATCAGTTGAAACGGGATCTGCAGGGCAAGGTGCTGGAGACCAACAAGCTGGGCCGCAAGGTGCTGTTTGATCAGGCCAGCAAGGGGGTGAAAGCCAAGACCCGCGGCAACTATCCGGCGCCGGAGCGGATCCTGGACGTTGTCCGCATCGGCGTGGAGGAGGGGATGAAGGCCGGCCTGGCTGCCGAATCCCGTCACTTTGGCGAGCTGGTGATGACTGCCGAGTCTGCCGCCCTGCGTTCCATCTTCTTTGCCACCACCGAGATGAAGAAAGAGGTCACCTATCAGGGAGCCGAGCCGCGCAAGGTAGCCCATGCCGCCGTGCTGGGCGGTGGTCTGATGGGGGGCGGCATTGCGTTCGTCACCGCTACCAAGGCGGGCGTGCCGGTGCGGATCAAGGATGTGGCAAGCGCCGGGATCGGCAATGCCATGCGCTACAGCTATGACATTCTGGCCAAGAAGCTCAAGCGTCGTCACATCCTGCGCAGCGAGCTGGAAAAGCAGATGAGCCTGCTGACCGGCACCCTCGACTACTCCGGTTTTCACCGAGTGGACATGGTGGTGGAGGCGGTGTTTGAAGATCTCAATCTCAAACACCAGATGGTGAAGGACGTGGAGCGTGAGTGCGGTGAGCACACAGTGTTTGCCTCCAACACCTCCTCCCTGCCCATTAACCAGATTGCGGCAGAGGCGGCGCACCCAGAGCGAGTCGTGGGGCTGCACTACTTCAGCCCAGTGGACAAGATGCCGCTGGCGGAGATCATCCCCCACGCTGGCACCAGTGCCGAGACGGTCGCCACCACCCTGGCTTTTGCCCGTGCCCAGGGCAAAACCCCCATCGTGGTGAAGGACGAAGCCGGTTTCTACGTCAACCGCATCCTGGCGCCCTACATGAATGAGGCGGCAAGACTGGTGCTGGAAGGGGAGCCGGTAGAGGTGCTGGATAGCGCGCTGCTGGATTTTGGCTTCCCGGTTGGCCCCATCACCTTGCTGGACGAGGTGGGGATCGATGTGGGCGCCAAGATCTCCCCCATTCTCGAGAAAGAGCTGGGCGGCGAGCAGTTCCAGGCGCCCAAAGCGTTCGACAAACTGCTGCAAAATGATCGCAAGGGACGCAAGAACGGCAAGGGCTTCTACCTCTATGGCAAGGCGGCACCGCGCAACAAGCTGACTGGCAAAGAGGGCAAGAAGACGGTGGACGAGAGCGTCTATGGCGTGCTCGGCATCAAGCCGTCTGCCAAGCTGGCCCGTCAGGAGATCGCCGAGCGCTGCGTGCTGCTGATGCTCAACGAAGCGGCGATGGCGCTGGATAGCGGTGTGGTGGCGTCGGCCCGTGATGGCGATATCGGCGCCATCTTCGGCATCGGTTTCCCGCCTTTCCTTGGCGGCCCGTTCCGTTATATGGACACGCTCGGGATCGATCATCTGGTTGGCCGTCTGGAGTATTACCAGAAGCGCCACGGCGACCGGTTCGCCCCCTGTGCCCGTCTCAAGGCGATGGCGGCAGAGCAGCAGACCTTCTACTGATAATCGCAGCAGAATGACCGCAAGGCAAAGAGGCCCGCACACCATGCGGGCCTCTTTCTATATTGTGGTTTGTTCCGGTTGTACGGCTTGGGCTGCGCTCATGCTGGCAGAAGCAACCGATTAAAAAACGGCCCACCGAAGTGGGCCGTAGAGATATCTGATCGCGGGTCAGATCCCCGGTTTGCGCTCCGGGCAGCGGCCGATGATATCTGCAGGCAGATCGCCGTTATCCTGTTCCAGCACCACGTCGAATCCCCACAGCTGATGCAGGTGTTTGAGCACCTCATGGCGTGAGTCACCAAGGGGTATGCGGTTGTGGGGAACATAGCGCAGGGTAAGGGAGCGATCCCCCTTCACGGCAACGTTGTAGACCTGAATATTGGGCTCCAGATTGCTGAGGTTGTATTGGGCCGACAGGGTATTGCGCACCTGACGGTACCCCTCGTCATTGTGGATGGCGGAGACCTTCAGATAGTTCTTCAGGTCGTCGTCATCAATGGCGAACAGCTTCATATCCCGCATCACTTTGGGACTGAGGAACTGGCTGATAAAGCTCTCGTCCTTGAAGTTCTGCATGGCAAAGTGGAGGGTTTCGACCCAGTTGCTGCCGGTATAGTCGGGGAACCAGTATCTATCTTCCTCGGTCGGGTTCTCGCAGATGCGGCGCAGGTCGGTAAACATGGCAAACCCCAGCGCATAGGGGTTGATCCCCGAGTAGTAGCGGCTGTTGTAAGCAGGTTGATAGACCACGTTGGTGTGGCTGTGCAGCACCTCCATCATGAAGCGATCGCTCAGCTTGCCCTCGTCATAGAGGTGATTGAGGATGGTGTAGTGCCAGAAGGTGGCCCACCCCTCGTTCATCACCTGAGTCTGCTTTTGCGGATAGAAATATTGGCTGATTTTGCGCACTATGCGCACCACTTCCCGCTGCCAAGGCTCCAGCAAGGGGGCATTCTTCTCGATGAAGTAGAGAATGTTCTCCTGGGGCTCTGCGGGGTAGCGCCTGTCCTCCACGCCAGCCGCTTTATGCTGTTTGGGCAGGGTTCGCCACAGCTCGTTGACCTGAGTCTGCAGATAATCTTCCCGCGCCTTCTGACGCCGCTTCTCCTCAGCCATCGAGATCTTCTGGGGACGCTTGTAGCGATCCACCCCGAAGTTCATCAGGGCATGGCAGGAGTCGAGCAGCTGTTCCACCGCCTCAATGCCATGCTTCTCTTCACACTGGGTGATGTAGTTCTTGGCGAACAGCAGGTAGTCGATGATGGAGGAGGCATCGGTCCAGGCCTTGAACAGGTAGTTGTTCTTGAAGAAGGAGTTATGACCGTAGCAGGCGTGGGCCATCACCAGCGCCTGCATCGGCATGGTGTTCTCCTCCATCAGGTAGGCGATGCAGGGATCGGAGTTGATGACGATCTCGTAGGCCAGTCCCATCTGGCCACGCTTGTAGTTGCGCTCGGTATGGATAAAGCGCTTGCCGAACGACCAGTGCTGATAGCCGATGGGCATGCCGACGCTGGAGTAGGCATCCATCATCTGCTCAGCGGTGATCACCTCGATCTGGTTGGGGTAGGTATCCAGTTTGTAGAAACGGGCGACCCGGGCGATCTCCTGGTGATAGGTCTCCAGCAGATCGAAGTTCCAGTCTGGTCCGTCATCCAGTGGCGCTACACGTTTTTCTGTTTCGATCATGTGACCTCCTCACGCCGCTTGTTTCTTGAACAGCTCGCGGAACACCGGATAGATATCCTCGACCTTGCGAATGTGCTCCATCGCAAAGTGGGGGAACTGGCTGGCTACCGACTCATATTCGTGCCACAGGGTCTGGTGAGCACGGGTGGTGATCTCGATGTAGGAGTAGTACCGCACCCTTGGCATGATGTCCCGCGCCAGGATCTCCCTGCATTGCGGTGAGTCATCGGCCCAGTTGTCACCATCCGACGCCTGCGCCGCATAGATGTTCCACTGATTGGCGGGGTAACGCTCGTTGATGATGTCATTCATCATCTTGAGGGCGCTGGAGACAATAGTGCCGCCGGTCTCCTGGGAGTAGAAGAACTCGTGTTCGTCCACCTCCTTGGCCTGGGTATGGTGGCGGATATAGACCACTTCTACGTTCTTGTAAGTCCGGCTCAGGAACAGATAGAGCAGGATATAGAAACGCTTGGCCATCTCCTTGGTGGCCTGATCCATGGAGCCCGAGACGTCCATCAGGCAGAACATCACCGCCTGGCTGGAGGGGACGGGCCGTTTGACGAAGTTGTTGAACTTGAGATCGAAGGTGTCGATAAACGGCACCGCATCGATCCGTCGTTTCAGCTCCCAGATCTCCTTCTCGAGCAGGGCGATTTCTGCAAAGTGCTCGTTGGGATCGGCGGCCAGCAGGGCCAGCCGATCTTCCAGTTCATGCAGTTGGCGTTTCTTGCCCGCTTGCAGCGCCATGCGCCGCGCCAGCGAATTTTGCAGCGAGCGCACCACGTTGATGTTGGCGGGCACCCCGTTTGAGGTGTAGCCAGCACGGTAGGTTTTGACTTCCATGAGCTGATTGAGCTGGGTTTTCTGCAGCCTGGGCAGCTCCAGATCTTCAAACAGCAGATCGAGATACTCATCCTTGGAGATCTGGAACACGAAGTCATCGGCCCCTTCCCCCTGATTGGATGCTTGTCCCTCGCCGGAACCCTGTCCACCGCCCCCTCCTTTGGGGCGGTCAATCTTGTCGCCGGAGACGAACTGGTCATTGCCGGGATGCACCATCTCCCGTTTACCACCGTGCCCCTGATGAAAATGGGGCTCACCGATATCCTTGGTCGGGATGCTGATGCTCTCGCCCTTGTCTACGTCCTGAATGCTGCGCTTGGAGACAGCATCCGAGACCGCTTGTTTTATCTGCTTCTTGTAGCGGCGGATGAAGCGCTGCCGATTGACAGCGCTTTTGTTTTTGCCGTTGAGCCTGCGGTCGATAAAATGCGCCATAACTCCCCCTTGAACAGTCAGGGTCAGGATGATTTGCGTACCCTGAGATACCATTCGGAGAGCAGTCGCACCTGTTTGCGGGTGTAGCCTTTCTCCATCATCCGTTCGACAAAGTTATCGTGCTTCTTCTGCTCCTCGGCCGAGGTTTTGCTGTTGAAGGAGATAACCGGCAGCAGCTCTTCCGTGTTGGAGAACATCTTCTTCTCGATCACGGTGCGCAGCTTCTCGTAACTGGTCCAGTTGGGGTTACGGCCTGCATTGTTGGCCCGGGCACGCAGTACGAAGTTGACGATTTCGTTACGGAAATCCTTCGGGTTGCTGATCCCGGCGGGTTTTTCAATTTTCTCCAGCTCGCTGTTGAGTGACGCTCTGTCAAACAGCTGGCCGGTTTCTGGGTCACGGTACTCCTGATCCTGGATCCAGAAGTCGGCGTAGGTGACGTAGCGATCGAAGATGTTCTGACCGTACTCGGAGTAGGACTCGAGATAGGCGGTCTGGATCTCCTTGCCGATGAACTCCACGTAACGCGGAGTCAGATAACCCTTGATGAACTCAAGGTAGCGATCGTGCAGCTCTTGCGGGAACTGCTCGCGCTCGATCTGCTGCTCCAGCACATAGAAGAGGTGCACCGGGTTGGCAGCCACTTCCGCGTGGTCGAAGTTGAAGACGCGGGAGAGGATCTTGAACGCAAAGCGGGTAGAGAGACCATTCATCCCCTCGTCCACACCTGCGTAGTCGCGATACTCCTGATAGCTCTTCGCCTTGGGATCGGTGTCTTTCAGGCTTTCGCCATCATAGACCCGCATCTTGGAGTAGATGCTGGAGTTTTCCGGCTCTTTCAGCCGTGACAACACCGAGAACTGGCCCAGCAGTTCGAGGGTACCCGGGGCACATTTTGCCTCGGTCAGTTCGCTATTGACCAGCAGCTTCTCGTAGATCTTCACCTCTTCGGAGACACGCAGGCAGTAAGGCACCTTGACGATGTAGACCCGGTCGAGGAAGGCCTCGTTGTTCTTGTTGTTGCGGAACTGCTGCCACTCGGATTCGTTGGAGTGGGCTAGCAGAATGCCGTCAAAGGGGAGGGCGGAGAGCCCTTCGGTACCGTTGTAGTTACCCTCCTGGGTTGCCGTCAGCAGCGGGTGCAGCACCTTGATGGGGGCCTTGAACATCTCCACAAACTCCATAACCCCCTGGTTCGCTTTACAGAGCGCACCTGAGTAGGAGTAAGCATCGGCGTCATCCTGGGCGAAGTGCTCCAGCATGCGGATGTCGACCTTGCCGACCAGTGAGGAGATATCCTGGTTGTTGTCATCACCGGGTTCCGTTTTGGCTATGGCAATCTGATCGAGGATGGAGGGGTTGACCTTCTCCACCTTGAACTTGGTGATGTCGCCGCCAAACTCGTGCAGGCGTTTGGCCACCCAAGGGGACATGATGGGACGCAGGTAACGGCGCGGGATGCCGTACTCTTTTTCCAGGATTTCCCCATCCTCTTCGATGTCGAACAGACAGAAGGGGTGATCGTTGACCGGTGAGCCCTTGATGCGATAGATGGGCACCTTCTGCATCAGGGATTTGAGTTTCTCTGCCAGCGAGGATTTACCGCCGCCAACGGGGCCCAGCAGATAGAGGATCTGTTTCTTCTCCTCCAGCCCTTGGGCGGAGTGTTTGAGGTAGGAGACGATCTGTTCGATGGCCTCTTCCATCCCGTAGAAATCCTTGAAGGCGGGATAGCGTGCCACGACGCGGTTGGAGAAGAGTCGGCTCAGTCTGGGGTTGGCTGAGGTGTCTACCATCTCCGGCTCACCAATGGCGGTCAGCAGACGTTCGGCTGCGGAGGCGTAGCAGGCTTTGTCCTGCTTACACATATCCAGGAACTCCTGGATGGTATATTCCTCTTCTCTCGCTTTTTCATATCGCTGTTGGTAATGCTCGAATATGCCCATAACTTTGCCCTCGTTATAGTCGCTTACCCTGAAAAAAGTGGATGACTGCTTTTGTGTTGTGCGCTTTTAAAGCCTAGTCAACAGACTCCAGTAATCCATCACGGTTGATAGGTTAAATTCTGAAGAAACCTGCCCGATCCTTGTGCGGGGAGGGTCAGTCAACAACACCGCTATGTTACTGACTGTTAAATTATTTTTGCCACGATAGTGAGGTAAATGTCAAAGACATAAAAAATAAATGTTTATGGGAAAGAGGGAACTTATTGCGAAAAGATTAAGGGGTTTGACGAAAGGCAATGGGGCTGCGGGTTGGCGGGGTTATGAATGAAAACGTCATTACGTGTACGTTAACGTAAATCACTTTGTTTGGAGTTTTGGCTCTAATTTTTACATTGACGCTACATTTCGAGTACCCTAGATTGGCGATGTGTGAGCAGCAAGACGCTTTAGCAAGAGAGTTGACTGTTGCCTCACCAAGCTCTGTTTAAGCACGTTTCCGTTGGCTTGACCCTCGCAACCGCGAGGGTCTTCTTTTTCTGCGTCTTTAAACGCTTGTTTCTGCTGGTGGCTATTAAAGCCACCAGCACTCATCTAGCAAGGGTAGGCTTGTTGCACTGCCGCCAGGACGCGGGCAAACGGGTGCGCGGCCAACTGGCCTGCGCCCGCCAGCGATTTGGCTTTGATCCGGCTGGTCAGCGGTGTGGTGATACCGCACAGGAAACGGGCCAGAACACGAGCATCCACGGAACCTGTCTTGGCAATCAGCGGATCGCACCAGGCGCGGATCCCCGCCTCGTTTGGCATGGTCAGTGAGGGTAGGGGAGGAAGATGCGCCACCTCGCCGCGACAAACCGAACAGTGGCCACAATGAACCGGCGCCACCTCATCGGCAAAATAGCGGGCGAGGCGGTGGCTCAGGCACTCACTTGAGGTGAAGAAGTCGAGCATGGCTTGCAGTCTGGCCAGCTCACTCTGTTCTTTTTGCAAGAAGAGCGCATGGAGCGCGTTAGCCTCCTGCTCGCAGTCCCACCCCTGACGGGTGATCCGGTAGACCTCAGTCATCTGTTTGCTTTCAAGCTCGATCCAGCCTTGCTGCTGCAGGTAGTCGAGCGCCGCAACGGCCCGCTGCCGCTCCCCCTGATAGCCCTGCCAGAGGGCGTCAAAGTCCATGGTGCACCAACTGCGGGCTTGCGGGGCACAGGCGAACAGCTGCTCCAGAAACTGGCGGCGTTCCGGATTGAAGCGGCTCACTATCTCGCCTTTATCCAGCACGAACTTGAAGCGGTAATCTGCGTAGTAGCTGTAGGCCGGGGTGATGATGCCCGCCATCTCCAGATAGACCAGCAGGGTTTTAAGGGGCAACTGGCGGATATTGGTGTCGTTGGAGAGACGCAGCAGGGGGAATTCCCACTCGTTCCCGCTCTGCTTGATGATGGCAAGGAGCTGGAGGATGGCACTCAAATCCGGCGTATCGCCGTAGACGAAGTTCTCCAGCACCGGCAGCTGGCTCTGGTTGGCCAGCACGATACAGCGCGATGGCTGGCCATCCCGTCCGGCGCGGCCAATCTCCTGGCTGTAGTTCTCGATAGATTTGGGCAGATCGTAGTGAATGACCCGCCGGATATCCGCTTTGTCGATCCCCATGCCAAAGGCGATGGTGGCGACGATGCAGTCCACCTTGCCCGCCATGAAGTCGTGCTGGATCTGACTGCGCAGCGCCGAGTCGAGTCCGGCATGATAGGCGCGGGCGTTGATCCCTTCTCTAATGAGGTGCTCGGCACAGGCTTCGGCGGTGTGTTGCAAGGTGACGTAGACGATGGTGGGGGCCGCCGGATCGTTTGCCAGCTCCTGCGCGAGCCAGCTATCCCGCGCATCGGGCGCCAGGGGAATGACCGCCAGATCAAGATTGGAGCGGTAGAAACCGGTGACCACGACCCCCTCCGGCGCGATGCCGAATTTGGTCTGCATATCCTGAATCACCGCCGACGTGGCGGTAGCGGTCAGCAGCAATACCTGCGGGATCTTCAGGTCATGGCGATAGCTCGGCAGCTTGAGGTAGTCGGGGCGAAAGTTGTGGCCCCACTCCGAGATACAGTGCGCCTCATCGACGACCAGCAGCGAGAGCGGTACTTGCTGGATAAAGCGGCGAAAACGCTCGTTCTTGAGTCGCTCCACCGAGATCATCAGGATCTTGAGCTGGCCATCCAGCGCCTGCTGCATCACTCGTCGGCTCTCCTCCGTGCTCTGGCTTGAGTCGAGGGTGGCGGCGCTTATTCCCTTGCTTTTAAGGAAGGCGAGTTGATCGTGCATCAGCGCCAGCAGCGGCGAGATCACCAGGGTCAGATGGGGCAGGGCGAGGGCAGGCAGTTGATAACAGAGCGACTTGCCGGAGCCGGTGGGAAAGATGGCTGCGGCACTCTGACCTGCCAGCACCCGGCTGATCACCGCCTCCTGACCTGGCCTGAGTGCGGAGAAACCAAAATATTGGTTGAGCAGGAACGTGATCATGGCAAGGCTCCGCGGCAAATGGGGGATGATAGCACAGCGACACCGGTCACGGGTGGCACAGGAATGGTCGTGAGGGTGAGGGCAGAGAGTGTCGATAAAACGTACAAAAATGGGTGGTTGCGCTGTAGTTAAGGTTTTGTTGCGGTTTTTTGTGATGGAAACGGGATATTTTTTGGTGAGTCTCTGGAAAAAAAAGATGGCGAATGGGATATTCCGACATGCAATCCGGTGACTGGCGGATCGGCCCGACAGAAGGCTGGCCACAGACACCACATTCGGGCGACAGGGGTCTCCCGATGAGTGGTTGCAGACAGGACTCATGATTCATGCACTACGGTGCTTAGGGACTTTTTTGATGACACAACAACACCCCCTCCTTCGGCTGGTCAATAGCACCAGTCTGGTCAGCCAGATCCTGGTTGGTTTGGTATTCGGTATCTTGCTGGCATTGTTTGCGCCCGAGTGGGCGAAAACGGCAGGTCTGCTCGGCAGTCTGTTCGTTGGTGCACTGAAAGCGGTAGCCCCGCTGCTGGTATTCGTACTGGTGATGGCGGCCATCATTGGTCACAAGCAGGGTCAGAAGACCAATATTCGCCCGCTGCTGGCTCTCTACCTGTTTGGTACTTTCTCTGCGGCCGTGGTCGCGGTGATTGCCAGCTTCCTGTTCCCCTCCAACCTCCATCTGGTGGCCAATACTGCCGAGATCACCCCGCCAGGCGGGATCACCGAGGTGCTGCAGACCCTGCTGTTCAACGTGGTGACCAACCCGGTCAAGGCGCTGATGGATGCCAACTATATCGGGATTCTGGCGTGGGCTATCGGTCTGGGTATCGCCATGCGCCATGCCAACGAGAGCACCAAGGCGCTGGTCACTGACCTGTCTCACGGTGTCTCCGCCATCGTGAAAGCGGTGATCCGCTGTGCTCCGCTCGGGATCCTGGGTCTGGTTGCCTCCACGTTGGCAGAAACCGGCTTCGATGCCCTGTTTGGCTATGCCCAACTGCTGGTGGTGCTGATCGGCTGCATGCTGTTTATCGCCTTCGTGGTCAACCCGCTGATCGTCTTCTGGAAGATCAAGCGCAACCCTTATCCGCTGGTGCTGACCTGCCTCAAAGAGAGCGGTGTGACCGCCTTCTTTACCCGCAGCTCTGCCGCCAACATTCCGGTCAACATGGCGCTGTGTGAAAAACTGCGCCTGCCCAAAGATACCTACGCGGTCTCCATCCCGCTGGGTGCCACCATCAACATGGCGGGTGCGGCCATCACCATCACTGTGCTTGCCATGGCGGCGGTACATACCCTGGGGATGGAAGTGGACATGGCAACGGCCGTGCTGCTCTCTGTGGTTGCCACCGTCAGTGCCTGTGGCGCTTCCGGTGTGGCGGGCGGCTCCTTGCTGCTGATCCCGCTGGCCTGTAGCCTGTTTGGCATCAGCAATGACATCGCCATGCAGGTGGTAGCAGTCGGCTTTATCATCGGCGTGCTGCAGGATTCTGCCGAGACGGCGCTGAACAGCTCCACCGACGTGCTGTTCACCGCCGCTGCTTGCATGGCCGAAGATGAAACCCTGCTGGAACCTTCCGCGCTGCCCAGCAGCGAGGCGTGAGCCGGTAGCTCGATTTTTCGATTCAGCCCCTCTCTGTGAGGGGCTTTTTATATCAGCGGGCCTAAATGTGTTGAGGAGAGGAGTGCGCAAGAAAACATTCATTTTGATGAAATGTTTGGTTACAAATAGCCGACAGACAGTGCGGGTGCTGCCCCGTTAAAATAGCTGCGGAATAATAAGGTTCAGGCTAAAAAACGAGATTAAATAATGAAAAAAACTACGCTTTCGTGGGCAATTATTGGTGCATTAGGTTTGGTTGGTTGCGGTGGTGGTGGCGGAGATAGTGGTGGTGGTGGTACCACGCCACCGGAGCCGCAACCGAGGGCGCTGCCGGTGGCTGGCGTCTATCTCCCCGTCCTGATGGACGCTCAGGGGCAGTTAATCAACCGTCCGGTCAACGACAGTTATCGTGCGGTCGGTCTTGTCTATCCGGCGTCCACAGAGGGCACGGGTTGGGCGATGAACATTGCTGAGAAAAGAAGTGCCACAGTCAGCACTTATACCTTCCCTCAAGGCTTCTCTTCTCTGAATAAAGGTGAGGGTTACCCACTGACGTTGTCGTTGCTGGTGAACAAAAGCCAACCCAGTACCTTCGACTCGGCTGAGCAAAAGTCCAATACCAATGTCGATGGGTTGGTCAAGGTGGCGTCTGTGCCAGATACGGCGGGAAGCAGCCAGTCACTCTGGGTACTCGATTATCGACCCGTCAAAGCCAAAATCGATTCTGCACTCACTATTCAGAATTGGGGCGGCCAAGTGGCATTGCAGCCGATGGTCACTGCGCCTATCAACGCGGACTCCTGGTACAACCTTGGGGAGAGTGCACTGTTTCAAGATTTCAAAACCGAGCGCAGCAACAATGGCTTGGGGATCAAGCTGACCATCCTGTTTAAAGAAGGGTGTTCTGTAAGCGGTGAGACAGAGGCCAACACTCAAGGTTTGAACAAGCTGACGTTGACTGGTTGGAACAATCGGTCATGCAGTTTCAATACCTTGACAGGGCCTGCTGATATCAAAGAGGGAAAAATTTATGAGGGGCTCTGGGAAAAAAGGATGCGCGAATTTGCCGATCGCAACGCCAGTGTCACTGCATATCTGACCATGAAACCGGGTAGCAATGGTCAGAAAGACACCCTGGTGCTCGGTATTCCGGAAATCACCGGTATCACGCCGTTCCTGTTGGAAGCGCAACCACTCTAATCAGCCAGAGATAGTGCGTGTTTATCAAGAGATGCCAGTCGCTTACCCGACTGGCATTTTTGTTGGTCGAGGTTCGGTGCGAAGCCCTGAAACATCATGATGTGGTTGCCGGATAAGGGTTGTTTCCTTGGTTGTTGTGTGAGTTCAGGTGCTGTGGCTGCAATAACTGCGTGATGAGTGGCAAGACTATTCAGGACGGGACAACGCAATAAAAAAAGCCAGCCGAGTGTTCGGCTGGCTTTTTGCTATCAGCGGCAGGTAGGGGATTAACCGACCAGCTGATAGAGGATGGCGGAGATGGCGATCATGCCCATGGTTGCAACGAAGACGTTGCTGATATGGCCCTGATATTTCGCCATAGCCGGTACGCGCTTGATGGCGTACATCGGCATGATGAACAGGATGGTAGCGATGATCGGGCCGCCCAAGGATTCAATCATGCCCAGGATGGAAGGGTTGGCAATGGCAGTGCCCCACAGGGTCAGGATGAAGAAGGCGATAATGAACATCTCGACTTTCTTGGCGTTCGGCTCTTTGCCGGACTTGCGCATGTTCTGCACGATCATCCCTTTCAGACCTTCACGGGCACCCAGATAGTGGCCGAAGAAGGAGGATACGATGGCGACGAACGCAACCAACGGACCGAAGTAGGAGATGATGGGGCTGGCATGCTGGTTGGCCAGATAGGAGAGCACGGCGATGTTCTGGGCCTTGGCTTCTGCCAGCTGGGCCGGTGTCAGGCTCATGACGCAGGAGAAGACGAAGAACATCACGAAGCCCAGCAGCACCATGGCGGTACGCTTGAGGATGGCATCGGCTTTCTCGACAGCCTGATCGCCGTGGTCGCGGCGCTGGGCCAGGGAGAAGCTGGAGATGGCCGGGCTGTGGTTGAAGGAGAAGACCAGTACCGGGATGGTCAGCCACAGGGTAGTGGCGAAATCCTTGGCAGAGGGCACTTGCTCCAGCGCAGCACCGGTCCAGTCAGGGATCAGGTACAAAGAGATACCGGCCAGAATGGCGATCAGCGGATAAACCAGCAGCTCGGTCACTTTCAGCATCAGCTTTTCACCGGCCAGCATTACCGACATCATGCCCATGATCAGCACAATGGAGAGGATCCAGCGCGGTGGGGCACTCATCTGCAGCTGATTGACCATAAAGCTTTCCACGGTGTTGGTGATACCCACGCCATAGATCAGCACGATGGGGTAGATGGCGAAGAAGTAGAGCAGGGTGATTAATTTACCGGCACCCACGCCAAAGTGCTCTTCCACCACTTCGGTGATGTCTGCATTTGGCTTTTTGGAGGAGAGCACGAAGCGGGCCAGACCACGGTGTGCCAGATAGGTCATGGGACCTACCAGCAGCGCCATGACGACCAGCGGCCAGAAACCGCCCATACCCGCGTTGATCGGCAGGAACAGGATCCCCGCGCCAACCGCGGTCCCGAACAGACTGATGACCCAGGTAGAGTCGCGTTTTTCCCAACGAGTGGTTTGAGTAGAGCAGATCCCTTGCTCTGTTGACGCCGCAACTCCCTGCGTGCCAGTGACTGTGTTTGACATCTATCTCACCCCGAATGTGTGGTTCTTATTAAGTCGGCGCAAGGATACGGTTTTTCTAATCAAAAATGTTGATCAAATTCATCTTTACGGCACGAAAAACCGCACTTTCTTATGGAAATGTGATCAAAACAAGAAAAATTCAATTATTGTTTATCAATTGGCACGTTATTTTAGTGTTAATGATTAAATCTCGCTCAGCCAAATGTAAGTAAATTGTTATTTTGTGAGATGCTGGGCTAGCTGGTTGATCATGCTGGCGGTAGCCCCCCAGATAAAGTGCTGTTGCCAGGGGATCCAGTAGATAGTGTGTGCTTTCCCCCCTCTGGAAAGGGTCAGGGGGATGTGGTTGCGCCGATCCAGCAGATGGGTCAGCGGCACTTCAAAGGCGTGATCCACCTCATCCGGACTCAGGATGAGGGGATAGTTGCCATCGAGCAGCCCCAGCACCGGCAGCACCTCGAATCGTGACACTGTATTGAGCGGGTTGAGGGTGCCGATCACTTCAATCAGTCGGGCCGGAATGCCGAGCTCCTCTTCGGTCTCCCGCAGCGCCGTGGCAATGAGGTTTTCGTCGCCGGGATCCTGTCGCCCGCCGGGGAAGCTGATCTGCCCCCCATGATGACGCAGCCGTGGGCTGCGCCGGGTCAATAACACGCTGAGCCCCTCATCGCGCATCACCACCGGGATCAACACTGCCGCCGGACTGAGCCCGCCGATGGCGAGGCGATGGGCCGGGGCGGGTCGCTGCAACTGGAAGCGGGTCAACAGTTCGTGGCGATCCATGGCGGGGAGCTCTCCTGTGCGTTGGCCAGACAGTGGGGAGGGTTACAGCGCCGACAGCGGCGGCAGGATGCGGGCGACCTTGTCATAGGTCTCCTGATATTCGCTGTCGGCGTCGGAGTCGGCGATGATGCCGCCACCGGCCCAGCAGTGCAGGTGACCCGCTTCGGCGATCAAAGTGCGAATGCAGATGCTGGTGTCCATTCGGCCATGCTGGCTGAGGTAGCCGATGCTGCCGCAATAGGCATTGCGGCGCTGGGGCTCCAGCTCTTCGATGATCTCCATGGCGCGGATCTTGGGGGCGCCGGTGATGGAGCCACCCGGGAAACAGGCCCGCAGCAGATCGACTCCTTGCCAGCGTGCATCCAGCTCACCGTGGATGGTGGAGACCAGATGATGTACCGCCGGAAACGACTCCACCGCAAAGAGATGAGGCACGCTGACCGAGCCCGGCCGGCTGACCCGACCGATATCGTTGCGCAGCAGATCAACGATCATCAGATTCTCTGATCTGTCCTTGTCCGCCTGTGCCAGCTCCCGCGCGACTTGCCGATCGGTGGCCGGGTCGGGGTGGCGAGGGCGAGTGCCTTTGATGGGTTTGGTTTCGATATGGCGGCCATCAAGCAGCAGGAACCGCTCGGGGGAGAGGCTCAGCAGTGCACTGTCCGGCAGGCGGATAAAGGCTGAGAAGGGGGCCTTGTTGGCGGTTGCCAGCAGGCAATAGGCCTGCCACTCATCCCCCTGATAGGGGGCGCTGAAACGCTGGGTCAGGTTGATCTGGTAGCAATCCCCCGCGGCGAGATATTCCTGAATGCGGGCAAACTTCTCGCCATACTCGGCACGGCTCATATTGCTCTGCCACGACCCCTGCAAGGCAAAAGAGGGGGCCGGTTTGGCCTGCTGCTGTTCAAGCCAGGCCAGCCGGTTGGCAAGGCCTGCTTCATTCCCCCAGTGCACCAGCTGCCAGTCTCCGGTCGCCACATTGCGCAGCAGCGCCCAGTCGTAGATGCCCACCGCCATGTCCGGTACCGCGATATCGGCGGCGGCCTGCACCGGCAGTCGCTCGAAGCGACGGCCCAGATCATAGCCAAACAGGCCGAGGGCGCCGCCAATAAAGGGCAGGTGAGTGGCGCACAGATCCAGCTCCCCCAGCAGCTGTTGCTGGGTATGGGCCAGCAGGGCGAGGGGATCTTCGTGGTGTTTGCTGATATTCGCCCCGACACGCAGAGTGGTCACCTCGCCACGGGTTTCGAGGGTCGCCAGCGGATCGGCAGTGATGATATCAAAGCCGTTATCGGCACTGAGTGGTCCCGCCGATTCCAGCAACATGGCCCACGGCTGATGTTGCAGGCGGGCAAAAAGCTGATGGAGTTCAGCATTATGGTCTAGATGATGGATATGAAGTGTTGGCGTCATTTTATGTTACACAGGCAACAGTTTGGTTCCCGAACCCTAGTCGGTGCTGGTGGGCAAGCGTATCATAGGTGTCGGTGACTTAAGAAAAAACTGCCGTGTCGTTCGTTTTTTGCTGGTTGATAGTTTTTAGCCAGCACGTCAGCACGGCCCATCATATGGAAGCCCTTGCCCTGCTCCGTGGCAGAGACAAGGACCAGTGAGGATGATATGAGCATTATAAAAAAACAGGATTTCATCGATTCTATCGCAGATGCCCTCCAGTACATCTCCTATTACCACCCGTTGGATTTTGTTCAGGCTGCCAAAGCGGCGTATGACCGTGAGGCCAACCCGGCCGCCAAAGATGCGCTGGCCCAGATCCTGATCAACTCCCGCATGTCCGCCGAAGGTCATCGTCCGCTCTGCCAGGACACCGGCATCGTGACCTGTTTCGTCAAGATTGGCATGCAAGTCCAGTGGGACAGCGACATGACGGTGCAGGAGATGGTGGACGAAGGGACCCGTCGTGCCTACACCAATCCTGACAACCCGCTGCGCGCCTCCGTGCTGGCCGATCCGGCCGGCAGTCGCAAAAACACCAAAGACAACGCCCCTGCCGTGGTCCATATCGACATGATCCCCGGCAACAAGGTGGAAGTGAGCATCGCGGCCAAAGGCGGCGGCTCCGAGAATAAATCCAAGATGGTGATGCTCAACCCCTCTGACGATATCGTCGAGTGGGTGCTGAAAACCGTGCCGACCATGGGCGCAGGCTGGTGCCCGCCCGGCATGCTGGGCATCGGCATCGGCGGTACCGCCGAGAAAGCGGCGGTGCTGGCCAAAGAGGCTCTGATGGAGCACATCGACATTCAGGAGCTGATCGCTCGTGGCCCGCAAACCACCGAAGAGAAGCTGCGGGTCGAGCTCTACGACAAGGTCAACAAGCTGGGGATCGGTGCCCAGGGTCTGGGCGGTCTGACTACCGTGCTGGATGTGAAGGTGAAATCTGCGCCGACTCACGCCGCTTCCAAGCCGGTGGTGATGATCCCCAACTGTGCCGCCACCCGCCACGTTCACTTCGAGCTGGATGGTTCAGGCCCTGCCGAACTGACGCCGCCGAAACTGAGTGACTGGCCGGAGATCACCCGTGAAGCGGGTGGCAACGTGCGCCGCGTCAACGTCGATGGCATCACCAAGGCCGAGCTGGCCAGCTGGAAGAGCGGTGATACCGTGCTGCTCTCCGGCAAGATCCTCACCGGTCGCGACGCCGCCCACAAGCGTATCGCCGACATGCTGAAAAATGGCGAAGGGCTGCCTGAAGGGGTCGATTTCACAAACCGCTTCATCTATTACGTTGGCCCGGTCGATGCGGTGCGTGACGAAGTAGTTGGCCCGGCAGGCCCCACCACCTCCACCCGGATGGACAAGTTCACCGACATGATGCTGGGTGAAACTGGCCTTATCGGCATGATCGGCAAATCCGAGCGTGGCCCGAAAACCGTCGAGAGTATCAAGCAGCACAAGGCTGTCTATCTGATGGCCGTCGGCGGCGCCGCTTATCTGGTGGCCAAGGCCATCAAGAAGGCGCGCGTGGTAGCTTTTGCCGATCTCGGCATGGAAGCGATCTACGAGTTTGAAGTGGAAGATATGCCGGTGACCGTGGCGGTCGACTCCGAAGGCAACAATATCCACGAAACCGGCCCGGCCTACTGGTCTGCCAAGATTGCCGAGCTGGACGGCAAACTCTCCTCCTGAGTGACCGTTTCCGCTGCCGGTTAACGGTATCGGCCATGTAAACAAGGCGCGTCCATCCGGATGCGCCTTGTTGCTTTGGCTGGCTTGTTATGGACTCAGGTTGGCCGTTTGCGGCAAGCGGGTATAAAAAAGGATGGCGTGACGCCATCCTTTTTCCGTTGTGCTTGTGCTCTGGCTGCAGACAGCAGAGCAATCGCCCTTGGCTTAGGCCTTTTTCAGGTAGGCAGCAACCAGTACGATCTGCACGCCGTTGACCTTGCCTTCGATATGAAGCGGGTTGTTGGTCAGACGGATGCCCTTGACCAGGGTACCGCGCTTGGCGGTGAAACCGGCGCCTTTCACATCCAGATCCTTGATCAGGGTGACGGAGTCGCCCTCTTGCAGCACGGCACCGTTGGAGTCAACGGTCGGTACGCTGTCGTCATCTTCGTCAGCAATACCAGCTTCAGCCCAAGCCTTGGCTTCGTCTTCCATGTACATCATGTCCAGCAGATCCTGAGCCCACACTTCACCCTTGCCGGAGAGAGCTTTGAGCTGGCGCCATGCCATCACCTGCACCGCAGGCACCTGGCTCCACATGCTGTCACTCAGGCAACGCCAGTGGTTGACCACCAGGGTATCCGGTTGTTCCAGCTGACCACGGCAGGTGTCACAGATAGCAACGCTGTGATCATCGTCGCTGGCGGGGGAGTGAGGCACCACGAAGGCGGTCAGCGCCTGCTCGGCGCTGCACAGTTCACACTTGGCGCCCGCGCGCGCTTGCAGAATGGCGTTGATGGTCATGTTGTTGGTCCCATAGCTAGTGGTAAAGCGACCCGCGTTGGACGGGGCGCGTGAAAGAGGGGGCGGAATATAGCATAAAACCCCGTACTTTGTCAGGTCTGCCCTGGGTCACAGGGTTGGTGGTGCTGTTGCGCGGCGCTGATCGTCAGGTATTGAGAGTGCAATTTGAAGCGGGATCGCTAGAATGAGCCTCCTTTTTGACTGCAAGGCAGGGGCATTCGTGCTGGCTCAACGTTTTCAACAACTGGATCGACTGCTCACCCGCTACCGACGCTGGTGGCAATATCAGCCATATCATCATTTGACCATAGCCTTTGCCGATGAGGCGCCCGAACTGGCGGCGTTGTTCAATGGGCTGACGCTCGGCCAGTTGGCAGAGCTCGATGCGGATATGGATGCCCTCAGCAGTCTGCTTGCCCCCTGGATTGCCGAGGGAGCCGAGCTGCAGCAACTCAGTCAGCTTGCCCCGTTTACCCCTGAGCCCATCACCTGCAGCAAGGAGATGGCACTGCATATGCCGGGACGCAAGCAGGCCCAGATCGAGTCGTTCACCGCCTGTCTGCCTGCCCATCAGGGCCCTTATCTGGAGTGGTGTGCCGGCAAGGGGCATCTTGGGCGGCTGGTGTCACTTCATCGACAGGCTCCTATCCTCAGTCTGGAGTTGCAAGAGCAGCTTTGTGACGAAGGTCGGCTGCTGGCCGAGCGGGATGGCGCCAATATGACTTTTACCTGCGCCGATGCCTTTGCCCCCGAATCGGCGGCGCTGATCGCCCCCGAACATCACGCTATGGCACTCCATGCCTGCGGCGAGCTGCACACCCATCTGCTGGAGCGGGTGGCCGAGCGCAGTGCCAGCGGCGTGACCATCTCTCCCTGTTGTTATCACCTGATCCGCAGCAGCCACTATCGCCCGCTGTCGGCGGCGGCCAACGCCAGCGAGCTGGTGTTGAGCAAGGCGGATCTCAAGTTGCCGCTACAGGAGACGGTGACTGGCGGTGCGCGGATCGCCCGCCTGCGCGAGCAGGAAGTGGTGTGGCGGCTCGGGTTTGACTGCCTGCAGCGTCAGGTGCGCGGTGTGGATGAGTATCTGCCGGTGCCCAATATGCAAAAGAGCCTGTTGACCGGCACGTTTGAGGCATTCTGCGTTTGGGCTTCAGAGCGCAAAGGGATTGTGCTGCCAGCTGGGCTCGACTATTCCGCCTGGCTGGAACACGGAGAGCGCCGCTTTGGTGATGTCGCCCGCATGGAGCTGGTGCGTCATTTATTTCGCCGTCCCCTTGAGATCTGGCTGGCGCTGGATCGCGCGCTCTTTTTGCAAGAGCAGGGCTATCGGGTCGAAGTGGGGGAGTTCTGTGCCAAACCCATGACCCCGCGCAATATCCTGATCCGTGCCGTGCGTGCCTGACATCCGGCTATTTTGAGCATTTTTCTTGAACATTCATGATGGCTGACAGGTTGAGCCTGTCAGCCATTTTTTTCATCACGAACAATGACCGTATGGCAGGCCACCTGGCCGTCTCGACTGTTTTAAAAATGGGCGACAGATCACGCTTTGGCGTTTTCGTTTGGGTTCTTTTTCTTTGTTTCAGCTGCACTGAATATCACAAGGTGAAATGGCTCACAAATTCTGCTCATTTCTTAATTCTCATCGTGAATTTAGTTGTTGAAACACCTACTCTTGGAACGCATTAATTCAAACAAGGACGATAAATATGTTCAAACCCAAGCGTTGTGCCTGGCTAATCGCTGCCGCCTGCGCATTGCCAAGCTATGCCGCAATGAGTGCAGCCATGAATATTCAACCCGATCCGCAAAATGCGGGAGGATATGTGATTGCGGCCCCGGATCTGGCAGCCATGGAAAAAGCCAAGACGGCAAATCCCATGTATGCCATATGGGCCAAGGCATTGGCCACCCGGTCAAATAAAATCGTTGATGCCATTGAACCGGGTCTGGCAAGCAATCCTGACAACGTAAAACGGGTTGAACGGGTATTTCCCCAATCTGAATGGGAATATTTAACCCAGATGGCAGCGCCGGAATATACTTATGTCCGCTTCTTGCGAGCCATCGGTAAATTCCCTGCGTTCTGTGGCGAATATACTGACGGGCGTGATTCTGATGCGATCTGTAAAAAATCCATCGTGACCGCCTTTGCCCACTTCTCTCAGGAGACCGGTGGCCATATTGCCAAGGAGAACATTTCCGATAACCCGCTGGGGCTGGAGGAGTGGCAACAGGCACTGGTGCATGTGCGGGAGATGGGCTGGTCAGAGGGACAGACCGGCTACACCACAGGCTGCGGCCAGAACGACTGGCAGAACAAGAAGTGGCCTTGCAGCACGGGTCAGGGGTATTTCGGCCGCGGCGCCAAGCAGCTTTCTTACCACTTCAACTACGGCGCCTTCTCCGAGGCGATGTTTGATGGCGATGCCTCCGTGCTGCTCAACAACCCGGGGCTGGTGGCGGACTCCTGGCTTAACCTCGCTTCTGCCATCTGGTTTTTCCTCACCCCGCAGGCCCCGAAACCGGCCATGTTGCACGTGATTGATCGCACCTGGGTACCCTCCAAACGGGAAGCTGACGCTGGTATCGGCTATGGTTTTGGCACCACCATCAACGTCATCAACGGCGGCATCGAGTGTGGCGAGCAGAACAAGGACAAGGGGCAGCCGGTCAATCGTATCCGCTACTGGGAAGGGCTGGCCAACCACTACCAGATCCCGATCAAGGCGGATGAGAAGAACACCTGCTGGCAGCAGACTCCCTATGGCAGCCTCAATCTCAACGGTGCTACCGACGTGCTCTACACCAACTGGGATGGCAACTGGAAGTACTATCCGGATCGCCCGGGCGGTTACTCCTTCGAGTGCGAGCTGGTGGGCTTTCAGACCGCTTATTCTGCGTTGGTGCCGGGTGATTACGAGAAGTGCGTGACCAACTTCTACGGCTCCCACGCCAACTGGCCGAAAGTGCGGGTCGTGGACAAACTGACTCCACCGCCGGTCGATCCGAGTGAACCCCCCATCGGTGGCAACCCGGCCTGGGAAGCGACCAAGGTCTACATCGCTGGCAGCAAGGTGAGCTACAAGGGCGCCGTCTATCAGGCCAAATGGTGGACGCAAGGGGATGATCCCGCCAAAGGTGGCCCTTGGGTGTTGGTGACAACCCAATAAAAGAGATAGTCCATCCATTGATTGATAAGGAAAGGGGGCTTGGCCCCCTTTTTATATATTTTTATGGTATGAGATAATATGTGGCAGTGATTAAAAAGAGAACCATCAATCTGGAGGGGTAGCTGTATTTTTAGGCCAACTTTTATTTCCTGCTTAAAGTGATGTAAACGGCCTATATCAAATTTATTGATGGCTGGATTTAATGTTTTAATCTTGCTGCTCAGTAATATTAAAAAGCGTTGAGTGATGTTTTGCTAAACGATGGGTTCGAAGAGCACACCCATGGCGCCATCCTTCTCTTATTTAGGATGAGGATGTTTATTCTTCCCATCTATCAACTCATGGCATCACTCGGCTCGCTATTTATTTCACAGAGTGAGAAATGAAAATATTGGATGTAAAATTCATGTGTATCTATTTGTTTACGGATGAGCGTGCGTAGTTCAGCAGATTATTTTCACTGGGAGCGAGGTAATCTTGCTCGATTTAAAATAATTGTTGAGGTGCGCAGATGAATGGGGATTTTCGTCTCGTTATCCGAATGGGAAGTCGCATGCGGTTTAATCACTAAGCAGATAGCAGGAAAGAGGAGTGCACCATGGAACTGGTGGTTATCCGCCATGCAGAGACGCAGGCCAATGCGGAAGGGCGCTATCAAGGCGCGCTGGATATCGGGCTCAATGACGATGGCGTGCGCCAGATCTCTTGTCTGGCTGAGAAGGTAGCTGTGACAGAGCAGCCGTTCGATCGGTTGCTGGCATCCCCTCTGCTTCGAACAAGGGAGAGCGCTGCCATCTTGTCTCGTCAGTTGGGATTGCCTGTGGAACTTGTGCCTGCCTTTTGTGAGCGGGATGTCGGCCTGTTTGAAGGGCTAACGCAGGTAGAGGCAAGAACACGCTATCCCGAACTGTGGGCGCGCAATATCACTCGGTGCTGGGCTGAAGCTCCTCCCGGTGGTGAAACCATTGATGAGGTGATTGCCCGGGTCTCGCAGGGACTCACGGAACTTGCTTCGACCATGCAAGGGGAGCGGGTATTGCTGGTGGCGCTCGGTGTGGTCGCCAAGGTGATCCGCGCTGTAACGATGGCCGGTTTTGATGACTTCTTCGAGTGGCAATTGCCCAACGGCGGCATGCTGTCGGTGAGGCTCTCTCTGGCTGATGACGGCCCACTGCGCTTTAGCCGTCCCCTTGATGGTGGTGATTGAAGAGTGCACCAAAAACAGGACGAAAAAAGCGCTACCGAAGAGAGTAGCGCTGCTTTTTGTGTACGTTGCGGTTGGCTATCTCTGCAGGCACAGGTTAGCAGTGTCATCAGAGGGCAGGGGCGTGCGCCATCAGGTCGGCTCTTGCTCCTCTTTGCGGCAGCAGTTGCGCCCCTGTTTCTTGGCCATATAGAGGGCGGTGTCGGCCCGTCTGACCATCTTCTCCACACTGTCGAGGGGGCCCTTGCTGGCGCTGATCCCGATGCTGATGGTGAGTGAGACCTCAAGCGCTCCGGATAGCGCATGGCGGGCCGACTCCACCGCCAGTCTGATCCGCTCGGCGCTGGCCCAGGCCAGCTCCAGCGAGGTCTCCGGCAGCAGCACGATAAACTCCTCGCCGCCCCAGCGTCCCAGCATGTCCACCTCGCGCAGCTCTTTGCCGATCCGGTTGACCAAACTCAGGATCGCCTGATCCCCCTGCTGGTGGCCAAAGTTGTCGTTGACCTCCTTGAAGTGATCGATGTCGATCAGCAGCAGGCTCATGGTGTGACCAAAGCGCTGGCAGCGTTGTATCTCGGCGTTGACCAGCTCATCGAAACGGCGCCGGTTGGCAATACCGGTCAGGGGATCCGTGGTGGCGGCGACCTTCAACTCCTCCACCAGTCGGGCTCGCTCAGAGATATCCCGCAAGATGGCGGTCATCTCGGTGGTCGGGCCCAGATTGATCTTGGCGATGGTCACCTCCAGCGGAAATTCGCTGCCGTCTCGGCGCAGACCCATCACCGAGGCGCGGGCATGCATCGGGCGCGAATTGATGGGGGAGCTGCTGAAGGCTTTGAAATAGGTTTCGTGATTGGCGCGAAAACGCTGTGGCAGCAGGGTTTCCAGCCGCTTGCCGAGATAGCTCTCGTCGATCCCGAACATTTCGCAGGCGGCGGTATTGATAAGCTCGATGCGCGATTCGCTGCTGACACTGATGATGCCGTCATAGGCGGAGTTGACCACTGCCTCGAAGCGACGGCGACTGGTGGTGAGCGCCTCTTCCAGCTGCATCCTGGCGGTGATATCGATGGCGGTGACGATGATCCGGTTGATCCGTGCCTGCTCGGGAATGATGGGGGAGAGAATAAAGCGCCACCAACTGGTACGCGACAGGCTGTCGATGGGCAGCTCGCTCTCGAGCCCGGTCTGCATGCGCACACATTCGTGCATTGGCGGCTCGATGGTATTGGTGATGTAGCGGGGAAACATCTCGCTCAACTGTTTGCCAATGCTGCCAAGGACATCCAGCTCAAACGCCTTGGCAAAGGTATCGTTGGCAGAGACCAGCACAAAGTGATCATCCTTGTCGAGGCTGAACACCGCCACGGCTGCGCCGATGGCGTCGAGAGATGACTTTATGTCGGCATGGGAACCCTGTGTAAACATGCGACCTCCACGGCGAATAACATATTGATATTCAGTATAGTGTGGTCGTTTGGCTAACTACTCTTCGATATCCAGCAACACCAGAATGGCGCTGTCGCCACCCCATTCGCGGGGGGCCTGATGGAAGGCGCGCACATTGGGGTGCTGGGCCAGCCAGCTGGGAATGCGCTGCTTGAGAATATGTTTGCCGATGCCGTGCATCACCGAGGCGACGTGAATGTTCTCTTTCTGGCAGAGGGTGAGCAGGGCGGCCAGCTCCTGTTTTGCCTGCTGCTGGTTCATGCCGTGCAGATCCAGGTAGATCTCCGGCGGATAAATGCCCCGCTTGAGCTTTTTCAGCTCAAATTTTGACACATCTTCCCGCACGTAACGGGTCGGCCCATCATCGTCGAGATGGGGCTGATACTCATCGCTGAAATAGTGGTCAACCCCAAGCTTTTCGCGGGTTTCGCGCAATTCGCGTTTCTGCTTGACCGGGCGTAACTCGGCCCTTATGGTATCTTGCTTGATTTTCCGGGTACCTTTTATCGCATCGCGGAACAGCAGGGTTTCCTCTTCTGTCGGTGAGGGCGTTTTTTTCATCAGATGCTCATGTATTAGGTATGCGTCTTGCCCGCAACGTAAACGGGGCTCGGGCCGGATATTACTCGACTTGGAGGTGGATTTGGACAAGATATTTATCGATGAGGTGGTTGCCGAGATGCACACCATCCAGGACATGTTGCGTTGGGCCATGAGTCGTTTCAACGACGCCGGGATTTTTTACGGTCATGGAACCGACAACGCCTGGGATGAAGCTGTGCAGCTGGTACTGCCCGCGTTACATCTGCCACCGGATGTAGACCCGGCCATGCGCCACTCCCGTCTGACCAGCAGCGAGCGTCACCGCATCGCCGAGCTGATTATCCGCCGCGTACAGGAGCGGGTACCGGCCGCCTATCTGACCAACAAGGCCTGGTATGCCGGTTGGGAGTTCTACGTGGACGAGCGGGTGCTCATTCCCCGTTCCCCCATTGCCGAGATGGTGGCCAACCGTTTTGCACCCTTCCTCAAACATGAACCGACCCGGATCATGGACTTGTGCACCGGCTCCGGCTGTATCGCCATCATCATGGCCCACGAGTTCCCTGAAGCGGAAGTGGATGCCATCGACATCAGCGTCGATGCCCTGAATGTGGCCGAGCGCAACATCAACGATCACGGGCTGGAGCAGCAGGTTATCCCGATCCGCTCCGATTTGTTCCGCGATCTGCCGGCGGGCGACAAGTACGATCTCATCGTCTCCAACCCGCCCTATGTGGACTCCGAAGATATGTCGGATCTGCCGGACGAGTTCCGTCACGAACCCGAACTGGCGCTGGCGTCCGGCTCCGATGGTCTCAAACTGACCAAGCGTCTGCTGGCCCATGCGGCAGATTTCCTCAAGGATAACGGCGTGCTGGTGGTCGAAGTGGGCAACAGCATGATCCATCTGGAAGCCCAGTTCCCCGAGATCCCCTTTACCTGGGTTGAATTCGAAAACGGCGGCCACGGCGTCTTTGTGATGACCCGTGACGAGCTGGTGCAGTATCAGGATCATTTCGCCATCTACAAGAACTAAGCAGGAGCGCGCATGGCAGGGAACAGTTTTGGTCAACTCTTTCGGGTCACCACCTTTGGCGAGAGCCACGGCCTGGCGCTGGGCGCCGTGGTCGATGGTTGCCCGCCTGGGCTGGAGATCAGCGAGGCGGATCTGCAGGGGGATCTGGATCGGCGCAAGCCGGGCACTTCCCGCTACACCACGCCGCGCCGTGAGCCGGACGAGGTGAAGATCCTCTCCGGGGTGTTTGAAGGCAAGACCACCGGCACTTCCATCGGGCTGCTCATCGAGAACACCGATCAGCGCTCCAAGGATTACTCCGACATCAAGGATCTGTTCCGGCCGGGTCACGCTGACTACACCTACCACCAGAAGTATGGTCAGCGGGACTATCGCGGTGGTGGTCGCTCCTCTGCCCGTGAGACTGCGATGCGGGTAGCGGCGGGGGCGATCGCCAAGAAGTACCTGAAACAGGTGCATGGCATCGAGATCACCGGTTTTCTCTCCCAACTCGGCCCCATCAAGGCCGAGGCATTCGACGCGGCGCAGATTGAGCAGAATCCCTTCTTCTTCCCCGATGCGGGCAAGCTGGAAGAGCTCGATCAATACATGCGTGACCTGAAAAAAGAGGGCAACAGTATTGGTGCCAAGGTGCAGGTCATTGCGCGCAATGTGCCGGTGGGCCTGGGTGAGCCGGTGTTTGATCGTCTCGACGCCGACATTGCCCATGCCATGATGGGCATCAATGCGGTGAAAGGGGTGGAGATCGGTGACGGCTTTGCGGTAGTGGAGCAAAAAGGCTCCGAGCATCGCGACGAGATGACCCCGGCGGGCTTTGCCAGCAACCATGCGGGCGGCATTCTGGGTGGGATCTCGTCGGGTCAGGATATCGTGGTGAGCATGGCGCTCAAGCCCACCTCCAGCATCACTGTGCCAGGCAAGACCATCAATACCGAAGGCGAGGCTATCGAGATGATCACCAAGGGTCGTCACGATCCTTGTGTCGGCATTCGCGCTGTGCCCATCGCCGAAGCCATGCTGGCGCTGGTGTTGATGGATCACCTGCTGCGCCATCGCGCCCAGAACCAGGGGGTGTTGACCCATACCCCGCAGCTGCGCTGATCGCTGTTGCTGCACATCGACTGATCGCACCCTGTTCGGGGAACAAGTTCGACAATACCAAAAAGGCGACCTTCGGGTCGCCTTTGCTATTTCAGGTGGCGGCTTATCCCGTCAATGCTTGCGGAGGGTGCGGGTCAGCAGATCCGCGGCGCCCGGATCGGCATTGAGGCGACACCTGGGGGGCGAGAACTTGTTGTGGGGTTTGGGCAAGGCATGAATGGCCTCGTTGACTTTGAGGATCTGTTCTTCGCTCACGCTGTTTTTGGCAAACATCAAGCTGACCGGCTGGTGGTGTAGCAACAGTTGGCAGCTGATAAACTCTTCGGCCCCCAGCTGGGCCAGCCGGTAGCGAGCATATTGCCACTCCATGATGATGCCATCGAGGCGGCGAGCCAGCAGCAGATCGATCATCCGCTCATCGGCGTTGTATTCAGTCGCCATTTTAAGTGCCGGGCAGCTATCCATCTGATGCATGGGGCGGGTGCCGCGCAACTTGCCTATCTTGAGCCCTTTCTCGTTGCACAACGCGGACAGATTATCGAGCTGCGCCCAACGATCCTGATGGCCCGGGATAGGGTCATTGCTCAGCAGCACATAGGCACTCTGACGGTAGGGGGTCGAGAAGCGGGCATAGCTCTGGCGCTCCGGCAGGGGGAGTGCGGCCATCGCCACATCCAGCTGATCGTGTTCTACCAGATGCAGTGCCCGCGCCCAGGGAAGTTCGCGAAACTTGGGGGCAAAGCCAGCCTGGGTGAGGATCTGGCGGGTCAGGCTGACATCCAGCCCATCCAGCTCACCCCGGTTGTTGATTTGGCTAAAGGGGGGCCAGTGACTCCAGGCCACGGTCAGGGTCTGACTGGCCTGCAGTGCAGGGCTTAGCAGCAGAAGCAGCAGGCCAATCCTTGCCTGCCAGCTGCCGCGGGGACGATATGGCGTGGTCATAGCTAAACCTCGTTATTGTGTTCTTCTATCCCGTGCTTTTGCCCCGCGAGTCATGCCTGCGAGAGCAGATATTGTGTTGCCAGTTAATAGTGTGGTGCGTGCGACATCAATCAACGGGATTATTCGGGGGGCAGGAAGGGGATTTTCTGTTCGTGCTGGGAGGAGCATCACATTTTTCTCGTTTATCCCGGACAACTCCGTTAGACTGCGCCTCTATTCTTTCCCCTTTGCTCTGCTCCCCGGGGAAATCGTTGTTTTCTCAATAGGCCCAGATCTTGTGAGATGGCATCGGCTCAGCAGAGGAGCCCCACCACAAATCCCCGGCGCCCCTATCTCTAGCAGGTAATTATGAGTTTTACTTCCCTCGGTCTGGCCGAACCCTTGTTGCGTGCCGTTGCCGAACAAGGCTACGACACCCCGTCTCCCATTCAGCAGCAAGCGATCCCCGCCGTTCTGGCTGGCCGCGATCTGATGGCGGCGGCCCAAACAGGGACCGGCAAGACCGCAGGCTTTACCCTGCCGATGCTGCAACGTCTGATGGAGAGCAAGCGCAAGGTTTCTCCGAACCGCATTCGTGCGCTGGTGCTGACCCCGACTCGCGAGCTGGCCGCCCAGGTGGGCGAGAGCGTGCGTAACTACGGCAAACACCTGCCGATGCGCAGCCACGTCGTGTTCGGCGGCGTCAGCATCAATCCGCAGATGATGGCGACTCGCCGTGGTCTGGACGTGCTGGTGGCCTGTCCCGGCCGTCTGATGGATCTTTACAACCAGAACGCCGTCAAGTTCGACGAAGTGGAGATCCTGGTACTGGACGAAGCGGATCGCATGCTCGACATGGGCTTTATCCGCGACATCCGCCGTATCCTGGCTCTGATGCCGAAGAAGCGTCAGAACCTGCTCTTCTCCGCCACCTTTGCCGACGAGATCCGCGAACTGGCCACCGGTCTGCTGGATAACCCGGCGGTGATCGAAGTGGCCCCGCGTAACAGTACTGCCGAGCGTATCGAGCAGCTGGTGCATCCGTGCGACAAGGCCAACAAGATCGCGCTGCTGAGTCATCTGGTCACCAGCAACAACTGGCAGCAGGTACTGGTGTTCACCCGTACTAAGCACATGGCCAACCGTGTTGCCGAGACTCTCGACAAGAACGGCGTCAGCGCCGCCGCCATCCACGGCAACAAGAGCCAGGGTGCCCGTACTCGTGCGCTGGCCGGCTTCAAGGATGGTAGCGTCAAGGTGCTGGTGGCGACCGACATCGCCGCCCGTGGTCTGGACATCGACAAGCTGCCGCAAGTGGTCAACTTCGAGTTGCCGAACGTGGCGGAAGATTACGTTCACCGCATCGGTCGTACCGGCCGTGCTGGCGCCGCCGGTCATGCCATCTCCCTGGTTGCTGCCGATGAAGGCAAGCTCATCAAGGCCATCGAGCGACTGACCAAGCAGAACATCCCGTGCGAGCAGGTGGCTGGTTTTGAAGCCTCCCGCGAGACCTTGGACAACATCGCCCGTGGTATTGGCGCGCCGCTGCGCAAAGAGCCCCGTGATCCGAGCGAGCAGCGCCGTGCGCCGCGTCCGCAAGGGCAAGGCCAGCGTCAGGGGGCCGGTCGTTCGGCCGCCAATGGCAATGCGGGTGGTGCCCGTACCGGTAACGGTGGCAAGCCCAAGCCGCAAGGTGGTCAGCGTCCGGCTGATGGCGCTGGCAAACCGGCTCAGGCCCGTCGTCCACGTCGCTCTACCCACAACCAGTAAGCGGCTCGGGAGCTTGACTCCCCAGCTATGCGGTTGACTGAAAAGCCCTGCCAATCTGGCAGGGCTTTTTGTTTTTTCAGTGTCCCGTCCTGAATATGGTTTACACCTTTCCCCCCAATAAATGGAGAACCCGATGGGACAAGGTGTGAAACGGACACAGCGCGATTACTCGCTGACTTTTAAACTGGCACTGGTCGAGCAGATTGAAAAAGGCGAGCTCACCTACAAACAGGCTCAGGTGCGTTATGGCATTCAGGGCCGCTCCACTGTTCTGGTATGGTTGCGTAAACATGGTCGGCAAGATTGGAGCCAGGGGGCTTCTGTGCGCGCCGGCAGGAGCATCACCATGCCTGACCCCGACAACCAGACGCCCGAACAGCGCATCAAGGAACTCGAGCAGCAGCTGGCGCTGATGAGCCAGAAGGCCCAGTTCTTTGAGGCCGTCGTCGATGTACTGAAGAATGACTACGGCGTCTCCATCGTAAAAAAGCGACCCGGCAAGTCCTCTCGCAGCGGCAAGTCGAGAGGCTGACCATCGTCAGGGCTTGCCTGTTTCTGGGGATAAGCCGGCAGGCTTACTACAAGCGCAATCGGGTCGCCGACGAGCGCCATGCACTGGGATTGCAGGTGGTGCGTTTTGTGCGTCAGGTTCGACTGCGACAACCGCGGGTCGGCATCCGCAAGCTGCATTATCTGCTGCAGGGTCAGGATGATGACGGGCTCATAGTCGGGCGGGACAGGCTGTTTCAGATATTGGCCGAGCACCGCCTGCTGGTGCAGCCCAGACGGGCGTATCACAAGACCACCCACAGTTTTCACCGTTTCTACCGTCATCCCAACTTGCTCAAGGCGGGGCCAGAGCAGGTCACACCGGTGGCCCCGGAGCAGGCCGCTATACCTGAGCCTGGTGACGGATGCGTACTCACGCAAGATAGTGGGCCACCACGTACACGAAGGAATGCACGCGGAGTCGGTGGCGATGGCGTTCAAGAAAGCACTGAAGCAACGGCGTGGCGGCGGTGAACTCATCCATCACTCGGACCGCGGCGTGCAGTATTGCTCGGTGCTGTATCAGTCATTACATGAACGGTACGAGGTGAAATGCTCGATGACGGATGGGTATGACTGTTACCAGAATGCGTTCGCGGAGCGGGTGAACGGGATTTTGAAAGGAGAGTTATTGTTGCAAAGCCCGCAGGATTTGACGCAAGCGCGGGAAATGGTGCGTGAAGCAGTGGATATTTACAACGCGGAGCGGCCGCATCATGCGTTGAAATACAGAACCCCCGATGCGGTACATAGGGGGTTCTGAGTAGAGAAATGCTAGTTGAAAATGTGTAAACCTATTTCAGGACTAGACACAGCCATGTAATCGGCACTGTGTGGTGCTGCGAGAACCGCGCTAGATGGCGGAGAGGTATTGCTTTTGCATCGCCAGCCAGCGGCCGTTATTGATAAACGCCAGCTGTACCTTGAGCAGGGCCGCAATTTCCGCGCGGTGCTTTTTATCGAGGTAGAGAAAGACCTGTTCTTTGGTGAGCTTCTGCCAGGGGGACGCCAGTGCGGGTTGAGAGGCGGGGCGCATCTTGATGAGCCAATCCACTTTGCCTCGATGCAGTTGGGCAAGCCCCTGCTTCTCATCGTTCAACCAGATGACCTGATAGTTGCCGAGGAAGCGCTCGCACCACTGGATGCCACGCAGGCAGCCAATCACGGTTCCCTTGGCAGGGGGCCAGTTCGGGTTATCCCTTGGCTGACCATAAATCGCCGCCTCCGAGATGGGAGCACCGATCTGCAGCAAGTGGGGATAGGTCTGATCAAAGCCCTTGATCCGGGCCATATCGCCATCGACGGCATGGTTTGCTTCAATCAACTTTTCGCAGCGGGCATAGGTGCAGGGGATCAACTGAAAGTCGATGCCGGCCCGGCCAAACCAGTCATGAATAAAAGGGCGCAATATCGCAGTGTGCTCGACCGCTGCCGCCAGCTTTAGCGGGGTTGCGTGGGCAACGTGAGTCAGCCCGACAAGCAGTAACCAGCCAATCCACTTCATATCGCACTCCTGAATCGGGCTTGTTCAAGCAGAACTGTTGCGACTATCTGTGCAGTAAAGAATAGCCGATGGGGATGGCTGGCAGACCGCTTCGCCAGCTATTCGTGACGGCCGGGTCAGGGGAGCTGCGCCGTGATCAGGATATGGGCAGCGCTCACCAGGATCACCGTGAAGGTCAGCCCCATTCCCGCCACCCGATAACGGAAGTTCTCCGGCGTGCGGCTCATGCCAAAGGCGTGGCAGAGACGGCCAAGGAGCAAGGTGCTCCCCAGCAGATGGATAAGCCAGGGGGCATGGCTGCCGGTTTCAACGAAATAGATGAGCAGCAGGGCGAGGGGGACATACTCGGCAAAGTTGGCATGCACCCGCATGGCACGCAACATGGCGGGGTCATCCCCATGCCCCAGCGCCACCTTGCGGCTATGGCGGGTGCGAATGGTTCGAATGCTCAGCAACACAAACAGCAGCGCGAGCAGGGCCGCGTAAACAGGCAGTATGGTCATGGTATCTGGCTCCTTGTGTGATGATAACGAGGGGCTGGAGTTGAGAGACTCGACATTGCTCGGCATCTCAATGATTTGCCTTGAGGGTAGCAGCAAACTGCGTTAGCACGACCGTCATCTATTCACTTGCCATCTGCCAAGCGCAGGCGCAAAAAAACAGCCCTGCCGAGGTGGCAGGGCTGTTTTTTGATCATATTGATGGTGGGCAGAGCAGGGCCCTGTCATTACCCCTCATAAGGGAGGGAGGAGTGGTGCAGCACGATGCGCACCTTGCCATCATCTCCTTTCTTGAAACCCCAGGTCTTGTCGACTGTAGTTTCCTTGTTGTCGCGATCCACCAGATGCACCTTGCCCATGGTCAGCGCCATGTCGCCGTTGATATAGACGGCGGCGTTGTCATAGCGATAGCTCTGCCAGTTTTTCAGGGCGAACCCTTTGTCGGCGGGGTAGGCGCTGTTGTTGCCGACAAAGTAGGCCAGCGCCCCCTCGCGGTTGGTGCGAAAGGTCTGCTCGCCACCGGCAAGGGTGGGTTTGAACAGCACCGGCCCCTGCTGGTAGCCATAAGCGCTGTCGAGCACCGACTCGGCAGTCGCCTTGGCGCGCTCAATCCCACCGGCGCGATAGTCATCGCTGATCTTGATGAGCGCCGCGCCCCAACCATCCTGCGCGGCCTTGATCTCCGCCTCGGTAATATTGTTGTTGGCGATTTCGGCTGCGCTGAGTGCGCCGCTGGCGGCAAGCAGGACGAGGGCAAGGGTGCTCTTCTTGAGGTGCAACATCATTGTTTTCAAACTCCTGATAGCGATAAACGAGCGGGCAGTGTAGCGAAGGAGCATGAACGGTTTTTGAACTGATTATTCAGGGTTGGGTAGTAAAAAGGTCGGTATATAGCTGAAGGTTTGGGTGTTTGTTTGGTAAGGGTCGCAGTCTTAATTAATGGCGGATGCCTGTATCCAACTTGATTTCTTGTCCAACAAAAAGCCCCGCCAATCAGATTGGCGGGGCTTTGCTATTTGGGGGCATCAGTATCGGGGATTACAGCGCTGGCAGCATTCCAAGGCTGACGCTGATCTGTACGCCAACAATCAGCACGCCCATGGCGGCGGCCACTCCCAGCGCCACCACGCCACCCGGGGCGCGGTAGTGGTGGGCGGGGGCTTGCTTGCGGCTCTGCCACACCAGCGCCACCGGCAGCAGTACCGCGAGGATCGCCAGCGCAATCGCGGCGTAGCCGAGCGCCATGATAAAGCCCTGCGGGAAGTAGAGGGCAAACAGCAATGGCGGCACAAAGGTGATGAGGCCGGTCTGGGTGCGGCCCTGCCAGTTGTCCTTGCGGCGGGTCACCTTGGCCATAAAGTCGAACAGCCCCAGCGTCACCCCGAGGAAGGAGGTGGCGAGCGCCAGATCGGCAAACAGGTGCATCGCCTGATTAAACGCAGGCCAGCTCACCAGCTTGCCGACGTTGGCCAGCAGGCTGTCCAGCGCGCCGCCGGTTTGCAGCAGGGCTTGCTGGCCGAGCAGACCTAGGATTGCTACCTGCCACAGCACATAGAGGATCAGCGGCAGGGCTGAGCCCCAGACAAAGACTCGGCGCAACTGCTTGGGGCAGTCACCGAGGTAGAGCATCACGCTCGGAATGGAGCCGTGAAAGCCGAACGAGGTGAAGATCACCGGCAGGCCCGCCAGCAACAGGCCCTGACCCAGCGGCATCGAGAGCAGATGCTGCCCTTCAGTGCGGGGCAGCAGCAACGCCAGCACCACCACCATGATCACCAGTTTGACAGTGAACATCAGCCGGTTGAGGTAATCCACCGAGCGGGTGCCAACACAGACCATGCCGCCAAACAGCAGGGTAAAGGCCCAGGCGGCCTGCTCCTGGCTCAGGGTCATGCCCGCATCGGCCAGCGCCTGTGCCAGCAGGCTGCTGCCACCGCTGATGTAGGCGGAGGCGAGCGAGTAGAACAGCATCAGGATACAGAAGGAGGCGATGCGCTTGCCCCAGGGGCCGAGCAGATGGTCCGCCAGCTGGTGCAGGTACCATTTGCCGGTGTTGAGGCTTGCCTCTACTTGCAGCATGGCGGTGAAGGCCATCAGGGCCCAGAGGCCGACCATCAACATCAGGGTGGCGGGGCCGCCGAGGGAGGAGGAGGCCAGCGGCAGGGCCAGCATGCCGGCGCCTATGGTGGTGCCGGCAATCAACAGGGTACAACCCAGGGTTTTGGTATTCATGTTATCCATCCGAACGTAGCGGTGTCAGTGCAAACAGGCGATGTCAGCAGTGACGTCAACAAGAGGGGCCGATTGGCGTTATCAGAAGGAGCCTCCGGTGATAGGGCCGGAGGCTAGCAATATCGGAACGGGAACATCTGTACCTAAAACCTGTCAGTTGTAAAAGATGGTTGCCACGTTAGCGGATCAAAATAGCGGAAACAACCCCTTTTATACGAATCTTGTGCTGGCTTGTGGCAACAAGTGGAAATAAATGATGACAGTGATAGCTAATTGCAGAAAAAAGCACCGAAAACATGACTGGCAGGGGCTCATTGATACAGGTCAGCCAAGTGGTTGCTGCACGGATGGGGGAGTGCCTTGTCGTGGCATTGGCGTTTAGTTGCTGGGTGAAAGGAGTGTGGAGGCCGGTTGTTTAGTCGGCCAGACGGTAGAGAAAGTAAAGCGGGCGGGTAGGGTAGTGGGGGAAAACAATAAGGCTGCCGATGCTGGCAGCCTTATTGTCATCTGTTCGCTTTACCCACCCATTGACAGCAAATCGGGTCTGCTGCGGTCAGGTTAGCGACGGCGCTTGAGGGTGCGGCTCACATAGTGCAGCCCGCTCTGGTAGTCGCCGTTCACCGCCTTGAGCGCTAGCTCCAGCGCCTGGCTCGCCAGGGCATCGTGCTGCTGGGGCAGAGAGTTGATGCCAAAGGGGAGAAAGTCAAGCAGCCGATCGTCCCCGAAGGTGGCCATGGCGAGCTGGCTCATATCGATCTCTTGCTCCAACAGGTAGTCGAGTACCCCCTCCATCAGGATATAGGAGGTAGTGATTAGCGCTTCGGGCAGTTGACCCAGCTGCTGGTGCAGATCTTTGATCAGGCGATACCCCTCAAGGCGAGAGAAGTGATCCCCCTCGCACAGGTGGCGAGCCTCGCTGTGACTGGCGACCGCCTGCTCGAAACCGGCTTTGCGCTCCTGACTGATCGTGAGTGCCGGCAGCGCGGTGATCAAGGCGATATGGCGCATAGTCGGGGTGAGCAGGGAGCTGGTGAGATCAAAGCTCGCTTTCTCGTTTTCACTGGCGACGGTGACGAACTTGTCGGCTGCCATCGCCCGGTCGATGGCGAGGATTTGGCTGCCTTGCGCCTGCAATTTGCCGTAGAAGGGGTCGTCTGGCGGCAGGCAACTGGCCACCAGCAGGGCGTCCACATGGCGGCTCACCAGCATCTGGGCCAGCTCTTTTTCGGTGGCAGGATCATCCTCCGAGCAGACGATGAGCAGCTGATAGCCCTGCGCCCGGGCCCCCTGTTCCAGCCGTTTGGCCAGCTTGGCGTAACTGGCGTTCTCAAGGTCGGGCAGGATAAAGCCCAGAGTCTTGGTCTGGCCGCCGCGCAGGGAGGCGGCGCGGCTGTCCGGCTGGTAGTTATGGGCGGTGACCACGGCCATCACCTTGTCGCGGGTGGCCTGGCTGATGCGGTATTGGTCGGCCTTGCCATTGATCACATAGCTTGCCGTGGTGCGCGAGACACCGGCGAGGGCGGCGATTTCATCCAGTTTCATCATATTGGCTCTGTTTGAGTTGCAAGGCCCACGGTCACTGCCGGGTGAGGGCACCGAAAAGTGTGCGCGGGATCATATCATTGAAAAGCACTCTTTGTGGGTACTTGATCAATTCGCTGAAACGATTCAGTCTGAGTGTAAGTGAAACGATTCAGCCTGTCAGCAGCGAAGAGACCCAGTGGCCTGAAAATCGGGCCCCGATCACAGTGAACCGTGTTCGGGTCTATTGTCAGTTGGCGAGTTACCCGAATGTTCAATTGTGACGTACCGGCGTGGCCGGAACCTGATGGAGAGTCTCTATGTTGAAGTTGGCGCGAGAGCAGATCTTGCTGGGGCAGTCGGTGGCGACCAAGTCGGACGCCATTGCCCTGCTGGCAGGCAAACTGACCGAAGCCGGTCTGGTGGAAGCGGGCTATGTGGATGGGATGCTGGCCCGTGAAGCGCAGCATGCCACCTATCTTGGCAGCGGCATCGCCATTCCCCACGGCACCACCGATACCCGTCATCTGGTGAAGAGCACCGGCGTCATGGTGGCCCAATTCCCTCATGGCATCGAGTGGGACGAGGGGCAGATCGCCTACGTCGCCATCGGCATCGCCGCCAAGTCCGACGAGCATCTGGGCATCTTGCGCCAGCTCACTCATGTGCTGGGTGACGAGCAGGCGGCAGCCCAGCTCAAAGAGGCCACCGATGCCGACACCATCATCAATATCCTGACCGGCGCCACTGCCGCCAAAGAGGTGCAATACCTGACCCTGGCCGACTTCCCGGCCGATGATCGCGACCAGCTGCTGCTGGGGGCGGCCGCCCGCGCCAAATCGGCGGGCTGGGGCGATGCCGCCATGGTGAGCGCCCTGCTGGCAAGCGAACCTGCCTATCTGGGCGAGGGCGTCTGGCTCGCTCGAGCACAAGCGGCCCAGACCGGTTGGGTGCTGGCCACCCCGAGTAGCGCCCTCACGGCAGGGGAGCAGCCGGTCAGCGCCATGCTGCTGCTGTGCGCCGCAGATAGCAGCCATCTGCCGCAACTGGAGAATCTGGCCAAACTGGCGGCTGTCGGCCAACTCGCTACGCTGGCGGGCGGCGAGGGACTGGCCATGCTGCAAGCGGGCCCCGCGAGCGGTCTTTCCGAAACCTTCACCATCATCAACCCCCACGGTCTGCACGCCCGCCCGGGCGCCATGCTGGTCAAGGTGGCCAAAGAGTTTGAATCAGATATCCGGGTTGCCAATCTGGATGGTAGCGGCGAAGCGGTCTCCGCCAAGAGCCTGATGAAGGTGATCGGCCTTGGGGTCAAGTGTGGGCATCGTTTGGCATTTCGCGCCGAAGGGGCAGATGCCGAAGCGGCCCTCAAGGGGATCGGTGAGGCGATCGCCGCTGGTCTGGGCGAGGGGGCGCATTGATGAAGATTGTCACCATTACCCTCAACCCCGCCCTTGATCTCACTACTCGCCTTGAGGCAATGAGCCTTGGCGAGGTCAATCTGGTGAACGAGGCCAACCTGCGTGCCGCAGGCAAGGGGATCAACGTCGCCATGGTGCTCAAGGATCTGGGCCGCGACGTAGGCGTCACCGGCTGGCTGGGCGCTGACAATGAACAGAGTTTTGCCTCCCTGTTTGCAGAGCGGGCGTTGGATGATCACTTTGTGCGCGTAGCGGGCAGCACCCGCATCAACGTCAAGATCTCCGAGCAGTCTGGTCGGGTCACCGATCTCAACCTGCCGGGGCTCACCATCCAGCAAGGGGAGGTGAGCGCGCTGGAGCAGGCCATCGACCAATTGGCTGCACATGCTGAGTGGTTCGTGCTGGCGGGCAGCCTGCCCAAAGGGGTGGCTCCCGATTACTGCGCCCATCTGATCCGCTTGCTCAAGGCCAAGGGCAAGCAGGTGATCTTCGATTGCAGCGGTGCGGCCTTAAGCGAAGGGATCAAGGCGGCGCCGACCCTGGTCAAGCCCAATCTGGAGGAGCTCGGCCAGTGGGCGGGTCGCCCCATCAAGACCCTGAGCGAGCAGGCCGAGTGTGCCCGCGCGCTGCAGGCAAGCGGGATCCCCAACGTGGTGATCTCCAACGGCGCCGATGGCCTCATCTGGTTTGCCCCGGATGCCGTTTGGCAAGCCATTCCGCCGCGGATGCAGGTGGTCAGCACGGTTGGTGCTGGCGATTCTCTGGTGGCAGGTCTCGCCCATGGTCTCAGCCTTGGCTGGGCGCCGGAGCAGACCCTGCGGCTGGCCACCGCCGTCTCGGCCTTGGCGGTCAGTCAGGTCGCAGTCGGCTTTGACGATATCAATGTGCTCAACCCTTTACTTGAACAGGTGCGCGTAGAGCGTCTGGATGCGCTGGCACCGGTTCAATGCCATACCCCCTCAATGGAAAACTCAGGAGATGCCCAATGAAAGCAATCTTGGTTACGGCTTGCCCGGCGGGCATTGCCACCAGCTTTCTCGCTGCAAAACGGATAGAACAGCAGGCCAAACTGGCTGGCTGGGAACTCACCCTCGACGTCGGCTCCAGTGTGCAACCGCGCCAGATCCCCTCAAAAGAGCAGATTGCCGCGGCCGACCTGGTGCTGGTTGTCGCCAGTGCTCCGGTGGATCTCGCTGCCTATGATGGCAAGCAGGTCTATCAGGGCAGCATGGATCTCGCCCTGCAGGATCCGGCCGCCTTGCTGGAGGCAGCCGCCAGCGGCGCCAGTGTCTATCGTCATCAAGCCGTCTCCGCCGTTGCCAATGCTGCCGCCAAACCGGCCGCCGCTGGCAAGCGCATCGTGGCAGTGACAGCGTGCCCGACTGGCGTTGCCCACACCTTTATGTCGGCAGAAGCGCTGGAGACCATGGCCAAACAGCTGGGTTATCAGATCCGTGTCGAGACCCAAGGCTCGGTCGGTGCCCAGAACGCCCTGACTGCCGAGGAGATTGCATCTGCCGATCTGGTGTTCCTCGCCACCGATATCGAGGTGGACATGGCCCGTTTCGATGGTAAGCCGGTTTATCGCACCAGCACGGGCGCTGCGCTGAAGAAAACCCGCGCCGAGCTCGACAAGGCGTGGAACGAGGCGACACTCTATCGCCACAGCGGTGCCAGCCAACCCAAGAAAGAGGAAAAAGCCGGCCCCTACAAGCACCTGTTGACCGGCGTCTCCTTCATGCTGCCCATGGTGGTGGCGGGCGGCCTTATCATCGCGCTCTCGTTTGTGTTCGGTATCGAAGCGTTCAAGGTGGAAGGCACTCTGGCCGCCGCTCTGATGAAGATCGGTGGTGGCTCCGCCTTTGCCCTGATGATCCCGGTGCTGGCCGGTTACATTGCCTACTCCATCGCTGACCGCCCGGGTCTCGCTCCCGGCATGATCGGCGGTATGCTGGCAAGCTCGCTGGGTGCCGGTTTCCTCGGTGGCATCGTGGCCGGTTTCCTGGCCGGTTACAGCGCCAAGTACCTGAGCGACAAGGTGCGCTTGCCGACCACCCTGGAAGCGCTCAAGCCCATCCTGATCATTCCGTTGGTGGCCAGCCTCTTTACCGGTCTGGTGATGATCTACGTAGTGGGTGGTCCGGTGGCTGGCATCATGAATGCCATGACCGAGTTCCTCAACAACATGGGTTCTGCCAACGCCGTGCTGCTGGGTGTCATCATCGGCGCCATGATGTGCTTCGACATGGGCGGCCCTGTCAACAAGGCGGCCTACGCCTTCGGGGTCGGCCTGCTGGCCTCCAAAACCTACGCCCCGATGGCAGCGGTAATGGCCGCCGGCATGGTGCCGGCATTGGGGATGGGGATCGCCACCTTCCTGGCCCGCACCAAGTTCATCAAGGCGGAGCAGGAAGCGGGCAAGGCCTCCTTCGTGCTGGGTCTGTGCTTTATCTCCGAGGGGGCCATCCCGTTTGCCGCCAAGGATCCGATGCGGGTCATCCCGGCCTGTATGGTTGGCGGCGCCCTGACCGGTGCGCTCTCCATGCTGTTCGGCTGCGAGCTGATGGCACCCCACGGCGGCCTGTTCGTGCTCTTTATCCCGCACGCTATCAGCAACGTCATGATGTATATCGTGGCGATTGCGGCAGGCTCGCTGCTGACCGGTGTCTCCTACGCCATGCTCAAGCGCGGTGAAGAGCAGGCCAAGCTGGCAACAGCCTGATAGTCATTCCACTTTCAAAGCGAGCAGTTCAATGCCGCCCGGTTGCAAAGCCGGGCGGCATTTTTATATGCCTTTTAAACAGAATCGTTGAGCAGCGGTTACTGAGGTTTCGCGTATTGGGGCCAGCGTCTTGCTCAGTTTCAACACTTAATTGTGTGGGGAAGGGCCGTAACCAATATCTCGTGCATTGATTGTGTTGCCGCTAGGATAGGGGAGCTGGCTTGTTCCCGGGAAGCAAATCTATATGTTACCTTTATGTGCATCTGTGTAGATGCAACCTGAGTTGATCATCAGTTAAACAAGACCTGAGGCAGGTTTGCTTTATGTCGAACCTCCTCATTTCTGCGAAAGGAGGATTCAGGTCTCGGTACAACCGAATGCCCTGGTTGGCAAGTATGCATTGAACCAGAGGGTTCCATATCAAATAGATCTTGAACCCCACACCAGACCATTGTAGATCGTCATAAATACAACTTTTTGTATGCCAACAAACAAGATTTTACACAGACAAACTCAATTCGCATCATGCTGAACATAGAAGTAGAAAATGGACTTTCTCTGTTACGTCAAAAAGTAAACACGAGTTAGCGCAGTGTTCAATGATAGAGAGATAACAGACAAAGCGGCTTTGCAGAACATGGGTATTAATGTGTCTGTGAGTGCACAGGGGAAAAGAGAAATAAAAAAAGCCACACCGGTTGGTGTGGCTTTTGTTTAGGGGGTCAACCCGGGTTGCTTAGGGGCGACCGGCCGGGCAGGTGGCCACGTTGACGGCGGCAGTGCTGCCACCATGACGACCTGATGTGCTCACTTCGTTGCGTACCAGCGGAGGGTAGTTAACCGGCTCACGAGCAGGCAGGGCAGGGGCTTCGGCAGGGGTTGCCATCGGCGCGGATGCTTTGCGGGCACGAGCCAGCAGGCCGGCACCGTGAGCTACCTGTTTGGTCACGACCTGCGTCTCTTCCACCGCAACCGCAGCGACAGGAGCCGGGGCTTCGACAACAGCAACTGGCATTTCGACTGCAGCCGGTGCAGCTTCCACGACAGGAGTGCTGACAGCCGGGGCTTCTTCAACAACCGGAGCGGTTTCAACCACGGTAGCGGCAGCCACGTCGACAGCAGGAGCGGCGACAACGGCAACTTCTGGCTCTGCTGCAACCACGACGTCTGCGACAGCTGCAACAACCGGGCTAGCGATCACATCGGCTTGAGTTGCTTCGACCTGGGCAGCAGCCTGTTCGGCAGCTTCTTCAGCAACGGCTTCGACAACCACATGCTCGGTCAGTGCCGCAGAGGCTTGCAGGGCAGCAGCGACGGCTTCAGCGCTCGGGATGGTAACAACAGGCACTACCGGCTCTTCAACCTGCGCTTTGGCAATATCTGCTTGGGCGGCGGTAGTCAGAGTAGGCTCGGCTTGTTGCTCTTCATCACGCTGGCTACGTGCTTCTTCATTAATACGCTTGCGACGTTGGCCTTCGATGCGCTGGCTGCGCGGAGTACGGCGTGAACGGCGCTGGCCTTCACTCTGCTCTTCCTGCTCGTTACCCACGGTAGCATCGATCACTTCAGCTTGCGTTGGTACTTCGTCAACCGGCAGGGCAGGGGTGTCAGCAGCGGCGACATCGACGCGGATCTGCTTGCGCAGTTGGCGACGTTCGCGGCGCTCGGCCACTTTCTGCTCTTTTTCCTGACGTGGCTGGGCGGCAGTTGTATCGACGGTATCTACCGCTTCAACAACGACTTCGGCGCGCGGCTCACGGGGCGCACGAGGTTCACGGGCCGGACGTGGTGCACGTTCCTGGCGCGGTTCGCGCTCCTGACGGGGTTCACGTTCCATGCGCTGTTCGCTGCGCACTTCGCCACGAGCTTCACGCTCCTGACGAGGCTCGCGCTCTTTACGTGGACGGCGATTGCGGTTTTCACCGGCTTCGCGGTTGCCACCTTCACGCTTCTCGCCTGCTTCCGCATTGTTGCGGTTGCCACGATTGTCGTCACGACGAGGACGCTGACCACGGCCACGGCCTTCTTCGCGCTGGTGACGTTGACCTTCATCCTTGCGTGCTTCACGAGCTGCAGGTTTCTCGGCGGGCGCTTTTACGTCGGCAGGGGCTGCATCGCTGCTGAACAGGCCGGTAATGCCTTTGATCAGCTTGCTGAAGAAGCCAGCTTCGGCAGGGGCCGCAGCGACGGGAGCCGCCGGCTGTTGCGGTGCAACAGGGGCCGGTTGTGCCGGTTGGGCAAAGCCTTGCAGCAGCGGTTGCTCACGCTCGATCACCTGAGCTTGCTTCGGTTGGTAGACCGGCTTGGCAATCTCGGTTTTCAGCTCGTAGCTGGCCGCTTCCGGGATCTCGTTCTGACGAATGCGGGTTACTTCGTAGTGCGGGGTTTCCAGATGCTGGTTCGGAATGATGTAAACACGCACATCATTGCGCTGTTCCAGACTGGCGATGGCGGCACGCTTCTCGTTAAGCAGATAGGCGGCAACATCCACCGGCACTTGGCCGTGAACCTGCTCGGTGTTGTCCTTCATGGCCTCTTCTTCGATGAGACGCAGGATGGACAGGGCGAGGGATTCGTTGTCACGGATCACGCCTTGACCCTGGCAACGGGGGCAGATATGGCTGCTGGACTCGTTGAGGGAGGGGCGCAGACGCTGGCGAGACATCTCCAGCAGACCGAAACGGGAGATCCGGCCCAGCTGGATGCGGGCGCGATCCTGATGCACCGCTTCACGCAGACGGTTTTCCACTTCGCGCTGATGACGAACTGGCGTCATGTCGATGAAGTCGATAACGATCAGGCCACCCAGGTCGCGCAGACGCAATTGACGGGCAATTTCGTCGGCGGCTTCCAGGTTGGTTTGCAACGCAGTCTCTTCGATATCGCCGCCCTTGGTGGCGCGGGAGGAGTTGATATCGATGGAGGTCAGTGCTTCGGTCGGATCGATAACGATGCTGCCGCCGGAGGGGAGGCGCACTTCACGCTGGAAGGCAGATTCGATCTGGCTCTCAATCTGGAAGTGGTTGAACAGGGCAACTTCACCCTTGTACAGCTTCACACGGTTGAGGAAATCCGGACGCACCAGCTCGATATGGGCCTTGGCGCGTTCGAAAATCACCGGATTGTCGATCAGGATCTCGCCCACATCGCGACGCAGATAGTCACGGATGGCACGCACGATGACGTTACTTTCCTGGTGGATCAGTACCGGCGCAGCGCGCTCCTGGGAGGCCTTGTGGATGGAGTCCCAGTGGTTGAGCAGGACGTTCAAATCCCACTCCAGCTCTTCTGGCGACTTGCCTACACCGGCAGTGCGCACGATCAGGCCCATGCCTTCCGGCACGGTCAGTCCGCTCAGGGCTTCTTTCAGTTCAGTCCGCTCATCACCCTCGATGCGGCGGGAGATACCACCGGCACGGGGGTTGTTGGGCATCAGTACCAGGTAGCTACCTGCCAGGCTGATAAAGGTGGTGAGGGCTGCACCCTTGGTGCCACGCTCTTCCTTGTCGATCTGGACGATAACTTCCTGACCTTCGCGGACCACTTCTTTGATGTTGGGACGACCCTGATAGGAGTAACCGGAGGGGAAGTAATTGCGGGCGATCTCCTTCAACGGCAGGAAACCGTGGCGCTCGGCGCCGTAATCAACAAAAGCAGCTTCAAGGCTGGGTTCTACGCGGGTGATCTTACCCTTGTAAATGTTCGCTTTCTTCTGCTCGTGTCCCGGACTTTCAATATCCAAATCGTAGAGCTGTTGTCCGTCAACCAGCGCTACGCGCAACTCCTCTTCTTGAGTTGCGTTGATAAGCATTCTTTTCATTGAGTTCTCATTATTGTGTCATTTTGATTTCCTCCATCTGGGTCCTGCCAGCGCCGGCCTCGGGTCTTCAGCATACTGGGGCAACCTCCCGGTTGGGGTATGCATGAGGCGCAAACTAAGGGCGTTCTGGTCATCTTTTCTCGAGAAGAGATGAATAAGGATGCCGAAATGGAGACAAATAAACGGTGATGTTTGTGTTCTCCATGCGTTGTACCTCGCACCCGGGAACCGTCATGTTCTTCTAGACACGGTGTATCGGGATTGGGTGGCATACTTTTTGGCCACTTAGTACAAGGCTTGAACACAATGACAAAACCTTGTTTATTATCCCATTTAAACCTCTTTTATAGCAAGGCGCCATTTTTCAACAAACCAGCAGCCAAGGGGCGCTGGCAGTGGTAAAATCCGCGCCATGACACAGATACATCAACAAGTGCAGCTGCTCACCATCGAAGCTGAGCATGACGGGCAGCGCATCGACAATTTTCTCAAGACTCAGCTAAAGGGCGTCCCCAAGAGCCTGATCTATCGCATCCTTCGCAAAGGTGAAGTGCGAGTAAACAAAAAGCGCATCAAACCGGAGTACAAACTCTGCGCAGGCGATGAGGTGCGGGTTCCTCCCGTTCGCGTCGCTGAAAAAAATGAGCTGCCATCCGCCAACCTGAGTGTTATCCAGCGTCTGGAGAGCCAGATCCTGTTTGAAGACGATGCCATGATCGTGCTGAACAAGCCCTCCGGCATGGCCGTACATGGCGGCAGCGGCCTGAGCTTTGGCGTGATAGAAGGGCTGCGAGCCCTGCGGCCGGAAGCCCGTTTCCTCGAGCTGGTTCATCGACTGGATCGCGATACCTCTGGCGTACTGCTGGTTGCTAAAAAACGCAGCGCCCTGCGCAGCCTGCATGAGCAGTTGCGCGTCAAAACCATGCGCAAGCAGTATCTCGCGCTGGTTCGTGGCAAGTGGCAGGCTCACGTCAAGGTGGTCAATGCCCCGCTGCGCAAAAACGACCTGCAGTCTGGCGAACGGGTAGTGCGAGTCAGCGCCGATGGCAAGCCATCGGAAACCCGATTCCGTATCGTGCGTCAATTTGCCGAAGCGACCCTGGTCGAGTGCTGCCCTATCACCGGTCGTACTCACCAGATCCGGGTGCACACCCTGCATGCCGGTCACCCGATCGCCTGTGACGATAAGTACGGTGAAGCGGCGTTTGACGAGAAAATGCGCAGCCAAGGGCTGAAACGGCTCTTTTTGCATGCCTGGAAGCTCAGCTTCACCCATCCGGCCGATGGTCGCGAGATGCAGGTAGAAGCGCCGCTGGCACCTGAACTCGACAACTTCCTCAACGGCTTGCCACGCTGATGCAGGATATCCGGCTCGCCATTTTCGATTGGGACGGTACCCTGATGGATTCGGTGGGCCGGATTGCTGCCTGTGTGCAGGGGGCCGCCAGAGATTGTGAGCTGGCGGTACCTGCACCAGCCCAGATCCGGCAGATCATCGGATTGAGCCTTGATGTTGCCATGTCCCGCCTGTTCCCTTTGTGTAGCGACAGTGGCACCGCCATTGATGAGCGCCAGATTGGCATGCTCATCGATCGTTATCGCCATCACTATCTGCACGATGCTACCCCCAGTCCGCTGTTTGCCGGGGCAGAGGAGCTGCTGCATGACTGGCGGTCACAGGGGTTGCAACTGGCCGTCGCGACCGGCAAATCACGCCGTGGGCTGGATCGGGTATTGGATGAGACCGGGCTGCGTGCGTTGTTTGTTACCAGTCGTGGCGCCGATGAGGCCCGCTCCAAGCCTGATCCGCTGATGCTTGAGCAGATCCTAGCCGAGCTGGGGCTGTCACCCCGGCAGGCGGTGATGGTCGGCGACTCTGTTCACGATATGGCGATGGCCGAGGCAATCGCCATGCCGCGCATTGGCGTCACCTGGGGGGTGGATAGCTGCGATGCCCTCAGTCGTTACGAGCCAGTAGCAGTGGTTGACTCTATGACGGCTCTTCGCACGTTGTTGTAAACGTCTCTCGCCTTGAGTGACAGATAAAAGGCCGGTCAATTGACCGGGCCTTTTATATATCTTCTAGCTCATCCATTTGCCCACAATCAGGGCAGGGCGATGCCGTGGCGCTCCAGCAGTTCGATCAGGCCGATCAGCGGCAGACCGATCAATGCGTTAGGATCGCGCCCTTCCAGCCCCTTGAACAGCACGATCCCCATCCCTTCGCATTTGAAACTGCCAGCACAATCGAGGGGCAGTTCAGCCTCTACATAGCGGCGAATGGCGGCTTCATCGAGGTTGCGAAAATGAACGGTGAAAGGTTCCACCAGTTGATGAGCCTCACCGGTTGCGGCATTTACCACGCACAGGCCGGTGTAGAAGGCGACGCTGCGACCTTGAGCCGCCATCAACTGGGCGATGGCATTGTCGATGGTGCCCGGTTTGCCGAGGATGTGATTATCGCAGACACACACCTGATCAGATCCGATGATCAAGCCGTGATCACGTTGCCCGGCGATGGCATCAGCCTTGGCACGAGCCAGTCTGGCCACCAGCGCCTCGGCGGATTCGCCAGCCAGTGGTTGCTCATCCACATCGGGGGCTGCACATTCAAAGGGGAGACCGAGCTTCTCCAGCAGGGCTTTGCGATAGCGAGAAGTTGAGGCGAGGATCAGATTCTGTGGCATAATCGAGTTACCGATGAAAGCAGGTACCGGCATTCTAGGGACTTGTGACGTTAAAATCATCGGCGGTAAGGACTTTTTCCTTTGACTATCAGTTGTTGGACCTATATTATTCGCGCCCTATGCAAAAGGTGAAGTTGCCCGTTAAGGTTGATCCAGTCCGTAGTGCCTTGAAGCTGCTCGATTACATCGGGATAGTGGAAAAGTCGCAGATGCCCAGGCTGGAGGAATCAACCGCTGGCTTGCAGAGTCATATCGAGGTATCACTGCACTTTGGCAAAGATGTCCAGAAGTTGACCGTTATGAAAGGCACTGCCCATGCCAAGGTTGACCTGGTTTGCCAACGTTGCGGAGAGACATTCGAACACCTCTGTGAAGCTGAATTTATCTACACTCCGCTGTTCGAAAGAACAAACGAGGAAGAACTGCCGGAAGCTTATGAGCCCATTGAGTTGGACGAAAACGGCGAGATAGATCTTCATCAAATCCTGGAGGATGAACTCATCCTCTCGTTGCCTCAAGTCGCAATGCATTCTCTGGATGCATGCCCGAGAGGAAACATGGAGATGACTTGGGGTGAAATCGAACCTGCTGATGAGCGGCCGAATCCCTTTGCAGTTCTTGAAGAGCTTAAACGTAAGTGAATTTAGGAGTTAGCCTACAATGGCCGTACAACAGAACCGTAAAACCCGTGCCAAGCGTGGCATGCGTCGTTCCCACGATGCGCTGACCACTGCTGCCCTGACTGTTGATCAGACCAGTGGCGAAATTCATCGTCGTCACCACGTGACTGCCGATGGTTTCTACCGCGGTAAAAAGGTAATCGCTTAAGGATTGCCTTTGTCTACGCAAACTGTCGCGCTAGACATCATGGGGGGAGATATTGGCCCCTCGGAAACAGTGCCTGCCGCCGTGCAGGCACTGTCTCTTTTACCCCAGTTAAAACTGGTCCTGGTCGGCGACCAGCACCAGACCTCCTCTCTGCTGCAGCAACATGGTTTGCTGAATCATCCCCGAGTTCGTTTCGTACATGCATCCCAAGTGGTTGGCATGGGCGATAAACCGATCGTGGCGCTGCGTACTCTGAAAGACTCCTCCATGCGGGTGGTACTCAATCTGGTGAAAGCCGGTGAGGCCGATGCCTGCGTCAGTGCCGGCAATACAGGTGCGTTGATGGCGATGGCCAAGTGCGTGCTCAAATCCCTACCCGGGGTAGACAGACCCGCCCTCATAAAGGCGTTGCCAACATTGAGTGGCAAACGCACCGTGATGCTGGATCTCGGCGCCAACGTCAGTTGCGATGCGGACACCTTGCTGCAGTTTGCGGTGATGGGCTCTGTCGTGGCCGAAAAGGTCGAAGGCATTGCGTCACCTCGTGTTGCCTTGCTCAACATCGGCGAGGAGGAGATCAAGGGTAACGATCTGGTACGCCACAGCGCCGAATTGTTGCGTCAATGTCCTGCACTCAATTATGTCGGGTTCGTCGAAGGGGATCGCATCTTCAGCGGCGACAGCGATGTGATCGTCTGCGACGGTTTTATCGGCAATGTCGCCCTCAAGACGGCCGAGGGGGTGGTGCGGATGATGGCCCAGCTGGCCGGATATCCCCACAAGAAACGCACTTTTCTTGGCCGGATCGCCGGATTTATGTTCAAACGGCGTTTTTCTTACCTGAACCCCGACCAGTATAACGGGGCAAGTCTGTTAGGATTGCGCGGCATTGTGGTAAAAAGTCATGGGCGGGCCGAACGGCGCGCTCTGTGTAATGCGATCCTGCTGGCCGCACAAGAGGCCAAACATCAACTTCCACTGCAAATAGCAGATCGCCTTGAAGCTGTCTTCTCTGACAGGGATCTATAAGAACTCTATGCATAGCAAAATTCTGGGTACTGGCAGCTACCTGCCGAGTTCAGTGCGTACCAACGCCGATCTCGAGCAGATGGTTGAGACCAGTGATGAGTGGATCGTGGAACGCACCGGTATCCGTGAGCGCCGTATTGCCGGGGCTGACGAAACCGTTGCCACCCTCTCTTACCAGGCCGCCCTGCGCGCCCTGGAGGCAGCCGGTCTGACCGCTGCCGATCTCGATATGATAGTGCTGGCCACCACCAGTGCTGAAAATGCCTTCCCGGCTGCAGCCTGCGAGCTGCAGGGTCTGCTCGGCGTACCGGGCATTCCTGCCTTTGACGTGGCAGCGGCCTGCGCAGGCTTCACCTATGCACTCTCCATTGCCGATCAGTTCGTCAAATCCGGCGCCGCCCGCCATGTGCTGGTCGTCGGGGCCGATGTGCTCTCCCGCATGTGCGATCCGCAAGATCGCGGTACCATCATCATTTTTGGTGATGGGGCAGGGGCTGTGATTATCGGTGCCAGTGAGACGCCGGGCATCCTATCTACCCATCTTCATGCCGATGGCCGTTATGGCGAGCTGCTCAAGCTGCCGCAGCCCCGTCGCGGAATGCCGGGTGCCGAGCTTGAAGCCTATATGTATATGAAGGGCAACGATGTCTTCAAGGTGGCGGTCACCCGTCTGAGCGAGATCGTGACCGAGACGTTGGCCGCTGCTGGCATCGAGCCGAGCGAGCTGGATTGGCTGGTGCCCCATCAAGCCAACTTCCGCATTATCAGTGCCACCGCCAAGAAGCTGGGTATGAGCCTCGATAAGGTGGTGCTGACCCTCGACAAACACGGCAATACCTCTGCCGCTTCCGTTCCGGTCGCTTTCGACGAAGGGGTGCGGGATGGCCGGATCAAACCGGGTCAGCTGGTTCTGCTGGAAGCCTTTGGCGGCGGTTTTGCCTGGGGCTCGGCGCTGGTTCGCCTCTGATCTTCGGCGGGATGGTGCGCCCATCATCCCGTCACCGATTTCATTTTGTCTTATCTAAAAGGAATCAATGATGACCCAATTTGCCATTGCCTTCCCGGGACAAGGTTCCCAGTCCGTTGGCATGCTGGCCGAGCTGGCCGAACAACATGCCGTGATCAAGGAGACCTTCGCCGAGGCGAGTCAGGTGCTGGGTTATGACCTGTTTGCCCTGGTGATGGATGGTCCGGTTGAAGATCTGAACAAAACCTGGCGTACCCAGCCTGCGCTGCTAACTGCCTCTGTCGCCCTGTGGCGCCTGTGGCAACAGCAGGGTGGGGCAACTCCTGCCATGATGGCGGGTCACAGCCTGGGTGAGTACTCCGCGCTGGTTTGCAGCGGCGCACTCGATTTTGCCGATGCGGTCAAACTGGTCGAGTTGCGTGGTCTGGCCATGCAGGAAGCGGTACCGGAAGGCACCGGCGCCATGGCGGCCATCATCGGCCTGGATAACGAATCCATCGCCGCCAACTGCGAAAAAGCGGCACAAGGGCAGGTGGTCTCTCCGGTCAACTTCAACTCCCCGGGCCAGGTGGTTATCGCCGGTCACAAAGAGGCTGTTGAGCGCGCCAACGTGCTGATGAAAGAGTCGGGCGCCAAACGTGCGCTGCCGCTGCCAGTCTCCGTACCGTCTCACTGCGCGTTAATGAAACCTGCCGCAGAAAAACTGGCAGCTGCGCTGGACGGGATCGAGATCAAGGTTCCAACCATCGCGGTCATCAATAATGTCGACGTATCCTGTGAACAGGATCCGGCCGCCATCAAGCAAGCGCTGGTACGTCAGCTGTTCAGCCCGGTTCGTTGGACCGAGACTGTCGAGCGGATGGCCAATGAGGGGGTTACCCTCGAGATCGAGATGGGACCGGGCAAAGTGCTGACCGGGCTCGCCAAGCGCATCGACAAGCGCGTGGAAGGTATTCACGCCAACGATGCCGCCTCTTTCGAGCAGGCGCTGGCCCAGATCAAGTAAACAGGAGCAAGTGATGAGCTTTACCGATAAGGTTGTGTTGGTGACCGGTGCCAGTCGTGGTATCGGTCGTGCGATTGCCGAAGCATTCGTGGCCCGTGGTGCAAAAGTGGTCGGTACGGCGACCAGCGAGAGTGGTGCCGAGGCGATCAGCGCCTATCTGGGCGACAATGGTTGCGGCATGGCACTGAACGTGACCAGCCAGGAATCCATCGAAGCCGTCTTCGCCGCCATCAAGGCGCGCTTTGGCGACATCGACATCCTGATCAACAACGCGGGGATCACCCGTGACAACCTGTTGATGCGGATGAAAGATGACGAGTGGAACGAGATCATCGATACCAATCTGACCTCGCTTTACCGTCTGAGCAAACCGGTGTTGCGTGCCATGATGAAGAAACGTCACGGTCGCATCATCAGCATTGGCTCCGTGGTGGGAACCATGGGCAATGCCGGTCAGGTCAACTATGCTGCCGCCAAGGCCGGTCTGGTTGGTTTTACCAAATCGTTGGCGCGGGAAGTGGCATCCCGTGGTATCACAGTGAACGCGGTTGCCCCCGGTTTCATCGAAACCGACATGACCCGTGCCCTGAATGACGATCAACGTGCCGGCATCATGAGTCAGGTGCCTGCCGCCCGTTTGGGTGATCCAAAAGAAATTGCCGCAGCTGTGGTATTCTTGGCTTCTGATGAAGCAGCCTATATCACCGGCGAAACCCTGCATGTTAATGGCGGGATGTACATGGTGTAATCAATTTGTCGTAAGATCTGTTCAAATTTGCGATAGTACGCCGAAGTTTGGCACATTTCGTGGTTTGACCAGCGGCAAGCTACTTGCAAACTCACGTCAATTGAATAAACTACCCCAACCAGACGCAAATAGCGTATTTTTAAAGGAAAATTCAGGTCATGAGCAACATCGAAGAACGCGTAAAGAAAATCATCATCGAACAACTGGGTGTTAAAGAGGAAGACGTTAAGAACGCTGCCTCCTTCGTCGACGACCTGGGCGCTGACTCTTTGGATACCGTTGAACTGGTAATGGCGCTGGAAGAAGAATTCGATACCGAAATTCCTGATGAAGAAGCCGAGAAGATCACCACTGTTCAAGCGGCTATCGACTACATCACCGCTAATCAGGAATAAGTTCCTGTTCTGAAAGAAGCGGCCCAAGGGCCGCTTCTTTTGTATTTGTTCCTTTTCAAAACACCTCTCGGAGACTACCTCAGTGTCAAAACGCAGAGTCGTGGTGACCGGCTTGGGGATGCTTTCCCCGGTGGGTAACACTGCCGAATCCAGCTGGCAAGCACTGCTCAACGGGCAGAGCGGCATTTCTCTTATCGAACACTTTGATGCCAGCGAGTTTGCAACCCGCTTCGCAGGTCTGGTCAAGGATTTCGATCCCGAGCAGTACGGTATCAATCGTAAAGACGCTCGCAAGATGGATCTCTTCATTCAATACGGCATCGCGGCCGGTATGCAGGCGCTCGATGATTCCGGCCTGACCATTAATGAAGAGAATGCCGAGCGTGTCGGCGTGGCGATTGGCTCCGGTATCGGCGGTCTGGGTCTGATTGAACAGAACCACGAAAGCTTGGTCAACGGCGGCCCGCGCAAGATCAGTCCCTTCTTCGTTCCGTCCACCATCATCAATATGGTGTCCGGTCATCTCTCCATCATGAAAGGTCTGCAAGGGCCGAACATCGCCGTGACGACTGCCTGTACCACGGGTACCCATGCCATCGGCATGGCTGGCCGGATGATCGCTTACGGCGATGCCGACGTGATGGTCGCTGGCGGTGCCGAGAAAGCCTCCACCGCGATGGGGATGGGTGGCTTCGCAGCAGCCAAGGCACTCTCCAACCGCAACGACGAGCCGCAAAAAGCGAGCCGTCCGTGGGATAAAGATCGCGACGGTTTTGTGCTGGGTGACGGTGCCGGTGTACTTGTACTGGAAGAGTACGAACACGCCAAGGCCCGTGGTGCCAAGATTTACGCCGAGCTGGTCGGTTTTGGCATGAGTGGTGACGCGTACCACATGACCGCGCCTCCTGCAGATGGCAACGGTGGTGCTCGCGCCATGAAAAATGCTATCAAGGATGCCGGCATTGCCCCCGAGCAGATTGGTTACATCAACGCACACGGAACCTCCACCCCGCTGGGTGATGTAGCCGAGCTGCGTGGCATGAAGTCGGTTTTTGGTGAGCACGCCAAATCCCTGATGGTGAGCTCCACCAAGTCCATGACCGGTCACCTGCTGGGTGCCGCCGGTGCCATCGAGGCGATCATCACTGTGTTGGCCCTGCGTGATCAGGTGGCTCCGCCCACCATCAACCTGGACAACCCGGATGAAGAGTGCGACCTGGATCTGGTGCCTCATGTGGCCAAGCCAGGTAGCTTTGAGTACGCCCTTTCCAACTCATTTGGTTTTGGCGGCACCAATGGCTCACTGATCTTCAAACGCGTATAATTTGCCGCAGGGCAAAGACACAGGCCCGATACTGCCGGTATCGGGCCTTTTTTATCGGAGGGATCCCTTTGCTTATCAATGGCATGAAGCTTGATACCATCTCGGCCCATGATCGGGGGCTGGCTTATGGTGACGGTCATTTCACCACCATGGCGGTCAGGGAGGGTCGCGTGTTGCAGTGGCCTGCCCATCTGGCACGGTTGCAGCTGGCCAACAACCGGCTGGGATTGGTTGAACCGGACTGGGATCTCCTGACTCGGGAGGTTGAAGAGATGGTGGCCGACCAGCCACAATGCGTGGCCAAGGTGATCCTGACCCGCGGCGAGGGGGGGCGGGGCTATGACGGCAGCGGATGTCAGCACACGACCCGGATAGTTAGTCTGGCGCCATTTCCCACTCACTATGGCCAGTGGCAACAGGAGGGGATCGAGATGGTGGTGTGCCACCAGCGGATCGGTGATGCGCCTATGCTGGCCGGGCTTAAAACCTTGAATCGTCTGGAGCAGGTATTGCTGAAAAGCGAACTTGTCAGCCGGAATGCAGTCGAAGGGATAGTGCTGAACAGTCGTGGTTTTCTGATTGAAGGGGTCAGTGCCAATCTGTTTTGGCGTCGGGGCAAGACGGTGTTTACGCCCGATCTCGCCCGCGGTGGTGTCGATGGCATCATGCGTCGCCAGGTGATGGCGATGTTGAAACAGATGAGTATTGAGTTGCGTGTGGTAGAGGCTCCGCTGGAGTCACTATGGCAGGCGGAAGAGGTGTGGCTCACCAATACCCTGATGGGGATCGTGCCGGTCAATGGCATCGAGGATATCCATTATCCCCCAGCGGTATTGAGTCGCCGTTTACAGGAGCGTTTGGTCATTGAAGTTTAATCGGCTTTACACCCTGCTCGCGGGGGCGGCACTGACGGTAGCCGCTGCCGGGGGCTATGTACATTACAAATGGCAACAGATAGAAACGCTCACCAACAAGGGGCCGACCCGGCTCTTTACGGTGGAGAAGGGCGCCCATGCGGCGCGCCTCATCGCCGAACTGGGGGAGGGGGAAGCCAGCCCCTGGGCGGTGCGGCTCTGGCTGCGCAGCCATCCCGAACTGGTGGCCATCAAATCGGGCACCTACGAAATCAAGGAAGGGGCCCCTCTCAAGGAGACCCTTTCCCTGTTCGCATCGGGCAAGGAGTTTCACTTCAGCCTAACCTTCGTCGAAGGTTCCCGTTTCGAGGATTGGCAGAAGCAACTCTCCAGCGCCCCATATCTTGAGCGGTTGACCGTCGAGCAATCCGAAGCCGACTTGGCACAGGAGCTCGGCATCGAGAATGGCAAGCTGGAGGGGTGGTTCCTGCCGGAAACTTACGCCTATACCACCCATGCCAGCGATCTCTCGATCTTGCGCCGCGCCCATCAAGATATGGAGACCTTCCTGCAGCAGAGCTGGGATAAACGTCAGGCCAACCTACCTTACAAAACGCCCTATGAGGCGTTGATCATGGCCTCTATTATCGAGAAAGAGACCGGCCAGCCGGACGAGCGGGCGCAGATCGCCTCGGTGTTTGTCAATCGTCTGCGTCTGGGCATGAAGTTGCAAACCGATCCCACCGTCATTTACGGGGTGAAAGATCGCTACGATGGCAATATTCGCCGCAGCGATCTGACCGACAAGAATCCCTACAACACCTATGTGATCGACGGTCTGCCGCCCACGCCTATCGCCATGCCGGGCAAGGCCTCCATCGAAGCTGCGCTTAACCCCAAGTCGACCGATTATCTCTACTTTGTCGCCAAGGGGGGCGGTGCCCACTATTTCTCCAAGACCCTCGATGAACACAATCGGGCGGTTCGCGAATACATATTGAAGAAACCCTAATGTCTAAATTTATTGTGATCGAAGGATTGGAAGGGGCAGGGAAGAGCTCGGCCGTGCGTTATGTGACCGACTATCTGCAGCGCCACAGCATCGACCGGATCGAGTGCACCCGCGAGCCGGGTGGTACGCCGCTGGCCGAGCGGATGCGTGCCATCGTCAAAGAGGTGCACGACGAGCGCCTCACCATCGAGGCGGAATTGCTGCTGATGTATGCCTCCCGGGTACAACTGGTGGAGACCCGCATCAAACCCGCACTGGCCGACGGTGTCTGGGTGGTGGGGGATCGCCACGATCTCTCCTCCCAGGCCTATCAGGGTGGCGGCCGTGGTATCGATGCCCAGCTTATCGGTGCCATCAAGCAGGCGGTGCTTGGCAATTTCAAGCCGGATCTCACCCTCTATCTCGATATCGATCCTGCCCTTGGCTTGCAGCGTGCTCGCCATCGCGGCGAGCTGGATCGCATCGAACTGGAGCAACTGAGCTTCTTCGAGCGTACCCGAACTCGTTATCTCGAACTGGCCGCCACGGATGATTCCATTGTGGTGATCGATGCGGCGCAAACGCCGGAACAGGTCAAAGCTGCCATCGAGCGTGCATTGGATCACTATCTGTCGAACGAGCCGCTATGTATCCCTGGCTGATCCCCGACTGGCATGCCCTGAGCCAGACAGCCCAGTCCGGTCGTCTCGGCCACGCCTGGTTGTTGCTCGGCGATCCCGGGCTTGGCAAGGAGCAACTGGCCGAGCGACTGGCGCGTTTACACCTTTGCCAGCAACCGGATCGTGGAGAACCGTGCGGCCACTGCCACTCCTGCCAGCTATTTGACAAGGGAAACCACCCGGATCTCGGCACCATAACTCGCGACAGCAAGACCATCGGGGTCGAGGCCATTCGCGAGATCTGCACCCGGCTGCAGGGCTCTGCCCAGCTCGGCCGTGGCAAGGTGGTGATCATTCCTGATGCGGAGCGGATGACCGAATCGGCGGCAAATGCCCTGCTGAAAACCCTTGAAGAGCCGGCCGGCGACAGCTTGCTGTTGCTGATTGCCTCCCAGGTTTCCCGGTTGCTTCCCACCATTCTCAGTCGCTGTCACAAACATGTCTGTCAGTTGCCGGCAGAAGGGGAGACAGTACGCTGGTTGGCCGAGCAGGGTCATCAGGCCACTCTGGCTCAGGTGCGGATCTGTCAGGGGGCCCCGCTGCGGGTACTCGACTATATCGAGCAGCAACAGGACGGTACTCGCCGCGAACTGCTGGAACAGTTTGTCGCCCTGAGTCAAAGTCCGGTCAAGGCGACGGCTTTGTGCAGCCAGCTTGGTCAGGAGACGCAGGTCAGGTTGCACTGGTTGCAGCTCTTCTTGTGCGATGCCCTGAAAACCCAGGCCGGATGTGGTCACCATCAGCTGGCAATGCCTGATCTGGCCATCTTGAGTCAACGGTTGGCGGAGCAGCACTCCAGCGAAAAACTGCTGGAGGCAGAACAAGATCTGGTTGCCCTGAAAGCGGCATGTCAGCCGGGTCAGCTCTCCAATCCCACCATCCATCTGATGAACTGGCTAAGTCGCTGGTTATAAGTACCGACAAGCAGAAAGGTTGTATATGTTACTCGTTGATTCCCACTGTCATCTCGATCGCCTCAGCTATGGCAGCAAGCAGACCAGCATGGCCGATGTACTTGCCAAGGCCGCGAAACTGGACGTGGGATATTTTCTCTGTGTCAGTGTGACTCAGGCACAGTTCCCGACCATGCTCGAGGCGATCGCTCCCTATCCCCAGGTATTTGCCTCTTGCGGGGTACATCCGCTCAATCAGGAACCCGGTGTCGATGCCGAGTTGCTGCTCAAGCAAGCTGCCGATCCACGTGTGGTGGCCATCGGTGAGACCGGTCTCGATTACTTTTACTCCCCCGAGAACAAGGAAGTGCAGCAAGCCTCTTTCCGTGAACATATCCGGGTTGCCCGCGCGCTGAACAAGCCGCTGATCATCCATACCCGCGATGCCCAACAGGATACCTTGCAGATCATGCGTGAAGAGGGAGCAGATCAGGTCGGCGGTGTGCTGCACTGCTTCACCGAGTCTCTCGAGATGGCGCAAGCGGCGATGGCAATGGGGTTCTATATCTCCATCTCCGGGATCGCCACCTTCAAAAATGCGTCTGCACTGCAAGAGGTGGTCAAGGCACTTCCCCTCGACAGATTGCTGGTCGAAACCGACTCGCCCTATCTTGCCCCCGTGCCGCATCGGGGGAGGGAGAACGAACCCGCCTTTGTGCGAGACGTTGCGCAGTTTATTGCCGATCTGCGTCAGATTCCGCTTAATGAATTGGCAGAAGCCACCAGCCGGAATTTCTTTGCACTATTCAAACTGGCGAAAAAATAATCCCAAAGCCCCGTTGCTCGGGGCTTTTATATTTTTCAAATACCAAGCTGATTACCCACCTGAATATAAACACCGAGCTGTGTTATCTCTCACGTTTTCCTACCAATTTTACTTTTTCGTTTCTGCTAAACCGGGTTGAATGATATTCCGATGTTTCTTTTGTTCAGCGTGGTCAAAGGGTATTGAAATAAGATGTCCTAAGTATCGATAATATTCATTATCGATACTTGATGTATGGAAAGGATCCTGTAAGATCCTCTCAAACTTCATATGAATCATAGTGTTCCGTGGCATATCCATCCTTATCCAATCCGGCTCATCAGTCACTGCAGACTGTTTTCGATGCGCAGCTAAATAGTCGGGCACGCCGCTTTTTGCGAAGTGCAAAAGCGGATTCCACCCTCAATGCCTATCAGGCGGATACCCGTATTTTTGTCTTCTGGTGCCAGTTACACGGGCTTGATCCGCTGCAAACGACCCATCACGACATCATGAATTTTCTCGCTGATCAGGCCGACGGCGTATTAGCCGACTGGGTATGGCTGGATAAAGAGGAGGGAAAAGGGGAGCTGCGCAATGGTGAACCTCGTAAACCGGCAACCCTGGTGAGACGGCTTGCCGGGATCCGTTATGCCTTCAAGCAGAAAGGCATTCATCCCATGCCCACCGAACATCCCGAAATCAAGGAGATGATGCGCGGTATTGTCAGGTTGGGGGATAACCGTAAACGCAAAACCGGCGCCCTGACGCTGCAACCATTGACCCAGGTGCTGGATGGCATCGACACCAGTGATCTGGCTGGCTTGCGTGATCACACCCTGCTGCTCTTGATGTTCAGTGGCGCCTTGCGCCGTTCGGAAGCGGCCCGAATTGAGGTGAGCGATCTCGATTTTGTGGGGCAGGGGATCCGCCTTCGCCTCAAACCGAGCAAACATCAGCTGCATGAAACCGAGATCGCCCTGATCCCGGGCAAGCACTATTGTCCTGTGTCGGCTCTGCAAAACTGGCTACACAAAAGCCGGCTCAGCGAGGGGCCACTGTTTCGACGCATGAATCGTTGGGGGCAACTGATGGCCGAACCACTCGGCCCCCAGGGCATCAATCTGATGATCAAGCGGCGAACTGGCCAAACCATCGATGATCTCTACGTCAGTGGCCATAGCTTGCGGCGTGGATTTATCACCTCGGCGGTGACTGCCGGCAAGCCGATGAACAAGATCATTGAAGTTACTCGCCACAAGGATATGCGAACCCTGCAGGAGTACTTCGATGATGCCCATAAATTCTCCGATCATGCCCTTGATGGTTTGCTTTGACACTACTGCGTCACTTTGTTTTTTATGTTAAATGATATCCTGTTGATCTAATGATATATTTGTCGCTCAGCCAGCAGCCCAAAGGGGAAGGGCATCTTCCAATGGATAATGGCATGTGATGAGAGATAACAAACTCGGAAACGTAATATCGCAAGGACATATGAGCCAAGAAATGACAGTGCGTGAAGAGCAAGAGGCGGTGCCCCAAAACAATGCCGAGCGGCAGCGCCAACATGTAAAACGCAAGCAGGAGACCCATACCCGGCTGCAATGCTGGATCAGCAATCGCCACGCCGAACGATTGGCCGCACTGGGTCTTCATCTCGAAGACAGTCAGGCATCACTCATCGAGCAGGCGATCGATCTGCTCTACCAACATGAGCTGGGTAGAGAACCTCCGTTTGAGAACAGAGTCGCCACACAGGTCGAAGAGACCGTTGAATAGACACAAGAGTGAAGTAACAGCGATACGTGAAGAGATAAAAAAAGCCAGGTACGAATTCCTTGTACCTGGCATAGGGGAATTGGCTCCTTGCAGAGCCGTGCGCTAACTGGTGTTCGGATTGCCTTAAGCTTAGACAAGGCTCAAGGCTTTTCAAGATCCGAAGAAAAGTTCAACCAGAGTGTGGGTATTTCAGACTCGTTCAAGTGCTTATGCACCGAACGGCCCACTACACATTGAACAGATTGTTGTCACGCACCAGCTCGCGGGGGAGGGCATTCTTGACCCGACTCCCCACCCATTTCCCCATCCCCAGGGTATGCCCCTGATAGCGGACGATCACCTCGCCAGTACCATCAACCTGTTCTGGCCAGACATCCCGCCCCATCATGAATTCCCGCGCATTGGCGCTATCCAGCTCGACCACGCCCTTGCTCGCTTTATCGCCATAGGCCAATGCCCACTCATGAGTGAGGCGATAACCTTTCTTGAAGGTTTCGGCCAATTTGATGCCGATGCGATCGAAACGCAACTTGCCCTGCACCTGATCAAACCGCTGAGGGAAGAGCCAGATCTCGTCATTGCGGCCAAACAGCTGACCCTGCGGTGCCACCCCGAAGTTGGCTTCAATCTCGCGCAGCATGGGCTCTGACTCTTTCGCTGCCAGTGGCAGGAAGGGGAATTTGCCCAGCTTGCCCGGCTTGAACATGGTGTTGGGCACCGAGTGATGCTTGCGTAATCTGGCGACGAAAAATCCTTCACTATCGAAGATCTGGGGCCAAACGTGCAGGTATCCTTCGGATGTACAGGCCTGCTCTGCATGGGGGAACAGGTCTGCCAACGAATCAAAACTCAAGGCATCGCCAAACTTGTCCAGCAGGGATTGGCAGACCGCCTGATTCTCCTGCTCACTCAAGGTACAGGTGGAGTAGACCAGCACACCACCCGGTTTCAGGGCATGGAAGGCGCTCTCCAGCAACCCTTGTTGCACCGTCGCAATCTCGTCGATGCTCTCGATGCTCCAGTTGCGCAATGCATCTTCATCCTTACGCACCGTACCTTCACCGGAGCAGGGGGCATCGAGCAGGATGGCATCGAAGGTATCCGGCAGCCACTGGCCAAATACCTTGGCATCAAAATGGGTCATGCCCACATTGGTCACGCCACAGCGCTGGATATTGGCGCTAAGCACTTTCAACCGGCTGCTGGAAAACTCGTTGGCCACCAACATTCCCTGATTGTTCATCAGGGCCGCTATCTGGGTGGTCTTGGAGCCGGGGGCCGCCGCTGCATCCAGCAACATACCATCCGCTTTGATCCTGTCGCTGGCAAAGAGCGCCGTCACCGGCAGCATGGAGCTCGCTTCCTGAATGTAGAAGAGCCCGCTCAAGTGCTCGGCGGTGTTGCCAAGGGGGACGGTTTCATCGCTGCGGGTCAGCCAGAAGCCGGTATCACACCAAGGGACAGGGTCAAGCTGCCAACCCAGTGGCTCCATCAGGGCGACGAAATCCGAGACGGCGATCTTCAAGGTATTGACCCGAATGCTGCGGCGCAGCGGACGTCGACAACTGGCCACAAACTCATCCATCGAGAGATGAGCCGGCATGATGGCCGCAATGTGGCGTAAAAAGTAATCGGGAAGGAAGGTGTTGTCGTGCACTGTGCCGTCTCGTTGACCGAAAAAGAGGGGCGATATCCTATCACAAGGCTAAGAATATTCTGAATCTGAACCCTATCAACAGGCACCGGAATATAAAAAAGCCCGGCACTGTGCCGGGCTTGGATGAGATACAAAGGGAAGAGATCAGGGCTGGATACGCGGACTCCACTCCAGCCACTCTTTCTCGGCCTTGCCGTAGAGCGCATAGCTATGGCCCGCTTTGACGGTTGGCCCCATCTCTTTCTCCGGCGTATTAAAAGCAATGCCGCCGGCCAGCAGGCTCTGCACCGTCTCCACTTCGATGGTGCCGCCAGTCAGGCCGATATCCGCCTTGACCCCGGAGACATTCCAGAAACGGGAGTTGGCCCGCACCAAATGGGCATACTCCTGATCCACGTTGACATCGATCACCACCTCGCTACCATCCCGAGCCAGCGCCACCTTGGTGACACTGCCCACCACCATTTTGCGAAACAGCAGCGGGCTGCCGACGCTCAGGCCATTGACGGAGGGGCTCTTGAGGGTCAGGGCCAGACCCACCGGGCCGACCTGACTCAAGGGGAAGCGATCTTTGCCAGCGCCTTTACCGGGTTGTGCTTCTACAAACGCCCCCTTGATCAGGGTATCGAGGTGAGCGACACCGCCCAGCCCCAGCTTGGCCTGCACCAGAGTAAAGCGGGCGCCGGACTGCAGGAAACGCTCGGCATAGTGGCCATCGAGTTCGGCCTTGAAGATCACCTGACCCAGAGACGGCTCCAGCTCGATCTCTTCAATTTTGCCGATATCGACCCCACGATAGCGGATCGGGCTGCCAATCCCGAGCCCCGGATTACTCTCTGCTACCAGTGACAGCTGGCGCACCTTGGCCTTGGCTTGCTCCCTGGAATCGAACAGTTGATGACTGCTGCGACCATTGGCCAGCCGATCGAACTCGATGGCGCCGCGCAGCAGGGTACCGAGGTTGCCCACCTTGACCTGCACCCCATCGACCCGCACCTTGGTGTCGATGGCCGGTTTTTTCCAGAACTGGGGTTGCTGGACGAGGAGGGGAGCATAGACCCCATCAATCTCGAGTTCGATCTCGACCCCCTCTTTAGCGGCGCGCAGCTGTTTGACTTTGCCCGCTTCCAACCCCAGATAGAGCACAGGCGAGCCAATGCCAATGCCATCGGCCTGATCTGCCTTGAGCAACCAGCGCTGCGGCTTGGCATCACGGGTCCCCAGCAGTGCCAGCTCCAGACTCGGGTAGAGACGGTTAATCCGCTCGCCACTACTGGCTTGTATCAGCTTGATCCCGCCCCCCAACCAGGCACTGGCCGGACTGGTTTCTACTTTGATGCCGCTCAGATCGGCATCGATCTGCAACGGGGCGGCGCGATAGAAGCGGGCACGGTTGAGCAGATGGCCATAGTTCGGCGCCATCACCAGCTCGACGCTGGCATTGCCGCGCGCATCCAGGGTGAGCTGGCTGATGCGGCCCACCTGCAACCCCTTGTACCAGACAGGGGCATCCTGATTGAGCCCCGCCAGATCGTCAGCCTGCAGCGTCACCTTGGTGCCGCTCTGGGGGGCGCGATCGGTAAGTGTCATCTTCTCTACCGGTTTGCCCGCCACATAGTCGAGGCGAATGGCCGGGCCGGAGAGCAGGCGATCTGCATGCTGCACACCGGTCGCAGAGAGGGAGACACTCTCCCACACCAGTTGACTCTTGTCGGTAATGCGATAAGCCTGCTCCGGGTTGATCAGCGCTGTGACCACTCGGCCTTTATCGGTAAGGCGAATGGGATCGATACGACCAATCTCGATCCCCTCATAGAGGATGGGCATCCCCTCCTTGACCGGGAGATCGCCAGCCGCAATGTCGATACGCGCACCGCGCGCCGCTTCCGCCAGCCCTTTATAGAGGACGAAGGTCTGTCCCTTCTCAGGCTCTGGTGAATCTTTGGGCGAGTCAAAGGCAATGCCGCCGCTCAGGATGGAGGTGAGGCTGCCAGCCTCCACGCTCACCCCGGCCAGACTGAAGGAACCCTTGATACCGCTGATATTCCAGAAGCGGGTATCGGCTTTGACCAGATGTTCGAAACGCGGCTCGATCACCAGATCCAGAATGACGTTCTGGTTGTCCTGACCCAGGCGGGTATTGATGACGCTGCCAACCTCGATACCGCGGAAATAGAGCTTGGCGCCAATCCCCACCGAACCCAGCGAATCGGCGGTCAGGTGCAGCATCCGCCCCTGAGCCTGATAGCCGGGGGGAGGGCCCTCCAGTGCATCAAAGGTCTCCTCCAGCGGATTGCTTTCACGCCCCGGTTGCAGGTTGATGTAGTTGCCGGAGACCAGGGTATCGAGGCCGGAGATCTCGGTGAGCGACGCCTTGGGGCTCACCAGCCAGAAGTCGGATCCCTTGCGGATCAGCGGTCTGGCACGGCTGTCAATCTTGGCCATCACCGCAATCTTGCGGCCATCTTCAGCCAGCTCCAGCTCTTGCACCACACCGATAGCCACCCCCTGATAACGAACCTGGGTTTTACCCGGCAAGATGCCGTTGCCCTGGGCGAAGTTGATCTGGATAAGCTGGCCACGGCTCAATACCTGCTGATAGAGAAAACCACCTGCCAGCAGCAGGGCTATCAGGGGTAACAGCCAGACCGGCGATAACCAGCGGCGCTTTTCGATGACGGGTTCAGCCCCGATCATAGTGACTCCTTATTGGCTGGATTAAACAGCACATCAGACAAAAACAGAGAAATCATCAACGGGCCGCCTTGTCCCACAGTAAACGGGTATCAAGCATGCGGGCCGACATCATGGTCAGCACTACCACACCGGCAAAGGCGGTGGCCCCCGGGCCTGCGCGGACACTCAGCAGCACACCCCGATCGACCAGTGCCACCATCAGCGAAATCACGAACAAGTCCAGCATTGACCAGCGACCAATAAAATCGATCACCCGATACATCACCAGCTGGCGCTTGCGCCGCACCGGCTTGGCCCGCTGCAACTGCCAGCAGATCCAGCCCAGACCCAATATTTTGCCCACCGGCACCAGTATGCTGGCGGTGAGGACTATGGTGGCAATCCCGCTCATTTTGCTGCGATAGAGCATCATGATACCGCTGAAGATGGTATCTGACTGCAGTAACCCCTTGTTGTAGAAATGGGTTATGGGCAACAGATTGGCAGGCAACAACATGAAGGTGGCGAGCGCCAGCAAGCCCCACGACCAGGCAAGCGAGCGGGGGATGCGCACCTGCAATTTGCTGCTGCAACGGGGGCAGACTGCCCCGGCTTGATAACGTACCAGCAGACCGCAGGTATGGCAGCGGCAGAGCCCCATCTCACGGGCGCTGGTCATGTTCCGGCTCCTTTAACGGGATCCGCGCCCAGTAGGGGGCGGGGTCAAACAGGATCAGCAGGGTCATGTTGAGCAGCATCAGAATACCGAGGCTGAGCAAGCCGCCACCGAGGCGCACATCGGCGATGTCGATCAGTTTGAACAGGGCAACCAGCAGGCTGACGATATAGACCTCCAGCATGGCCCAGTGGCGAAACACCTCGACCAGCTTCAAGGTGACGGGAAGAATGTGCCAACGTTTGGCCAGACCCGAAGCCAGCACAAAGATCCCCGCCAATAATCCCACCGGCGCCAACACGGCGCACCAGAGCACCAGGCTGGCTACCCACCATTCGCCCTCGCCAAACAGCACCAGGATACCGCGCAGCAGGTCGGCATCGGAGTTGACCCCCGCCAGCCGCAGATAGATCAGCGGCTCAAAAAAGGCGGAGGGCAGCAGCAGAAATCCGGTGATGGTCAGGGCCATCAACTGGGAGGGACGAAAGGCATAACGGCCATAGAGATGTTGGTGACAACGCGGGCAGTGGGCATGGCGACGCAGCGGCAGTGCTTTGCGCTGGATCAGCAAGTCGCACGCCGGACAGACAATTACGGAACCGGGCTCCATCATACAATTCAACCTGTTGAAGGAATTGGTGAAATTTACCCTAAAACCGGTTTCCTGTCTTGCCTGCGGCCGGAATGTTACGAAAGTATAATTGACGTTAACGTAAACGTGATATTAGATAGCCAGACTAGACAGGTGAAAGGAGTCATGATGTCCAGTTTGTCCCCCTCGGCAGGCTTGCGCTTTCGCACCGCCCTTGCCAATGAACATCCCCTGCAGATCGTCGGTACCATCAATGCCTATATGGCGCTGATGGCCGAACGCAGCGGCTTTCAAGCTCTTTATCTCTCCGGCGCCGGAGTGGCCAATGCCTCCTATGGCTTGCCGGATCTCGGCATGACCTCCCTCAACGACGTGCTGATCGATGCCGAACGGATCACTGCAGCGACCCGAGTGCCGCTACTGGTCGATATCGACACCGGCTGGGGCGGGGCGTTCAATATCGCCCGCACCATTCGCGCATTCGAGCGAGCCGGGGTTGCCGCTGTCCATATGGAAGATCAGGTTGCCCAGAAGCGCTGCGGTCATCGCCCCAACAAGGCGGTGGTGTCGCTGGAGGAGATGTGTGATCGGATAAAAGCAGCAGTGGATGCTCGCGAGAATGGCGAGTTCGTCATCATGGCACGCACCGATGCGCTGGCGGTAGAGGGGATGGAATCTGCTCTTGAGCGCACCGCCGCCTATGTGGCCGCTGGGGCCGACATGATCTTCGCCGAGGCGGTGACCGAGCTTGCCCAGTACGACCAGTTCAAGCAGGCGGCCAAAGTGCCGATCCTCGCCAACATGACCGAGTTCGGCAAAACCGAACTGTTTGACAAAGAGCAACTGGCCGCCCACGGGGTCGAAATGGTGCTCTACCCCTTGAGTGCCAACCGGGCCGCCAATCAGGCCGCCCTCAACGTCTATCAACATATTCGCCAGGATGGCCATCAGCGCGCTGTCGTGGAGACCATGCAGACCCGGGAGTCACTCTACGACTTCCTCGGATATCACCACTACGAGCAGACACTGGATCGTCTGTTTACAGCCAAGGAATAGGAGGCAGCTTATGGGACAGCAAAAACCGTTGGGCGGGGCCGGTCTGCGCGGTCAAAGCGCAGGGGAGACCAGTATCTGCACCGTGGGCAAGAGTGGCACCGGTCTTACTTATCGCGGCTATGACATCAAGGAGCTGGCCGACAGCGCCCAGTTCGAAGAGGTCGCCTATCTGCTGCTCAAGGGGGAGTTGCCCGGTGAGCAGCAGCTTGACGCCTACAAGCGCGAGCTGCGTCGCCTGCGCACCTTGCCCCAGCCGCTGTTGGAGGTACTGGAGCGCATTCCCGCCGATGCTCATCCGATGGATGTGCTGCGCACCGGCTGCTCCATGCTCGGCGATCTGGAGCCGGAAGATGGTTTCGAGCATGAGCATGAAGTGGCGGATCGGCTGCTGGCCGCCTTTCCGGGCATTCTGATCTACTGGTACAAGTTCAGTCACGAGGGAGTTCGCATCGCCCTCGATACCGATGAAGAGTGTATCGGTGGCCATTTCCTCGCGCTGCTGCACCAGAAAGCGCCGAGCGAGCTGGAGCGGCGGGTGATGCATGTCTCCCTCATCCTCTACGCCGAGCATGAGTTCAACGCCTCTACCTTTGCGGCGCGGGTTTGCGCCTCGACGCTCTCTGACATGTTCTCCTGTATCACCGCCGCCATCGGCACCTTGCGTGGCCCGCTCCACGGCGGTGCCAACGAGGCGGCCATGGCGATGATTGAAGATTGGCAAGACGAGGCGCAGGCAAGGCGCGAACTGCTGGCCAAGCTGGCGGCCAAGGAGAAGATCATGGGCTTTGGCCACGCCATCTACCGCACTTCTGATCCGCGCAACGTCATCATCAAGGAGTGGTCGGCCAAGCTTGCCGAGGCGGTGGGTGATGATCGCCTCTATCGCGTCTCCTGCGAGGCGGAGAAGGTGATGTGGGAAGAGAAAGAGCTCTTTCCCAACGCCGACTTCTTCCACGCCAGCGCCTATCACTACATGGGGATCCCGACCAAGCTGTTCACGCCTATCTTCGTCTGCTCGCGGGTCACCGGCTGGTGCGCCCACGTGATGGAGCAGCGCGAGCACAACCGGATCATCCGCCCGAGCGCCGATTATGTCGGCCCGGCCCCTCGTCACTTTGTCTCTCTACAACAACGATAAGGAAATCACGATGTCCGCCAACGTCGACGTCAACCACAGACCCGAGCCCGATCAGGTGCTGGTCGATATTGCCGATTATGTCTGCAACCACCCCATTACCAGCCAGGCGGCCCTCGACACCGCCCGCTACTGCCTGATGGATACGCTCGGCTGTGGCCTGCTTGCCCTGCGCTTCCCCGAGTGCACCAAGCACCTTGGCCCCATCGTACCCGGTACTGTCGTGCCCCACGGTGCCCGGGTGCCCGGAACCCAACTCTGCCTCGATCCGGTCAAGGCAGCCTGGGACATCGGTGCCATCATCCGCTGGCTCGATTACAACGACACCTGGCTAGCCGCCGAGTGGGGTCACCCATCCGACAATCTGGGCGGTATTCTCGCCACTGCCGACTGGCTCTCCCGTACTCGCGTGGCAGAGGGGAAATCACCGCTCACCATGAGCGATGTGCTGGTGGCCATGGTCAAAGCCCACGAAATTCAGGGGGTGCTGGCGCTGGAGAACTCTTTCAACCGGGTCGGTCTCGATCACGTGGTACTGGTCAAGGTCGCCAGTACCGCCGTGGTGACTCATATGCTGGGGGGAACCCGCGATCAGGTGATCGATGCGGTATCCCAGGCCTGGGTCGATGGCCAGAGCCTGCGGACCTACCGTCATGCCCCCAATGCGGGTTCCCGCAAGAGCTGGGCGGCGGGGGATGCCACCTCCCGCGCAGTGCGCCTCGCCCTTATCACCATGAGCGGCGAGATGGGCTACCCCGGCGTACTGAGCGCGCCAAAATGGGGCTTCTACGATGTGCTGTTCAAGGGCAATCAGTTCGCCCTGCATCAGGGGTACGGCAGCTATGTGATGGAGAACGTGCTGTTCAAGATCTCCTATCCCGCCGAGTTCCATGCCCAGACCGCAGTAGAGTGCGCCATGAAGCTGCATGGGCAGGTGAAGGGGCGGCTCGATGAGATAGACCGTATCGAGCTCACCACCCACGAGTCGGCCATTCGCATCATCAGCAAGGTCGGCGCCCTCAACAACCCGGCCGATCGGGATCACTGCCTGCAGTACATGGTGGCGGTGCCGCTCATCTTCGGTCGCCTGATTGCCGAGGATTACGAGGACGATGTTGCCGCCGATCCCCGCATCGACGCGCTGCGCGGCAAGATGGTGGTGCAGGAGGACAAACGCTACAGCCGCGAATATCTGGAGGCGGACAAGCGCTCCATTGCCAACGCCATCCAGATCTTCTTCAAGGACGGCACTCACACTGCCAAGGTGGAGGTGGAGTACCCGGTCGGCCATCGTCGCCGTCGGGAGGAGGGGATCCCGCTGCTGGTGGATAAATTCCAGCACAATCTGGCCACCCGCTTCCCAGCCAAACGGGTCAACGACATTCTGGCCCTCTGTCAGGATGGGCCGCGCCTTGCCGCCACCCCGGTGCACGCCTTTATGGATCTGCTGGTGATCTGATCGCTCTTGCATTGGCCAACATATCGGCAAACAGCGATAAACGAAAAGCGGGCCCATCGGCCCGCTTTGTTATTCTGGCGGCTTATCCCTCGATAAGCCTTACCCCAGCGCACTGCTGTCGCCGTTAAAGAGCGCCGTCATAATGGCCATCTCGCGACTGGCGATGGTCTCGAGGAACTCGTTGGCACGCCCCATCTGATGACACACCTGATAACCACGCTCGACAAAGGAGAAAAGCTCGCCAAGCCCCGCCAAATGGGCGGGCCCTGACACCAGCTTGAGGGTCGCCCCCACCAGCGGTTTTCTCGCCAGCCTGTCCAGCGTCATGCCAAGCTCGCTCACCAGCGCAATCTGATGTTCCCGGCGCGCCTGTTCACCTACGGCACGATAGGCGATGGTGTAATGGTCCGACGTGATGGGATCAATGCCATCAATGCGCCGCAGCGCCACCACCATCAGATAGTCCAGCTCCTCGGAGAGGGCATCAAGCTCGATCGCCTGCGCCAGCACCTTGAGGCCGGACTCCGGCAACAGCCGCTCGGCGGTCGGCATCACCCGCATCACGTCCGCATCGCGACGGGCGCAATCCCCCGGGCCATAGAGATCGGTCAGGAAAAACTCGGCGGCGGGGCCGTAGCGGTCACTCTCCAGCAGATCTCGATGGGTTCGCCCCAACCGGTCGGCCTGCCACTGGCGTAGCCGATCCCGATCCTGCTGATCTTCCGGGTGGGCACGCATCTGCTCGCGCAAGGCTGCAACCCGCTTGAGCTGGCGGTATAGCCGACCCAGGGTGCTATCGTCGTCGTGGGCATGTTCTTGATGCGTCATCTACAGCTCTCTGGCCTTGGGCCCATTGATGGGGATTCGGTGATACGAAGATACAAGTGAATGAAAAACAAGCAGCTTTTGCTGACCGTTCCGTGACAAGTGTAGCGCGCACGGGGGAGGGAATAAATGCCATGCCCCGCTGATAGCCTTCATCCCTCTCGACTCTGTTAAGTGAGTCCCATTTATGTGAACCATCCTTTCATTTGTTGTGAACATGTGTTTAATATCAATAACTAACTTATGACCCAGAGTAACGACCATGTTCTTCAACTCGCTCGCTGGCAGCAGCGCACTCTCTACCATCCAGATCAGCCGTCAGCATCCGCTGGGACTGGCCGCCGCCCGGCTCGCGGCCGAAGCCATCGCTGCGGACATGAGCGAGAGCTATCAACTCGATTGCGAATGGGCAGATGAAGAAGAGACCGAGCTACACTTTCGCGGCTCAGGGGTACATGGCACTCTCACCCTGGACGATGAGAACCTGGAACTGGAAGTGCATCTTGGTTTGATGCTGTTGCCGGTACGCAGCGTACTGGAGCAAGAGATCCTCGATTATGTCGACAATCGCTTACCTTGCCCCAAACGTGTTTGAAACTCTTCGTTGCACTGGCTTTAAATAAACCAGCTGTAAACGATGGCTGTTTGAAATAAGTTGGCAAGCCATATAGTTTGTCAGATTTATTATTCGGCGAGGTCTCGATTCTATTTTTTAAGTAATCTTTCATCTTTATTTCATATTTCGAGTCGGCACTCATTAATGTCATTCTGATTGCATCAAGTCTTCATCCGGATATGAGGACAGGAGCAATTTGCCGCCTCGGTAAATTCATTTTGTAGGGAAACAACCATGCCACTGAGTGAATTTATCTCCTGCGTCGATACCGCCTGGTTACGCATGGACAGACCCAACAACCTGATGCAGATCATCGGTGTCCTGATGTTTGAAGGGGAGCTTGATGAAACGCGTCTGCGGGCCGGATTGCGCCACACCATTTCGGTGCAACCCCGCTTTCACCAGCGGGCCGTGCTGGAGGGGGGCTCCTACTACTGGCGTCATGATCCCGATTTCGATCTCGATCAGCACCTCAAGCGAGTGATCCTGCCGGGTGAAGCAGGCAAGCTGGAGCTGGAGAAGCTGGTGGCCGATCTCGCCTCGACGCCGCTCAACCACCAGCGCCCCCTGTGGGATATGCACCTGACCGACACTTCGCTGGGTGGACAAGCGCTGGTGGTACGCATTCACCACGCCATGGGCGACGGCTTCTCGCTGGTGCGGGCCATGCTGACCATGATGGATAACACCCCGGAAGGGGCGCCGCGACTACCGACACTGGAGCCACTGGATGACAGCGATGACGAGGATGAGGAGGATTGCCACCAGGGCAGCCGTCTGGTTCGGGCCGGTCTCAAGCTGACCGGTAGCCTCTGGTCAAAATATGTCGAAGTGGTCACCCATCCCACCAAGGCGGTGGATTACCTCAAGACCGTGCGCGATCTGGCGAGCGAGCTGTGCAATATCGCCACCCTCGGTGATGACTCCCCCTGCCGCCTGCGTGGCAAGACCACCAGCACCAAGAGGGTGGCCTGGTCGGAGCAAATTGATCTGCCGGATATCAAGGCAGTGGGCAAGGTACTGGGCTGCTCGGTCAACGATCTGCTGATCGCCGCCACCGCAGGGGCGTTTCGCCACTACCTGCAGGAGAAGGGGGATGATGCCAACAAGGTCAAGATCCGCGCCCTGGTGCCGGTCAATATGCGAGCACCGGATGATGAGGGGGCACTTGGCAACCGCTTCGGGCTGGTGGCCCTGGACTTGCCACTGGATGTTGAACACCCGTTGCAGCGGCTCTATACCGTGCGTGACCGGATGCAGGCGCTGCGCACTTCGCTGCAACCCGTGGTGGTGCTCAACCTGTTACATGCCCTTGGCATGGCCCCCAATGCGGTGCAACAGCAGGCCGTCGAGCTGCTCACGGCAAAGGCCAGCGCGGTGATCACCAATGTGCCCGGTCCGCAGCAGACCCTCTATCTGGCTGGAGCAAAATTGCGTCAGCCGCTGTTCTGGGTGCCGCAATCGGGGGATATCGGCGTCGGCGTCTCCATCCTCTCTTACGATCACAAGGTGCAACTGGGCCTAATCACCGACAAGAAGCTGGTACCGGACCCGGATCAGGTGGTCGAGCGGTTTGCGGTGGAGTTCGAGCAGCTGCTGTTGCTGGTGCTGATGGAGCCGGAGCTGTTGTTTGACCCCAACGGACTGGATGCGCTGCTCGGTTGAGCGAGCATTTGAAAGACCGATGGCGGCGTAGCCAACCGATCAGCACCCATCATAAAAGAGGCCAACCCGCGGGTTGGCCTCTTGTTTTGTTGTCTATCCGTGACAAGAGTGGCGGTTAATCCTCCAACTCTTCCCGCGCCGCCTCCACATCGAGGCGCTCCATCGCATCCATCGGTTCGCACTCGGCCGCTTCGGCATAGAGGGCTTCGGCCGCTTTCAGTCGGCTCTTGCCGTGCAGCATTACCTGAGCGTTGGCGTACTCCATGCGGGCGATAGCGGAGTCGGGGATCAGCGCCAGCGCTTCCTTGAAGTGACGCTCGGACTCCTCCTTCTTGGCGCCATAGGTGAGGCCGCCGATCATGGCCCCCAGCTTGTCGACGATCTCCGCGTGCCAGGCGCCAAAGGCAATATGGGCCTCGGCGTGATCTGGCGCCAGCTCCAGCGCCTTCTCAAGGCTTGCCTTGATCTTGTCGCCAATTCCTTGCGAGAGGGCCTTGGAGATGGAAATGACCTGGCTGTAGCGCCCGAGTGCCAGCGCGTGGAAATACCAGGCATTAGCGTTCTTGGGCTGACGCTTTTGCAGCTTCTCGGCATGGCTGGCCGCCCGCTCGAAGGCGGCGCGCTTGGCATACTTGTCTTCCAGCAGATAGCTGGCATGGATCACCAGCGCTTTGTTCGCCACATTGAGGCCCTCCTCACCGGCCGCTTCGCCAAGGGCGACTGCCCGGGCAAAATCCCCGGCATGATAGGCCCGCCAGGCATCCTGTACCTGTTCATCTTCAGGCCAGGGTTCGGCATCCCCCTGATGGAGACGATCCCAGTTGTCCGCCAGCTTCTGGCCAGCATAGTCATAGGCCGCATCCGCGTAGGGGAAGGGGACAAATTCGAGTTGTGAAGTGGTCATGCTTGTTCTCCCTGTAGCATGTGAATCAAACCTTGTCGGTGTAGTGGTGGGCGAGGGCGCCCAGATGAGCGCGGGCATCGGCCCGCAAATAGGGTGCGACCAGCTGCATCACCTGAAAGACGCCGAGGGCAATATCGGCGTCCGCCTTGGGGTGCAGTGCCCGCTGATAAGAGATCCAGAATGTGCCAACAAGCGCCACATTGGCCGCCAGCGTGCGCATCTGTTGCGCCGTGCCCTCCATCAGCCCGACCGTTTGCAGATGGTTGCAAATGGCGATGGCGGTCTGCTCCTTGCGGCGCAGCAGGGCGGAAAAGCGCTGTTCCACCTGATGATAACCACTCATCAGGGTCGCGATATCATAGTAGAGGAAACGGTACTGCCAGATGGCTTCAAACATCAGGTGGAGAAAGAGCCAGATATCTTCTGGCTCATCGGACGGGGTGCTGACCGCCTCCAGCAGGCGATCCATCTGCTGTTCAAATTCGCAGAACAGGGCGTTGACGATCTCCTCCTTGTTGTGGAAGTGGTAGTAGAGATTGCCCTGGCTGATCTCCATCTCGGCCGCAATGGCCGAGGTGGTGACGCTGGGTTCCCCTTGTCGATTGAAGCAGGCGAGGGCAGTGGTCAGGATCCGCTCCCGGGTACGACGTTTGGGTTTGCGATCCATGCTACTCCTTTGGTGATGAACGGCGCACGCCGTGGCGATAGCGTTTGGCAAGCCAGTGCTGCAACTGCTCCAGCGACTTGTCGAGGGCGGCGACCGAGCCAATGCCGGGGGCCAGCAGGGTGCGATCTTCATCGGCCAGCGCGGCCAGATTGAGCTCGAGGCCATGCTTGGCCAGCACCGGCGCCAACTCGTCACGGCGCTGCCAGAGATCGCGGCGGGTATGCTGGTAAGCGTGCTCGCAGAGGCGGCGGCGATCCCGATAACTGAACACATTGGTGAAGAACATCTCGCCATCGGCAGAAGAGGGCTCAAACAGCAAGGCGTCGGCGTCGGGATATTGGTGTTTGTAGCGATCCATCCCCACATGCATGCGGGAGTGGATGATGGCGCGAAAAGTCTGGGCCAGCACCACCGGCAGACCGCTGTCCACCAGATTGGTCGGGGTGCCGGCGGCCATGTCCGCATCATAGGGCACCAGCGGATTGATGCAGAACACCAGATCCGCCCCCTCTTCCAGCGCTACCGAAGCGTGCAGAGTCTTGATCAGCGCCCCGTCCACATAGTAACGCCCGTTAATCAATGAAGGGGGAAAGAGGCCGGGCAGGGCGGCTGACGCCTGTACCGCCGCCGAGATGGGCACGTCATCGAGCCCCGGACTACCGAAGGCGACCGGATGGCCGGTGTCGAGTTCGGTAGCGACCACAAACAGTCGGCTGCGCAGCTGGCGGAAATCGTTGCTGCGGCCGGGACGAGAAAAAAACTGGGTCAGGGTGCGATCCACCCCGCGGTTGTCGAACAGTCCGGTCGGAATGGCCTTGGAGAGTCCCTGCAGCGATTCAAACAGGCTGCGCTTCCAGGGCGCCGCCAGATAGTAGGTCAGGCTCTGCCACGCCAGTGGCGGGATCGAGGTCAGACGGTCGGCGTATTCACGAAAGGCGGGGCGCAGCAAGGTGGCCGGGTCAAACATCTCCCCCGAATCATCGCTGAGCAGGATCCGCACCAGCTTCGCCGGCGAGATGCCGTTGGCCAGCGCCGACGCCACCACGGCCCCCGAACTGACGCCGACATAGATATCGGCATGGTCAAGGCGCAGGCCGCTGATGCTATCGGAGAGGGCGGCGCAGGCACCGATCTCGTAGATGCCACCGAGCGGCCCGCCACCGGCAAGGGCGATTGCTACCGTACTCATAGAGCCTCCTCCCTATCCATAGAAAACCGGCCCAGCGCTGGGCATGGGCCGGTGATGCTCACTCTTTGCCATCGAGACGGATTACGGCAGAACGCTCTCGGCCTTGGCCTTCACCTCTTTCACCGCATCTTCAGCGGCGGAGAGGAGATCGGCGGCCTGCTCGACCACGGCCTCTTTAGCCTTGGCTACCGGTGCCTTCTTTACCGGAGGCTTGCGGGCAGCGGGCTTTTTGGCGGCAGCCGGTTTGGCTTCTGCGGCCGGGGCTTCCTCTTCCTGTGCATCCAGCAGTTGCTGGACCACGTCGGTCAGCTCGGCCATGCGCTTGGAGAGCTTGTCGATATCCTTGCGGGTCGGAATGCCGAGGCTGGCCACAGCGCGGGCCACGCGATCTTCAAACACCTGCTCCAGACGGCCCCAAGTATTGGCGGTCTTGTCGGTCACAGCGGCAATCTTCTCATCTGCGCTCTGACGGGTTTTGGCCTGCAATGCTTCCCCTTCCTGCACCAGGGCTTCAAAGATCTTGCCACCCTCTTCCTGCGCCTTGGCATAGGCACCCAGACCCGCCAACCAGATCTGCTGGGTGGACTCCTTGATGGTGGAGGTGAGTTGGTTGTCGGTCACTGACCCTGCCAGCGCTTTCAATTTCTTAGCCATGATCTTCTCCTTGAATAACGACAGTTAAATGTAATGGCGACAACGAAACTGCAATCGGGTTGTGGCATTACTGATTTTTCAACTTCAGTCTAGGGAGAAAAAATAGAGGGTTCTACCTAATAACGGAACAGGCACACCACCGAAATTAGGGTTTGCTCACGAACCGACAATCAAATTGCGGATTCCCATATGAATCGTGATATATCTAACAACCTAGTAACACCCTAATCAGTAGCAGGATTCTCTTTATGAACTATTTCATTACTGGCGGTAGTGGTTTTATCGGGCGTCGATTGATCAAAAAGTTATTCCAACAGCATCCCGACTGTATCGTCTATTTTCTGATGCGCGCCTCTCATCAGGATAAATTGCCGGAGTTATTTGCATTCTGGAATGTGGATGAATCGCGTGCAGTCCCGGTTTTTGGCGACATGACGCAACCGCTGCTGGGGGTATCGGTCGAGATGCAGGAGCAGTTGATCGGCAAGATAGACCACTTCTTCCATCTGGCTGCCATCTATGATCTGAACGCCAAGGCTGGGATCCAGCAGCAGGTCAACACCGAAGGGACCCGTCAGGCTGTTCAACTTGCCGAGCGGCTGGGGGCTGGACAGTTCCACCACTGCAGCTCCATCGCTGCAGCGGGCCTGTTCGACGGTCTGTTTCGCGAGGACATGTTCGATGAGGCAGAGCACCTCGACATGCCTTACTTCCAGACCAAGCACGAAGCGGAAGGGATTGTGCGCAATGAGTGCACAGTTCCGTGGCGGGTCTACCGCCCGGGCATCGTTGTCGGTGACTCCAATACCGGCGAGATGGACAAGATCGACGGCCCTTACTACTTCTTCAAGACCATCCAGAAGCTGCGCCGTCTGCTGCCGCCCTGGATGCCGGCCATCGGGGTTGAGGGCGGACGCATCAACATAGTGCCGGTCAACTTTGTGGTCGATGCCATGGAGCATATCGCCCATCAGGAGGGCGAGGAGAACAAAACCTTCCACCTGACCGACCCCAACCCGATGCGGGTTGGCGACATGCTGAGCACCTTCTCCCGCGCCGCCCATGCGCCGGAGCCTGCGATCCGCATCAACGCCTCTCTCTTTAACTTCATTCCCCGCCACCTGACCGCCATGCTGATGACCATGGCGCCAGTGCGCCGAATTCGCGATGCCGCCATCGCCGATCTGGGTCTGCCCAAGGATGTGTTCCGCCTTATCAGCTATCCCACCCGTTTCGACAGTCGCGAAACCCAGCGGGTACTGAAAGGGACAGGCATCGAAGTGCCACCGCTGCACAGCTACGCCTGGCGGTTGTGGGATTACTGGGAGCGTCACCTCGACCCGGAACTCTTCATCGATCGCTCCCTGCGTGGTCGGGTAGAGGGCAAGGTGGTGCTGGTGACCGGGGCCACCTCAGGCATTGGCCGTGCAACCGCGCGCAAGCTGGCGGGGGCGGGGGCCAACGTCGTTACCATCGCCCGCGACGAGCAGAAGATTGCCGAGACTAAAGCCGAGTTTGCCGAGCTGGGGCTGACCATCGAGATCTATCAGGGGGATCTCTCCAATCTGGCGCAGGCTGAGGAGATCACCGCTCGCATCGTAGCCGATCACGGCGGCGTCGACATTCTGGTCAATAATGCTGGCCGCTCCATCCGCCGCTCCATCGAGGACTCCTTCGATCGCTTCCACGATCTGGAGCGCACCATGCAGCTCAACTACTTCGGGGCGCTCAAGGTGATCATGGGGGTACTGCCCACCATGATCGAGAAGAAAAAAGGGCACATCATCAACATCTCCTCCATCGGGGTGTTGACCAATGCGCCGCGCTTCTCCGCCTATGTTGCCTCCAAGTCGGCCCTCGATGCCTGGGTGCGTACCGCCGCCTCCGAGTTTGCCGATAAAGGGGTGAGCTTCTCCATCATCAATATGCCGCTGGTGAAAACGCCGATGGTCGCGCCGACCAAGGTCTATGAGCAGGTGCCGATGATGACGCCAGAAGAGGCGGCCGATCTGGTGTGCGATACCATCATCAACAAGCATGTGCGACTGGCCACACGCCTCGGGGTATTTGGCCAGGTGGTTCACGCTCTGGCACCGCGGGTTGCCCAGGTGATCATGAACACCAGCTTCCGCACCTTTGCCGATCCCAAGGATGGCGACAAGTCCAAGGCGACCGCCGATCAGGTTGCCGTCTCGACCCTGATCAAGGGGATCCACTTCTAACCGGATGATGGGATAAAGAGATCAACAGGGGCCTGAGCAATCAGGCCCCTGTTTTATTTGCAATAGCAGTTGAAGAACGGTTAAGGAAGGTCAGACTCTGGACAGCAGATCAAGCAGCAGATCTGTCGTGCGACGGGAGTAAAGCAGAGAGAGATGGCCAATGGCAGGCAACTCGATATCTTCCATTCCCGCCAATCGTTGCCGCTCCTGTGGCATCACCACATTGTCGTGACTGGTGCGCACAGAGATGCCGGGTACGCAGAGAGGAACCGAGGCGAAACGCTGCAACCAGCCGGAACCGGGCTCCATCTCGCGGGCATTGGCCCCAAGCCCAAGGGCGGCTAGCTGACTGCCCTGATGGGGGGTGGCCAGGGTGATCAGGTGATCTACCTTGTCACCACCATGGATAGCCAGATAGTCGCGGCAGACCAGCCCCCCCATGCTGTGACCGATCAGCACCAGCTGGCTGGCACCGGTTGCTGCGAGCACATCGTCAATTCGCTTGGCCAGCAGCGGCACCATCTCGTCGATATGACCAAATGGCGGCGTTAGGGTAATGGTCGCGACCACATAACCCGCAGCTTCCAGCCGAGCGCGCTGGGTACGCCAGATGCCGCGGCTGCAACCATAGCCATGCACCAGCAGTACCGGCCGTCTGCCGGGAGGCAGCCTGTCTGGCGCCATCAGCAGCGGCTCGAAGGGGAGCAACCAGGTAAAGGTGTAGAGATAGGCGAGCATCTCGCGCGCCATCATCTTCACTCTCGCCGGCATGCCGATGGCCGGGGAGGGGTAAAAGCGGGTAAATAGCCAGCTACCGAGTACCACCAGGCAACGCAGGGTGAGCAGGGCCAGGATCACGAACAGCAGAGTGACCAGCCATGAAAAATCCAGTACAAGATGGGCGATGCTCCCAATGAGCAGCACCTCAACCATCAGCAGAATAAACAGGTGTCGTACGATCGTCATGCCCCCATGATCCGGCGACATAGCCATAGAAGTCAAATGACGCTTTTCTACCCTGCAGGCCCCGTCACGCTTGCCCCGACATAGCCCTTCCTGATTACCGTGTCAGGATATTTGCAATACTGTATATCCATACATATACTTGTTTCATCATCACCAGGAGGAGGCCATCATGGCTGTTGAAATAAAATATGTTGTGGTTCGTGGAGGAGTGGAAAAAATGACTTTTGCCAGCAAGAAAGAGGCGGATGCCTATGACAAACTGCTGGATACCGCCGATGAGCTGATGGCGCTGCTTGCCGGCGCCCCTGTCGAGATGACCCCGGAGCAGCAGGAGAGCCTAGCATTTTACCTCGCCGAGCAGCGTGATCAGCTGCAAAACCTGCTGCGTGGTGGCAAGGTCGCGGCAACTGGCAACAAGGAGGAAGAGTCCGCAGCCAAGCGCAAGGAGAAGGCGCTCAAACAGGTGGCATAAACAGTTTCTTGGTGGCCTATCGGGGTAACGGCTTGAGTGTCATTCACTAAAATTGCATTTATCACCATTTTTTCAGGCTATTTACCCCGAGAATTTTTTAACAAAGGTGCATATTGATTGCATAGGGTAATTCAAAACCAGGATCCTGTTTCTGGCTGGTAACCAGCCAATCACACCTTTGACAAACCGGGCCAAGCCCTGTCTTTCGGTCGATATCACCGGCCATTTATCTTCTTTTTTAACCAAGCAAGACCATGACTCATCAACCCATTCCCTTGCCGCCGGCCATGCCGCTTTTTGACAATCTCACCTATCTGGAAGAGGGCAACGCTCAGGTTAACCACTACCTCGCCAATCTCAGCCTCAATACAGTGCCTGATGCAGGTCTGGTCTATGAGCTGGCTGTCGACTGGCTGCTTGAACAGCGCCATAGCGAGAACAACTACAAGACCTACCGCAGCGAGCTGACCACCTTTTTGCACTGGTGCTTTTGCGAAGTCGCCATCAGCCCAAAGATGCTGACCCGGCGCATCATGATGCGCTACCTCGACTACTGCCAGTCACCACCGGAACCGCTCATCGCCTATCGCAACGTCGCCCAGTTCGTACAGGACAAAGAGTGGGGAGAGCGGTTACCCAATCCCCAATGGCGTCCATTTCTCGGTAAAAAGGAGCTGGGCCAGCCACTGCCATACCGCTTGAGCGAGCAGGCGATGAAGACCAAGCTCGCTATCCTGTCAGCCTTCTTCCAGTTCCTCATTCAGGAGGAGTACATGGATAGAAACCCGGCACTGTTACTGCAACGGGTGAAAAAGCCCCTTGCACAGGAGGCTGACGATCAGGTGCAAGCCTTCAGCGAATTGCAATGGTCCTACGTGCTGCAGGCTGCTGAAACACTCGCTCAAGACAACCCTGAGCAACATGAACGCAGCCGGTTTCTCGTCATCCTGATGTATGCCTGTTATCTGCGGATCTCGGAAGTGGCGGCCAGGCCCGGCTTTACCCCCGTGATGGGGCAGTTTCGTCGCGACAGCAAAACCGGCGTCTGGGGTTACTACATACCGAGCAGCAAGGGGGGAAAACGCCGCACCGTCGCCGTCTCACAGGCGCTGCTCTACGCCCTCGAACGCTACCGTGCGTTTCTGGGGCTCTCGCCCTTGCCGGCACCCAACGAGCAGACCCCGCTCTTTATCCGTCATAAAGCGGCCGCCCACGGCCGGGAGCAGGGAGAATTGAATGCCAATCTGGGGATCCGTCAGCTGCGTGAACTGGTGCAGGCAGTGATAACCAAAGGGGCCGAACTGGCCGAGCTGGATGGCTTTTATCAGGATGGTGCCGAAATGCGGCAACTGACACCTCATGCCATTCGCCATACCGGGATCACCCACGACATCAACCTCAACGGTCGACCACTTTCCCACGTACAAGCCGATGCGGGCCACGACAGCATCGACACCACCTCCAAATACCTGCACACCAGCCAGAGCGAACGTCATGAGAGCGCCCAGCAAAAGCCGCTCGACAGGTTGCGATAAAGACCCGGATAGGTGAGAGATAACAAGAAGTAAAAATCGGATATAGGACTACCAATACCAATGTTGCCGTAATTTTTACGGCATATTCCTGTCAATCGGCGCGAGCGCTATGGCAGCCCACAGCGAAAAGGGGAGCCCAATACACATATTGCTCAAGCGTTTTGATAGTGAATACTTGTCTCAAAATACGGCATTTGTGGTTTCAGAATATCGACTGAGGGGAGGGGGTTGGGTGATTGCTATTTCGTGGTAACCGAGAGAAATGGCTTGGCGCTTCAGCACAAATTAGATGGCCATTTCATCACCTTGTTATCTCTAATCTCACCCGAGCAGTAATCCCCAGACACCATGCCCACGCAAACCACAGGGGAGGGATGTTGTCACCTGATTGCTCCATAAACTGACGGATGCGTAAAACTCTTTTACAAACAATACCTTACTGAAGTTGCATTTCTATAGATAATGGATGTCATGCCTTAAGCATTCAGTATTGAGGTGTCTATTGTGATGCCGATAAATCTAGTTATCGGCATCAATGATCAAGGGGCCTATGTGGCCCCTTGTTAGTGTCGGATGTAATGAGTAGAGAAACGTATCGCGTTCTCTACTCTGATCTTCTGGTGCGGCAAACCTGTCCACTACCTAATGCCTACAATCCCAAGGATGCGTCCATGACTACCGACTATACCCATCAAGACTTTAAGCTGACATTTTTGTTTCCAGAGAAGATTGAAGCGAGCCCGTTTAGCCTTTCCGAGTACAACCGAGTTACAACATCTGGTTATCGTCGAGATTCAGTGACTAAGGGGATAAGACTCTCTGACAAATTCTTCGTTTTGACATTACAAGATGAGCCATCAGCGGCTGATCTCAATCAGGCTTTGCACAAAGCCATCAGTGACAAGGCTCTTGTGCAGTTGAGCTTGACCCATAATGGTTCAGCTATTCATGATTTGAATGTTGTTGTGAGTGAATTAGCGACTGACAAACCCAATAACTACCGACTGAGCGTTGTGAAAGCATGACGCGCAAGCATCTAGGGGCCTCCGGCCCCTTTGTTCTGCCTACAAGCATGACTGCGCATAATGTATATTATGTTAAATCAGGTATCTTGTTTCCTGTCACCACTTATTGAACTGTGTATAATGGCAACAATTGATCCTATCTTCGACCGGATGTCTTAAGTGGCTGAATTAACATCAGAACAATTAAAACCCGCTTTTGCGATTGAACAGTTCCCCAAGCTCAGCGAGCTTGAACCTATCCCCTTTGCTGCGCTGCAACCCAGAGCCATTTCCGGCATCAAACGTCTTGCCAGTTTTGATGGTGACTGTCCGGTCATGCTGCTCAACGGGTTTCCCGGCGCAGATTACGAAGGCGTTTGCCAGACACTGATTGCCGACTCCAATGGCAAGGATGGTGACCTGTTTGATCTCTGCTACACCGAGAATCTGAACAACCCCTACAAGCCTATCTGGCTGCGCCTGCAACCGGGCACCGGCGTCGAGTTTTGCGAAATGGTTGGCGAGCTGCTCAAGCTGTTGAGCCACCATCTCGATGCCGAACGCATCGTGACCCGCATCATGCGCAAGCAGAACAATGATCCGAAAATCGATGATTTCCTCTCCGATCTGGCGGCTCACGTGGCATTGGGTCTGGAGTTCCAGCACCCCATTCTGATCAACCTGCTGATCCACCACGAAGCGCAGGAAGCGCCGGTAATTTATGGCCGTGACCTCAACTGGGATACCCTGTTTGGCTCCATCAACTACCAGACCGAGCAAGGCTCTGTCTATGCCAACCAGCACCTGTTGGAGCCTGGCTTGCTGCGCGAAGCCAACGGCGGTTACCTCATTTTGCAACTGGATGAGCTGCTGGATCAGCCACACCTCTGGTTCAAACTGAAAAATGCCATGCAAAAAGGCGAGCTGGACTGGAACGCCTATCAGGAAGGGAAAACTCTGACCCCCTTCTTCGCGCCTGAAGCAACCCCTATCAAGCTCAAGCTGATCCTGGTCGGTGACCGACTGGACGTGGCCGAGTTCCAGATGCTGGATCGGGATATGTCCGAACGTATCTTCCTGCGCGCAGACCTGGTTTCCGAGGTCAATATTGAAGAGGATCTGCAGGAATTTCTGCAGTACCTGGCTTGGCTGCGCCAGCGTTGGAGCCTGCTGGACTTCACGCCAGCCGCCCTCGCCGCCCTTTGTCGTCATGCCAGCCGCCTCTGTGACCATCAGGAGTGGCTGTCGCTCTCCGAAGTGCAACTCTCCGCCATCATGCGGATGGCTGACAGTCTGGCCCGGGAGCTGGAATCTGATGTGGTCACTGACGAGCATATCCGCGGCGCACTGGAGGAGCAGGATTACCGCCTCAACTATCTGGTTGAGCAGTCCGATCAGGGTGTTATCGACGGCCAGATCCTGCTGCAAACCGATGGCGAAGAGATTGGCCAGATCAACGGCCTGTCTGTCATTCAGGTATCCGGTCACCCCTATGACTTTGGTGAGCCGGTGCGCCTCACCGCGACCGTACACCTTGGTGATGGCGATGTGGCGGATATCGAGCGCAAAGCGGAGCTGGCTGGTCATATCCACGCCAAAGCGATGATGATTATCCACGGCTATCTCTCCAACAAATTTGGTGCAGAGAACCCCTCCCCCCTGTCGGCGAATCTGGTGTTCGAGCAGTCTTACCACGAAATTGATGGTGACAGTGCCTCCCTGACCGGCTTGTGTGCCCTGCTCTCTGCCCTCGCCCGCCAGCCTATCTATCAGCACTTCGCCGTGACCGGTGCGGTCGATCAGTTTGGCAATGTGCAGGCCGTTGGTGGCGTCAACGAGAAGATTGAAGGCTTCTTCCGGGTGTGCAAAATCCACGGCATCACCGGCAAGCAAGGGATCATTTTGCCGGGCACCAACATTCAGCAATTGAACCTCTCTGACGAGGTGATTGCAGCGGTTGAAGCGGGCCAGTTCCACATCCACCCGGTGGATCATGTGGAAGAGGCCATCGAGTTGCTCACTGGCTGTGTCGCCGGTGAGCCTGATATGCCCGATACCCTGTTTGGCCGTATTCAGGAGCGGTTGGACGAGTTGAACGGCTCCACTGCCAAAGTCGGACTGCTGCAATCCCTGCTGGGGCGCCTGTTTGGCCGTTGATGAAGTGATCGGAGTTGTTTAGCGAACAACTGTAAGCTAAATTGGCCCGGCTTTGACCCATTTGAAGGAAATACCGCGTGACCGTAGACAATACCACCATGGAAGCCCGCCTTTCCCTGTGCGAACAGGGCAAGAACTCTTTTACCCGTGAAGAGCTGCTGGCTTGCAGCCGTGGCGAACTGTTTGGTGAGGGTAACAGTCAGCTGCCTGCCCCCAACATGTTGATGATGGATCGCATCGTCAAGATCAATGACAACGGCGGCGAACACGGCAAGGGCGAGATCCTGGCTGAGCTCGACATTACTCCGGATCTCTGGTTCTTCGATTGCCACTTCCCGGGTGATCCTGTGATGCCTGGCTGTCTCGGTCTGGACGCCATGTGGCAGCTGGTTGGCTTCTTCCTGGGCTGGAAAGGTGGCCCCGGCAAGGGTCGTGCTCTGGGCGTGGGTGAAGTGAAATTCACCGGCCAGATCCTGCCGACTGCCAAGAAAGTGACCTACAAAATCACCTTCAAGCGCGTCATCAACCGCAAGCTGGTGATGGGGATTGCTGATGGTGTGGTCGAAGTTGACGGCCGTCCGATCTACAGCGCCACCGACCTGAAAGTGGGCCTGTTCAAAGATACCACCGCATTCTGATCTCTCTGATTGGTGGTAAAACAGCATTAACGCAAAGGGGCCACAACGGCCCCTTTCCTTTTGTAATGAGTGATGAAGTACCTGCTACTTCATGAAGAGGCCTGAGCCCCGCCCTTCCATGGCGTCACGCCAACCACCAAGCCAATGCCCTCGGGCATCCAGGCATTGATACGGACACGCTTCTTTCTGTTTGCCGACCACGCCAGCCTGATAACCACGAGCACGAGCTCTTTCCAGACGGTCCCGCTTCTGTCTCTTCATCATCTACGACCCTCTTCGTGGAACAAAAAAAGCGACCAATTCTGCATCGGCCGCTTTCATCTTTACTCCTGCGAGCGCACTCGGTCAAACAAAAACTTCCACCCTAACCGGGCTATGTGACACAAGGCACTGAACTGGATTAAGTTTTAATTACAGGGAACTTACTCCTGATTTTTGAGTCCTTCCAGCTCTTCCCAGCGAGCAAATGCCTGCTCCAGCGCAGCTTCAGCGGCATTGAGCGCATCGAGTTTCGGCTGGGTTTTATCTGCCGGCAGCGAGAAGAACCCGGGCTGATTGATCTCGCTTTGCAGCGCATCCAGCTCGGCTTCCAGCTGCTCAAGACGAGCAGGCAACCCCTCCAGTTCAAGCTGCAGCTTGTAGGAGAGCTTCTTGCTTTTCTTCGGCGCTTCTGGCAAGGCGGCAACGACCGGCTCGGGCGCCTTGACCGGTGCACTCTTAGCCTGTTGTTGAGCGTTCTGCTGTTCGCGGGTCGCCATCATGTCGGCGTAACCACCCACGTAATCGCTGATGCGGCCATCCCCTTCAAACAGCCAGCAGCCGGTCACTGTGTTGTCGATGAAGCGACGATCGTGACTGACCAGCAGCAGGGTGCCGGGGTAGTCGGAAAGCAGCTCTTCCAGCAGCTCCAGGGTTTCCACATCCAGATCGTTGGTCGGTTCATCGAGGATCAGCAGGTTGCTCGGCTTGAGGAACAGCTTGGCCAGCAGCAGCCGGTTCTTCTCGCCACCGGAGAGCGCCTTGACCGGCGTACGGGCCCGCTTGGGCTCGAACAGGAAGTCCTGCAGGTAACCGAGGATATGACGGGAGCGGCCACGCACCATCACCTCCTGCTTGCCCTCCCCGACGTTGTCCACCACGGTCTGCTCGGGATCGAGCTGCTCGCGGTACTGATCGAAGTAGGCCACCTCCAGATTGGTGCCCCCCTTGACGGTGCCACGGGTCGGCTCAAGCTGCCCCAGCAACAGCTTGATCAGGGTCGATTTGCCGCAGCCATTGGGGCCGACCAGCGCAATCTTGTCGCCACGCAGCACTTGCAGATCGAGCCCCTTGAACAGGGTGCGATCGCCAAAGTCCAGCCCCAGCCCTTCGGTCTCGAACACCAGCTTGCCGGAGCGATTGACCTCGTCCAGTTGCAGCTTGGCCTTGCCCTGCAACTCGCGACGCTGGGAGCGCTCCATCCGCATCGCCTCAAGGGCACGCACCCGGCCTTCGTTACGGGTACGGCGAGCCTTGATACCCTGACGCACCCACACCTCTTCCTGCGCCAACTTGCGGTCGAACTCTGCATTTTTCAGCTCTTCGACCCGCAGCCACTCCTCTTTCCCCTGCAGATACTCGTCGTAGTTACCAGGCCAGGAGGTGATGGCGCCGCGATCGAGATCGATGATCCGGGTCGCCAGCTTGTGGATGAACTCCCGATCGTGAGAGATAAAGACGATAGCGCCGCGAAAATCCTTGAGGAAATCTTCCAGCCAGTTGATGGCTTCGATATCCAGGTGGTTGGTCGGCTCATCGAGCAGCAGCAAGTCGGGATCGCAAGCCAGCGCGCGAGCCAGCGCCACTTTGCGCAGCCAGCCACCGGAGAGGCTGTCGAGGGTCACATCGGGATCCAGCCCCAGCAGGGTCAACACCTGACTGATACGGGTCTCGAACTGCCAGCCGTTCTGATAATCGAGCTGCTCTTGCAACTCGCTCATCTTGCGAATGTTGGCGTCTGACGGATCGCTCGCCAGCTCCATGGAGATGTGGTGGTACTGCTTGAGCAGTTCCCCCACCCCTGCCAGCCCTTCGGCGGCATAGTCAAACACCGTCAGCTCGCTGGAAGCAGGAGGATCCTGCTCAAGGCGGGTCACTTTCAAATCTTGTTGCAACACCAGACGCCCGTCGTCCAGCGGCAATTCGCTGGCAATGACCTTCATCAGGGTGGACTTGCCCGCCCCGTTGCGGCCAACCAGACAGAGGCGCTCGCCCCGCTCGATGGTCAATTCGGCATTGTCGAGCAGCGGGAAATCACTGAACGACAGACATGCGCCGTGCAATGTTAAAAGAGCCATGTATGTTCCTTATTTCATATGAAAAAAACGGGCAGCAGACTGGGTCTGCCCCCGTTTTATCGTCAAATCACTCTCACCCCTGACAGGCGGCCCAGCTTTTGAGCTCGGCCAGCGTGAAGGGCCAACCGAGCTCGCGGCCTGCTTCGTCACGCAGCACCGGAATGCGCACCCGATAGGCTGCCAACCACTGCTCATCGTCCATGATGTCGCACTGGCAGGTGGCGGCGGCAAGACCTGCCTCCTCCACCAGCGCCCAGGCCTGCTCGCACAGGTGGCAACCGTCGGTATGAAACAGGGTCAGCATCACGCCTCGCCTTGCTCCGGCGCATGGGTGATGATCCAGCAGTTGTGGATGTGCTGGTTGCGCTCGAAATCCTTCGGTCGCGTCTTCTGGGTGATGTTCTGGGCCTTGAGACCAGTGGCCTCGAGACCGGCAAGATCCATCTTGAAGTGACGCTTGTTGTTGGAGAAGACCAGAGTGCCATCGGCCGCCAGCAGACGCTTCAGGTGCTGCATCAGCAGCAGGTGATCGCGCTGTACGTCGAAGCTCTCGTCCATCCGCTTGGAGTTGGAGAAGGTGGGCGGATCGATGAAGATGAGGTCGTACTGATCATCAGCTTCAGACAACCACTTCAGGCAGTCAGCCTGGACAAACTTGTGCTGACGGCCCACCAGCGAGTTGAGACGCATGTTGTCCTGCGCCCAGTTCAGGTAGGTGTGGGACATGTCCACTGTGGTGGTTTCGCTGGCACCGCCAAGACCTGCGTGCACGGTGGCACTGCCGGTATAGGCAAACAGGTTCAGGAAGCGCTTGCCCTTCGCCATCTGACCCAGCATGCGGCGAGTCTGACGATGGTCGAGGAATAGGCCGGTATCCAGATAGTCGTAGAGGTTGACCCACAGGCGGGCACCGTACTCCTGCACTTCCATCCGGTGCTGCTCTTCGGAGAGCTTCTGATACTGCTGCTTGCCTTCCTGACGCTCACGCACCTTCAGGATCACCTTCTCGCCATCCATGCCGGTCACCTTGATGGCGGCCTGAACCATGTCGAGCAGACGCTGACGAGTCTTCTGAGCGGGAATGTCTTTGGGTGCGGCATACTCCTGCACCACCAGATAGTCCTGATAGCGGTCGATGGCGGCGTTGTATTCCGGCAAGTCGGCATCGTAGATGCGATAGCAATCGATGCCCTCTTTGTTGGCCCACTTCTCGAGGGTTTTCAGATTCTTGCGCAGACGGTTGGCAAAGTCCTGTGCCACCTCTTTTTGGGAAGCCACGGAGTCCAGTGCGATTTGATAATTGCGCAGCTGACACTCGAGGGCGCCGTTGAACAGGCGATATTGCTTGTCGGCGCGCAGGCGCAGACAGCTAAGCAGCTCGGGCGATGCAGAAAGAATGGAGACTTTCCAACCCTGGAAGCTGCGACGCAGAGCATCGCCCAGCGCCTGATGCACTTCCAGCAGGGCCGGGAACTCGCCAAGACGCTCGCCATAAGGCGGGTTGGAGATAAGCATGCCGACCTGGCGGGCCTCCCCTTGACCTGCTTCCCCTTCAACAGGGGCAGGCATCGGCAGCGGGTTTTCCAGCTTGGTGACATCGGCCTGCTTGAAGGTGATGAGATGGGCCACACCGGCCGCTTTGGCATTGTCGCGAGCTTTGAGCAGCACGCGCTGGTCGGCATCACAGCCAAACAGCTTCACTTCGCAACGTTGCATGCCGCGTTTGGCACGCACTTGCGCTTCCATCATCAGGCTCTGCCACAGCTCGCTATCGTGCTGCAGCCAGCGATCGAAACCGAAGCGCTCGCGGCGCAGCGCAGGCGCCATGTCGGCGGCGATAAAGGCCGCTTCAATCAGCAAGGTACCGGAACCGCACATAGGGTCCATCATGGGCTCACCGGCCCAGCCACTACGGGCAATCATGGCGCAGGCCAGGTTCTCTTTGAGGGGTGCTTCACCGGTGCCTTGACGATAGAAACGCTGGTGCAACGCCGGGCCTGACAAGTCCAGCGTGATATTGGCCTTGCCCTTGCCCAGGTGCGCCATGATGCGAATATCCGGCGACTTCTTGTCCACGTCAGGACGCACGTGACCGCGCTTGGTGAAGCGGTCGACGATGGCATCCTTGATCTTCAGCGCGCCATATTGGGTATTGCGAATGGCGGGGTTGGTACCGGTAAAGTCCACCGCGATGGTAGAGGTACCGGAGAAGTGCTCTTCCCAGGGAATGGTGTGGGCGCCCAGATAGAGATCCAGATCGTCGTTCATCTGGAATTCGGAGAGCACCAGCACGATGCGGGAGGCAAAACGGCTCCACAGGCAGGCCTTATAGCCAATCGCCAGTTCGCCTTTGAAGTGGACGCCAGCCACGGTCTCACGGACCTGCTCTGCGCCCAGGGTGGTCAGCTCATCGGCCAACAGGTTTTCCAGCCCCTTGGGGCAGGTTGCAAAAAATTCTTTCATCACGCTCACGGGGAACCCATAAAAATAGTGCCGCATTATACCTCATCAGGCGGGCTGGAGCATGCAAAAGTCGGCGCAAACAGCAGGATGGAAACAGATTGATAGGGGGCGATAAAGGTAAAAGACCCCATGACTACCCGATGGCGAGATCATGAGGCCAAACATCATTTAGCGGATCACTTCATACGAGCCTTGAAACGGGGATTGCTTTTGCAAATCACGAACAATTTGCCGCGGCGGCGTACCAACTGACAATCGGGATGACGCGCCCGTGCGGATTTGAGTGAACAGACAACCTGCATTCAGGACTCCTTCTTGCTTGAAAATGCGCCAAAGCGCTTGTTGAAACGGGCCACACTCCCCTCACTAGAAACCTGCTTCTGCTTGCCGGTATAAAACGAGTGCGACTGACTGGAAACATCGAGCGACACATAGGGATACTCCTTCCCGTCTTGCCACGTATAGCGGCGATCCCTCTTGATGGTTGAACCGACCAGGAAAAAGGCATCTGCCGCCGTGTCATGGAACAGCACCAAACGATAATCCGGGTGAATATGAGGCTTCATGGCAACCCCATTTTGTTATGTTATAACAAAATGTAAGTGAGAATAGCTCTCGTTTCAAGCATAAAATGTCGTATGAAGCAAATCGCTTCAGTGAGTGATGTGTTGATACTGAGGTGGAGGCACTACGCAAGCAGAACGAAACAAGAATGAGACGCCATGCTTGCAGCACGGAAAGCCAAGATACTGCGTGGGTCAGAACACAAGGTGCAAGTGAGTGTAATAAGCCTCAAGATAGGCTGGATCACAACCATGAAGATCAATGAGAATGGGCAAGATGTTCGCGGATCAATGAAGTATCAGAAACGAGGCGCTATTGAGATGACCACAGTAAAAACAGGCAACCGTGTAATCACAGAGATAAAACAATTGATGAAAATATATCAACTGACCTGACGATATTGCTCGGTCACGGTAATACGCGGTTTCATCCGGTTATTCATCACCTTGATCACCCCGAAACGTGGCAGAGTTTTACTGGTGGTCAATACCAGATCGGCTGTGAGGTTCAAACAGACGCTGGCCTGATCCCCTGCCTCAATGACCATAAATTCGCCGTTACCATGGGGTGTATTCATCAGGACCAGATCACCGTTTTGCGGGATCACTTGCGGATGCTGTTCACTAAAAAACCAGCTTTGCGGCATCAAAGGTTTATAAAAACGACTGACCGCGATGGCATTAAGCACCAACTGAACCTGATGCGGAATACTCCACTCAAGTTCGGCTGCTTTATCCATCAACTGATAATAGAGGGCGGCATCATCGACACAAAAAGGTTGGGTCGTAAACGAGCTGGGCACCAATTGCCGCCCTTTATACTCGGTCGCAAATAACATGTTATCAGACAGGTCCAACATCAGACGGTCACTCTGGGCATCATAGTGCCATTGCCAGCTATCGGTCGGTTGGATAAACATGTTGGAGCCCTTACTTGATAATTACCAGTTGACTTTATTCCATATGCAGGAAATCAGCAACGTCAAATAAAGGGCTCCGCCATCTATTTCTTAAATATTGGTCACAATCTCTTTGACCAACCCCGGCCCTTTATAAATAAAGCCGCTATAAATTTGTACCAGACTGGCACCGGCGGCCAATTTTTCACGGGCGGCCATGGCACTATCAATACCACCCACCCCGATAATTGGCAGAGCACCATTGAGCGCCTTGGCCAGATGACGGATCACCTCGGTACTCTTATGCTGCAGCGGACGACCACTCAGGCCACCCGCTTCACCGGCGTGGGGCATGTCATAAATCATCTCGCGCTCGAGGGTGGTATTGGTGGCAATAACCCCATCAATACCATTCCGTACCAACGAAGCGGCCACCTGATCTATTTCTTCAAGGCTTAAATCCGGGGCAATTTTAACCGCCAGCGGCACATACTTTTTATATTGGGCGGCCAGCTCTTGCTGACGCACCTTGAGGGCTGCCAGCAATTCATCCAGCGCCTCGCCATATTGCAGCGAACGCAAACCCGGGGTGTTGGGGGAAGAGATATTGACGGCAATATAACCGGCATGATCATAAACCTTGTCCATGCAGATCAGGTAATCATCCTTGCCCTGTTCGATGGGAGTGTCTTTGTTTTTGCCGATATTAATGCCGATGACCCCCTGATATTTGGCCTCTTTTACCTTGGCCACCAGATGATCAACCCCCTTGTTGTTGAATCCCATCCGGTTGATGATCCCCTCTGCCGGAATAATCCGGAACAGGCGCGGCTTGTAATTGCCGCTCTGGGGTCTGGGGGTGACGGTACCAACTTCGATAAAGCCAAATCCCATGGCGCCCAGCGCGTCAATGCACTCACCATCTTTATCCAGACCGGCCGCCAATCCCACCGGATTGGCAAAAGAAAGCCCCATGACAGTGACGGGGCGTTTCGGCAAATTCTGGCGGAAGAAACAATCGAGTGGCGTACCGAGAAGGCGGGGCAAATATTTCATGGAGAGATCGTGAGCCTGTTCCGGATTGAGCTTGAACAGGAAATGCCTGGCGATGGGGTACAACATCTTTGCTCCTTAAAGAAAGCCCCGGCAACTGGCCGGGGCTTTGGGTGTAATGTCGGTGTCATGCCTTAATCTGGCAATTAAAGTGCCCGACAATTCAACTGGAGCAGGTTCAACTCACGCAAGGCCACCGAGAACTTGGCGAACTCGTGGGTACTGGTGGTCTTGAAGTCGGCCAACATGTGGGTCCAACGGGACAAGAGTTGCTCATGCTCCGAAATCCAGTCGGCCAGTATGGTAGCGCATTCTCCCTGATCTTTGCACCCTTCCAGTACCACAGAAGTGAGACTGCGTTGCTGCCAGTCAAGATCTTCGCGGAAAGAGGCACGCGCCATCGCCTGCCAGTGGTTGCCGACCGGCTGATGGTTAATCTGGTCGAGGAACCAGTGCAGATCCAGTTTGGCTCCGAGGCGATAGTAAACATTGGCGGCGCGCAGGATATCGGTCTTGTGCTCCGCGGCAATCTGCGCCAGATCCAGGCTGGAGAAGAGGCTGCTCATATGGGCGACCTGACGGGCAATGGCCTCCGGCACCTGTTTCTCCATCCACTTGGCAACAGCCTGACGATGCTCGGCCACTTCGCTCTCATCCATCACCTCGTAGAGGTGCTTCCCTAAGGTCTCGAACGCCGGACGGAAGAAGACGATGTTCTCGCTGATACTCCAGCTGCGATTGCGGGCACGCAGGAACCAGCGGGTGGCTCGGCGCACAATGCGGCGGCTGTAGAACATCAGCTCGAGCTGAGTCTGGGCATCAACCAGGTTGTCGCACCCTTCGATATCACGCCACAGCTGGTTCATACCAAACACTTCGCGAGCCATGGCAAAGCAGCAGGCCACTTCGGCGACCGAGGCACCGGTCTCGTCCTTCATCCGGCTGGCGAAGTTGAGCCCCATGTCATTGACCAACATGTTGGCCACACGGGTAGCGATGATCTCGCCGCGTAGCGGGTGATCGGCCAGCTGGGCACCAAACTGCTGCTGCACCTTGGCCGGGAAGCTGGTGACCAGCATGTTGGCGAGGAAGGGCTCGTCGGTCACTTCCGGGCAGTTCAGCTGCTCTTTCAGCACCATCTTGCCGTAAGCCACCAGCACCGCCAGTTCGGGGCGGGTCAGTCCCTGCCCTGCCGCCATCCGCTCGGAAAGCTCCTCATCGGATGGCAGGAACTCCAACGCACGGTCGAGCTTGCCTTCCCGCTCCAGCCCCTGAATAAAGCGCTGCTGCTCTTTCAGTTGTTCAGAGCCGCGGAAGCTGGTGACCGATATGGACTGGGACTGGCGATAGGCGTTGGTGATCACGATCTGCGCCACGTCGTCGGTCATCTCATACAGCATCTGGTTACGCTGCTTGAGGGTCAGATCCCCTGCCGCCACCAATTGGTTGAGCAGGATCTTGATGTTCACCTCGTTATCGGAGCAATCCACCCCGCCCACGTTGTCGGTAAAATCGGTGTTGATGCGACCGCCCTGACTGGCGTACTCCACCCGACCGAGCTGGGTGAAGCCGAGGTTCCCCCCCTCGCCCACGATGCGGGCCCGCAAATCGCGACCATTGACCCGCAATGCGTCATTGCTGCGATCGCCCACTTCCCCATCGCTCTCGCGAGCGCTCTTCACGTAGGTGCCGATGCCGCCGTTCCACAGAAGGTCGACATTGAGGCAAAGCAGTGACTTGATCAGCTCGTTCGGCGCCATGCTGGTCTTGTCGGTGCCGAGCAGGGTCTGCATTTCCGGGCTCAGCTTGATGGACTTGGCCGAGCGCAGGAAGATGCCGCCCCCTTGTGATATCAGCTCGCGGTTGTAGTCATCCCAGCTGGAGCCCGGCAAATCGAACAGACGCTGGCGCTCGACAAAGCTCTTGGCCGCATCCGGGGTCGGGTCAACGAAGATGTGCATGTGGTTGAACGCACCCACCAGCCGGGTGTGCTCGGAGAGCAGCATGCCGTTGCCGAACACGTCCCCCGCCATGTCCCCAATCCCGACGCAGGTAAAATCGGTGGTCTGGCAGTTGACGCCAATTTCACGAAAATGCCGCTTGACCGACTCCCAGGCACCACGGGCGGTGATGCCCATCTTCTTGTGGTCGTAACCGACCGAGCCGCCGGAGGCGAACGCATCGCCGAGCCAGTGGCCGTATTCGAGGCTTATTTCGTTGGCGATGTCGGAGAAGGTCGCCGTGCCCTTGTCGGCGGCGACCACCAGGTAGTAGTCATCCTCGTCGTGACGCACCACGGATGTCGGCGGGATCACCTCGCCGCCGATGATGTTGTCAGTCACATCGAGCAGACCGCGAATAAACAGACGATAACAGGCCTTGCCCTCCTCCTGAATGACGGCGCGGGTTGCCCCCACCGGCATCTGTTTGCAGTAGAAGCCGCCCTTGGCCCCCACCGGCACGATGACGGTGTTCTTCACCTGCTGGGCTTTCACCAGACCCAGCACTTCGGTACGGAAGTCCTCCTTGCGATCGGACCAGCGCAGACCGCCACGAGCGACCTTGCCCCAGCGCAGATGCACCCCTTCCACCCGCGGCGAATAGACGAAGATCTCGAATTTCGGCAGCGGCAGCGGCATGTCGGTGATGCTGGAGGGAGCCAGTTTGAAGGAGATGTAGGGCTTGATGTTGCCCGCCTTGTCCAGCTGGTAGTAGTTGGTGCGCAGGGTGGCGTCGATCATCTCCACATAGCGGCGAATGATGCGATCGTCGTCCAGGTTGGCCACCTGATCCAGCTTGGCGGCAAGCTCCTCGTGCAACTTGGCTTCTGCTTTGGCATCCTGCTTGCCAGCCGGGTCGAGGCGCTGCTCGAACAGGGTAAACAGCAGCTGGGCGATATCAGGGTAACGGGTCAGGGTCTCTTCGATATAGGACTGGCTGAAGGAGACGCCGGTCTGGCGCATGTATTTGGCATAGGCGCGCAGCACCGACACCTGACGGCCGGTAAGTCCCGCCCCCAATACCAGCCGGTTGAAGCCGTCATCTTCCAGCTGCTTGTTCCAGATGGCGGCAAACGCCTGCTGGAAGCGCTGCTGGCTCTGGGCCAGATCAAAGGGCTGCTCGCCATGCAGCAGCATGGAGAAGTCGAGGATCCAGAACAGATCGCCCCCTGGAGTACGAACCTGGTACGGGGTCTCGCCGATCACCCGCAGTCCCATGTTCTCCAGCATCGGCAACACATCGGAGAGGTGAATGGGTTCGGTGCGGTGGAACAGCTTGAGCCGTACCCGACGGTCGTTCTCCTCCTCCTGCGCGCGGTAGAACAGCATGCCGAGTGGCTCGGCTTCGCTCAGGTTATCGAGCGCCATGATGTCGGCCACGGCCGAGCCCGGCAGCACATCTTCCTTGTAAGCACGGGGGAAGGCGGTGCTGAAACGGCGGCGCAGCTCGTTACCACGGGCCTCGCCATAATGGGAAAGCAGCACGGAGTCGAGTCTGTCGTCCCAGCTGCGGGCCGCTTCAATCAGGTTGTTCTGTACTTCGTTCACATCCACATCCACGTTGTTGTTGTTGACCCGCACTATGTAGTGGGTCCGCGCCAGCACGCCTTCGGTGAAGTAGACGTTGAATTCCACCTCTTCGTTGCTGCCAAAATATTTCTGCAAAATTTGCTGGGTTTTGATCCGCAGCGCCGTGTTGTAGCGCTCCTTGGTGACATAGACCATGCAGGAGAAGAAACGGCCGTACACATCGCGGCGCACGAACAGCCGTAGCATGTCCCGCTCCTGCATCTCCAGCACCCCAAGGCCGGTAGCCAGCAGCTCCTCTTCACGGGCCTGGATCAGCTCGTCACGGGGATAGGTTTCCAGCACGTTCAGCAGCGCCTTGTAGGCGTGTGAGCCCTTCTCGTGACCGGAGGCGGCCATGATGCGCTCGAGACGATGGCTGATGAGCGGGATCTGGGTCGCGCTGGTGTTGTAGATGGAAGATGCGTAGAGACCGATGAAGCGATCTTCCCCGATCACCTTGCCATGCTCGTCAAAGCGCTTAATGCCGATGTAATCCACATAGGCCGGACGGTGCACCCGGGACTTGCTGTTGGATTTGGTGAGGATCAGCAGGTCAGAACTCAGGGCGGCGTGACGGGCGCTGGCTGGCATGTTGCCAAGGCGCTGACCCACCTCCTTGATGGAGTTTTTCATCAGCCCCAGGCTGGAGCTCGCCTGCGGCAGGATCTCGTGATCCCCCTCCACAGCCTTGACGTCGTAACGGCGATAGCCCATCAGGGTGAAGTTGTGGGCAGCCACCCATTTGAGGAAGGCAACGCAGGAGGCCACCTCCTCCTTGCTGACCGGGTGCTTGCGCTTGGGCAGTTCGTCAATGATCTCATTGAGCTTGGCCAGCATGGGCTGCCAGTCGCCGACTGCCAGCGCCACTTCCCCGGCCACCGAGTTGAGCTCGGTAGCCAGCGCGGCCATCTGCTCCTCGCTGGTGAGGTGATCGATCTCGATAAGGAATGCTGTTTCAACCGAGGTCTGCCCGTCGGTGTTGTCGAGCTCCAGAATGGCGTCAATCTTGCCATCCGCTCCACGAATGAGGTGCAGCGGTTGGTGCAGCATCATGTGGGCGGTGATATTGAGCCGTTTAAGCGCCATCCGGATGGAGTCCACCAGGAAGGGGGAGTCCTGCAGGATCACCTCGACGATGGTATGGGGCGATTGCCAGCCGTGACGGGTCAGCTCGGGATTGTAGACCCGGATGTAGGGATCGATACCGCTGCGCTGATTGAGGGCATTCCACAGGCTCAGGGCCGCGCCATAGAGATCGCTGTCATTGCGGTCGTGCAGATCGGAGCTCGCCATGTTGCCGTAGAACTTGGCAACGAAGCGCTCGACCAGAGAGGCGCTGTTTTTGGGCAACTTCTGATGGATCAAGCTGAGAACGTTTTCGAGCAGAACTGAGGTAGGGGCGTCTTTCAATGCCATTTTTATATTCCTTATCGGACGACATTAACCACCGACGCAGAGGCAACCACCCTGGTTACCCGCTGGTGCAGAGTTGTTGCGAAGTGTAATGGCTTGGATAAGGGAAGGCGAGGAAAGGTGCTAACGAGATGTTAAAAACAAGGTGCAGATCACGGCTTAAACTGTGAGAAATTTTGCAAATAACCAAAAATACAGAAATTCCCACTACCTTTGTGCCAGTTTACCGGATAGATAGTGACGCAAAGCAGATAAACAGTCGGTAATCTGTTCGATTTTTGTTAATTTATGCGTTCGAGGCTGATAAAGCGGTAATCGTCCTGGGTTTTCAGCCGAAAATAGCCATGCACACCATTGATGGCGACAAAGGGCCGTATTTTTTCTATGCCAAGCTCCAGGGTCAATCCCTGTTCGCTGCGCACCACCAGCCGTCTGGCATGGCCCTGATACATCAGCATCACCTCGTCACTGCTCAATGAGAGCCGAAAAGTAAACTGCTTCACGCTTGCTCCTGATCACACGACAAATCACACAATGGGGGCAGGCGCATTCACGCCCCTGCCCCGTCGACACTTACTGCTGCAGCGCCTTGCTGACCTTCTCGAACAGATCCCGTGCCAGCCCCTCAAGGTTGGCAAGACGGGTCAGCTCGGCGCGGATCAGGGCCTTGCGTGTTTCATCCAGTCGCTTGAACTGGATAAGCGGGGTAATGAGGCGGGAGGCCACCTGCGGATTGACCTCGTTGAGCTCGATCAGCAGATCGGTCAGGAAGCGGTAACCGCTGCCATCCACCGCATGGAACTGCACCTGATTGCTCATGGCGAAACTGCCGATCAGCGCCCGCAGCCGGTTCGGGTTGCGAATGCTGAAAGTGGGGTGACTCATCGCCTGTTTCACTTCACTCAGCACATCGGCAGCCGGTTTGCTGCCAATCAGCCGCAGCCAGTTGTCCAGCACCAGTCCATCCTTGGCCCACTTGCCCTCGAAATCGGCCAGCAGCGCGGCGCGGCATGGCAACAGATAGCCGTTGGCTACCTGCAGTGCCGCCAAGGTGTCGGTCATGTTGTCGGCAGTTGCATACTGCTCGCGCACCAGCGCATCGGCATGCTCCGCATCCAGCGCCGCCAGATAGCCGAGCACTACCCCTTTGAGGGCACGCTTGGCCATATCAGCGTGCACCACCTGATAACCGTTCAGACGCAGACTCTGATAGGTCGCCGCCAAGCGCGCACCAAAGGCCTCGGCAAGACGGGTGTGGATCGCGTCGCGCACCTGATGGATGGCATCGATATCGGCCACCTCGAACAGCTCGGCCAGGGTCGCTTCACCGGGCAGCGCGAGGATCTCCGCCTTGAGGGCCAAATCGAGATCGCTGTCGTCCAGAATAGCGACGAAGGCGGCCAACAGGGTTTGGGAGAGCTCAACCCCCTGCCCGTGCTGGACCCGCGCCACCCCGTCGATGACCGCTTTGTTGATCAGCATCTGGGCCGCATCCCAGCGGGCAAACTCGTTGCGGGCAAAGCGCATCAGAAAGGCGAGCGCTTCGTCGCTGTAGTCATAGTGCAGCTTGACCGGCGCAGAGAAGTCCCGCAGCAGGGAGGGAACCGGCTTGACCGGCACCCGATCGAATTCGAAGGTCTGCTCCGCTTCCAGCACGTCGAGCACGTTGCCGATGGCCTTGCCCTGATATTGCAGCGCAATGACGGCACCCTGCTCGTCATAGAGTTCGATATCGAGGGGGATATGCAGCGGCAGCTTTTGCGGCTGATCCTGAGTCGGCGGGGTGTGCTGGCTCACATGCAGACGGTAAACACCGCTGGCGGCATCGTACTCGTCGGTCACGGTCAGCTCGGGGGTGCCTGACTGGCTGTACCAGCGGCGGAAACGGCCAAGATCGACACCGGAAGCATCCTCCATCGCCTGCACAAAATCGTCGCAGGTGGCGGCCGAGCCGTCGTGACGATCGAAGTAGAGACGCATACCGGCCTGGAAGGCATCTTCCCCCAGCAGGGTGTGCATCATGCGGATCACTTCCGACCCTTTTTCATAAACGGTCAGGGTGTAGAAGTTGTTCATCTCGATCACCACATCCGGGCGGATCGGGTGTGCCATGGGGCCGGCATCTTCGGCAAACTGCGGGCCGCGGACGGTACGCACGTTGTTGATGCGGTTGACGCCACGGGAGCCCAGGTCGGAGGAGAACTCCTGATCCCGGAATACCGTCAGCCCCTCTTTCAGGCTGAGCTGGAACCAGTCTCGACAGGTGACTCGGTTACCGGTCCAGTTGTGAAAATATTCGTGACCGATCACCCGTTCGATACCGTGGTAGTCGCTGTCAGTGGCGGTGGCCGGATTGGCCAGCACGAACTTGGAGTTGAAGATGTTGAGCCCCTTGTTCTCCATGGCGCCCATGTTGAAGAAGTCCACTGCGACGATCATGTAGATGTCGAGATCATACTCGAGGCCAAAACGCTGCTCGTCCCAGCGCATGGAGTTGATGAGGCTCTCCATGGCAAAACCGGCGCGATCGAGGTTGCCCTTGTCGACGAAGATCTCGAGGGCCACCTTGCGACCGCTCTTGGTGGTGTAGTGGCTGCGCTCCACATCGAAATCACCGGCCACCAGCGCAAATAGGTAGCTGGGTTTGGGGAAAGGATCCTGCCACTGCACGAAGTGACGGCCGCCATCCAGATCACCACTGTCGACCTTGTTGCCATTGGAGAGCAGGAAGGGGAACTGGGACTTGTCGGCGGTAATGCGGGTGCTGTAGCGCGCCAGAATGTCGGGGCGGTCCAGATAATAGGTAATGCGGCGAAAGCCCTCCGCTTCACACTGGGTACAGTAGGCATCGCCAGACTTGTAAAGCCCTTCCAGCGCGGTGTTGGCGGCCGGATCCAGCAGGGTGACAATGGTCAGCACACATTCGGCCGGCAGGTTGAACAGGGTCAGACTGCTCTCGCCTTGCTCGTAGTGGTCACAGGGAATGCCATCAATGGCAACGCTCTTGAGAGTCAGCTGTTCACCATCGAGGACGAGCGGCGCATTGTGCTCGCCGTTGCGACGAATACGGGTGATGGCGGTGACCTGGGTCAGCGGCTCCTGCAGTTGGAAATCGAGGTCGATGGTGTCGATCCAGTAGAGCGGCGCCTGATAATCCTGGCGATATTTGGCCGTCATGGCCTGGGAGTGATCGGTCATTATTGTCTGCTTCCACGCTTGTTAAAGGCGAGAAAGAGGCTGTCACAACCAACTGGCGGGGTCAAACAATTTGCATTACGTCAGATACGCCAGACAAAAAGAAAGGGCGACCGCAGTCGCCCTTGTGCATTGGAGGTCGCCTTGTCAGCTGCGTTTGCTGACCTTGACCAGATCCGCCGTGATATTGGCCGCTTCGATGAGATACTCATCGGGCGCTTCAAAATCAGCGGGCAGCTCATCCAGACTCTTCACCGCCGGCTTGCCAAGACGTGCCAGACGCTCGTTGGTACGTTTGAGCGCTTTCTCATCCTGTTTCGCCTGCTCTGCAACACGCTCCGCCTCGTTGAGGGAGACCGACTTCTTGTCTTTCTCCTCCTTGTAGTCGGCGATGTCCTGCATCACATAGGCAAACTCGGGATCCTTGGCGATCCGGGCATCGTGCGCCGCCTGCAACTTGGGCAGTACGCTGGCGAAGTTGCCGAGTTTCTCGTAGTTGGCGGAGGCAATCTTGTCCCACGGCAACGCATTGAACTCACGGCTTTCGCCCGTCTCTTCCGGAGCAACCGGTGTCGGGAAGCTGATATCCGGCGCAACGCCCTTGTTCTGGGTGCTGCCACCGTCGATCCGGTAGAACTTGGCGATGGTGTACTGCACGTGACCCAGCGGCTGCTCGTAGAAGTCATAGACCTTGGCTAGGCTGCGATGCTGCTGCACCGTCCCCTTGCCAAACGAGTTTTCACCCAGAATCAACGCACGGCCATAATCCTGCATGGCGGCAGCGAAGATCTCGGAGGCCGAGGCACTGTAGCGGTCGATCATCACCGACATCGGGCCGCCGTAGTAGACGTTGCCATCGTCATCGCCATTGACCGTGATACGGCCCATGTGATCACGAATTTGCACCACGGGACCGCTGGCAAAGAAGAGACCGCTGAGGGCAGAAGCTTCGGTCAGGGCGCCGCCGCCGTTACCGCGCAGATCGATGATCAGACCATCGATCTTCTTCTTGTTCAGGCTGGAGAGCTCCTTGATCACGTCGTCATGCAGATTGACGTAGAAACTCGGGATCTCGATGACGCCAATCTTCTTGCCTTCGGCGTTAATCACCTTGGACTTGGCCGCCCGGTCTTCAAGGCGCACCTTGTCGCGGGTCAGCTCGATCTGCTCGGTCTTGGCAGTTGCGCCCTTGCCGCGCTGGATCTCCAGCTTGACCTTGCTCCCCTTGGGCCCCTTGATGAGCTCGACCACGTCATCAAGACGCCAGCCGATCACATCGACAATCTTGCCATCTTCCTGCCCCACCCCGGTGATCTTGTCATCGGGTTTGAGGTGGTTGGATTTGGCTGCCGGGCCACCAGGCACCAGAGAACGGATGACGGTAAAGTCATCTTCCGCCTGCAACACGGCACCAATCCCCTCCAGCGAGAGGTTCATCTCGGTGTTGAAACGATCGGCACTGCGCGGTGAGAGGTAACTGGTGTGCGGTTCGATGGCGCGAGCGAAGGAGTTCATGAAGAGCTGGAAGACATCTTCGCTCTCGGTCTGGGACATCCGCTTGATAGCGTTGTTGTAACGCTTGCCAAGCAGCTCCTTGATCTCGGGCCACTCCTTGCCGCTGAGCTTGAGACTCAGGGCATCGAACTTGACCCGCTGACGCCACAGCTCGTTGAGCTCTGCTTCATCTTTGGGCCAAGCCGCCCCTTCCCGATCAAACACATAGTTGTCGGTCTGGGTAAAATCGAAAGGAGTATCAAGCAGTTTGAGGGCGTATTCGAACCGCTCATAACGCCGCTGCTGACTCAGGTTGAACATCTCGTAGGCGGGAGCCAGACGGCCTCTTTCGAGGTCGGTGTCAAAACCGTTACGGTACTTTTCAAAACGGCTGATATCAGAGGCCAAAAACAGGTTGCGGCTGTAGTCCAGATTCTCCAGATATTTATCGAAAATCACGGAGGAAAAGGCATCGTCCAGCTTGAACTGTTTGTAGTGCGAGCGGGTAAACAGATTGGTAATTCGCTTGCTGGCCGTAGCATGTTGGCTCTCTTGAGCCAACACAGGCAAATCACTCTCCTTGAGCACCGGCTCGATGGCCTGTGCAAGCCCGGCAAGCGCCAGGCTACAGGCAACGAGGGAAAAACGAATTACGCCATGCTTCAACATTTGTCTCCTTAGAGAACCAAGTGCTCTGATTTGACCCGCACCATCATGCCGGTCTGCAGTTGGACCTGTACATCGTCCTTGGTTACTTCCTTGATGGTTGCCGGAACCGGGAATTTACCCATAACGACGCGCACATCCTGGCCCACTTTCAGCGTAGCGGCATCCACTTTAACCAGCGGAGCGTCAGCGACCGGTGCCTTGGCGGCAGCTTTTGGCTTGGCAGCTACATCAGCCTTCTCGGTTTTGCGCACAGCAGGACGACGGGGCTTCTTGGCCTTCTCATCCTTCTCTTTGGTATTGGTACGACGGCTGGCGAATACGCGCTCTTTGCTCTCTTTCAGAGCTTGCTTGGCGTGCTCGATGTGCTCTTCGGTCAGCAGCTCGCCCGGGTTGCCATCCAGATCAACGCGAGCCTGGCCAGCTTTGAGACCGTGCAGGTAGCGCCAGCTGGAGGTGTATTGACGCAGTGCGGAACGCAGCATGGTCTTGGAGACTCTGGCATCGTCAGCAAGACGCTCGGCCAAATCCTGGAAGATGCCAATCTTGAGCGGCTTGGCCTCTCCTTCAGCAACGAAGCAGGCCGGGAATTTCTCGACCAGGTAGGCAACGATCTCTTTACTGTTCTTCAGCTTCTCAGTGTTTTCCATGTATAACCTTGGCTTTCATATAAACGCACGGGCACGTCCCGAGCACAACAAAGGCCCCATTATAGAGAGCTTGGGGCCTTTTGCGAACCATCTAGCAATGACTTAGAGCATGCTTTCCAAAATTTGCACCGTTTCTTCGAGGCCAATCCGGTCTTGCTGGTCGAAACGGTTAAAAATCGGACTGTCGATATCGAGCACCCCGATGATCTCGCCACCACGGCGCACCGGGATCACGATTTCCGAGTTGCTCGCGCCATCGCAAGCGATGTGACCGTCGAACTGGTGGACATCGTCAATGAGCTGGGTTCTCCCCTCTGCCACTGCCGTACCACACACCCCGCGGCCGACCGGGATCCGCACGCAGGCCGGTTTGCCCTGAAATGGCCCCAATACCAGGGTCTCGCCCTGCAACAGATAAAAACCGACCCAGTTGATCTCCTCCAGCTCCTGATTAAGCAGTGCGGAGAGGTTGGCCAGATTGGCAATCAGATCGGTTTCCCCCTCCAGCAGCGCCTTGGCCTGCTGGTTGAGGGTGCGATAAAACGGTTGTTTTTCAATCATGATTAAATGAACTTCACTCCCTGATGGTTTGGGGAAGGTAACGCCTGGCCGGGAAATTTCAAATATTTTTTCCACTCCCCACCTCTTGCGCCGTTATTCCCGGGCAACGGAAAGCGCCAATTGCTGGCGTTGACCATTACTCCACTCGATATTTAACAACCAGATCATGACGGGTGATGTACAGCTCCCCACCTGTGTCACCCCCTGCCACTGTCCGTCTATTTCTTCAAAGCTCACCGGAATGGTGCCCATAAACATATCTTTGCCTTCGAGTGTCGCTTTCACCGGTTTGATGGCCGGATCGCCGCCGGTAATAGCGATGGCAAAGTCATGTTCAGCGCGCAGCGGTAATTCCTTGATGGCGACCGTCAGTGGCTTGTCACCAATCAGCGCGCTGCAAGGGGTGTGGGAAAGATCACAAATCTGATCTTTTTTCTGGTCAGCAGAGACGCTGTTATCGGCCGAAAACCAGGTGCGATAGGCCATCAGCGCCAATAACAGCGCCAATACCAGTACGAGGTGCAAAACTTTACGTGCGGTAAGTCTCTCTTTCATCAAAAACAGCCCGATTAAGATGCAATTAAAATAGTTTTTTGTGATCTCGAACAAGGTAAAAAAACTGCCATATCGAGACCGGACGGAGCCAAATATATCACTGTTTATACTGTTATTTTACCTGTCACTTCAGTATCATTCCCATGCAGTTTTCATTTAGCCATCTTTTGCTTTTCCTTTCGTTAACAGATGTTAACAACTGGTCGGCGGTGGCTGATGAAGCCAGTCCGGTCCTCCGGATACAAAACCAAACAACAGCAGCATCGGAAGCGGAATATAACGATGAGCCATACAACTAACCATCCTGAGTACAACTACACCGTTGTTCGCCAGTTTACCGTCATGACGATTGTCTGGGGAATTGTCGGCATGTCGGTTGGCGTACTGATCGCAGCCCAGTTGATCTGGCCTGCCCTCAACTTCGAGACCCCGTGGCTGACTTACAGTCGTCTGCGGCCCCTCCATACCAACGCAGTGATCTTCGCCTTCGGCGTCAGTGCACTGATGGCCACCTCGTTTTACGTGGTGCAGCGCACCTGTCAAACCAGACTGTTTGGTGGCCCGCTGGCAACCTTCGTCTTCTGGGGCTGGCAAGCAATCATCCTCTCTGCCGCCATCTCTCTGCCGCTGGGTTACACCTCCGCCAAAGAGTATGCCGAGCTGGAGTGGCCGATTGATATCGCCATCACTGTGGTATGGGTCGCCTATGCCATCGTCTTCTTCGGCACCCTGATGAAGCGCACCACCTCCCACATCTATGTGGCCAACTGGTTCTTCGGCGCCTTCATCATCACCGTTGCGGTGCTGCACATTGTCAACAACATGGAAGTGCCGCTCTCCGGCATGAAGTCCTACTCCATGTACTCCGGCGCCATGGACGCCATGGTGCAGTGGTGGTATGGCCACAACGCGGTAGGCTTCCTGCTGACCGCTGGCTTCCTGGGGATGATGTACTACTTCGTGCCCAAGCAGGCCGGTCGCCCGGTTTACTCCTATCGCCTCTCCATCGTCCACTTCTGGGCGCTGATCTCCCTCTATATCTGGGCCGGTCCGCACCACCTGCACTACACCGCACTGCCTGACTGGGCTCAGTCACTGGGCATGGTGATGTCCCTGATCCTGTTCGTCCCCTCATGGGGCGGTATGATCAACGGCATCATGACCCTCTCCGGTGCCTGGCACAAACTGCGTTATGACCCCATCCTGCGCTTCCTGATCGTCTCCCTCTCTTTCTACGGCATGTCGACCTTCGAAGGCCCGATGATGGCGATCAAAACCGTCAACGCCCTCTCCCACTACACCGACTGGACCGTCGGTCACGTGCACTCCGGTGCGCTGGGCTGGGTTGCCATGGTCTCCATCGGTGCGGTCTATCACCTGATCCCGAACTTGTTCGGCCAGGGCCGGATGTACAGCGTCAAGCTGATCAACGTTCACTTCTGGCTGGCGACCGTGGGCACCGTGCTCTACATCGTTGCCATGTGGATTTCCGGCGTGATGCAGGGCCTGATGTGGCGTGCAGTCAACGAAGACGGCACCCTGACCTACAGCTTCGTTGAAGCGTTGCAGGCATCCTATCCCTTCTATTTCGTGCGCTTCCTGGGTGGCTGCTTCTTCGTCACCGGCATGTTGCTGATGGCTTACAACGCCTATCGCACCATCACTGCGCCCAAAGGTTCTCTGGAACCTGTCGCCCAGCCAGCATGATTGAAGAGGTCAACCCATGAGCAACAATAACCGTCACGAAATATTTGAAAAAAGCGTTCCCATGCTGGTGGTCGGCATCATCTTCGCCATCAGTCTGGGGGGCCTGGTTGAAATCACTCCGCTGTTCTTCCAAAAGCAAACCACCGAGCCGGTGGAGGGCCTCAAGCCCTACACCGCTCTGCAGATGGAAGGACGCGACATCTTCATTCGCGAAGGCTGCACCAACTGCCACAGCCAGATGATCCGTCCGTTCCGTGCCGAAACCGAGCGTTACGGTCACTACTCGGTCGCCGGTGAGAGCGTCTGGGAGCACCCCTTCCTGTGGGGCTCCAAGCGTACTGGTCCGGACTTGGCCCGTGTCGGTGGCCGCTACTCCGACGAGTGGCACAAGGTTCACCTGATCAACCCGCGCGATGTGGTACCGGAATCCAACATGCCCGCCTACCCCTGGCTTGATACCAATGTGCTGACCGGTGAGATGACGGCCAAGAAGCTGGCGCTGTTCCGCGATCACTTCGGTGTGCCCTATACCGACGCTGATATTCAGGGTGCTGGCGAAGCCGTCAAGGGCAAAACCGAGCTGGATGCGCTGGTGGCCTATCTGCAATCACTGGGTCATGCCCTGAAATAAGGAGGCGAAAATGGACTACGGCACATTTCGCGGTCTGTATACCCTGCTGTTGATGGCCATCATGATTGGCATCATCGTCTGGGCCTACAGCAAACGCCGCAAGACCTCTTTCGACGAGGCTGCCAATCTGGTTTTTGCCGATGATGAGCAACCCGGTGCTGATAAAAAGAACGCAGGAGCGAAACAATAATGAGCACTCTGTTTAGCATTTTTGTGACTGTCATCAGTCTGGGAACCATCCTCGGCTGCTTCTTGCTGCTGATGTGGTGCCGCAAGGACAAGATGGGTGTTGAAGAAGGCAAATCGATGGGTCACTCCTTCGATGGCATCGAGGAGATCAACAACCCGCTGCCGAAGTGGTGGACTTACATGTTCCTCTTCTTCATCGTCACCGGTCTGGTCTATCTGATCGCCTTCCCGGGGCTTGGCAACTTCAAAGGCCTGCTGGGCTGGCAAAGTTCCAACCAGGACGTGCGCTCGCTGGCCGAGTCCAAGGCTGCAACCGCATCGGCAAAGGCTGAAGGTCGCGCGGTGGAGTATGACCGCGAGGTCGCCAAGGCTGACGAGATCTACGGCGCCAAGTTCCGTGAACTCACCTACGAAGCGGATGGCAAAACCTATCGTGCCATCACCGAGATCGCCAAGGATCCGGAAGCCCTGAAAGTGGGTCAGCGTCTGTTCCTGCAGAACTGCTCCCAGTGCCACGGCTCCGATGCCCGTGGTGGCCGCGGCTTCCCGAACCTGACCGACAGCGAATGGCAATGGGGCGGCCAGCCTGATCAAATAAAGACCACCATCATGGGCGGTCGTCAGGGGATCATGGCTGCCTGGGGTGAAATCCTCGGCAAAGATGGCGTTCAGGAAGTGGCCTCCTATGTGCTGAGCCTCTCCGGTCGCAAGGTCGACCTGGTGGAAGCGAAGAAAGGTGAAGCACGCTTTGCCATCTGCGCTGCCTGCCACGGGGCCGATGCGAAGGGCGGTATTGCCGTCGGTGCGCCAGATCTGACCAACAACACCTGGCTCTACGGTGGCTCCCGCGAAGTGGTGGTGCAAACCATCACCCACGGTCGTCACGGCGTGATGCCAGCCTGGAAAGACATTCTGGGTGAGGACAAGGTTCACCTGCTGGCCTCCTACGTTTACAGCCTGTCTCATCAACAGTCTGCCAAATAAGGTTCGCCCGTAACGTTGTAACATGTGATAAACACGTGATTACACAGCAAAAAGCCTCGACTCCTCGAGGCTTTTTGTTATCTTGTGTTGCGTAAAAACCATCTTCCACGTTAATCATTCGTTTCATGGCAGTAGCAATCATGACCCAACCTCTATCCAAACCGTGGTATCGCCAATTCTGGCCCTGGTTTATCATCGCCCTCCCCACTGCCGCCGTTATCGGCAGTATCGCCACCGCCATCATCGCCAGCAAGGATGGGGTCAATCTGGTGGCCGAGGACTATTACAAACAAGGGAAAGAAATCAATCAGGACTTGAGCAAGTTTGACCGCTCCGAAGCCCTCAATATCCGCTTTGGGCTGGAGGTTGACGGCAACGAGCTGACCCTCAAACCCATCAGCGGCGATATTCCTGCCGGGCAAGCTCTCTATCTCTCGTTGTTCCACCCGACCTTGGCCGGTCAGGACAGCGAACACATGATCACCGCCGATGCGAGCGGCACCTATCGCCTCCATTTCGACAAGCCGCTGGTCGGCAAGTGGCACATTCGGGTCGATGCCTTCGATCACCAGTGGCGATTGCAAGAGACCGTCCAGCTTCCCACCCTGGCCCCTGTCGAACTCGACCCGAAAGGACGCTAAGCCATGACCGGCTGTTCTCACTGTGGCGAGCCGGTGCTCGCCACCGCCCCTGCTGCTTGCATTCTGCATTCAGGGAGGCATAACGCATGAGCCCCTGTTTTCACTGTGGCGAGCCGGTAGCCGCCAATAGTGGCTATTCCCTCGAGATAAAGGGGATTGTTCGCCCCATGTGCTGCCCCGGTTGTCAGGCGGTGGCAGAAACCATCATGGAGTGCGGCCTCGCCAGTTACTACGATCACCGCACCGCTCCCGGCACCAAAGGGGATCTGGTGCCTGAGGAGCTGGCCGCCCTCACCCACTACGATCTGGCAGAAGTGCAACAGGAGTTTGTCACCGACAGCGGTACCCTTCGCGAAATCCAGCTGACAATTGAAGGGCTCACCTGCGCCGCCTGTGCCTGGCTTATCGAACGCCACCTGATGACCCTTGGCGGCCTGCGCTACATCAACGTCAACACCACCACCCACCGGGCCCGCATCAAGTGGGATCCGGACCAGCTCTCCCTGAGTGACATTCTCAAGGGATTTGCCCAGATCGGCTATCGCGCCTATCCGTTCCAGACCCATCAACAGGAAGCGCTCTACGCCAAGGAGGTGCGCAGCTATATGTTCCGGCTGGCACTGGCGGGGCTGGGCTCCATGCAGGTGATGATGTGCGCCGTGGCCCTCTATATGGACCTCTTCATCAGTGTTGAAGATGAGTTCATGGTCTACTTCAAGTGGATAAGCCTGTTGCTCTCCACCCCCATCATGATCTATTCAGCCCAACCCTTTTACGTGGGTGCCTGGCGCAGCCTGAAACAGGGCCACCTGTCGATGGATGTGTCGGTGTCGCTGGCGCTGATCGGGGCTTTTATCGCCTCCATGTGGGCCACCGTGTTCAATACCGGTGAGGTCTATTACGACTCCATCACCATGTTCGTCTTCTTCCTGCTGCTGGGGCGCTTTCTCGAGTTGCGGGCCCGGCGCAAGGCGTCGGAATCGAGCTCCAACCTGGCCAGACTGGTGCCCATCATGGCGACCCGCATCGATGATGAAGGGGAGCATGAGGTAGCGGCCAAGACCTTGCAGGTCGGCGATCGGGTACGGGTGCTGGCTGGCGCCACCTTGCCGGCGGACGGCATCATTGTCGAAGGGCAAGCCAGCCTCAACGAATCCATGCTGACCGGTGAACAGCTGCCCCTGCTCAAACAGCGCGGTGATCAGGTCTATGCCGGCACCATCAACACGGATGCGCCGCTGCAGATCCGGGTCAGCCACCGTATTGAAGAGTCGCGGATCGCCCAGATCATGCGGCTGCAGGATCACGCCCTCGATGACAAACCGGCCATCGCCCAGATGGCGGATCAGCTGTCGCGCCACTTTATTCTGGTGCTGCTGATCATTGCCGCTGCAATCTGGACCTTCTGGCACTTCCATCAACCGGATCAGGCGTTCTGGGTCACCCTCGCCGTGCTGGTTGCCACTTGCCCCTGTGCCCTGTCGCTGGCGACTCCGACGGCGCTGACCTCGGCCACCGCCAATCTGACCCGCAACGGCATTCTGCTGCGCCGTGGTCATGTGCTGGACGTGCTGACCAAGGCCAACCGGATCGTGATGGACAAGACTGGCACCCTGACCACAGGGGAGATCAGTCTGACAGGCACCACCACCTTGGCAGAGATGGACGAGACGCACTGCCTCGCCATCGCCCGGGCCATGGAGGCGCAATCCGAGCACCCCATTGCCCGCGCCTTCCGACTGCCCGCCGACAGCATCGCCGTGTTGCCATCCGTTCGCGAGATCACCCCGGTCATCGGTCACGGCATCACAGCGCTGGTGGATGGCGTGCGCTACCGCATCGGCAGTGCCCGCTGGCTTGGGCTGGATCCGGCGCAAGAGCACGGCCGCGGTCTGGCTATCTATCTGGCCAACGAGCAGCAGGTATTGGCCCGCTTCAATCTGGAAGATACCCTGCGCCCCGATGCCAAGGCGCTGATCGCGGCATTCAAGGCAGCAGGTCTGCAAACTACCGTGCTGACTGGCGACAGCTCTTTGCAGGCAGACGAGATTGCCCGCGAGCTGGGGGTGGATGAGCTGGTCAAGGGGGTCTCGCCCGATGGCAAGCTTGCCTACCTCAAGGCTCGGGAAGCACAAGGGGATATCAGCATCATGGTGGGCGATGGCATCAACGACGCCCCGGTACTGGCAGGCGCTCACGCCTCGTTTGCCATGGCTGGTGGCACCGATCTGGCGAAAAACAGCGCCGACGCCATCCTGCTGGCCGATGACCTGAGCCGCCTGCTCGAGGCAAGAGTGCTGGCAATGCGTACCCGCAAGATCATCATCGAGAACTTCGCCTGGTCCATCGGTTACAACCTGCTGGTGCTGCCGCTGGCAGCCTGCGGCTGGCTGCCCCCCTATCTGGCGGCGGCGGGCATGTCGCTCAGTTCACTCATCGTGGTGACCAATTCTATGCGCCTCAACCGAGCTGGTGGCGGAAAATAGCTGAAAATGTGGCCTGCCTCCGATGCAGGCCACATTTCTCACCGATAGCGGCTGGCCCCCTGCCCGAACAGGGTTACCATAGGGGACGCTTGCCAAGGATGAACGCCAAGGTACCCCTCATGAATATAATTTTTGTCCTGATCCCCATCGCCATCCTGTTTGTGATCATCGCCGGGGTCGTCTTCTTCTGGGCCATTCGCTCCGAACAGTTTGAAGATCTCGACCGGCAGGGTTCCAACATCCTGTTTGACGAAGAGCAACCTGCCCACAAACCCGTAAAGCCTGCTGACCATGACCCACAACCTTGATCTGGCCGGCGCCCTGCTGGTCGGACTGGCAGGCTCCGCCCACTGTATCGGCATGTGCGGTGGCGTCTCCGCCGCGCTATCAATGGCGATCCCCGCCAACAAGCAGCACTTCTGGGGGCGGCTTGCCTATCTGCTCAACTACAACCTCGGTCGGATCCTGAGCTATGTCATTGCAGGTGCACTGGTGGGCGGCCTGCTCGCCACCACCAGCGAGCTGGGCGCTGGCAAGCACGCCATCGCCGGATTACGCCTCGTGGCAGCGCTATTGATGATTGCGCTTGGTCTCTATCTGGCGGGCTGGTGGCAAGGGATCTTGCTGCTGGAACGGCTCGGCGCCAGAATTTGGCCCCGAATCAAACCGTTGGCGGGCAAATTTCTCCCCTTCACCTCACCTGTGCAGGCACTGCCCTTTGGTATGGTGTGGGGCTGGCTCCCCTGCGGGCTGGTCTACTCCATGCTGACCTGGAGCGCGGCGGCCGGTTCGGCCAGCGGCGGGGCGCTCATCATGCTCTTTTTTGGTCTCGGCACCCTGCCCACCCTGTTTGCCTTGGGGGGGCTTGCCGATCGCCTGAGATACTGGCTCACCCTGCGCAGTTTGCGCCTTGGCGGTGCCCTGCTGCTCATTTTGTTCGGGGTGCATACCTTCTGGATTGGCATTGCTTCCTTTTGAAACCCTATCCAAAACGGATGAGTTGATGGTAAACTTGTTTGATATAAATCAATTATTCGTATGAGCCTATGATCCCGGAAAAGAAACCTGGCAGACGTATCCAGAGCGGTGGCTGTGCAATTCATTGCCAGGATTGCAGCATCAGTCAGCTCTGTATCCCCTTCACTCTGAACGATAACGAGCTTGATCAGCTGGACAGCATCATCGAGCGCAAGAAGCCGATCCAGAAGGGTGAAGAGCTGTTCAAGGCTGGCGATGAGTTCAAATCCCTCTATGCCATCCGTTCCGGGACCATCAAGTCTTACACCATCACCGAGCAAGGGGATGAGCAGATCACTGCGTTCCACCTCGCTGGCGATCTGGTCGGTTTTGATGCCATCAACAAGCAGGCCCACCCCTCCTTCGCCCAGGCGCTGGAAACGGCCATGGTGTGCGAAATCCCCTTTGAAGTGCTGGATGATCTCTCCGGCAAGATGCCCAAACTGCGCCAGCAGATCATGCGTCTGATGAGTAGCGAAATCATGGGCGATCAGGAGATGATCCTGCTGCTCTCCAAGAAAAATGCCGAAGAGCGCCTCGCCGCCTTCCTGCACAATCTGTCGGTACGCTTCTCCGAACGCGGCTTCTCTGCCAAGGAGTTCCGTCTCTCCATGACCCGTGGTGACATTGGCAACTATCTGGGTCTGACCGTCGAGACCATCAGTCGTCTGCTCGGCCGCTTCCAGAAGTCCGGTCTCATCAGCGTCAAAGGCAAATACATTACCGTGCTGGATCAGGTCGCGCTGGGCATGATGGCCGGTGCAACTCGCCCGCCCTGCGGCTGATTTTCCGCTTACCCTCTCGCTTTTCTCCTGCTTTCCCTGCCGGATCCTTTCCTCTGGAATGTGATCCGGTACGTTCCCCATACCCTCCTCCTGCGCTAAGCTGTAATGGCTAAGATTCTGCTGTCATTGGACTTTTCCAAGGAGGAGAAGATGGTCAAATATCAGAATATTCTGGTGGTTATCAATCCAGAAGAGGAGCGCCAAATCGCCCTCGAACGGGCAGTCAAAGTCGCCGAGCTGGACGAAAACGCCCATCTGACCCTGCTGCTCACCATCTATGACTTCTCGTATGAAATGACCGCCATGCTCTCGGTGGACGAGCGGCAAGAGATGCGCGACGGCGTCATTTCACAGCGACGTGAGTGGCTGGACGAGATCCTGACCCCCTATCGGGCACAGGGGATCGAATGCGAAGTGAAGGTAGTCTGGCACAATCGCCCCTTCGAGTGTGTCATTCAGGAAGTGCTGGAGCAGCGCCACGATCTGGTAGTCAAAGCCACTCACCATCACAGCTTCCTGCAAACCTTCATCTTTACCCCCACCGACTGGCACCTGCTGCGCAAATGCCCCTGTCCGGTGCTGCTGGTCAAGGAGGGTCACTGGCAACGGGGCGGCAACATCATCGCCGCCATCAACTGCTCAAGCGACGATCCGGATCAGAAAGTGCTCAACGAACGGATCACCCAGGAGGGAAGCGACATCGCCGAGCTGCTGGGCTCCAACCTCTATCTGGTCAACACCTACCCGGGCACCCCGGTCAACGTGGCCATAGAGCTGCCGGAGTTTGATCCCAACGCCTACAACGAAGCGATCCGCAAGCACCACGAAAGCCTGCTGCTCAGCCACGCCGACAAGTTCGGGATCGGCCATCTCTGGACCCGGGTAGCTGAAGGACTACCGGAAGAGGTGTTGCCGGATATGGCCGAAGAGCTCAAGGCGACCCTGATGATCATGGGCTGCGTCGGCCGTACCGGGCTTTCTGCAGCTTTGCTCGGCAATACCGCCGAACATGTGATTGACCGCCTCTCCTGCGACATCCTGATCCTCAAACCGGCGGACTATAGCTGCCCGGTCGACAGTCGTCGCAATCAATCATAAGGTGCCTGGCACCTTGCCCTCCCCCGGGACATGGCTATAATAACGCGCTTATTTGTGTCCCGGGTTTTACGAGCATGCTAGAAGAGCTGAACGCCAAAGAAAAATACAGTTTCAACAAACTGCAGAAGCGCCTGCGGCGCAACGTAGGTCAGGCCATTGCCGACTTCAACATGATTGAAGAGGGCGACAAGGTCATGGTCTGCCTCTCCGGCGGCAAGGACAGCTTCGGTATGCTCGACATACTGATGAGCCTCAAAGCCAGCGCCCCCATCCATTTCGATCTGGTTGCCGTCAACCTGGATCAGAAGCAGCCCGGTTTCCCCGAGCATGTGCTGCCCGAGTATCTGGATTCCCTCGGCATCGAGTACAAGATTGTCGAAGAGGATACCTACTCCATCGTCAAGGAGAAGGTACCGGAAGGCAAAACCACCTGCTCCCTGTGCTCACGGCTGCGCCGCGGTATTCTCTACCGCACCGCCCAGGAGCTGGGTTGCACCAAGATTGCCCTTGGCCACCACCGCGACGACATCCTCGAGACCCTGTTCCTCAACATGTTCTACGGTGGCAAGCTCAAGTCCATGCCGCCCAAGCTGGTGAGCGACGATGGCAAGAACGTGGTGATCCGCCCGCTGGCCTACTGCAAAGAGAAGGATCTGATCCGCTACGCCGACGTCAAAGCCTTCCCCATCATTCCGTGCAACCTGTGCGGCTCGCAGGAGAACCTGCAGCGTCAGGCCATCAAGCAGATGATGCAGGATTGGGATCGCCGCTTCCCCGGTCGTATCGAGACCATGTTCACCGCCATTCAGGACGTGATCCCGAGCCACCTGCTCGACCACAAGCTGTTTGACTTCAAGAGCATCAACCGCGACTCCGGCATCATCGATGGCGGCGACAAGGCGTTTGATCCGCCCGAGATGCCAAAGGCGCCGCTGCTGGACATCGACGAGATGGACATGCTGGATGTGATTGAAGTGCGCTAAGCCGCCGTCACAGGGCAAACGCCACGCAATAAAAAAGGAGCGATGATCGCTCCTTTTTTGCTTTCTTTATCGGCCTGTCACTGCGGTGACACTGCCACCGGCCTCACCCCTTGTGCAGCCAAGGGGTCAGTCGCAACACGTCACCCTGCAAGCTCAGTTGCCCGGTGGCGAACGCGGCCAGCTGCTCATTGCTCAGCAGCAACTGCCCCTCCTCCCAGGGCAGCGCCTCCTGACGGGCGCCATCAATCAAATAAGCGGTGCCGCTCTGCTGCACCAGGGTAATGCGCACCCCTTCCATCTTCGGCAGGAAGTGCTTGCCGACCATGCCCGCCATCTTGTCGAGCAACGATTGCATCTGCTGCTGACGGGCCGCCAGCTCGGCCACCGGCAGCTCGGGCCCGTTCGGTGCGTCGGCCATCACCTGTACCGTCATATCGCATGTGGCGTGCTCTTCTTTCAGGCCGACGGTCACGATCCCCTTGTCGAGGTTGAGATCCTCATCAAAAGGCAGGCGCAGTTCGCTATCAACCGTTACCTCTCCTGCGACCTCCTTGCTGTCGGTTGCAACCCGGGCAAAGGTGAGGCCACAGCGCTGACCATTTTGCGGATCGGTCAGATAAAACCCCAGTCTGGCGTGACCAAACTCCCCTTTGGCAAAGGTCTTCATCTGGCTGTAAAAGGTGCTGTATTGCAGATCCAGCACCGGCTCAGCCAGCGCCAGCCCTGGCAGCAATAGCGTTGCCAGCAGGCTCTGGCGCACAGCCTTGGTCACTCCATATCGACGGGTCATTCAACGTCCTTTTGCATCATGCATTGAAATGGTTGGGGCCTTCTGTCACCTCGTTAACCTCTACCCCCACCCCGCAGAGATCCCGATAGAGGATCCCCTTGCAGTTGAAATAGAGCGGTGCCACCCAGATAAGCCCCAACCCCATGGGGATCAGAGCCAGGAAGAAGAGCGCGGTCATCACGCCGTGGAACAGCACAATGCTGGGCCAGCCGCGCGCAAAGAGTTTAAGAGAAACCAGAATGGCCTGGGGCGGCGTCAGGCCACGCTCCAGCACCAGAGGTACGGTAAAGAGCAGCCCCATGCCGATCAGAGCCGAGGGAATGAATGAGAGTACGGCAGGCAATCCCAGCAGATCGAATAGCGGGCCAAACAGGCTGGTGAGCAGACTGCCAAGCAGGCTCAACATGCCGAGGCGTACAAAGTGGCGGAAGAAGTCGAACACCTGGTTGGCACGGGCACGCACCCCGACCGACTGCTGCAACCCCAGCATATCGAGGGAGCTGGTCATGGGGGCCATCACCACCGTCATCAGCAAGCTCAGCACCATGGCCACATTCATCTGGCTGTCATCCCCCAGGTAGGGCAACAGCAGCACATTGCTGAGCAGGATCCAGATCGCCGTCACCCCGACAATCGCCAGCAGCAGGCCAAATCCGGTACGGCGGGTCTGTTGCCATCCCTCCTGGATGACCCCTTTCAGATCAAGGCGGTAGCCCTGGTTCAGAGACTGCTCAAGGGAGCCGCCAATACGCATTTTATTACTCAATTGACTATCCAATATCGAAAACGACCAAATCAGGTGGCACATTATAGCGATTTGGTCTGCTATTCGTAGCCGTTTTTCCTGCGCACTTGCGGCTAATTCGGGCCAAAAAGCCTTTAATTTCATGTGTCGGCTGCATAGAATGCGGCCCTCTTTCAACACGATGGCCACTGGCTGGGGTGAGACTGGCGGATGATGAACAATCCACAGGTAATTGTCGCGCTGAACAAGATCAGCAAAAAATACGATGGCAAGGTGATCCTGAGTGACCTTGACCTTGAAATCTATGACGGTGAATTTCTTACCCTGCTGGGCCCTTCCGGCTGTGGCAAGACGACCCTGCTGCGCCTGCTGGCCGGGCTAGAATCGGTCGACGGTGGCACCATCCATCTGGCCGGTGACGAGATCACCCATATCCCCGCCGAACACAGGCACATCAACACCGTGTTCCAGAGCTATGCGCTCTTCCCCCATATGACGGTGTTTGAAAACGTCGCCTTTGGCCTCGAGATGCAGAAAGTACCGGCCAGCGAGATCCGCCAGCGGGTCGAGGAGACCCTCGCCATGGTGCAGCTCACCGAGCTGGCCAACCGCCGCCCGGATCAGCTCTCCGGCGGCCAGCAGCAACGGGTCGCCATCGCCCGTGCCGTGGTCAACAAGCCCCGCCTGCTGCTACTCGACGAATCCCTCTCGGCGCTCGACTACAAGCTGCGCAAGCAGATGCAGAGCGAGCTCAAGGCGCTGCAACGTCGCCTTGGCATCACCTTTGTCTTCGTTACCCATGATCAGGAAGAGGCGCTCACCATGTCTGATCGCATCCTGGTGATGGAGGGCGGCAAGATCATCCAGCGCGGCACCCCGCGCGATATCTACGAATCGCCAGCCAATCTGTTCGTGGCCCGCTTTATCGGCGAGATCAACGTGATGGATGGCAAGCTGATCAGCCAGCGCGAGCCCGGTATCTGGCAGGCCGAGGTGGAGGGGCGCGAATGCCTGCTCCATACTGCCTTGCCGTTCCAGCCAGACGACAAGGTGCTGGTGCTGCTTCGCCCGGAAGATCTGCGCATTCTCGATCAGGATGACGATCAGAGTGGCGCGCTGCGGGGCAATATCCGCGAGCGCAACTACAAGGGGGCGACGCTGGATTCGGTGATCGAGCTCGAAAGTGGCAAACAGCTGCTTATCTCCGAGTTCTTCGACGAGGATGACCCCGACTTTGACTACCGTCTGGGTCAGGAGGTGGCGATCCACTGGGTCGACAGCTGGGAGGTGGTGCTGCCCTATGAGCCTCACTAATCTGCGGGTACCGCACAGCTTTGCCCACAATGGCTTTCGTAACGGGGCCATCGCGCTGATCCTGGGCTGGCTGACGCTGTTTGTCTTCCTGCCCAACCTGATGATCATCGGCGTCAGCTTCCTCACCCGTGACGAGTCCGAGCTTATCGCACCGCTCTTTACCCTGAGCAACTATGGCCGCTTGCTGGACCCCCTCTATTTCGAGGTGCTGCTCCACTCCCTCTGGCTGGCGCTGCTCGCTACAAGCATCTGCTTGCTGGTGGGTTACCCCTTTGCCTGGCTGCTGGCCCATCTGCCAGCGCGTATCCGCCCGCTGCTGCTGTTTCTGGTGGTGGTGCCGTTCTGGACCAACTCCCTGATCCGCACCTATGCGCTTAAAGTGCTGCTCGGCACCCGGGGGCTGATCAATGGCTGGCTGCTGGATCTGGGGCTTATCGAGCGGCCGCTGCAGATGATGTATACCGAGGTTGCCGTCATCATCGGGCTGGTCTATGTGCTGCTCCCCTTTATGGTGCTGCCGCTCTACTCCAGCATCGAGAAGCTGGATGGCCGTTTGCTGGAGGCGGCGCGAGATCTTGGCGCCAACGGCTGGCAGCGGCTGGTGCGGATCATCTTGCCCCTCACCCTGCCCGGCATCATCGCCGGTTGTCTACTGGTGTTCCTGCCCGCCATGGGGATGTTCTACGTCTCCGACTTGCTGGGAGGCGCCAAGCACCTGCTGATTGGCAACCTGATCAAGACCCAGTTCCTCAACAGCCGTGACTGGCCCTTTGGTGCTGCCATCAGCGTGATGCTGACGGTGCTGATGGCGCTGTTGGTCTACTGCTACTGGCGGGCAGGCAAGCTATTGAGCAAGAAGGGGGAGCTGGCATGATGCGCGCACTGAAAGCTCTGTTCCTGCTGCTGGTGTTTGGCTATCTCTATGTGCCCATCGGGGTGCTGATCGCCAACTCCTTCAACCTGTCGAAATATGGTATCGACTGGCGCGGCTTTACTCTGGGCTGGTATGAGAAGCTGTTTGCCAGCGCCAGCCTGATGCAGGCGGCCCAGCACTCCCTGACCATCGCCGCCCTCACCGCCACCGCCGCCACCCTGATCGGCACCCTCACCGCCGTGGCGCTGTTTCGCTACCGCTTTCGCGGCAAACAGTACGTGAGCGGCATGCTGTTCGTGGTGATGATGTCCCCCGATATCGTGATGGCCATTTCGCTGCTGACCCTGTTTGTAGTGACCGGCATTGCGCTGGGCTTCTGGTCGCTACTGATCGCCCACATCACCTTCTGCCTGCCGTTCGTGGTGATCACCGTCTACTCGCGGCTGTGCGGTTTTGATGTGCGGATGCTGGAGGCGGCGCGGGATCTGGGAGCTGGCGAGTGGATCATCCTGCGCCGCATCATACTGCCGCTGGCCCTGCCGGCTGTGATGGCGGGCTGGCTGCTCTCCTTTACCCTGTCGCTGGACGACGTGGTGGTGAGCTCCTTTGTTACCGGCCCGGCCTACGAGATCCTGCCGCTCAAGATCTACTCCATGGTCAAGGTGGGCGTCTCCCCCGAGGTCAACGCCCTGGCCACCCTGATGCTGGTCGCCTCCCTCGGGATGGTGCTGCTGGCACAACTGTTACTGCGCAAACGGCAGGGTTGACCCTGCCCGTTTCGTCCCCGCCATCTTTGGCGAACTCTGTCACGGTGGGCCGCAAGGCCCCATAACCCCAAGGAGTTGTTGATGACAATCCAACACAAGGCCGGCGCCCTGCTGGCAGCCGCCCTCACCCTCACCACCCCGCTGCTGAGCCAGAGCGCTCACGCAGCCGACGACAAGGTGGTCTACTTCTACAACTGGTCGGAATATGTGCCGGACGGCCTGCTGGAGCAGTTCCAGCAAGAGACCGGCATCAAGGTGATCTACTCCACCTACGAATCCAACGAGACCCTCTACGCCAAACTGAAAACCCATGGCGACGGCTATGACGTGGTCGTGCCCAGCACCTACTTCATCTCGAAAATGGCCAAAGAGGGGATGCTGCAGCCGCTGGATCGCGCCCAGCTGCCCAACTTCAAGCACCTCGACACCACCCTGCTCAACCACGAGTACGACCCGGACAACCGCTACTCCATCCCCTATATCTGGGGCGCAACCGGGATCGGCACCAACACTGACATCATCGAACAGCCGGTTACCAGCTGGAAGCAGCTCTGGGCACCGGAGTGGAAAGAGAGCCTGCTGCTGATGGACGATGCCCGCGAGGTGTTCCATATCGCGCTGGTGCAGCTGGGCTATAGCCCCAACACCCAGGACAAGGCGCAAATTGCCGAAGCCTTCGAATACCTGAAAAAGCTGATGCCCAACGTCAAGGCGTTCAACTCCGACAACCCGGCCGACCCCTTTATCGCTGGCGAGGTCAATATCGGTATGCTGTGGAACGGCTCGGCCTACGGCGCCCAGCGCGAATATCCCTCCATCCAGATGACCTATCCCGAAGAGGGAGCGGTACTCTGGATGGACAACCTCGCCATCCCGGCCAAGGCCAAGCATGTCAAAGAGGCCCACGCCCTGATCAACTTCCTGATGCGCCCCGATGTGGCCGCCAAGGTGGCCGAGGCGATTGGCTACCCCACCCCGGTCAAGGATGCCATTCCCCTGCTCACCCCGGCGTTTCGCAACAACCCCATGGTCTTCCCGAGCGACGAGATCAAGCGCAAGGGAGAGTTCCAGTCCGATGTGGGTGATGCCTCCCGCCTCTACGAGCAGTACTTCCTGCAGCTGAAAGCCATGGTGGCCAAGGCGGGCTAAGTCTGCGGTTAATCGGCCCTTATGGGCTTAATGGATAAAGGGGGCAATTGCCCCCTTTTTCGTCTTTCGGGTCTGCGAGCGGCATCACGACTGTACACAGATCGGACATATAGCGCACCTTGTACTAAACGCACATCAAGCTGGCCTGATGGCTTATACATAAAATTCGCCTCGACAGTGGGAATAGAATGGTAATACCATGATTTAGAAATGATTTTCACATAGCGGTTACACGTAGAAAACGGCGTTATACGGAAGAATCTATTATCAAATTTATACCGCCATCCATCTAGTCACTGTTAATTTTCCAAGGAGATTGTTGTGCCACTTAATCTAGTCGGTCAAAATGAACACAATGGGTTTATTCTTTCAGAACCCGTTGCTTTTCATAGTGATATTGTTGTTCTAACAGGTAAGAACGGATGTGGTAAAACACGCTTTTTGGAAAGCATTCAAAAGAACATGTCACTTACAGAAATCAATGGAGAAAAACTATCCCCTCAAGACATAATACTAGTAGGACAAGCCAATTTAACCCCGAATTTTGGCGGAGCATATAGTGATTCTCAATTTCAAACAAAAATAACATCAACTCTCCAAATGTATGATCGCATCAAGGATCAATTAGACAATCCTTTTTCTCAAGATAGTGTGAGAAGCTATAGCAGAATGCAGGAAGGAGGCATACCTTACGAATCGCTTTATAAACTCTGCAATTCAATTTCGCGTCAATTAGGTAAGAAAGCCAGCGAACTAACACATGATGAAATTAAAATTTACTTTGAGGATCATCTCCACAGCATACTTGGATTCCAAAACCTATCTTTAATCTGTAATCATTACATACAACGGAAGCGTTTAAATAAATACTATCGTTATCTTGCGCAACAAGAACGAGAAGAAGTCGCCTACTTAACAGATGAGCAGTTTGTTCAAAAATTTGGCAATGAACCTTGGATTGTAATAAACGATATAATTAACTCAACATTTGATGGGAAATTTTATTTCTCCATTCCAGATGAAAAGTCTCATAGCTATACATATAATGCGACTCTAATTCAAAACGATACTGGTCAAAATGTAACAACCGATGTTTTGTCATCTGGCGAAAAAACCCTTCTATGGTTGGCACTAACACTATTTAATAGCCAATATTATGATCCTTCTGCAATTACAGCTCCTAAATTATTGTTGTTAGATGAACCTGATGCATTTTTACACCCGAAAATGGTTGTTAAAATGTACAATGTATTAAAAGTATTTTCTGAAAATTTTTCTGTCAAAATCATAATTACCACCCATTCTCCAACAACCGTCGCTCTTTCCCCAGAAAATAGTACCTTCATGGTTTGTAGTAATAACGTTATCTCCATTACTAAGGATGAAGGTATAGCTGAACTTCTGGATGGCATTACTCAAATTTCAATAAATCCAGAAAATCGCAGACAAGTCTATGTTGAAAGTCAATATGATGCAGATGTATACCAAGCTATTTTTTCAAAGCTCGTACACAATTCTGAATTAGTCGATTCAAAAATATCTCTCAATTTCGTAAGCTCTGGACCTAAAATGCCAGAACAACAAATAATTGAGAAAGCAAGAAAAATACTTAATATAAATGACAGTGTAATTCTGAAAGAATTTATTGAGGCAATAAATGGTATAGGTAACTGTGCCCAAGTTGTTGGTCAAGTTGAATCGTTGGAACAAAACGAGCACGAAACTGTTAGAGGGATAATAGACTGGGACTTGAAAAATCGTCCATCACACCGTGTAGCTGTACTAGCACAAAATTATGCATACTCTATCGAGAATATAACTTTAGACCCAATATGTATAGTTTTTCTATTAAACACATGCAATCCAGACTTGTACAAGATGGTTGACTTTTGTGGTCGGAACATTAATTGGCAAGATTGCCTAAATAATGATGAAATTCTTCAGGAATTGGTTGATCGTTTTATCTATAGCGTTTTAGAAAGAGAAAATAAAAAGGATTCTCAGCTGTCATATGTATCAGGAAAAATACTGTTCACTGACACTGAATACTTGACGATGAATGGGCATGATTTAGAAACAATCGTTAAGAATAAATACCCAGGTTTGAGGGCCCATTGTAAAAAAGGTAAGGATGGTGAGTTAAAATACTCAATTGTAAGCAAGATAATGCTCACATTAACGAATGGCGCTCTTATACCTAAAGCCTATGAAAAAGTAATTTTGGATGTTCAAAAATAAAAAAGCGAACAACGGACATATTACAACGTTAGGATAACATCAATCAAGGTAACAACTATCCCCCAGCCTTTAACCAACAAGGCTGCCAAAGCCGATTAATTCTGCGCTTTTTTATCATCCTTTAGGGGTGTAGATTGGCTGTGGGGGCAAACGTTGCCCCCTCTCTTTTTTCATGACTGCCCGTGGTGCTACGCGAAGCAATCTTTCGCCGATATTGCGGGTGGCCTGAGCCAATCAGGAGTATTCATGTCCGATCTGACCCTCTATTTCGCTCCCGGCACCTGTGCCATGGCCGTGCAGATTGCCCTGCTGGAAGCAAATGCCCCGTTCCAACCCCGTCTCGTCAACCTCGCCGCAGGGGAGCAGCGTGACCCCGCATATCTTGCCATCAACCCCAAAGGGCGGGTGCCTGCCCTTGTCACCGAGCAGGGCACCCTAACCGAGACCCCAGCACTGCTGCTCTATGTGGCACAGCGCTTCCCCGATGCCAAACTGGCGCCGCTGGACAACCCGTTCCTGCTGGCCCGCATGCAGGAGGTCAACAGCTTCCTCGCCTCCACTGTGCATGTCTCCCATGCCCACGGTCGCCGTGGCAGCCGCTGGGCCGATGACGAGCAGGCCATTGCCGCCATGCAGCAGAAAGTCGCCAGCAATATGCGCGATGGCTTTGCCCAGATTGAGCAGCACTATCTGGCAGGCCCCTGGGTGCTGGGCGAGCAGTTCAGCGTGGCGGATATCTATCTGTTCGTGGTCGCAGGCTGGCTGAAAAGCGATGGGGTCGAGATCAGTGAATTCCCCAAGGTTGCCGGTCATTATCAGCGCATGCTGAGCCGTCCGGCGGTCGCCAAAGCTCTGGCCAACTAACCATAAAATCAATAGCTCGATGAATAACAAGGGTGTCAGGGCTCTGCTGACACCCTTCCTGCCTCCTCCCCTGCACTTCTTCTCCCGCCTTTGAGATCGTTTTCACATTTCCGTGGTTTTGCCGTGGCCCTTCCTTAGTAAAAGGCCTATCTTTGCGCCATGACGCAACCGGTTGCGTAACCGGTTGCCTAGCGGTTCACAGATTGACGGGCCAAGGCCTGATGAGGTGCTGTATGAAACGAGGCGTACTGCTCAATGCTCCCCTGAGTGCTCTGGTGGCACAGATGGGCCACACCGACGAGATCACCGTCTGCGATGCAGGCTTGCCCATTCCGGCAGGGCCGGAGCGGATCGATCTGGCGCTGATGGCGGGGACGCCCAGCCTTGCAACCGTACTGACCGCGCTGCTCACCGATCTGGTGGTGGAGAAGGTGATCATGGCAAGCGAGATCAAGCAGATCAGCCCCGCCGCCCATCAGGCGCTGGTCGATCAGCTTGAGGCTCACGCAGCCGCCCAGGGCAAGCCCATCGCCATCGAATACTGTCTGCATGAGGAGTTCAAAACCCGCTCCCGCCAGAGCAAGGCGATCGTGCGCAGCGGCGAGGTGACTCCCTACGCCAACCTGATCCTCTGCGCCGGTGTGGCGTTCTGACGTTCTTCAAAGAAGGCCTCTTCAAGGAAGCTGCAAATGAGCACAACCTCCCCCCTCTCACCCATTCTGGAGCTGACCGGGATCGTCAAGACCTTCCCCGGTGTACGCGCCCTCGACGAAGCGGGTCTGCGGGTCTATCCGGGCCAGGTGATGGCCCTGCTCGGTGAAAATGGCGCCGGCAAATCCACCCTGATGAAGGTGCTGACCGGCATCTATCAGGCCGATGCGGGCAGCGTCAGCTACCGCGGTCAACCGGTTCACTTCAAGGGCCCCCGCGACTCTCAGGATCAGGGGATCAGCATCATCCATCAGGAGCTGAACCTGCTGCCGGAGTTGTCGATTGCCGCCAACATTTTCCTCGGGCGCGAACCCCGTACCCGTTTTGGCAGCATCGACCACAAACAACTGCGCGAGCGGGCAAGCGGCCTGCTGGCACGACTTGGCGTCAAACACGGGCCGGATACCCGGCTCGGGGATCTCTCCATCGGCGAACAGCAGATGGTGGAGATCGCCAAGGCGCTGTCGTTCGATGCCAGCGTCATCATCATGGATGAACCGACCGATGCGCTGACCGATACCGAGACCGAGCAGCTGTTCAAGGTTATCCGCGAGCTGCGTGAGCAGGGTTGCGGCATCGTCTATATCTCCCACCGCCTCAAGGAGATCTTCGAGATCTGCGATCGGGTCACTGTGCTGCGCGATGGCAAGTGGATTGGCGAGAAGGCAGTGAGCGATCTGGATGAAGACAAGATCATCGAGATGATGGTGGGTCGCCGACTGGAAGAGCAGTATCCGCGCCTTGAACGCGAGCTCGGCCCCGTCAGCCTGCAGGTGAAGGATCTGGCCGGTCCCGGCGTGCGCGGGGTGAGTTTCTCCCTGCGTCAGGGGGAAATTCTTGGCTTTAGCGGCCTGATGGGATCCGGCCGTACCGAGCTGATGAAGCTTATCTATGGCGCCAGCCCCATCAGCGCCGGTGAAGTGCAAGTTGACGGCCATGCTCTGGTGCCCAAAAGCCCGGCGGATGGGTTGGCCGCAGGCATCGCCTATATCTCCGAGGATCGCAAGGGGGATGGGCTGGTGCTGGAGCTGTCGGTGCGCGAAAACATGAGTCTGTGCGCCCTCGATGAGTTCATCAGCAACGGCAAGATCGATGGCAAGGCCGAACGGCAGGCGGTGAGCGACTATGTGCGCCTCTTCAACATCAAGACCCCGAGTCAGGATCAGCTGATAAAGCTGCTCTCTGGAGGCAACCAGCAGAAGGTGGCCATCGCCAAAGGGCTGCTGACAAGGCCCAAGGTGCTGATCCTCGACGAGCCGACCCGCGGCGTCGACGTGGGGGCGAAAAAGGAAATTTATCAGCTGATCAACCAGTTCAAGAAGGAGGGGATGAGCATCATTCTGGTCTCCTCCGAGATGCCGGAAGTGCTCGGCATGAGTGATCGCATCATGGTGATGCACGAAGGGCGCATCAGCGCAGAGTTCAACACCCGCGATGCCAATCAGGAGAAGCTGATGGCGGCGGCAGTCGGTAAACAGTGGCAAGCAGAGCAAGAGGCATCCCAATGACAACCCAAACCCTTTCCCGCCGTGGCGTCATGAGCAAGGCGTGGTGGATCGAGAATAAATCCCTGGTCGCGCTGCTGGTCCTGATTGGTGTGGTCTCCTTTCTGAGCCCCAACTTCTTCACCGCCGACAACCTGCTCAACATCCTGCGCCAGACCTCGGTCAACGCCATCATGGCGGTCGGTATGACGCTGGTTATCCTTACCGCCGGTATCGATCTGTCGGTCGGCTCGGTACTGGCCCTGTGCGGTGCGCTGGCGGCGACTATGGTCGCCATGGAGCTACCGATCTGGCTGGTGGTGCCCCTCACTCTGGGGGCCGGTGCCCTGCTGGGCGGCGTCAGCGGTCTCATCATTGCGAAGGGCAAGGTTCAGGCATTTATCGCCACTCTGGTCACCATGACCGCCCTGCGCGGCATCACCATGGTCTATACCGAGGGGCGCCCCATCTCCACCGGTTTCAGTGACGGCGCCGATCACTTTGCCTGGCTTGGTACCGGTTACCTGTTCGGTCTGCCGGTGCCCATCTGGCTAATGGCCATCGTCTTCCTGCTCGCCTGGTTCATGCTCAACCACACCCGTCTGGGTCGCTACATCTACGCGCTGGGCGGCAACGAGTCTGCTACCCGCCTCTCCGGTATCAATGTGGATCGGGTGAAGCTGGCGGTGTATGGTCTGTGCGGCGCGCTCTCGGCACTGGCAGGTCTTATCGTCACCTCCCGTCTCTCCTCTGCCCAGCCGACCGCCGGCATGGGTTACGAGCTGGACGCCATCGCCGCCGTAGTGCTGGGTGGTACCAGCCTGATGGGCGGCAAGGGCCGCATCATGGGCACCCTGATTGGTGCGCTGATCATCGGCTTCCTGAACAACGCCCTCAACCTGCTCGATGTCAGCTCCTATTACCAGATGATCGCCAAGGCCAGCGTGATCTTGCTTGCCGTGATGGTCGACAACAAAAGTACCCGATAACAACGTAAAACACGCCACACACAAGGAATGAAATGATGAAAAAGCTCAATACCCTGCTCGCTGCCGCCATCATGTCCGTGCTGGGCACCGCCCAGGCTGCTGACCATACCCTGGCGATGGTAGTCTCCACCCTCAACAACCCCTTCTTCGTCACCATGAAGGAGGGTGCCGAAGCCAAAGCCAAGGAGCTTGGCTACGAGCTGGTGGTGCTGGACTCCCAGAATGACCCGGCCAAAGAGCTCTCCAACATGGAAGATCTCACCGTGCGCAAGGTCAACGCCATCCTGATCAACCCGACCGACTCCGAAGCGGTGGGCAACGCCATCCGTCTGGCCAACCGCGCCAACATTCCGGTGCTGACCCTGGACCGCGGCGCCGCGCAGGGTGAGGTCAAGGCTCACATTGCCTCCGACAACGTGGCGGGCGGCAAGCTGGCCGGTGACTTTATCACCGAAAAACTGGGTACCGGTGCCAAGGTCATTCAGCTGGAAGGGATTGCCGGTACCTCCGCCGCCCGTGACCGTGGCGAAGGTTTTGCCCTGGCCGTGGCAGCCAACAAGCTGCAGGTACTGGCTTCCCAGCCTGCCGACTTTGACCGCACCAAGGGTCTGAACGTCATGGAAAACCTGCTGGCGGCCCATCCGACCGTACAGGCCGTGTTCGCCCAGAACGACGAGATGGCGCTGGGTGCCATCCGCGCGGTACAGGCTGCCGGTAAAGAGGTGATGATCGTTGGCTTCGACGGCACTGACGATGGCAAAGCCGCCGTAGCCAAGGGTAAACTGGCCGCCACCGTGGCCCAGCAGCCTGCCCTGATCGGTGCCATCGGCGTCGAGACTGCCGACAAGGTGCTGAAAGGTCAGCCGGTCGAGAAATCCATTCCGGTACCGCTGCAAGTGGTCAGCAAGTAAGTTCTCGAGGGGAGGTTCGCCTCCCCTTTTCCCTCTCGTTCAGGTGCCTCCCGGCTTGGGCTCACGCCATCACAGTGTTCAAGCCAAGATGCATCAGGAGTAGTCAACATGAATCGTCTCGTCGTTCTGGGCAGTGTCAATGCAGACCATGTGCTGCGCGTTCCCCACTTTCCTCGCCCGGGTGAAACCCTGACCGGCCACAGCTATCAGGTGGTGCCCGGTGGCAAGGGGGCCAATCAGGCAGTTGCCGCCGCCCGCCTCGGCGCCCCCGTCTCCTTTATCGCCCGCATCGGTGATGACGCCATCGGCCATCAGATGAAGAGCGGCTTTGCCAAAGATGGTATCGACGTCAGCGCCGTCGAACTCGATCCCGAGCTCCCGACCGGTATCGCCATCATCTATGTGAGCGATGAGGGGGAGAACAGCATCGGCATCTCAGCCGAAGCCAACGGTGCCATCACCCCTGCCGTGGTGAAAAACCACGAAGCGATGATCGCCGACGCCCACACCCTGCTGTTGCAGCTGGAAGTGCCGCTGGAAAGCGTTCATGAGGCTGCACGGCTGGCTCGCGCCCACGGCACCCGGGTGGTGCTCAACCCCGCCCCTGCCCGTCCGCTCTCCGCTGAGCTGTTGGCGCTGGTGGACCTTATCACCCCCAACCAGACCGAGGCCGAGCTGTTGACCGGCGTGAAAGTCACCGATGAAGCGAGTGCCCGCGAGGCGGCCGCCCGCTTCCACCAGATGGGTATTGCGGACGTGATGATCACCCTGGGGTCGCAGGGGGTCTATTGCAGCAACACCCAGCAGCAACAACTCATCCCGGGCTTTCGGGTCAAGGCGGTGGATACCACAGCCGCGGGCGATACCTTCAACGGCGCCCTGCTGGCGGCGGAACTGGCGGGAGCCGATTTCCACAGCGCGGTGCGCTTTGCCCACGGGGCGGCGGCACTCTCCGTCACCCGCTTCGGTGCCCAGAGCTCCATCCCGAGCAAGCAGGAGGTAGACACCTTCCTGCTTGAGCAGACTGCACAGGGGCACTGATGGCCAATATCAAGGAGGTGGCGGCGCTGGCGGGGGTCTCGACCACCACCGTTTCCCACGTCATCAACGAGACCCGTTTCGTGGCCGAGGAGACCCGTGAGCGGGTCTTTGCGGCCATGCGCGATCTCAACTACGCCCCGAGTCTGGTGGCCCGCAGCCTCAAGGTGAAGGAGACCAACAGTATCGGCATGCTGGTCACCACCTCCAGCAACCCATTCTTTGCCGAAGTGGTGCGCGGGGTGGAGCGCTACTGCTTCGAGCAGGGCTACAACCTGATGCTGGGCAACACCGAAGGTCAGGCGGAAACCGCTCTCTCCTACCTCAAGATGATGCTGCGCAAGCGGGTCGATGGCCTGCTGATCATGTGTAGCGAGGGCCAACAAGAGGTGTTCAATCAGCTCGACTGGCTCAAGAGCCTGCCGGTGGTGGTGATGGATTGGGGTCTGGTCAGCGAAGATGTGGATCTTATCGCCGACAACTCTTTCCACGGCGGTTATCTGGCGACCCGCCATCTGATTGAGCTTGGCCACACCGCCATCGGTTGCATCACAGGCCCCCACAGCCGCGCCCCCGCCAACCAGCGCCAAGCTGGCTTTGAGCAGGCGTTGCAGGAGGCAGGTCTCACACTCAATCCTGACTGGATCCAGGAGGGGGACTTTGATTGCGCCAGCGGCCATCAGGCGATGACCCGTCTGTTGGCATTGCCCGAGCGTCCCACAGCCCTCTTTGTCTGCAACGACATGATGGCGATGGGGGCCATCAGTGCCGCCCATCAGGCGGGGCTGGTGATCCCGCGGGATATCTCCATCGTTGGCTATGACAATGTGGCACTGGCAGAATTTATGTCGCCGCCGCTCACCACCATCAACCAGCCCAAAGAGGAGCTGGGGCGCCTCGCCGTCACCCGCCTGCTGGCCCGCATCAACGGCGAAGCGGTGGAGAACCACCTGATCACCGTCGACCCGGACCTGGTGATCAGACAGTCCTGCGCCCCTCGCCCCTGATTTTCAGGGGCAATAAATGACACAAGGCGACCCCGAGGTCGCCTTGTTTCATTTTGTCTCTTGCCGATGCAATATCGCTTTTGCCCTCAGGCCAGCGACCGGGTCTCCCTGGCTGCCAGCACTTGCAGTGGCACCAGCCCCAATCGTCGGGCCAGAGGTTGCAGCAACTCGCCATCTTCATCACCCTGCGGCAGCCAGTAGCGGACAGGCCAGCCGGCTGCCAGCTGCGCCGAGGTAGTACTGCCAATCTCTCTGAGCGCCAGAGTGCAACCCAGCTGCCGCAATCCCGCCAGCAAGACACCATCCGGCTGCAGCATCGGCACCAGCAACACTGGCGGCGTACGGGAAGCCTCCGGCAAATAGGCCAGTAGATGGGTCAGCTGGGCCTGGTTGTCGAGCGGGACCAGCAGTGCCCGGCCATCGGCATACTGCGCCTCGTGCGCTTGCAGCACACGGGCCAACACGGGCCCCAGTACGCCGCACTCCTGCAGCCAGCGCATGTGGCAGGGCACTCCCTGCTCACGCCACTCAAGTGCCAACAGCCACATCTCGTTGCCCTGTCCGTCCGTCAGCGCCTGCAATGCCACTCGCAGCGGTGCAGGCTCGCGCCCAACCAGCCACTCTCGCATCTGATGAAGCTGCTGCTGACTCAACTGCAACTGCTGCAGCATGGCTGGCTCAAACCAGCTGATCGCCCCCTCCTGGCTACGCTTGGCCTGGTTAAGGGCCAGGATGGCCTGATCCAGCAACCGAGCGGCATCCTGTTGCTGCGCCTTGGCGACCCCGAGCCGACAGGCCAGATCGAAGCTGCACTCTCGGGTCACGAACTCGAAATGGAGCAGATCCACCAGCTCATGAATGGCGGTTTCCAGCGCATCATTCGCCTTGGTCAGCACCACGGCAAATTCGTCACCACCGAGGCGGTAAGCGTGACTGCCATGAGCCTGTTGCAGCTTGTTGGCCACCATCTGCAACAACCGATCACCGACCTGATAACCCAGCAGATCATTGACCTGCTTGAAGCGCTTGAGATCAAGCACCACCAAAGCGCTCACATCATCGGCATGCAGAGCGCGAGAGAGCTGCTCCTGCAGGGCACGGCGGTTGCCAAGCTGGGTCAGGGGATCGAGCAGGGCAAGCCGACGGTTCGCCAGATTGGCGCGAATGAGGGCAGCGACCAGAGCGCCGCCAGTCAGCAACAGGATCAGTTGCCAGACCTGCAGCCAGAACAGGCTGTTGCGGATCTGGCTGACCGAATGCTCCCGCTCCTGGCCGGAGAGGATCTGATCCCCTATCTGTTCGATGAGACGGGTCTGGCTGGCGATCGCCTCCTGCAAGCGGGCAAGCTCAGCCCCCTCGCGCAGCGCACCGGCCTCCATCTGGGGTTCGAGCTGCTTGATCTGCTCGAACAGGGTGGCCAGCACTTTGCCGAGCCCATGCCGCTGGCGCATCTCGGCGGTTTCACTGCTGATGAGGAAGATGTCGAGCCGGTTCCACAGCAGATCGTAATCGAGGCTCAGGGTCTCCATCGACAGTCTGCCAGCCCGATAGAGCTGCAGGTCGTAGAGAAAACGCTGGGATTCGAGCATCACCTGGCTGATGTTCCAGTGGACATTGCGGTAGAAGGTATCGACCAGCTGCTCCTGCCGATGCTGCAGATAGAGGCTGCTGCCCGACGAGAGCAGAAACAGCAGCGACACCGCAACCAACAGCAGATTTTGGCGGGATAGCCCCATCAGTCGACGATCTCGATGCGGGTCACCTGCCACACCATGCAGTTGTGAATGGCTGGCACGTCCAGCTTGGGATAGGTGGTGAACGGGATGAGCAGCCAGAGCGGCCCCTTGTTGCGCCGGGTCAGCGGTTTGCCGTCCTCCTGACGCACCAGGGTCAGCGGCACGCCGTCGAACAGGGCCAGATCCACCACCTGCTGATAGCCGTTGAGGGCCGAGACGGCGATCTTGCGAGCATCCGGGATCCCTTGCGCCGCAAGCACGGCTGACAGGGTCGGCCCGCGATAGTGGTGGGCGCCCTGAGTCCAGGGGGTAGTGGTGGTGAATTCGGTCTGTGGCAAGGCGGAGAGAGCCGCCTCATCGAGGTTCACCTGCTGGCCATCTGGCAGTATCAGGGTCATCAGGGGGATGGAGGCCGATGCACTGGCACTGGCCAGCACCAGGAGAAAAAAAGCGATCCATTGCTTTACTGCGGTCATGGTAATTTGCGCCAACTGCGTCCCATTTTTTAAATGGTTGCCAGTGTGGCTATTTCACCGAACCATTGCAACTGTCCCGTCGCACACTAGCTCAGGGACCGCGCATCTCCATCCAGTTGTGCCCCTCGACTTGCCTCGGTTGATGAATGCCGCACGCCTCCAGCAACTCATCGACATAGGCGGGCACCAGCAGGGAGGCTGGGCCATAGCGTTTTTCGTCAAACTGGCTACCCACCTCGCTCGGCTCGAGATTGAGCTCGATGGTGTGCGCCCCGTTCAATCCCGCTTCATGGACAAACCCGGCGGCCGGATAGACAGCGCCAGAGGTGCCGATGGAGATGAAGAGATCGCACTGGGCCAGCGCACTATAGATGCGATCCAGCCCGAGCGGCATCTCGCCAAACCAGACCACATGGGGACGCATCGGCTGAGGGAACTGGCAACAGGAGCAGAGCTCGTCCTGATGGAGATCGCCACGCCATTCGATCACCTGACCGGACTCGGGGCAGCGGGCCTTGAGCAGCTCGCCGTGCATATGGATAAGGTTCTTGCTGCCAGCGCTCTCGTGCAGATTGTCGATGTTCTGGGTGACCAGCGTCACCGAACCGGGCAGCAGTCGTTCGAGGCGGGCCAGCGCATAGTGGGCCGGATTGGGGTGAACCTGGGGCTGTTGCAGCTGTTTGCGGCGGGAGTTGTAAAAGCGCAGCACCAGTTCGGGATCCCGGGCATACCCCTCGGGGGTCGCCACGTCCTCGACCTTGTGCTCTTCCCACAAACCGTCGCAGGCACGAAAAGTCTTGATGCCGGATTCGGCAGAGATCCCCGCTCCGGTCAGGATCACGATATGTTTATATGACTGCGCCATAAGCTGCTCCGTCTATCCCCGCACAATAAATGTGACCTTAGCACAGGGAAAAAAGTCTCACTATTCGCCCTTGGTCTTAAGCGGCGCCGCTGGCGGTGCGGGCAACCAGGCATCCAGTACCGACAGATCCAGCCTGACAAAGACCATCTCCCGCCCGGTTACCAGGGTCAGCGGCAAGCCAAGGCGCTTGAGCAGGGTCAGCATGGGCCGGTTCTGGGCCAGCACTTCCGCCGTCCACTCCCGGATCCCGTCCTTCCTGGCCAGCAGTGCCAGCGCCAGCAGAATCCGTCGCCCCGCCCCCTTGTGCTGGAAGTGATCCGCCACGATGCAGGAGAACTCCGCCCGATCGGGATGAAGGCGACGGCGGATTGATTGCGCCTGAGCCAGCGGCTCACCGGCCAGATCGGTCAGCAACAGCGAAATCTGTTGTTCGGGGTGGTAATTGAGAAATTGGGCCACCTGTTCCGGTGGCGGTGTCCGTTTCGGGCGCATAAAGCGCAGATAGATGCTCTCTTCACTCAATGCATCGTAAGCGGCCAGCATGCGGGCAGGCGCCACACCATGCAGCTCGCGCAGCAAGCAAGGCACCCCGGAGACCTCCATAGCCAGTGGCAGCGCAGTTCGGGAAACCGGATGGGGCCAGCCCTCCAGTCCTTTGCCAAGGCGCTCCCGGTGCATGGGCCAGCAGAGGTAGCGCGGCATGGCTTACCAGCGCCCCGTCATACCGCGCTCTCGCCACACCTCGACGTCGAGCAGGTTGTAAGGATCATCCAGATAGACGGCGATCCCCAGCTCCCGAACCCGGGCCATAAAGCGTCCCAGCAGGGAGTCACCGGTCAAGGACTCCATCTCCGGCAAGATCCCCTGCCCCAGCAGCAAGGCTTGCAGCGGCAAACGCTCCAGCAGATCGAATGGCAGATGCTGGCTGTTATCGAGCAGCAGCGCCAGCTTGCTCCCCGCCAGACTGGCTTGCAGCACCAGCGCGAAGCGATCGGCATTGCCGAGCAGGTGGTCACGACGGTGGATCAGCAGGGTCAGTTCGGCTGGGGTGCGCGACTGCTCCGTCAGCCAATCCTTGAGCGCCTCCCAGCGGCTGGGCAAACCCGTTACCGCCAGCCAGACCGGATGAGGTGTCGCGGGACTGGAGAGCAGCCCAAGCTGACCCTGCACCTCCCCCTGCCACCGGCGAATAGAGCGGCGCTGGCCGCTCAAGCGCTGTTGACGCAGCGGGCCCAGATAGAGTCGGCGCAGCAACCTGAGCAGCTCGTCGCAATCAAGCGGCTTGGCCAGCGCCGCCAGAATATTGAAACCGGCATCGTGCAGCAGGCGGCGGGCACCGTCGATCAGCGTCTGCTCATGGGCCGAGAGCAGCACGATGGGCAGCCCAGCCTCCTGCAACTGGGGCTGGTTCATCAGCAGACTGATGGCATCTTGCTCCACTAGGCTGAGATCGCACACCAGCAGGCTGATGTCGCCCGCCGACAATGCCGCAAGACAGGCCGATTCATCCTGTACCCACTGACAGGAGAGTCCCAACCCGGCGATGGTCTGTTGCAGTTGCATCCCCTGAAACGGGTGATCCTCGAGCAGCAGCACCTTGTTAGCGGCCAGCCAGTTGCACCAGTTACGGTAACTGGCGGCAAGCCCCCCCAGCCAATCCTCGCCAATAGCGTAAATTCCCTCATGCTGCTGCAACTGGGGGAAGTAGTCCGCCTGCTGATGAGCGGCGGGGTCGTAAAGGGCAATGGCACCTGCCGCAAACAACCCTTCCCACTGCCAGCAGGCATCCGGTCGGGTACGGTGCAGCGTGACATAGGAGGGCAATGTCATGGTGCTGGCCAACTCATGGGCGGTGCTGTCGAGGGCATAGAGCACAATGGGGCAAAATCCTGCCGCCTCATGCTCTTCCGAATCGAGCAACGCCAGTAATTCTTCATCAGTGATGATCATCTTGAGCCCTCTTTGAAAACTGCTGGCTGAACTCATCCAGTGCCCGGTTCAATCTGGCTTGCAGCATCGGATGGGGCGCCTGTTGCCACTCTTCAATGACCGCCACCAACGCAGTCGCCCCTACCATTCTGGCGGCCCCCTTCAACTTGTGTAAAGCAGCATTCACGCCAACTTCATCTTCTTCTGTGCTGCAGCGCTCAAGTTCGGCCAAATCATCACGGGTAGCCTTCAGATAAAGGGCGGCCAGTTCATCGGTCAGCAGCGAGGCAACCGGTGTCGGGACGACAGCATTGCTCCCAACTTTGGCAATATGGCGCAGCAAGGTCGCCAGCTCCTTGAGGGCGACCGGCTTGTCCAGATGGCCATCGCAACCGCAGGATTGCAGCTCCCTTGCCGCCTGATCACTGAGATCTGCGGTGATCACATAGACCGGCAGACGGGCCCAACGGGCGGATTGGCGCAATTGCCTGCACAGCTCGGCCCCGTTCATCACCGGCATCTGCAGATCGGTCAGCACAAAATCCACCTCCTGCTGCGCCAGCATCTCCAGCGCCAGCTGCCCGTTGGCGGCAGTGATAACGCTGGCACCAAGTTGGCCCAGTTGCAGGCTGATCAGCTCGCGATTGACATCGTGATCTTCAACCAGCAGTACCCGCATGCCGAGCCCGGGCTGGGTGCCGGCCACCGGTTGATCCGGGGTCAACCGTGGCTGCAACAGAGTGATGATGGTCCCGGGCACCCAGGACTCCCCTTGCCAGGCCCAATAGTAGAGCCCCTTCTCGTCCACCTCCGCTTGCAGCGTATCAACGGCGTTGCTGACGGTGGCGATCCCCAATCGACTAAGCCAGGGCGAGAGCGCTTGCGCCTCATCGTGGGGTAAAGAGAGTGCCAGCTGCCGCACATTGGGCTGCCAGTCCGGCTCCTGCTGCACCCGCTTCAGGGGCAACTCGCAATAGAAGCGGCTACCGCCACCGACGCGCCCCTCCACATCGATAAGCCCCCCCATCTGCTCGACCAGCTGCTTGCAGATCGCCAGACCAAGACCGGTGCCCGGCGCCCGCAGCTGCCCTTCAACGGCAAACTGCTCGAACGGCATAAAGAGCGTGGTGCGCATCTTGGCGGTGATCCCCGGTCCCTGATCATCCACACCAAAGCGCAAGGTCGATGCGACCACCTCGGCCCACAGCACCACTTCCCCACGCAGGCTGAACTTGATGGCATTGGAGAGCAGGTTGTGGAGCACTTGCCGTACCCGGTGAGGGTCGAGAGTCTGCAGGGCTGGCAGAGCCGGATCCAACTTAAGGCGCAGTTGCAATCCCTTGGCCCGCGCCTTGGTCCAGTGCACCGCCGCCACGTGCTCACACAGCTCGGCAAAATCGGTGGGCTGGGGCGAGAGGGAGAGTTTGCTGTTTTCGTTGCGGCTAAAGTCGAGCACATCGTTGAGCAGGCCGAGCAGCTCATCCCCCGCCTGACGCACCCGCGCCAGCGCAGAGTCTTGCTCTCTGGACAAAGGGGTGCTGGCCAGCCACTCCAGCAAGCCGAGCATGGCGTTCATCGGCGTGCGGATCTCGTGGCTGATGGCGGCCAAAAAGCGCCCCTTGGCCAGAACTGCCTGTTGCGCCTGCTCATGGGAGTGCTGCAATGCTTGATCCTGCTCGACCCGGGCAGTGGCATCCTGCATCACCGCATAAATTCGCCACCCCTGCGGTTGACTGCGGCCACGGCCATAGAGCTGCAACCAGCGCAGACCCTTGGTCGGATGGTAATAGCGCATGGTGAACGCGAAGGGTTTGCCAGCCTGCAACATGGCGAACATCTCACGGCTTACCCGACGACGATCCTCGCGCTCCAGCATAATGAGCACCCGTTTGGGCTCACGACGGATCTGCTGACTCGCCAGCCCCAGCAGCTCGTAACAGCCCCGGCTGATAAACTCGATCCCCCCTACCCGTCCCCGCTCGAACATAAACTGCAGCACCACACCAGGAACGGTATTGGTCAGGGCACGCAGGCGGCGCTCTGCCTGACGCAGAAAACGGGCCTGCTCACGCAGCACACTGATATCCGACAGGGCGATAAGATCGGTGGCAGGTGCCTGCTTGTCCAGCCGCAGCGGATGCTGGGCATAGGCGAAGACCTGATCCCCCAGCACCAGCTCCCCTTCACTCTTCTGAGGCTGCACCGGCGGCAACATCAACTGCTGCGAATAACGCAGGGCCAGACGTCGCCCCTGTTTATTGGATTTGATCACCTTGCCCTGGCTGTTGCGCAGATAGACGGGCACCGGCAACGCCTGAAACATGGTTTCCCGCAGCTCGCTCTCGATGGCCAGCGCCTTCTCGGCGGCGTGACGCTGGGCCACTTCCCGTGCCAGTTGCTGGCGGGAACGCCAGATCCCGCCGATGACAATGCCGCTGATCAGCAGTGCCATGGCAATGGAGCCAAACCAGGCGGCGTAGCTCACGCCGGGCTGCTGCACGACGAGCAAGCGGCGCCAGCGCTGGTTAAGTTCGTCAATCTGGGTGCTGGTCAGTGCCATCAGGTTGCGATCCATCACCCCGGCCAGCTCGGTCTGACTCTTGTTGATGGCAAAGCCAAGGCTGAAGCGATCTTCCAGCTCCTCGATATCGAGCCCTTCCAGCAAGTTGGTACGCTGGGGATATTGCAGCTGATATAGCTCGCTCAGCATGGCGTCAGCCTTGCCCTGTTTGATCGCGGCAAGCCCCTGCTCGAGGCCGTCGGTGCGAAGCCACTCCTGATCACCGAGCAGGGCGAGCAAGGAGGGATCGTAGAGGGATTCCGGCACCAGAATACGCTGCCGCTTGAGTTGGGTGATGCGATCGGCAGCCAGTTTGCGCTTGCTGATCAAAGCAAACCGGTTGGTGGAGATCGTCCGACTGAAAATGAACTGATCCGTCAATGCCGGGGATTCCGGCAAGCCGGCCATCATGTCCGCCTCACCACGGCGCAGCTTTTCTACGGCCTCCGCCTTGCTGGCGGCAGGCACCAGCTTGTATTTCAGGCCGGTCTCCTGGGTGACCCAGCGCAGCACATCCGCGCTCCACCCTTTCGCCTCCCCGAGATCATTGACGCCGCTATAGGGCATCAACTCGGGATTGACCACCAGGCGAATGGTGCGACCGCGGCCGGATAACCAAGCCTGCTCGGTATCGCTGAAGTGGGGTTGATTGACGTAGAGCGACCCCTGATCGAGATAACGGGCCAGATCGGTATAGATAGTACCGGCGGGCATATGACGGATCAGGGTGTCCACCAGATTGGCCAACTCAGGCTGATCACGCATCATCAGGCGATAGCTGATGATCCGATCCTCACCAAACAGGCGGCGCAGGCGCAAACCATCGGCAGGAAACTCGCGCATCAGATAGCGCAGTTGCAGATAGTCCCCCAGATAGGCATCACCCTTGCCACTCTGCAGCGCGTCGTAGACCTTCTCTCCGCTTTTTAGGGAAATAATGCGTGCCTGGGGATAGAGCTCGTGCAGCAGGCGGGCAGAGTCTGCCACCGAGTAGACCAGAAAGCGGGCCTGTTTGAGATTTTCACCCTTGTAGAGGATGGCGGCATCGGTCTCCATCATCGGACGGCTTAACCGCATGCCCTCCACGGCCTTCTTGCGGGTTCCGACATAGGGAATGATGTCGCATTCCCCCTCTGCGAGCCCGTTGCGCAATGTCTGCCAATCGGGCAACTCTTTGAGCACCAGCGGAATCGGGAACAGCGCCTGCAACCGGGCGAGGCGATCCTTGAGCAGTCCTCCCTCAGCCATCAGGTATGGTGGAGGAAGCGTCGCAGGATAGCAGAGCGAAAGCTGGCTCAGTGAATTCACATAGGCTTGGGTCGCCGGCGCCAACGGCAGCACTGTGGTCTGCAAAGGCTTGGCGTGCAACGGCAGTGCCAGTACGGCACCCAGAAGAAAAACGGGGAATTTGGTCATCTGAAAACAAAAGCCAGGCATCTGCCTGGCTTTTTATCACTCGTTGGGTTCAACATTTTCTACCCTGGCCTTGAGCTTCTGGCCAGGCCGGAAGGTCACCACACGGCGGGCGCTGATAGGAATATCCTCGCCCGTCTTGGGGTTGCGTCCGGGACGCTGATTCTTCTCACGAAGGTCAAAGTTACCGAAGCCTGAAATCTTGACTTGTTCACCACGCTCAAGCGCCTGTCGGATTTCCTCAAAGAAGGCTTCCACCATATCTTTGGCTTCACGCTTGCTCATCCCGAGCTGGGTGAACAGGTGCTCTGCAATGTCGGCTTTGGTAAGCGCCATAGATCAATCCCTCAAGGATGCATTCAACTCTTCACCAAGGGCCCGCACGACATTGTCTACGGTCTCGGCAATCTCTTTCTCCTCCAGGGTGCGCTGGGTGTCTTGCAATACAAGACTGATGGCCAGGCTCTTCTTGTCCTCTGCCATACCAGCACCCTGGTATACGTCAAACAAGTTTATTCCAACTACCTGATTTCCGCCAACTTTTTTAATTACCGCAAGCACATCACCTGCCAGAACCTGACGATCGACCACGACGGCGATGTCGCGACGGTTCGCCGGGAACTTGGAAACTTCGGCTGCCACAGGCACCTTGGCCGGGGTCAGCTTGTCCAGCTCCAGCTCAAACATCACCGCGCGGCTCTTGAGGCCCAGCTTCTTCTCGAGGCTCGGGTGGATCACGCCGATGTGGCCGATGATCTCGCCATTACGCAGGATGGCTGCGCTCTGGCCCGGGTGCAGGGCGCTGTGCTCGGTGCGCTCGAAGGTAAAGGTGGCCCCTTCGGCGGTCAAATCCAGCACCGCTTCCAGATCCCCTTTCAAATCAAAGAAGTCGGCGGCGCGGGTTTTGATGTCCCAGTGCTCGTCGCTCTGGTTGCCAGTGATGATACCGGCCAGCATCGGCTCCTGACGGATACCGTTCTCGGCGCTTTCATCCTTGATGAAACGCAGACCCTGCTCGAACAGACGCACACGCGGCTGCTGACGATTCTGGTTGTAAACGACGGCCTGCACCAGACCCGGGAACAGAGAGACACGCATGGCGGACATCTCGACCGAGATCGGGTTCGGCAGTACGATGGCATCGCTCTGCGGGAATAGGGTTTGCTGGGTCTTGGGATCGACGAAGCTGTAGGTGATCGCTTCCTGGAAACCGCGGTCAACCAGCAGGTCGCGCACGCGCTTCAGGGTCACCTGCCCTTCTGCCTGCTCCACCATCGCCAAGGAGGCAGCGGGTTTCAGGTTCGGGATGTTGTTGTAGCCGTAGATGCGAGCCACTTCCTCGATGAGGTCTTCCTCGATGGCGATATCGAAACGCCAGGAGGGTGCCAGCGCAGTCCAACCGTCAGCATCCACAGTAACCTGCATGCCAAGGCGAGTCAGGATCTCGACCACCTGAGCATCCGCCACGCTGATACCGATCACCTTGTCGAGCTTGCTGCGACACAGCTTGATGGGTGCCGCTTTCGGCAGATGGGCATCGGATTTGACCTCGATGACCGGACCCGCTTCGCCGCCGCAGATGTCCAGCAGCAGGCGAGTTGCACGGTCCATCACCTTGGCTTGCAGCTCGGGATCCACCCCGCGCTCGAAGCGGTGGGAGGAGTCGGTGTGCAGACCGTAAGCACGAGCACGGCCAGTGATGGAGAGCGGCGCAAAGAAGGCGCACTCCAGCAGGATGTCGGTAGTGGTCTCGGATACACCGGTGCGGTTGCCACCGAAGATACCGGCCATGCAGGCAGGACCTTTGGCATCGGCAATCACCAGGGTGGTCTCTTTGAGCTTCACTTCGTTGCCGTCGAGCAGGGTCATCGGCTCGTCAGCGTGGGCGCGACGTACCACCAGTTCCCCTTCCAGGGTAGCTAGATCGAAGGCGTGCATCGGCTGACCGTATTCCAGCAGCAGGTAGTTGGTGATGTCGACGATGGCGTCGATGGAGCGAATGCCGCCCCGACGCAGCTTCTCTTGCATCCAGAGCGGGCTCTGGGCCTGCAGGTTCAGCCCCTTGATGACGCGCCCCAGATAACGGGGGCAATCAGCTGGTGCTTCAACCCGGATCGGGAAAGTTGCATCAATGGTGGCAACAGCTGGTGCCCAGGTCGGCTCGACCACGTCCACGCTGTTGAGCACGCCGATTTCGCGGGCCAGACCGGCGATACCGAGGCAATCGGCACGGTTCGGAGTCAGATCCACATCGATGGAGACGTCGTTCAGATTGAGGTAGTCGCGAATATCGGTACCGATGGGGGCATCGGCTGGCAGCTCAATGATGCCATCGGCTTCAACATCGATACCCAGCTCGCTGAAAGAGCAGAGCATGCCGTGAGACGGCTGACCGCGCAGCTTGGCTTTCTTGATGGTGAAATCACCCGGCAGGGTCGCCCCTACTTTGGCCACACACACTTTCAGGCCTTGGCGGCAGTTTGGTGCGCCGCAGACGATGTCCAGCAGCTCGGCTTCGCCCACGTTGACCTTGGTCACACGCAGTTTGTCGGCATCCGGATGCTGGGCGCACTCGACCACTTCACCCACAACCACATTGTTGAACTGGCCAGCCACCGCTTCCACGGCATCCACTTCCAGACCGGCCATGGTGATCTGCTCGGCCAGTGCATTGTCACTCAACTCGGTGCGGACCCACTCCATCACCCAGGATTTACTGAATTTCATGTTCTCTCGCCCTTACTTGAACTGCTTGAGGAAGCGCAGGTCGTTTTCGAAGAAGGCACGCAGGTCGTTGACCCCGTAACGCAGCATGGTCAGGCGCTCAACGCCCATGCCGAAGGCAAAGCCCGAGTATTTTTCCGGATCGATGCCGACCGAACGCAGTACGTTCGGGTGAACCATGCCGCAGCCCAGCACTTCCAGCCACTTGCCGTTCTTGCCCATCACGTCCACTTCAGCGCTCGGCTCGGTGAACGGGAAATAGGAAGGACGGAAGCGAATGGTCAGGTCTTCCTCGAAGTAGTTGCGCAGGAAGTCGTGCAGAATGCCCTTCAGCTCGGTAAAGCTGGCATGCTCGTCAACCAGCAGGCCTTCAACCTGATGGAACATCGGGGTGTGGGTCATGTCGTAGTCGTTACGATAGACGCGGCCCGGTGCAATGATGCGGATCGGCGGCTGCTGATGCTCCATGGTGCGGATCTGCACACCGGAAGTGTGGGTACGCAGCATCAGATCAGGATTGAAGTAGAAGGTATCGTGATCGGTACGCGCCGGGTGATGAGCCGGAATGTTCAGCGCATCGAAGTTGTGGAAGCCATCTTCAATCTCGGGACCACGGGCCACCTTGAAGCCCATCTCACCAAACAGGCGCTCGATGCGCTCGATGGTGCGGGTTACCGGGTGCAGACCGCCATTCTCGATGCGGCGGCCCGGCAGGCTGACATCGATGGTCTCGGCAGCCAGCTTCTGGTTCAGCACGGCGACTTCGAGCGCTTCACGACGCTCGTTCAGCGCATCCTGAACCTGCTGTTTAGCCTGGTTGATCACGGCGCCCGCGGCGGGACGCTCTTCGGCAGACAAGGCACCCAGGCCCTTCATCTGCTCGGTAAAAAAGCCCTTTTTACCCAGATATTTGACCCGGATTTCGTCGAGGGTCGCGATATCGCTCACGCCCTCAATTTCGGCTCTGGCTTGGCCGACTACTTCTTCAAGCTGTTGCATGTCTTCCTCGTCACCACTCCCGGTACAGGAGCCTTTAGGCTAAATAAGGTCAAGAGGGGAATAATACAAAAAAAGCCCCTTCGCTGACCATAGCTAAGGTGGGCTTTTCTCCCTACAAATCATTTTGTTATATCAAGCGAGTCTCATCGGTTCACCGCTATTCCTGAAATATTAGAAAAAACATCTAGTTTGTTGGCATATGAAGAATTTGTAGAACAGGTCATCTCGCACATATCGCCTTGTGTGGAGAAAACTGTAGCGCGTGTAAAATAGTGGACAGAATATGGATAGGACAAAGGGAAAAGTAATGTAAAACCGCAAATGACAGATACAAAAAAGGAGGCCTGAGCCTCCTTTTAGCGTTTATAACAGAACTGGATTAAACCAGAGCTGCTTTAGCTTTTTCAACCAGGGCGGTGAAAGCCATTTTGTCGTGAACGGCGATATCGGACAGGATCTTGCGATCGATCTCGATAGAAGCCTTCTTCAGACCGTTGATCAGACGGCTGTAGGACAGACCGTTCTGACGGGCTGCAGCGTTGATACGCGCAATCCACAGCTGACGGAACTGACGCTTTTTCTGGCGACGGTCACGGTAGGCATACTGACCCGCTTTGGTTACCGCTTGTACCGCTACGCGGTAAACACGGGAACGGGCGCCGTAGTAACCTTTGGCGGCTTTCATTACTTTCTTGTGACGAGCTCGAGCAGTCACACCACGTTTAACTCTTGGCATTTTTCACATCCCCCCTTATGCGTACGGCAGACAAGCGACAACACGTTTGTGGTCGGCAGCAGAAACCATGAATTTCGGTCCCAGCTGACGCTTACGCTTGCTGCTCTTCTTGGTCAGGATGTGACGCAGGTGGTTGTGCTTGCACTTGAAGCGACCCGAGCCAGTCTTTTTGAAGCGCTTTGCAGCACCCCGGTTGGTTTTCATCTTCGGCATTTCATACTCCGCATTGTGAGTGACAACAAAATCGCAAGGCGAACCAACTCATGGGGCAGGCCCCATGAGTCAATTTCTTGTGGGCCTTAAGATTTCTTCTTAGGTGCGAGAACCATCACAGCTTGACGGCCTTCGACTTTCGGGAACGACTCGACTACGGCCAACTCTTCCAGATCGTTCTTGACGCGCTCCAGAACCTTGATACCAAGATCCTGGTGGGCCATTTCACGACCACGGAAGCGCAGGGTGACCTTAGCCTTGTCCCCGTCTTCCAGAAAGCGAACCAGGTTGCGTAGTTTTACCTGATAGTCGCCTTCGTCAGTGCCAGGACGGAATTTGATTTCCTTGACCTGGACGACTTTCTGCTTTTTCTTCTGTTCTTTGGTTGTTTTGCTCTTTTCGTAGAGGAATTTGCCGTAATCCATGATCCGGCAAACGGGCGGCTCAGCATTTGGACTGATCTCGACCAGATCAACTCCGGCCTCTGCGGCCAAGTTCAGAGCATCCTGAATGGAGGTGATGCCAATTGCTTCACCATCCAGACCAGTCAGACGAACTTCTTTCAGACGGATCTCTTCATTGATCCGGTGAGCGCGGGCTTGCGGTTGCTTGCCCAGTTTTTTTCCGCCTTTTATAGCTTATTCCTCCACTTTCTTTTGTCCGCGGGTCTGAACTTCCTGGGTCAACAGAGCGATGAACTCTTCAACAGGATAAGTGCCCAGGTCAGCCCCTTTACGAGTCCGTACTGCAATCTTACCGGCTTCAACTTCTTTATCGCCGCAGACCAGCATGAAAGGTACTCGCTTCAAAGTATGCTCGCGGATTTTAAAGCCAATCTTCTCATTTCTCAAGTCCGCTTTTGCGCGAAGGCCCGCTTCATTCAATGCTTTGGCTACTTTCACCGCATAATCGGCCTGATTGTCCGTGATATTCATGACCACAGCCTGAGTCGGTGCCAACCAGGTCGGGAACAGACCGGCGTACTCTTCAGTCAGAATACCGATGAAGCGCTCGATAGAACCCAGGATGGCCCGGTGGATCATCACAGGTACGTGGCGATCGTTGTTTTCGCCCACATAAGTGGCACCCAGACGACCAGGCAGGGCAAAGTCGAGTTGCACGGTACCACATTGCCACGCACGATCAAGGCAATCGTGCAGGGTAAATTCAATTTTGGGACCGTAGAACGCCCCTTCACCCGGCTGCAGATCGTACTTCAGACCGTTGAGCTCCAGCGCTTCGGCCAGGGCTTTCTCGGCGCGATCCCACATCTCGTCGGAGCCGATACGCTGCTCGGGACGAGTGGAGAGCTTGACCACGATGTTCTCGAAGCCAAAGGTACCGTAGACGTCATAGACCATACGAATACAGCCGGAGACCTCTTCCATGATCTGCTCTTCGGTACAGAAGATGTGAGCGTCATCCTGAGTGAAACCGCGCACCCGCATCAGACCGTGCAGGGAACCAGACGGCTCGTTGCGGTGGCAGGAACCAAACTCGGCCATACGCAGCGGCAAATCACGGTAGGACTTCAGACCCTGGTTGAAGATCTGGACGTGACCCGGGCAGTTCATCGGCTTGATGGCGTACTCGCGATTTTCGGACTGGGTGGTGAACATGGCCTGGGCATACTTCTCCCAGTGACCTGAACGCTCCCACAGGACACGGTCCATCATGAACGGACCTTTCACTTCCTGATAGTCGTACTCTTTGAGCTTGCCGCGGATAAAGGTTTCCAGCTCACGGAAGATGGTCCAGCCATCGTTGTGCCAGAACACCATACCGGGTGCTTCTTCCTGCATGTGATACAGGTCGAGCTGCTTGCCGATCTTGCGGTGGTCACGCTTGGCGGCCTCTTCCAGGCGCTGCAGATAGGCCTTGAGCTGCTTCTTGTCAGCCCAGGCGGTACCGTAGATACGCTGCAGCATCTTGTTGTTGGAGTCGCCACGCCAGTAGGCGCCGGACATCTTCAGCAACTTGAAGTGGTGGCAGTGACGCATGTTGGGCACGTGCGGGCCGCGACACATGTCGATGTACTCTTCGTGATGATAGAGACCTGGCTGGTCATCACGGGCAATGTTCTGATCCAGGATTTCGACTTTGTAAGACTCGCCGCGCGCCTCGAATACATCGCGCGCTTCTTGCCAGGAGACTTTCTTCTTGATGACGTCGTAATCCTTGGCTACCAGCGCCAGCATGCGCTCTTCCAGGGCAGCCAGATCTTCATCGGTCAGGGTACGGTCAAGATCAACGTCATAGTAGAAGCCGTTGTCGATGACAGGACCGATGGCCATCTTGGTCTGGGGCCAGAGTTGCTTGATAGCATGACCCAGCAAGTGGGCGCAGGAGTGGCGCAGGATGTCCAGACCTTCTTCGTCTTTGGCGGTGATGATGGCCAGCGCAGCATCGGCTTCGATCAGCTCGCACGCATCTACCAGTTCACCGTTTACCCGACCGGCAATGCACGCCTTGGCGAGACCGGGACCGATGTCCGCAGCCACATCCATGACGGAAACAGAGTGGGCAAATTGACGTTGGCTGCCGTCAGGCAGAGTAATGATTGGCATTATGTGTTTCCTTATACAGTGGTGACCCCTACCAAAGGCCACATGTAAGAGCGATAATTCCGTTGATTTCAAGCTCATCGCGCTAGTGTTTCACCATCAACCAAACGGTTAGTACACTGCGTGATACACACTTTGTTTTGTGTGTCGTGCTGTAAATCTCGGGATCCGGCGGGGATTGTATCAAATGTCACCTATCGGGCAAGCGGCATAGGTCGCATTATCCGACCTCTACCTCTGGCACATCTCCACTGTTCGGCTTCTCTGCCTCGATGTCGCAGGTGTAGCCGCCAGTGCAGTCGAGCGAATGGGTGACGCGGGAGATCAGCCATTGGCTGTCTATGTCTGGCCGGAATCCTGTGGTGGTCAGCGGCGCTTCTGCCAGATAGCCTGGGTCGCCGACTGCTGACAGTGCCAGCGTCTCCTGTGCCCGCTCCCTGCGCGACAGCTCGGCGCGGGCGGCGGCCAAGGCCATCTCTTCGGTCGGGTAGTATTGGCGCAGGCGGCGCACTGGCTCCCCCTGCCCCACCTTGACCTCGTTGCGCTTGGAGTTCTTCACCGCATGCCAGTAGGCGACCACCATCCCGGCTGTTTCCCGCTTCGACTTCACCAGTCGGTAACTCGAACAGTCTCCGGCGGTGATGGTCACAGGTGGCAGCGGCTTGCCACTTACCGAGCGGGACTCCCCTCGCTTGGATAGGATCAGCTTGCCAGCAGCAGGCTTGATGATGGCGTCATAGCGCTTGGCCATGCGCACCAGCAGGTTGATATCTGACTCGTCTGATTGATCGGTGTGGGGCAGCGCAATGGCGGCCAGTGACGGCGCCACAGCCGCCTCCATGCCGTGCTCGGTGGCGATGGTCTTTACCATGTCACCCAGTGTGGTGCCCTTCTTCCAGCTGCGGTTTTTCTGGGTCTGCAGGTTGGTCTTGCCGCCCTTGCTCTTGTCGTAGGTGGCGGCGCGGGCTCTGATGATCAGCTGAGACGGCCAGCCGGCCAGCTCGGCCTCGTCGAACACAAACAGCCCCATGTACTGGTTTACCCCGTCATAGCCGAGATAGAGCTCAAGCTCAGCCCCTTCTGGCGGGATCAGCAACGGCTTGTCAGGATCGGAGTCGTCCAGGGTGATATCCAGCATGTCCGATTCCAGCCCTACCGCATCGGTCAGGGTCAGGCTGACAAAGTGCTCGCTGATCTGGGCGGTGATGTCGGCCTTGTTGGCGATGATCTGCCATGTCGGTGCGATGCGGTCTGTCAGCTCCACAGCCTGACTCCCTGCTCCTGCTGTTGCGGGGCGATGTCAGGCATGTTGACCAGCACACCGGCTGGCAGAACAGGGCCGAGATCGGCAATGCCGGGGTTGGCATCGAGCAGTTGCTCGACCACCCGCCCCTCGAGCGTTTCATAAAACTTCCACGCTATGTAGTCCAGGGTGTCGCCGTCACTGGTGCGATAGGTCTGCATCATGCCCCCAGCGTCTGGTTGAAGTTGGATGTTTCGGCGTGCACCCGGGTTGATTCAACGGCCGACCGGCTGCACGAGCTGGTGCAGCTGCGAACTGCGGTGATCGCCTCCGGATCGGTGGTGGTCATGGTGCTGGATAGCAAGGTGGCCGCGCCGGAGGCCACAGCCCCGGCATTGGATGCCGCCGAGGCCGCCGACATCACGTCATAGATGGCGGATTGCACGTTCTCCAGCGAGTTCAGGTTTTTGCTGGCCTCCTTGAGGTTGCTCACATGACTTTGCAGATCCCGGGCGGTGCGGATGCTGTTTTGCACCGTGGCAATGACCGGCCCCACCGCATTGCCGATCTCGGCGGATTTGGCCTGCACCGCATCGAGGGCGCTGGTCATCGAGCTGATCGCCGATCCGACCGTGGCAATAGCCCCATCTGAGAAGCTGCCAAGGCCTGAGCTGGCAGTGGTACCAGTGGCCAGCTTGCCGAGCGCGTCGATCTGGTTGGTTGCTGAATCGGGGAATCGCTTGAGCGCAACTGTAAATTCCTGCTTGCGCGGGGCACCGGCGGCGGCAAAGGTGCCCTGCTTCTCTTCCAGGCTCTCGATCACCCATCGCCCCATCATCTGCCCTGCCCCACCCACCAGATTGAGCGGCTGGCCGCCGCCGGCGAGCTGGCGCATCTTGTCGAGCTGACCGCCGCCGCCCTTGTAATCCGGATAGATGACGCCCACCAGCGAGATCGCCTCGCTGGCAGGGCCGGTGTATTGCAGGTTTGGCTGCTTGCCGAAGCGATCTTGTGATGCCCAGCGGTATTCGCTGCGGCGGGTCAGCTCCTGATAGGCGGCGGTGCTGATGCTGAACTGGAAGGCCCCGAGCTGCATCATTACGCTGGGGCCAAGGGAAAGGCCGATCATTGGGCGATCACTCCGTCTGTCATCATGCTGCGCTGGCGGACAGCGCGCATGCGCTCCTGCTCAGCCACAATGCGCTTGGCCAGCGCCTGCTGGCTTTCGCCTGGTAACTGGGTTACCTGCACGGTAGTTTGGCTGTTGTCCTGATAGGTGTTGCCACGGCTGCGGCTTGAGGCGATAGCTGGCAACGGCAAGTTGCTCGGCAGGCTGGCTGGTTTGCTCTGGGATTTATTATCGCCAAAGCCAAAAAACTCCTTGGTAGACGCCCATGCGCTGCCAACGCCACCAGTGACCGCGTCCTTGGTGTCATTCCACTTCTGCTTAACGCTGTCGATCATGCCTCCTATCTTGACCACGGCTGTCTCGAACTTGGCAACAATGTCATCCCACAGCGCAGTGAACCACGGCTTAAGCTTGTCCCAGTTTTCGTAAATCAGGTATGCCGCACCGGCAATGGCTGTGATAGCCAGGCCGATCGGGTTCATCAACAGGGCTCGTCCTATCCAGATGATCCCTTTTCCGGCAAACATGAAGGCCCTGCCCAGCAGTGTTGGGCCTGCGGCGGCGGAAGCGGTTGATGCACCAGCAACAGCAGCGCCAGCGGATACGCGATAAAACAGGCCGACCGTGGACAAGGCCGCCCCTTTGACAAAGGTAAAGGCATAGCCAAGCGCAAGGCCGCCCACTTTCAAGCTGGTCAGCGCCACCACAGTGCCAACGATCGCCTTGGTCACCTTGGGGTTCTCTCTGGCGAAATCGGCCACCACATTCACCAGCGGGGAGATCGCCTTGAAGGTGTCATTGATAGCTGGCAGCAGCACAGACCCGAGATTGACCGCCACCTCTGAGGTGCGGTTCTTCATCAGCGTCCACTGGGCGTTGGTGGTCTGCAGGCGGGCGGCGAACTCGCGCGACATGCTGCCTTTGGCCGCTTCGCTATTGGCAAGAGCCAGCTGGCGGCGCCACTCTTCGGTGTTGTTGGCGAGTTTAGCTAGGGTGTCGGAGTGCTCAAGGCCCACCAGCTCGACCATGACGCCAAGCTGTTTCTCTTTCGGCAGCTTACCGATCGCGGCCAGCACCTTCATCATGGTGCCGGTGGCGTCTTGCTGCATGCCCTTCTGAACGGACGCGGAAGAGATACCCAACTCTTTCAGGGCTGACTTGAAATTCTTGGTTCCCTTATCGGCGGCGGCAAACTTCTGGAACATCGCATTGGCTGCGGTGCCTGCCGTTTCAGTGCGCTCGCCAAGGGTGAGCAGGGTCGAGCCGAGGGCGGCCATTTCTTGCCCTGTCACCTTGACGGCAGAGGCCACGCCACCGGTGCGGGTAAGAAACTCGATGATATCGCCGCCTTTGCTGATGGCGTTATCGTCCAGGTAGTTGATGGAGTCGGCCAGTTCACCGATCGCCGGGATCGGGATCTTGAACAGACCGGCAATCTTGCCCATGTTGTCGGCAAGCTCGCCAGCTGGCAGCTCGAAGGCGTCTGCCATCATGGCCGAGGTGCGGGTGAAGTCAATCAGCTGGTCGCGCGCAACACCCATGCGGGAACCTGCGGTGACCATGTCTGCGATTTCGTTGGTGGCGAGCGGGATCTCGCGGCCGAGCTGCTGGATCTGCTTGCCCATCTCGTAATAGACAGAGGTGAGCTTGCCGCTTGAGTCGCGGGCGCCGTCAACCTGCTTGGCAACCCCAAGCATGGCCGTTTCAAATCTGGCGGCCATGACCACCGGGGAGGCGACTGTGGCGCCAAGTGCGACGGTATCAAGGATTTGGCCGCGGTAGTTCTCGCGGGCGTCAAGGTTGGCCTTCTGCGCCTGCTGTACCTGATTAAGGCGTTGCTGCGCGGCGCGCATCTTGTCGATCTGCTGGGTGAGCTGGGCGTAACGCGCGCGCATACCATCCACATTGCGGCCTTGCTTGCCGAATGTCTGGATTGACTGAGACAGGAGCTTTTGCTGCCGTTCGGCATTGCGAATGGCGGAGCCAACCTCGGCGACTCCGCCCTTTACCGAACCAAATGCAGATTTGAGACTGGAGGCAACCGCCCCGCCAATGGTGATGGTTGCCGAGAGTTTTTTATTAGCCATCGTCTTTGGGCAGCCCCTTTATCCACCAGATAAACCGTGACGTGCGCAGGGCGCTGATTTCCGCCAGTGACCAGCCTGTATGCGAGGCCAGTGCTAACACCCCTTGGCGGATGTAGTCAGGTGCTAGTCGAGAAAAGCGGTGTAAGCCCGCTGCAGGCGGCCATAGTCTCGCATCGGCAGCTTACGGATATCGTCCGGTGCCAGCCCGCACAGGTTGGCAAAGGCGGTGATCTCGCGGGTTGCATCACTGCCGGTCATCTGGGTGGTGATCTCTTGATCGCCCACGGTCGGCTCGCGCATGCGCAGCACGGCCACTTTGGTGCCGCCAATGCTTGCCGGGCGTGACAGGGTGATATCGGCGCTGCCGTCATCGTTGAATTTCAGGTATTCAGGGAGTTTGTTTTCCATGGTCTCACCGGTTTTAATGGATGAGCCGGCAGGGCTGGCCTGCCAGCATGGTTAGATGCCAAGTGCGTTGCGGGCAGCGGCCAGAATGTCTACGCCGTTGATGATGCGCACCATGTTCTCGGCGTCGATCTCGTGCACCACTTGAACGCCGTGCTGCATCTTGTAATAGGTCAGGCTCATGGCCACCTTGAGCGGCGGCAGGCTGCCAGGCTTGCTGGTGCCGGGGTCGAGTTCGGTGATCTTGCCGCGCATGGTGTGTACCACTGCGGTGGTGGTGCCATCGAACGATTCGAGCTGTTCACGCAGCACCAGCGGCACCCGGGCTCCTTCGGTCACGCCAAAAAGGGCCAGCACGTTGCGGTCATAGGCCATCAGGCTGAAATCGGTCACCATCTTTTCCATGCCCATGGTCACATCAATGGGCACATCCATCCCGCCGGCCCGAAACTCTTCGGTCTGCAGGGTCAGCTTGGGGGCGTTGAATTCATCGACCTGCCCGGCAAAGCCGCGGCCATCGACGAAGGCGTTAAAATTCTTGCGAATGTCGCGGGCTGCCATTTAGAAGATCTCCGTCAAGTAGTCATTGACCATGTGGCTGCGGAAGGTGATGCGCTCAGCCGGGTACGTTGGTGTGAAATCAAAATCAAACACAACGTTACCCTGGGCGATCTGGTCCGGTGTATTCAGGTCAGGGTCGATCCAGCATTCCCCACCTAGAATCGCTCCCTTAGTGACCAGATTTCGCAGGTAGTCGTTAACCCCCTCGATCACATCGGTGGAGTAGTTCTTGGTGATGCCGCGATCCACTGCCCACAGGTGATTCACCAGAATGGACTCATTGATCATGTCTGCGGTACGCACCACGCAGAGGAAGGCCCACTTCTGATCACTCGACAGGGTGCGGTTACCCCACAGGCGATAGCCATCCTCGCGGATGATGGTGGCGACCTTCTTCTCGTTGAGCAGGTTGGCCCGGCTACTGGTGTCGCCCAGGGTGAAATCGATGGGGCGAGCCGTGCCGATGATGCCGTTGATGTTCTGGTTCGACGGTGACCACCAGAATCCTCGCTCGTTATCGCTCTTTGCGATAAGCCCCGCAACGCAGGGGGATGCCCACTCGGTGACGTTGTTGCCGTCTTCGCCGGTCTTGATTACCTTGGGATCAACTAGGAAAACCCGCTTGCTGCCAAAGTCGCCCGCGTAGGCGATGGCATCGGCGTCTGTGGTGTTGGGGCCATCAGCAATGATGACCGCTCGCATCTTCTCGGCGATGCCGATCAGCTCGGCCACTACGGCGTTGCCAACGGTGCCATAAGAAGCAGTCGCTGCTGCGCCGGTACCACCACCGCCAGAGAAGGCGACGGTCGGCGCGGCGGTGTAGCCGCTGCCGGCATCTTCCACGATGACAGAGACTACCTTGCCCGCGTTGGTGCCGGTACCGAGTACCGCCTTGGCTTTGGCGCCAGTGCCAGCGCCGCCACCAGACAGGGTGACAGTCGGGGCGCTGGTGTAGCCAGTGCCTTGAGTGGTCATGCTGATGGCAGTTACACCACCAGTGACCCGCTTATCGGTAAAGCCGGGAGCGATCAGGATCTTCGGTGAGAAGCCAACGGCGGATTTTGCACCAAGGAAGGCGTGAACCCCTTCATAGTTGCCGGTGGTCGCATTGACGCCGCCAAGGATGTTGGCGAGCGTGTCGGTAGCGCCCGTCACCTCTTCCACCCGCACCACGATGATCACCGCGCCGCACTGGTCAAAGATGCTGTCGATGGCCGCAGGCAATGTGCCCTGACCGGTGCCCAGCGTATCAAGCCCTGCCGCTTCACGGCGACTGCCCGCGATCAGCACAGGGGTGTTGAGCGGGAACTTGGTTGCATCAGCGTTCGGGGCGGTACCGATCAGGCCAATAACACTGGAGCGAACGGTGGTGATAGGACGGGGACCGGAGTCAATATCGATGACCTCGATACCATGCAGGAAGGTTTCAGACATTTGCTGGGCCTCGATGGACACGGTTTATGATCGTGCCGTCATCATGGCGTTGCGGTGAATTCCCATCCTCTTGGGGGATTTCCAGTGGTGGCAGCAATAGAAAACCCCGCCTGAGCGGGGTTTTTGTTGTTCTGGTTACTGCGGTTTTTGCGGCCAGCTAACCGGGTGAACGCTGCAATCAATGACTGCCAGCGCTGCCCGATAAGTTTTCCACTCCATCAGTTTTGCCTGAACCTGATCATCAGGGTTTGAGATGATGGCCGGGTCAAGCGCATCGAGCAGCGCAGCAATCTCGATACTCGCCTCACCAAGCAGACTGGTTCTCTGTGATTGAGCCTGCTGAGTCAGCCACTCATGTTCGGCATTTACATCCTTTACCCACTGATTGGCGTCCTCATTCCACTCGTCAAACTGTGATTGCGGGACAAGCAGTGTAAGTTGCTCTGGAAGTTCGCCAAGTGCGTTTACTACTTCTGATTGACGGGTCTGCTTGTTATACGCAACTGTCCCGCGTAGATCCTCTACCAATACCCACGCGCCATTCTGGCGCACAATGGCTTTTCCTGGCTCACCAATAGGCGGCTGCTCAATGAAAGCGCCGGCAGGCATCCCTGTTCCAACAGACACCCATACATCCCAAGAGCCAATATATTCTTTTGAGTATTCGTTGACGCAATGAGCAACTGCCCATCCATCAGCGGAGGCAAATCCATCATTACCCCAAACAACGCGCGGTTCATTCATCATTACAGAGCCCTTACTATGTAGTTAAATGCGATATTGGTGGGACGAACGACGCCAACATATGGCGAGTTTGGCGTAATCACAGTATTCAGTGTTGAGGCTATACCACCGGAATTTAGTGATGTAGATGTATCATTTGAAGAATCAAAAAATATTGACTTGATGTTTTGCATCCGAGAAAAAGAGACAGTTCTGTCAACTGTTTCAGCAATTGCGATTGATCCTGGTTGTGCTGAAATAATGGTGCGCCCAGCATCCTTTCCTCTGCCAGCATCAAAGCCGCGAATGAACTCACCACGCATGTCTGGCAATACAAGACCTGGATAGGCAAGCGCCAACTTTGGATAAGTAGCGGCGCTGAATGACTGGCCAATCATGACGATAAACCCAGCTGGAGGTACTGCAGAAGGCCATGGGATGGGGGCGCCTATCGGATACGCCATAAAAGCAGCCTCGGCAGCACCCTCAGGAGTGACGGCCTTGCTGGTGTTTGTTCCTGCACCAGCTTCCGCTTTTGTTGCCAGCATGACAGCACCAGCAACAGCGGTAGTCGCAGATGGATGCTCATCCACAAACATCAACGATGTGGTGCCAACAGCGATCGCACCGACAGTGGCCAGATACCACACCTTGCCAGCATTAACCGTCCCCTCCTCTACCACCACACGGGCGCCGCTGCTCAGCTTGGTGCCATTATCCGCATCTGAGGCGCGGGTCCAGCTTTGAGCAGCAACCAGGTATATGCCGTTTTGGGCGGCGGTAGTCTGATCTTTTACCAGCACCCGATCGCCAACCGTTAGCGTCACGCCGTCGATGGTCTGGGCGCCGGATAGGGTGATATTTGCCACGGTGGCCGCGCGCACGCTCTGTTTGGCGTCCAGCTTCTGCAGCTCACCCTGCACATAGTCAGTTGATGCAATCCAGCTAGGCTTGAACTGGCCTGAATTTAGCTGATCGATCTGCTGTTTCAGAAAGGCAGTTCGGTTGGCCAAACCCTTGGCCTGGGCGTTGGCAATGCCATTTACCCCGCCCAGCACCGGATCGGTGGTTTCGATTTGATAGATGCCAGCATCAAAGCTGGGGGTCTCTGGTACGTTTGCCATTATGCAGTCCCGTAGTTATAGGTGCCGTCATAACGAAGTGCCCCGTCATACAGGTTGGCAGCCTCGGTGAAAATCAGTGATACCAGGTGGCAGCGTGCTGGCGCGGTATATTTCAGGATGCGGCGCACCTGCTCGGCCTGCTGGTTGGTAATTGGGCGATCGAGAATGACCCGATACTTGGCCCACTCATCCGGCGAGCCGAACGTTGAAAGGCCGTTATATTTGAGGGTTCCGTTATAGGTTGAGCCGTAAACACCCTCGATGATCTGGGCGGTGCCATAACCAGCGTTTGACAGCGCGCGGCGCACCGACCACACCGACCCCTTACGGCGCTGCACCGATACAGCCTCGCGGATGGTCTGGCGCTTGGCCTCATCAGACCAATCTGGTGACCACTCATCACACCCGAACGCCCACGCCAACCACGGCAGCAAATCGGATGGGCAGTTGTCAGGGCTCCATATCTCGCGGGTGCGGATCGGAACATCAGAAAGCCGCGCGACCGTCATCGCCAGCGCAACCTCTTGGGCGCTGGCGCTGGATGGCAGCATGGATCCGCTACTCACGGATCACCCCGGCAGTGATGTTGATGGCGGTGCAGTGCGGGGCCTGATTCCACTGGATAGGGATATCAGCAGCCGGTGAAGAGAGGTTTACCTTCTGCACCCCCGGGCGGCGCAGCGCGGCATAGACCCCATCGAGGGTGATATCCAGCCCGAGCTTGTGCATCTCTGCGGCATAGGCTTGCGCGCTGGAGGTGGCTGCATCCAGCGCCTGCTGTTGCCCAACCCCCGGGAAGAAGTCGAGCGCGGCGGTGATCTGGTAATTCACAACATCAGCGCCAGACACCTCCACCGTGTCGCACAGCGGCCGCACTTCCTCTGCATTTGTAGCTGCAATCACTGCATCCAGCGTGGCCTGTGGCGGCACCCCGGATCCGGTGCGAGAGAGCACTGCAATATTGACGCGGCCAGGCACCAGACTATCAACCCCCACATCCAGCACATCACCGGATGCGCTCATGGCGTGATAGACATAGCTCCCGATCGGGCCTGCCGTGGTGTAACCCTCGAACGACAACAGGATGCGCAGCCGGTAATCCTCATCCTCCTCCATCACATCATCAGTTGGCGGGATGGCGGTTGGATCGCCAGGCGTGATAATCAGGCGCGGTACATTGCAGTTGGCTCCGATCTGATCGAGGTCAGCCTTCTTGGCAAACGCCAACATCACCGCCTTGGCGGATTCGTTGGCCCGCTGGCGGATAAGCAGCTCACGATATGCGGCAACCTCTAAGATCTTGAATGCAGGGTCGCTCTCCACCAGCGCAGAGAAAGACGGGTCACGACTGATCAGGTCAGCCAGCATCTCTGAAAAGATGGTTTCGAAGTCGAGCTGCTCCACCACCACCGGCGGCGGCAGTTGCGACAGATTGACGGCGGTGAATGCGTTGGCCATCGTCACCCCGCCCAGACGTATTGTGGGGTTGCAACGGTAACTGTCACCGGCGCCAGCGCGGCGGCCAGTTCGGCGTCAGTGGTGCGAACGTTGGCGTGATAGCCCAGGACTGGCTCGCGCACGGCGATCTCCACCCCATCGACAACCTGCACCTCGCCAGTCGGTCGCGTCACCATGCCGGGCGGCAGAAGCTGCAACGATGCGGTGGGGTGATAGATAGTTCCTGTCTCGCCATCTTTGATAAATCCAGCGGCGATCAGGGCCTTGGTCATGGCGGCCTTATCGGCCGCCTTTAAGTTAAGGTCTATGAAGTTCATGCTGATGCCACCTTGAGTTGATCGGTAGTGAGGGGGTTTTTAGTCCAGATCTTCAGATCACGCAGATGCCCCTCTAGCGCCATGTTATTGGCGCCATCCCAGCGGTTTCCCAGCGTGATTTTCTCTGTACTAGTTGCTGATCCAGCGTCCCATGATGTGGCTGTCATCTGCTGACCGTTAATGCACACTGTGATCGCGCCACTGTAATCCACTGTGTAGGCTATCCGATGCCGTTTCCCCAGCGGCGCCGGAAACGGCCCAGTCTCTCGACCCGCATGTCGGATATAAACAGTGCCGCCGCCCCCCTGCACACCGGAATAATCACTCAGACTGATAACTCGGTACGAGCCCGGGTTAACAGAGTCAAACTCCACGGCCAGACTAAACCCCAGCTGGCTCTCGCCTAGGTTGAGCGATTGAGGAAGCGAGGCAATGTCGGCCGCTCTGGTGGCGGCAGCGCCATCTGTCGGGATCGGTGGTGTGGCATACGGCAAATTTTCCAGCTGATGCACGGCCACATCGACGCTAAGGGCAGAGTCGGCGGCGCCAGTACCTCGAATATGGAAATAAACTCGACCTGGTGTCACACCCTGCGCAGTGACCGGCAATTGTTGCCACTCACCGGTTAGCGTATGAATAACAGTGATCAAATCTCTGCCGACCACCTGTACAGATGTCGCGATAGTTCGCCCACGCGCCCCCCGTACTAACACCGAAGACGTAATAGCACCCGTGACGCTTACATCTATGTTGCTCTCAATTCGGCTATCTGATGATGCACTATCAAAATTCACACGGAAAACCGGACGCCCTAACACGATTTCTTGGGTCGCTGATATGAGCGCGCCTGCTGAGAACCAGTTTAAAAATGCGCTGCCATTTATATTCAGGTTTGTGCTCTGCCCACTGATTCGCAGCCCCTCTCTCTCAAATCTGGGGGCGTTAATTTGAGCGAGCTGCGGATAGCCGTTCTTATCCATGTACGCCGCTGGGGTGGAGCGGGATAAAGTCACATAGCTGGCCACAACATCATCACCAACTTTGACATCCCGCCCATAGCCGGTGATCAGTCGCAGGCTATCAGAGAGCGGCGCCCACACATCCGGCAGGGGAAGCGCTGCTAGAGCTACTGCATCAGATACGTCTTCCAGCCCGGTGATTTGCGCGGCGCGATCCGCCTCAGACTGCGCACGGTCTGCTTGGGTTTTGGCTTTGTTGTATTCTGCAGTAGCAAGCGTCACCGAGTTGGCGGCGGCATTTGCCTGAGTGGTGGCGCGGTCGGCTTCATCGCGGGAGCGGTTTGCCTCCGCTGCGGCGGTGGCGGTGGTTTCATCAAGCCGCTGATCAACGCGGGCGGCCAGTGTTGGCTGGTTGCCGTAACCAGGTACATCAACCACCTGATTGCTGGCGCCAGTGATGATCTTCTCAAAGGCTTCTGTCGCCTTGTTCAGGCGGGCAACGGCGGCATCCCCGGCGGCAGTGGTGGTCATAGATAAAACCTCAGCTTGCGAATCCAAGCAGGCAGCAGCGTTCGACTTGCGCAGCCCACGATGTAAAGTTCCAGACGTTCGCCTCTGGCTGGGCCTGCTTGTCGATCACAATCCCGTCGATGGTTACCTTCTGGCCGCCTGGCAGATACTCGCCATACAGATCCAGCTCGATATAACCTGGGGATGCGACGACAGCCTGCACCTGCTCGAGGCTGAAACGTGGTTCCCATTGCTGCAGCGCCTCCGCCGTAGCGGCGTAGATGTCGATCAGCGTGGCGCGATTCATGGGGGCATCAATCAGGCTGGGGATCCGGCTGCCATAGGCGCGGCGCATCACTCGGGTGCCGATACGGGTCCCCAATATATCTGTGATGCTTTGGCGCAGGTGCTGGATCCCGCTCAGGCGCTTGCCTGTGAATGAATTGGTGCCGTTCATGGTTGCATTGTTGCCAGCCACCACGTGCAGCACCTCTTGGGGGATTTCCGTTAGATTGGGCCGTATGAGTTCTCGCTGCCGCGCTGAATGCCGCTGTGGGCGTGATCTGACCCGATATTCTTGCCGTTGTGGGTAAGCTGCCCGCCTTGCATATCAATGCCGCCAGCGGTGATGACGAAGGTCACACCACCCACGCCAAGGGCAATCTGGCCGCGATCGGCGGTGATGGTAGTGCCGCCTATGGTGGCGTTCAGGGTATGGCTGACGCTGTCATAACTGACGGTGGTGCCATCATGAAAGACCGTCTTTTCAACGTTTCCACCACTGGACGGAGCGGGATTACTCTCCGAGTACAAGCTGCAGACGATGACCGCCTGACCAAGATCGCCATATGGCGACAGGATTAGCACCTGCTCGCCAACGCTGAGCGGGCTCCACGTCTTGGTGTGCCCTGCCCGATCTGCACCGAACGGCAACCAATCAGACTCGAAACCGGAGACAGCCACCTTGACCCGCGGCGCATCAGGGTCTGAGAAATCTTTATCTACGACCACCCCTACTCTGATCAGGTTGGCAATCTGGCGCGACAGCTCGCCCAGGCTGTAATCGCTCATGGGGTAATCTCCGTGATGTCATCACCAGGCTGGCAATCGCCAAAGCCAAGCTGACCACCGATACAGGCCACATCACCGGCCCACTCTTCGAAGTCGAAATAGACAGCGGTGCCGTCAAGGTCTGCGCTGACATCCTCACGTACAAAGACGCGGCCAGGGGTGACCCCTTCATCAGTCCAGACGGTTTCGCCAAGGTGCAGCCGCTGCTGCCACTCTACCCGCCACACCTCGAACTGGGAGAGATCCTGATCTTGCCGACGGCCCATCACCGAGAAGTCATCCTGATAGGCGCCGATCACCATCGCCTCGCCAGTCGTCAGCTTCTTGGTGGGGTCGGCAGGATTGGTCCAGCGGCGCATCCGCAGCCACGCCTCCAATGCGGCGGCAAGCATCCGGATGGAGAGTTTGGCCTTGGCCATGCTGCCAGCCTGCGGCCTGAACCCGATCACTAGCTCAGCCTCGAACTTTGCCAGCACGGCAAGCTGCTCGGTGCCGGGGTCGTTATCTGGATCGGCTTCCAGCTCGGTGAGCTCCAGCAGGCATGCCGGGGTGACCAGTGATTTGCGATCTTCGCGGTAGAACTCGACTGTTTGCAGGTTGGGGAAAGCAGCCTTGATATCTGCCACGATGGCATCGTGCACCACAGAGAGATCGATATTGGTATTGGCGTTCATCGCTCACCTATCTGGAATTTGACGCGGGCCTTGAGGTCGCGCTGAAAGTGGCGCCAAAAAATATCGAGGGTCTGCTCGAAAACATCATCCTCGATATAGACAAATGCGGCATCTTCAATGGTTATCGACTGCTCAACGATAGGTAGCCGATCCTTGCCTTTGCGCTTGAAAATGGTGTTCTGGCCTTTCTTGCTGCTTTTGGCAACAAAGGCATCGTCAAAGTAATAATCCTTCTTCCATGCCCCGCCGTCGTCCTGCTGAATGCGCCCCTTGAAGCTGCTGACAGGCAGTGGATTAAGCCCATACCAGAGCGCCACACCATCAGATCCAGGCGTCGCTCTCAGCTTGATGGAACGCAACCGCTTGCGCAGAACCGTTGCCACTCGCAAGCCAAGCACTTTCGGCAAGCCTTTTGATGAGAGTTTGCGCAAGCTGGCCTCGGTGCGGCGCAGCGCTCTGGATAGCGCGAATTTGATTTGCTTGTCGCTGGCCTGCAGCTCTTCACCAATGCGCAGCAGGTCTTGCCAATCAATATCAAAGTGCAGCATGCTGCGGCCCCTGCCGTGCCATGGTGACCAGCGCCCAGCCGGTGCCGTCTGCCTGCGGGCTGGTCATCACATCAAACCGCTCTCCGGCCACCACCACTTCATCACCCCGGCTGATGCCGACCATGTCCACCTCTTTGCCACTGATGCGCGGCTCGCTGGTATCGGCCTCATACTCGCCGAGCTGGGCGTTGAGATAGGGATCATCGAAGATCACCGAAATGGTTCTGGTGCTGCCATCCCCAAAATGAACAACGGCGGGTGTTGCAAACCCGCCGCTACTATCCAATTGCAGGAAGGCGTCCAGGTTCTCCCAGGACGGCCCGCGCATCAGGTGTACTGCTTACGGCCGACCAGCGACACCCCGCGCACCACGGCGTTGGCGCCGCCAGCCAGGGTATCCACTACCCGCACGAACTTTTTCAGTGCGTCCGAGTTCATGGTGATCGACGGGGCGGCGGCAGTGGTACCGACAGCCGGGAATGCGCCGTTGGGCACATCAGTCCAGTTGGTCGAGCCATCATCGCTGTGTTGCAGCTTGGTGGTGCTGGTGCCAGCGTTGGTGGGGCCAGAGTTCATGATGATCTGGCAGATGCCTTGAAAATCACTGACGTTGACCGCCGCGCCGTTACCGGTGGCAGTGATGGAGGCCGATACGGCCAGTACGATTCGGGTTACACCGCGCATTTACTCGCCCTCTTTCTTGTCGGTGTCATCACCAGCAGCAGGGGCCGCCTCGATAACATCGATGATCTGATCCTTGGTCATGCCGCTGGCCACTTCCAGACCGCGCTGCTTGGCATACTCGAGCAGGGCAGGCTTGGTCCAGCTGGAGTAATCCGTGCTGGTCTGCTCTTCCTGCAGCTCCACGCCATCTTCTTCGGTGGCCAATACCGCCTTGCCGCGATGGAGGAAGTTTTTGGCCTCCGCCTCGCTTACTTCAACCAGCGAACCGGCCTTGTGGATCTGGCCATCGATGGCGATCGCACAGGTCAGCTTCAATACATAACTTTTCATCCAGTCACCCTCTTGGATGGAAGATGGCCGCCCTATCGAATGAAAGGCGGCCACCTATTAATTACGCGACGTTCTGGCTGCCCCAGCAGAACGACTCCACACGGCGCAGGACAAAGTCAACGTCCTGGAACACCACGATGCGCAGGCCGCCGGATTTGCTCAGGCTGTACGGGTCAACGGTCAGATCCAGACCGCCCCACATACCGATCAGCATGTCGGCGAAGTTGCCGAAGAACACATCGCCTTGGGCGATCTGGTTGCTGATCTCGCATTGGTAGCCGTTGACGGTGTTACCAGGCTCCCAGATGGTCGCTTCGGTACCGGTGCCAAACTTGGCAGTTGACTTGCAGTTGCCGCGGAAACGGGCGTTACCGATGTAACCCATCTGGCCGATATCGGCGTTGTCAGCCGCGATCTCGGATTCCATTGCCACCAGCTCGGCATAGGTTGGCCACAGCGCGGCGAAATCAACGGCGTTGATCCCGGTGTAGTTCTTGATGCCACGCGGCTGGTTGCCTGCGCCGCTGCCGTAGTAACCTGCAAAGTCGATGGCCTGCGCCATGGCATTGACCAGATCGCGGCGCACGATGCCTTCGGCATCCATGCTGGACTGCATCAGCAGACGGCGGGTGATATCGGTATAGGCGGCAAGGGTCTTGGGAGACAGAGTGAGCTGGCCGATGGTCGGGGTGCCTTCTTGCGCATCCTCACCTTCACCCAGCCAGTAGGCGGTCGCGCCTCCGGTTTGACGTGGCACATCCACGTTACCAACCAGCCCACCCATGGTGGTTGCCAGGCGCATGATGGTGGTACGGTTGCGCAACATCTCGATAAAGCTGCCGCCCATAAAGGTGGTATCAACCAGATTCTGGCCGGACTGGGCACCGTTCGGGGTATTGGCTGCACCGCCAGCATTGAAAGCGCGGGAGTTCAGTACGTCCTGCGGGATCAAAATACCTTTGGCTGTTTTGCCGAGCTGGCGCTGGGCGGTCTCTGAGCACTCGATCTCGAATGCTGCGTCATCACGATCAGCCTTGGAGGCGTTCGGTTGCAGGGCGCGCACCGCGCGGAAAATGGAGTAGTTGCGCACTTCCTGATCAGACAAGCCGATCAGCGGGCTGGGCATCTCGGAAAGCGGAGTGCCGGAGCGCTGGGAAGGCCGGGCCGGTTGGCCTCGGCCACCGAGAACACCAACAATGGCCCGCGCGTCGCGGGTGTTGATGTAATCGAGCACCTCGGCACGGAACTCATCAACGGTCTTGCCTTCGGCAACAGCCTTATCAGCAATGGAGCGGCAGCCGTACTGCTCACCCATTTGCAGAATGGATGCGGTACGCTCGCGCTCTGCCTTGGCCGCGTTGTTTTGGGCCGCACGAACATCTGCGCCAGCCTCTTCCAGTACCTCGAGCACTTCGAGGATCTTGCCTTCGGCATCAACCAGGGCGCGTACCAGATTGCCCTTGCCGTCACGCAGTGTTTTTTCCATCTTTCTGACTTCCTCAGTAGTTGAGTCTTTAGCGGTCGCGCCACTTTCAGTGATTGCAGTTTCACCAATGCGCCGTTTCCCATCCTCTTGGGGGATTTCCAGTGAGCGGCCCACGCCAACAGAGGGATCTGCAGGAACGCTGACGATGGAAATTTCGTAGGGCTCCCAATCGATAATCCGATAGGTGTCATCCCCTCCCTCGATCTCTTCCAGCTTCGCAGCCAGGATCCGATAACCAACGGACACATGGCGGCGGATGCCGTCCATCACGTCCTGAAAAATCTCGTCGGCATCCTTGTTGCGGCTGAATCGAACAATGGCACGGCCACGGCGGTCATCTCCGATAGTTACCGATTCAATCACGCCGATCTGGTCATCCCAGTCGTGGTTAAGCAGCAGCGGTGCGCCATCGCGCAGGCGGTCAAGGCGGATGCTGCTCGGAGAGTGATCCAGCACCTCAAAGCCAAACCAACGCTCAACTGGCAGCTCGGAAGAGAAAGCCAGCGACACGGTGCGTTTATCGACGTCAAAGCTGTCAACCTCCATGTCGCGGTGCATGGAGCCTTTGGCGTTGAAGTCAGGCAGTGCCTTGCCTTGGCCGCCATCGCGGGTCATGTATGCGCCGATCAGGCTACTCAGGCTACGCGGCTTCATTGGTGTTCCCTCCGGTGGGTGCAACTTTCGGTTGTGGCCTGCCCATGGAGAGCAATACCAGTTCTTTGGCGGTGGCTTCGTCGATCCCTTCCGATTTGTAGGCCTCGATCATCGCGGCGACATCGCGGGCCGACTCTTGCCAGACTGTTTGCGGGTCTTGACCCTGCTCGCGGATAATCTTGCCCGGGCTGGTCAACATGTTGTTCTTGGCCTCGACGGCGGAGTTCACATCGGCGCGCGGGTCGATCCACTGCCAGCGGCGGGCTTGCCACTCCACCACCCGATACTGATCGATGCGCTCGGCGGGCAACGGTTTGCCTTTGACCTTGATCAGGCCAGCCAGCAGCGCGCGTGGCAGCCACGCCTCGAACACCGGTTCGATCAGGCTTTCGATCAGCCACTCCTGCAGATCCTTCCAATGCTCCCGCTCATCGAGGGTGCCCTGCCGGATGCTGGAGAAGTTGACCCCCTCCAGATCGCTGGCGAGGTTGTTGTAAAGCACGCCGAATCCGGCGGCCATGCCGCGCAGGGCCTGCTTGTAGAAGGGGGCATATTCCCCAGTGGGGTATTGCGGATTGCTCTCTTTGACGCGAGCACCTGACGGCAGCACTCGCCATTCGCCGGGCTCGCTCTCGATGGTCAGATCTTCATCGTCTTTCTCTTTTGTCTCTGGGCCAAAACCATCATCCCACTCGATAAAGCCCATCTGGTTGGCGCCGGTGCGGGCCTTGATGATGGCCGCCTCTTCCATGGCACTGAGCTGGCGCATACGGAACAGGGCGGTCGCCATCCACGGCAGGCCGCGCTTCTGGCCCACCATATCCTCGAGAAAGCCGTGAACTATCTCTTCCGCCGGGATCCGCACATAGCTTTTGCCGCCCCAGTGGTAACCGGCCTCGCTTTCGTCGGTGGTAGTGAAGTAGTAAGCCAGCGGGCGGCCGTAGCGGTTGAACTCGACCCCTTGCCGGATAAAGGCACCAGTGCGCGGGCGCTGGTCGTTCAGGTTGATCGGGCAGCGCTGCGGATCCAGCACTTGCAGGGCAAAGCCCCACGGCCCGCCATCGGCACCAAACACCAGTCGCACCATGAACTCGCCATCTTTGGCGGCGCTGGTGATGCAGTTGTTCTGAATGGCGCGCCATGAGCGGCGGCCGGTCACATCGCAGTTCTGGCGCTTTCCCCACTCCAGCCAACCATCTTCGATCGCCTGGTTGGCGGCGTTGTCGAGCTTGCCGCGGGCGGTCATGCTCTGGGCCTGCAGCATCACCCCTTTCGGACCGACGATGTTTTGCCGACACATCCGCAGGAACGAGCGGCCGTAATCGTTATTGGCTGACTGCTCGCGGGAGCGGGCCACCAGCACAACCTGATTGCGATCAACAATTTCATCTGCGGTGAGCGGGGTGCCACCCCATGCGGTACCGAGCCGGTCTTGTCTGGCGGCGGCAAACATGCGGGCGCCGGTGCGGTTGCGCATAAAGTGGCGCTTTGGCGGCGATTCAGCAGCCTGCTGCTCCATCAGCCGTTGCTGCCATTTGAAAACCATGGTGGTCATCAGCGAAGCCTCACTCTGACGGTGTTGCCGAACGGGTTACGGCCGCAGGCGAGATCCTGCTCACGCTTGACCAGTCGAACATAGTGGTCGCGCAGCTTGAGCAGATCGGGGATAGAGGTGCGATAGAGCTCGCGGTTGTTGATGCGGTACCGCTCCTGATCCAGCGTGGCCCGCTGGGCGATCACCGCCTCGATGGCATCGAGGGCGATCTGGTTTGGTGTCCGGCCATCAAAACCAACAGGGGCATTGATCAGATCAGGGGTGATGGTGACTTGCCCACACTCCACCTCGACCATTTCACTGGTCGCGGCATCAACGGCGCGCAGGGTGTACCAGTAATCACCGGGCACCCAGCCTGCAGTTTCGGTGACTTCGGCACGAAAGCGATGCTGCGACCCTTCCGAGGTGGCAGTCATGGTCATCGCGCCGGGGCCGCGCAGGGATACAAAGACGCTCCACGCGGGAGCAGGGTATGCGGTTAATGTCAGCAACAGGTTAAACGTTAACCCGGCTCCGATTTTTGCAGGAAAATTGCAGCTCACCAGCCCCTCACCCATCCGCCTTTATTGCGCCCCGAGACGGATTTGGAGCGCTTGATCGTGGGTTTAGTCTGGGTTTGTGGTGGTTTTGCTTCCTCTTGGGGGATTTCCTTTGGCCCTTCCGGCTTGATGTGGCCGCCCTGCGATGGCCGCTTGGCGGTGGGTTTATGGGTTGGCGCAGAGTCTTCATCCGGATTGGCGAAGCGCTCGGCCAGCCGCTTGAATGACGGGTTCATGATCTTGAGCGCGGCATAGGCATACACCCGGCAGTCAAGCGCCTCGTTGCGGGCCCGATCCGGTTTGTGCCACTCCCTGTATGGCTGACCCTTCACATACTTGGTGACCAGTTTTTCTGCGGTGATCTGCTTGTACCACTCAGCATCACGATCTGTCGGGGTGTGGCAGTAGCCTGGGCCGCTGGTTCTCTCACCCGCACCGACAGTGGCGGCCAGTCGGCGCATCACGATCAGCTTGCCTTCATCAACGCCAACCCTGAACAGATCGACCTTGCGGGAGTTCTTGCCTGACTGCTTGCGCTGCGGCTTTTCAACAATGGGGCGGCCCCAACCCGGGATCCCCTTTATGGCGAACAGGCGGCGTCCCGTCTTGCCCTTGGCGTAGTCATAGGCCGCCTGGGTCATACCGTTGGTACCGCCGGTATCAAGACAGGCAGAGCTGATCGACATTATCGCGCCGGATTCGTGCTGATAAGTGCCGGCCAGCACATCATCAAGATCGTCCCAGACATCCTGCTGCAGCGGGTCACCCCACAGCACGTAGTAGGCGACAGACCAGCTTTCATCTGCCTCGCCCCATGCCACGATTTCGCACTCGAGGCGGTCCATCTGCATATCGATCCCGGCGGTCAGGTACAGGCCGCCCATCGGCACATCGGCGCGGTACTCTTCTGCGCGCAGTTGCAGCCCGGATGGATCAGCCTTCTCTCCCTTCTCGGCATAGACCTCTGCCAGCGAGACGTTGACGAAGGATTGCATATCCCCCACTGACAGCTTGTCGAGGTAGGACTGGACGATATCCCGCATCTTGCGGAAGGTGCTCAGCATCTCGGGGCCGTGGAATGAGGCATGCCCCCTGAATGGTTTGGCGGCGCGCCACCCTCCCCCGTTCTTCTCTGCATCCCGGATCGAGGCGATGCGCTCGCCATCAGTCCAGATCGCGCCGCATCCATCGCAGGCATAGCCAGCCGTCTCAGGCAGGTGCTCCTTGCCGATATCCTCCTCTGCATCATCAATACCGGTGGAGAGGCGACCTTGCCAGGTGACGTTTTCCCACTTCAACACCTGGGCGTGGCCGCAGTGCGGGCACGGCACATAGAAGCGGCGCTGATCCCCCTCTTCGTAGGCGATGGAGATCCGGCTCGAGCCTTCAATGGTGGGGGTGCTTGACTCGGTGCGCAGCGCTTCATCCCCGAACGATGCCGCCCGCTGGGCCAGCAGCTCACTGAAATCACCCTCTGGCAGCGGGTCATAGCCATCGATCTCGTCCTGATGGATCACCGGCGCAGATCGGCCGCGGGCTGTTTTCGGTGAGCCTGACCAGCAGAACATCAGCCAGCCGCCGATATAGGAGATCATCCGGCTGTTGTTTACCCCTTCCCGCCCGCGCTGCTTGGCCATGACGCTGGAAAGCTCTGGGTTGGCATCCAGCATCGGGCGCAGCTTGGTCTCCTGAAATGTCTGGATATCGCCCTGCGATGGTTGGGCGAAGATCTGGGATTTCGGCTCGTGCTTGATGAAGTAAGCCGCGATGCACTGCTGAATGGTGGTCTTGCCCATCTGGGCGCCCAGCTTGTAGGTGACGCGGCGGATCCCGGGTTGTTTGATGACATCGATCATCCCGCGCTGTGGCGGGGCGTTATCAAACCGGATCGGGCCAGGCTTGGCGTTACCGACCGGGATGCGGACGTTATCCTCTGCCCAGACGCTTGGCAGCACATCTGCAGGTGGGATCAGGTTTACCGTCGCACGGCGCAGCGCCTCGGCAACAGCAACCGGATTGCTGAACTGGTGCGCCTTAGTCATCGTCCCCGTCTTGCTCCTCGTCATCATCGAGCAGCTGGTCATCTTCTGCCGCTGTCTCCAGCGCCAGCACCAGCTCGGCTCTCAGCTTGGTTTTGAACTCGGTTTCATCGCTACATCCGATCAGCTGCATCACAGCGCGGCCTGGCACCTGCATCACGTTCTGCCTGATCACCGCCATCAATGCCGCGGTGGCTCGCTCGAACTCACGGACGGGAGCGACCTCCCCCTTTGCCTTCGCCAGCTCCAGCTCGGCCTTCTCAGCCTCCGCCGCCAACTTGCGCAGCTTTAGCTCTTCCTCTGACGCCTGCGCCGTGCCGCGGCCTTCATCTCGGGCTTTGTCGCGCAGCCATTTCATCACATCTGCAGTATTGAAAGTGGCGGCAACCCCACGGGATCCTTTCTGAGTGATCGGGCAGCCGTTTCGCACCCATCCGTCAACAGTCGGGGGACTCACCCCCATGATCACGCACAGCGCGGCCTTGTTGACATTCTGGCCGGCGTTCTTGACTGCCATAACGAACCCTTATCGAGGCTTTAGTTATAATTAAAAATTCTTATCTGGCGGCCCACGCAGATATCAAATGCCGCGGAGTCAATGCCCCCGCAAGGGAGGGGGGCGGAGGAAGGACCCAGCCGAAAATCATGGGCAGAGTCATGGTTCCACACGCCCAGCGCGCAGCGCGTCGTAGGCTCGTTCACAGGCTAATCCTGCGGCTCTTGAACGGTCATAAGCTGCTGCCAGCTCCCCCGCTCTCGCGTCAGCCCTGCCGAGCACGTCGGCGAGCACCACGCTGGGCTCTGCTGCTGGCGCGCCTGACTGGGTAGCTGCGGGATTGCTGGGGCACTTACCTGCTCTGGCTGCCAATCGCTTGGCTTGCTCGAGCACGCCATCAGCAGCATCGCGGGCAGCAAGAGCATCACTCTCAGCCAGGGCAATCTGTTTTTCTGCATCGTCTCTCACCTTGTCGATTGAGGCTTGGCGGCGCAGTTCCTCTTCCCGCGCCTCCATGGTTGCCTTGGCCTTGGCTGTCGCCTGCTGTTCGGCCTGATTATCCCACTTAGCTGACCATTCCAGCTCTTTGGCATCAGCGCCTGACTGATACCCTGAGTAATGCAACCACCACCCGCAAACACCGATAGCGAGCATCAGGGCGATACCGAATAGGATCGGGATAAGGCGGCGCAAAGCATCTATTCCCATGGTCTAACCTCTCCCACCAACTTCGAAGGCCAGGCAACGCCAAGCCATGTAAATGAGCGCATGGCAACAACACCATCGAAGCGCTCTCCTTCCTCGATGTCAGCCATGCTGCATACCGGGTAATAACCGTCATCACGAAGCTCAATGGCAACATCCTCCGTGATGTATCTCGGAGTCAGTAAATCGATGATGAAAATGGCTAGTGCTTTGATTTTCAGCATTACGCCCCCTTCACCAGCTCGTTAGCGATCGCGCTGGCAACCAACCACTTGGTGGCGTTGTATTGCTCGAGCGCCTGCTTGTTGTTCAGAAAGAACAGCTCAATGATGATGCCGCCTGCGTTGACGAACCCAAGGCGGCCGCGCGCAGACTTCGACTGGTCAATCCAACCATCATCACCGCGCACCTTATCCTTGGTGACGGCCGCAATGGCCTTGCTGAGCCGCTGAGACAGCCCCTTGAGCTTTGGCAAGGAAATAGACTCAACACCGGTAGCGGTGGGCGCACTCGCTGCATTGCAGTGGATCTCGATAGCCAACTCACCGCGATTGATGAGCTTGATGGCATCAGATAGCGGCTGGTTAACGTCACCATCGCCATCGGTGATCACGGTGTGCCCGGCTTCCCGAAGCTTGCTGGCAACGATATTGCGCAGGTCCTCTGCGATATCAGCCTCTTTCACCCCGTTAGCCACGGCCCCAGGGTCAACATCAGAGTGCCCGGCACTCACAACAAAAACGCGCATATCATCACTCCGGCTTATTAGGGCAGTTCTTGCACCTGAGATGGCTCAGCACAAAATCACGCACCCGTGGGTAATAGGTTTTCATCCACCAATGGCGGATAGCGAGGGCGCCGACAGATATATTCAGAAGCACCTCGGCATCCTGCCCGGGATTGCTCAACACCCCCAACGCAGCCAGCATCAGCAACAAACACAGCACCTTGCCGATGAGCCCATCGTGGATATCTGGCGACAGCCAGCACCAGAAGGCCCACAGCACAATGACTGTCACGGCGATGGAGTTGATGAACATCATTGACCGCCTCCTGTTCGACTGAAGCGCTCTTTCACCAGCTCAATGAGATCAAGCCCCCTGATGGTGCGCAGGCCAGCGGCCAGCAGCGAGCCACCAAACGCGCCCAGCAAAAAGCCGACCCCGCCTGATAAGCCGGGGTCGATGTTGTACATGCTGATCGCCAGAGGCGTGGTGAAATACGCACAAGCCGCGCCAGAACCGATGAATACCAAGCGACCTCGCCAGGTGCTCAGCTCCTCCTGAAATGGTACGGCCACCAATGCGCCGATAAGGCCAGCAAGGGCCCATTCGGCATTTGTGAGGATCCGCTCGATTAGGCCCATACAGTGCGGGCCCCCATGTTATTTTTCATTGGCATAGCTCCGGTGCTCTTACCTTTCGGAGTGTTGCCAATCGTGGCTTTTCGTTCCTCTTGGGGGATTTCTGCCCGCGCCAGATTGCGGATTTGACGCTCGGATAGCCCCATGATTTCAGCGATATAGGCCGATGGAGTGCCCTCCTTGAGCATCTTCACGATGGCCTGATCCCGAAAGCGGCGGTAGATGTCCATGCAGTTGCCTGGCTGCAGGATCTCCCCGCCAAACTCCTTCACCAGCTTGTCAGCATCCTTCCAGCCGAGAATGGTCACCAGCGGGTGATCGGGGCGCAGGGTCTTGGGCACGTAGAGGATCACGCAAGAGCGCTTGGCGCCAGGGTAGCGGTGATCGCGCTCATAGCAGCGCGGCAGCTGGCCAACAAGGTAAAGCGCCCGCTCCACCCCGATCACCTCGGCAATCTCCCGCACACTGCGGGGCAACTCGGCCAGCGCGCTCCTCATGCCGCCTCCTTCACTGAAATGGTCACCCGCAGTTCGCCACCCTTCACCACCTGGGCGCGCTCCACGCTCAACAGATCGATCTGACTGTCATCCAGCCACACCCCGGCATGGGTCAGGGCATCCAGCGTGGCCTTGAGCACGTTATCGAGATCTCGCGCCCGGCGATCCGGTGGGCAGGCAACCATAGACACCGCAAGGCGGCCAGCCAGCTGGCGGTTATTGACCCCGCCAAGCATGCACATCTGCGCGGCCGTGGTGCGAAAGCGGCGCCCTTCCTCACTGAGCAGGGTTCTCGGCTTGCCCTTCACCGCAACATTGCGCCAGATCCGGTTGGTTGAAGGTGGCCACGGCAGCGTGACGGTGAATGACTCAGGCTTTTTCATTGAACACTCCCAAGGAGCAGGCCTGCTCCAGTGTGTTGATAACGTGCTGCAGCTGCGATCCGTGCTTGGCCTCCCACGCCTTCCATCCCATCTGGTGCAACTCCACGTGCGGCTGGTGGGCGAGCGGAAAGGTGAAGATGTCGTGGGCCTTGCTGCCCATCACGCTCATGCCGTGGCCCACGACGTGGTGCGCTTCCACCCCCTCGCGGCTTCCGGTAATTACACATGGCAACTGGCGCACAAAGGCCAGATAGGGCTCGCACTCCCAGCGCTTGCGCTTCGGCTTGCCCATAAACAGGGCGGCGGGTTCAGGATTGATATGGCGAACGGCCGGTTTGGCCTTGATGCGGGCGCGCAGATCGGCCAGCGGGTCATCTGCCAGCAGATCGGCCTTGTTGACGCGATAGCGGGTGTCGGTCTCCTTGTAGCCGCGCCCTGGCACCAGCACCCGCTCAGGCTCCAGCGGTGGCAAGCGGCAGGCATCGCGCAGCACGGAGGTCGGCAGGCAGTGCTGCACCTTGTAGACGGTCGCCCACCAACAGAGATCCCGCACACCCAGATCGGCCTGAGACACCCCGCACCAGCCAGCCACCTTCTGCAGCACCACCCGGGCAACCCAATCCGACACCGCAGAGAGGGAGATCGGCAACTGCCCATCGTGGCGCTCGTTGTCGTGGTGCCAGCACAGCGGCAGGTTAACCCCCTCCACCTCGGCAGTGACCGACTCACCGGCGCAGTCATGGCCGATAACGCAGTGCCCGGCATTGGCGGTCAGCAACTCACCGCCGGCGGCATTCACCACCTCGGCACAAGCCAGCGCGGCCACCAGCTCGGGGAACTGACGCAGCAGATCGGCGCCATGGTCGCGCACCAGCCGCACCGGATGTCCAGCCAGATGGCGCTTGGTGGCAGCCAGGTTTTCACCCAGCTGCACCAGTGCAAGCCCCATAGCATCAACAAAAACGGCGTTGGTAGTCACGAGGCGGCACTCCGGATCTGGTTCATCAGCTGGCGGAACCACTCGCGATGCTGCTCATCCACCGCATCGATGGCGTCGATCACATCCTGCCGGCTGATATCGTTGCGACGACGGCGCCAGAAAAGCAGATGAGCCTGCTTCTCCAGCTCGATACGCTGGCGGTCGTGCTCGGGGAGTTTGGCGAGGTTGTGAGTCATGCCACCTCCTTGCCGATCGCCTGTTTGAAGGAACGCAGGATGCTGATCAGGTAGGCGGCTTCGTGGCGAGCATCGTGCAGCGCGTGATGGCGGATGCCCTCAAACTCAATCTGAAACTTGGGGTCAATGTCGAGCAGTAAGCGCCCCATCAGCACAACTGTTCGCAGTGACTGGTTGCCACGGAATGACCAAGGCAGTTCAATCCCACATTGCGAATAGGCATCCTCAAGGATCACGTTGTCGAACTCTGGGCCATTGCCCATCAGTTCAACAGCCAGAGCGCGCGGGAAGTGGCGAGACAGAAAATCTTTCAGCGCATCAAGAGCATCAGCAAGGCATAAGCGATCGGTGTTTTTGAACATCTCAAGCCACGCCTGCGGGCTATTGCTCCTTTGAAGCTCCCACCACGTCATTGTTCCATCATCTCGCTGGCGCGGTTGGTGGAGTGATACTCGGCAATAGAACTCATCAACAGCCACCAGCTGCTCGACATCAACGATAACCACACCGATCTCACCGATAACGGCGCGAGGTCCTTTGCCAAGCGTTTCAAGGTCAACAACTGCAATCAGGCTTTGCTTGATCATGCCGCCACCCCACGCAGTACGCCTTCACGGATCAACCGCTCCACCAGCCACTGCTGGCCCTTACCGGTGATCAGCGGGGTAAAGCTGATCCTCTTCTCCCCGTTCGAATCAAAGGTGCTCTCCCGTGTGGCGAAGTAACCGCGATCCACGAACTCTTGCATCGGCAGGTTCCATCGCTCACCGCGGCAACTCATCAGGATCTTGCGCTCGCGCAGCATGGCAAACAGCTTGGTGGGGCCAAGGCCAACGGTCTTGGCGAATGCAGACAGGGTGATCCCCTTCTCCACGCTGGCGATCTGCTTCGCAAACGCCACCGCCGGGGCATCCAGCGCCACCTTGCGCTCGAGCTCCATATTCTGCTCGGCCAGCTCGGCAGCCAGACGCAGCGCCTCCGGCAACGTCTGGGGGATCATCATCGCGGGCTGGTGGGCCTGCTGCTCCAACTCCTGCCATCGGCGAATGATGCGGATCCGCAGTTGAGCGCTGTAGCCGGAGACCAGGCAAATGGTCTCCTCCTTGTCCAGCATCAGGCACGGCTGGGTGCGGCCACGGCCATCCTGATAATCTCCTGACTTTTCAGGAGATTGAATTTCCACCAGCATCCGGCGTATATCGGCCAACACGTTGTCGTGGCGCTTTCCTGTAAGCTCGGCGATCTCGATGCTGCTCATCACCGGATTGGTCAGTGCGGTCATGTTCATGCTGCACCGCCTTTGGCTTTGGCTATGGCAGCGCGGGCAACCAGTATTGCGTTTGGCAAGTCGCCATCTTGCTCAAGCTCATCCAGATCTCTCGATGAGTTGTATTCGCCATCAATGAATATGGCGTCAACCTCCATCTGCTCAAGCGATAAGGTCAGTGCCGCCAGCAGCTCAGCGCCCAGTTGATCGCCCTCCAGCAGCTGGGTTCCAACGGCAGCGACAAGCCCTTTTTGCTCCAGCTCATCAGCCGTAAGACCACGACAAGCATTCACGCAGGCCACGATTCGGCGGGCGTTTTCACGCTGTTCGTCACTGAAATACTTGTCATCAGCATCAATCATGATGCGAGCGATGTTTGCTCCATTTGATGCGCGGATCTTAATCAGCTGATCTTCATCATTGGTGACTTCAACTGAGCTCCAAGGCTCGTTTCCATGTTTTTTCATCACTTCACCCCCATCGACACATTCGCGGCCAGATACACAGCCAGACCCACCATCACCACCACCATCAGGGTGCTCTTCATGAAATCGCGCATTTGATCATCTCCAACGTGGCAGGCCGCTGTTGCTGGCCGCGCAGGGCGTTTACCGCCTCAACTACATCTGCAGGGTCGTCATCCACCACCAGGTAATAACCGGCGTTGTGTGACCATGAGGTAGATCCCAGCTGATGCGGACAATCCGACACCTCAAGGCGCACCTGTACCGGCAGCCAATCCGGCACCTCGGGGTACACCGCCACCCGCACATGCTTGGCGGCCTTGATATCCCGCTCGCAGGCTTCACTGAATGTCACTGCCATCACTGCACCCCCAGACAACTGATGTTTGCTCTCAGCAGCGAGGCCTGCAGCGCCACTGACTCCTTGGTGATCACCTCGACCGATGACAGCTCGAAATCGTCTCCTTCACCGACACAGGCCAGCACCAGCTCGAACTCACCGGCGTTGTTCGCCATGGTCCAGCTCCAGCCGGCGGGCGCCTCCGGGATCTCGATATCGAAGGTGCAGGGCCACATCTTGTGCAGCTGAGCCATGGCCGCATTGGCGATCAGCTCGTGTTTATTGGCCACCATGCTCACCTCCCCGCTTGAACAGCTTTTTCAGGTTTGCCACGGCGCGCTGGCCGGTCTGCTGGTAAAACTCCGGGCTGTGCTGGATCTGCGCTCTGGTCGGCAGTCCCTTCATCACCTCGGCGCTCAGGTCTTCACCTGCCATCATCCGGCGCACCAGCTGGGCATAGGCCTGATCGAACACGGCGCGGTAAGCGTCTGCGCTCAGGGTCTGGCGCTCCCAGCTAGTCGCCTTGGCGGCCAGCTCGACTGCGGGATGGGTGTAACGGCGGGTGCGCACCTCAACCAGCGCGCTATCCAGCGTGGGCAAGCCCAGTGACTCCGGCGTCACCTCACACCACTTGATGAACTTGCTGGTGCTCGGGAAGAAGTCCCCGCCGTGGCTGCGGGCCATCAGCATGCCAAGCTGCAACTGCTCGCGGGTGGTGCAACCGGCATCGACCAGGGCGCGAGTCCACTCGGCCAGCGCGCGGCGCTGATGGTCGTCAGTGGGGAATGCCTGTTTCCATGCCGGGAACACCGCTTTCAGCTGTTCGAACAGGGTGGCAACCATCTTGGAATCCCGATCTGTCAGCGGGCGCTGCTGATGGGTGATGGTCTCCACGGTCGGCGCGATGGCGATCTCGTGCAGCACGGTGCTGAGTGGTTTCATGGTCATCAGAAACCCTCCTGCATGCGCTGGTTGAGCTCAGCGGCGGTCATGGTCTGGGTCAGGTCGGTGTGATCATTGCGGCGCGGCGTGAAGCCCTGCAGGCCATTGCTGCCGCCACGGTCTTGGCACTTCGACAGCCAGGCGTTGATAAACCGGTTGATGCCGGTCTTGGTCTTGCGCTTGGTCGGGTTGGCAATCAGCCAGCCAGTCATGGTGCGCAGCTCTTGGGCCACATCCACCGCCGGATACAGGGCTTGCATCTGGGCAGCGAACGACTCGGTGACCTGATGCTCACCGCTGTTGAGCGGCATGGTGATCACCACTGGCTCTTGCGGTGCTGGCTGCTTGGCTGGCAGTGAAACCGGCTCAGCAGAAACAGATTCAATCACCACCGGCGTGGAGTCCGCGATAGCGGGCTCGGCGCTAGTGTTTTGATCTTTTGTTTTTGTTTTATTGTTTATATTGTTTAGAGATTCGGCGTGAAACTCCGCGCCTAACTCCGCGCAATCAGATTGCGATACCACCTGCAACCCCATATCAGATGCGGCTTTGAACTCCGCGCCTAACTCCGCGCCATCGTGTTCTGAAACTCCGCGCTGATACTGGTCGTAATTGAGAACGGTTATCAACGTGTAACCCTTGGTACCCTGCTTGCTGGTGCGGGTGATCATCCCGTCACGCTCGAAGGCATCCAGAGAACGGCGGGCGCTATCTTCGGAGATGCCGCAGGCCTCACCCAGCGAACGAGCAGAGCCAACCAGCTGGCCACGGCTCAGGGTGACGCGGTTGCCGTTGAAGGTATCCTCGGTGCGCTCGTGGGTTACCTCGAGCAGCAGGTGCAGCCACAGGGACTTGCGAGCAGGGTCACGGTAAAACGTGGCATCCTTGATGCTCTTGTACAGCAGCACAAACCCGCTGCGGCGGTTCTCGTTCACGTTGCAGCCTCGCTGTGTGGTGGGTGCGCTGGCCGGTGCCAGGCTAACGACGTTACCCATGAGCCACCCCCTGACCCATCTGCGCAGCCATAGCGGCATCACGCAGGTGGTTCTGCATCCAGGTGACATGGCAAATGGCTTGCTGGGTGGTGATGGGCAGACGCATGCCGCCGTAAACCAGAAAGGTGCCGCTCAGGCTGGCCACCAGCTTCGGCAGGGTTGCCGGGATCACGTTGCGGCGCTTGCCTTGCGCTTTGGTGCCAGCTTCGGTACTCTTATCCATGTTGTTTTCTCCAGTGAAATAGACCGTGGGTCCGGCTGTTCGCGCAGCGCGGGCCCGATTCATTTCAACGACGTTCATCACTTCGCTCCTCCTTGCACAGCCACTGGCAACGGGCGAACCTGACTTGCCACTGACTCTTCCAAACTCAACAGCTCCCTGATGGCGCGATGCACTGCCGCCGTAATCGCCTGACGCTCGATCGGGTCAATCACCCCGTCCTGACGCGCCAGATGCAGCTCGCCGAATACAGCACCAACCACTGAGGTGACAGTCATCACCTGGTCGGCCAGCTCTTCCTCGCTCACCGTGCTATCCGGCAGAGCCACCAGCACATGACCACGAGACAGCGCCCAGGCTTGCAGAATGGCGTTATCACCGGTCAGCTCGGTCACAGCCATGGCCTCAGACAGGGTCAGGTGATGGTCTTCGCACTGCGGGTTGAACTTGTTGTTCAAGGTGGTCGGGCGCTTGTTGCCCATCAGCTTGGCCAGCTCGGTGATGTTGTACCGGCGACTCAACTGATAAGCGGCGTCAATAGGGTCAGATGCGTGGGAGTGATCCCGCTTGACTCTCGTGGTTGTTTTTTTGGCTTCTGTCATGATGGTTTCCGTAGAGCAGGCCTGGCGGTAATCACTGGCGGTGCTCTGGGTAGATGATTTCCATAACGCTGATTTCTTGAGAGAAAAAATCAGCAATCCGTTGGGCTCGCTCTAACGATGCCTTTTGAAGGCCACGCTCAATGCGGCTCAGGTTTCCAACGTCAATCCCTACCGCCTGACTCAGCTGATTGATCGTTACCTTCTGCTGCTCTCGCAGCTTTCGAAGAGGTGTAAGCATGAACGCCCCCTTATATGCGCTACACGCATATTCAAGCACAGAAACATATGCGTGTCACGCTTTGCGCACACCGCATATAAATTGCCATCATGGACAAATGAAAGTTGGAGCAAAGATCAGGGCGCTGCGAAAAGCGCGCAAAATGACGATCAACGAGCTGGCCACTCAGGTGGACAGTGATGTTGGCAATATTTCTCGATTGGAACGTGACCTGCAGGGCTTCAGCCCACAGTTGCTATCCAAGATCGCGGACGCACTGAGCGTGCCTGTTTCAGAGCTTTTTTCTGATGACTCGCCCGCTTCTCCCCACCAAAACATGGAAATGGCCCAGCCAGATATCCACCGGATCCCGGTGATCAGCTATGTGCAGGCGGGGGTATGGACAGCGCCGAACGAGATCCGCGAGTGCGATGGCAATATGGCCTATATCACCACCGATCTTGAGCTTGGCGATCGTGCTTTTGCCATCGTGATCCGTGGTAACTCCATGGAGCCGGAATTCACCGAGGGCGATCTGGTGCTGATTGACCCGGACGAACCACTCCACCCTGGCGACTTCGTAGTTGCCAAGAACGGCGAAGAAGAGGCCACCTTCAAGAAGTACCGTCCTCGCGGGTTCAGTGAGGATGGAAGAGAGATCTTCGAGCTGGCCCCGCTCAATGACGACTACGCCACCATGCGATCAGATCGCCAGCCCATTCAAATCATCGGCACCATGGTGGAACACCGCCGCCGCAGACGGCGCCGCTAGGGATAGACCATGGATGGTTTATTTCAGCGCCTTCCTTATCATTGCCAGCGCATCATCCTGCCCACGCTGGTAGGCCTTTTTCGGCCCGCTCACCATCACCTCGGCCAGCACATCAAACAACAGCGCTGGCTCAATCTCCGGCAGCCTGGCTGCAAAATACTCTCCGCACCGCTGGCTGTCCCAAGTACCCACCACCCCGTAATTCATTACCCGCAGCAGATCGGCCCGCAAAAAATCCCGTTTCGTGGCCCCGCCCTGCACTTCATCCTTACCCTTAACATCAGGATCAGACATGACAACCTCCAATATTGAACAGTTCGACATGATTGCCGGTAAGACCTTTGCCGCGCTCTATCAGGCCTTTCCGATGCCAATAGATATAGCACTGGAAGAATATACAGTACATGGATCGGCCAGTGAAGACAGGGGCGATGGGATTGAGGCGATGACCGAAGAGGCATCACTGATCATGGCGTCATGGTCATGGCTGGTGGAGGCTGACTATATCGACGCGAACGTGCAGGATGATATCGGCCTGAAAGAGGCGGTGCTGTCTGCCAAAGGGATATCCATTCTCAAATCAATGGCCCTGCCGTACACGCTGACGCTTGGTTATAGGTTAACAGCCGCTATCGATGAGGGTGATCAGGATAAGGTCAGAACGTTTGCTTCAATGGCCATAGGATTTGGCATCAACGCCTTAAAATAAAAAAGGAAAGGAGCAATGGGGACTCTTCTCGGTATTTTATCGTTTGTGTTTCTTATTCTGGCAGTGGTTGGCTTATTTAAACCGTCTGTTTTGTGGCAAAAGAAACGTATCAGCGCACTCGTTATCGGTTTTACCGCTTCGGTCTGCTGTATTGGCCTTGGCATGTATGCTGATGGCCGCTTCATGTTTTGGGATGCCTTCTGGTTTGCGCTGCCATTGATCATCACCCTGCTGACCATAAACAAGCCAACCCATAAAGCAGCACCAAAAACGCTCGCACAAACGGTGTTTGATGCCAATGAAGCAAATAAGCAGGCGCAAGCCAGCAGACCGCCAAGGCAGGAACCGCGCAGTGGCAGTGGTGCAGCTCGGCGACCCGCGTTCGATCCATCATTCAAAAGCTGGGAATCAACGCTGACCACGGTATGGGCTGGCGACACCGATGATGTTGAGTTCACCTATATCAACAAAAAGCGCGAGCGAACTCGCAGGCGGGTTACTGTTGATGAGGTGTTGATGGGCAATGGCTCAGGTTTTTACATAAAGGGTTATTGTCATGTAAGGCATGAAGACAGAACCTTTAAGGTGTCTAATATAGACACAAAGATAAAATCAGGAAGCAAGCGATTTGACTTTGATGACTGGTGCAACCAAAAACTAGGCGTTGACGTAGACTCACTTGTGTGAGTTTATTTTTATGTGTTATGTACATAATAAAAAAACAGAAAAATATGGAGATTGCAATGGGATATAAAAACAAATCGGTAATTCTCGGGATGATGTTATTCCCGATCTCTGCAATGGCTGGCTTTATCCACCCGATGGATTTTGATGGTTCAGAGGCCCAGAAGCAGGAAGTAATCCAGTACATCAAGGATCGCGTCCAGCAAGACTACTGTGAAAGCCAGCTAGATATGTGCCAGCCGTCAATGCTGCGCATGATGGAAGATCAGAACCTCAACTCATTCAAGAAAGCGACGCAGGCCACTGATCGCAAAATAATGGATCGGGTTATCAACGATTACTGCAATAGCGGAATTGACATGTGCAACTACGACAATCTGTTGATGATGTACAACGAGAACCTTAAGGCAAGCAAAAAACAATTGAGTTGGTAGTAATGGTAAAGCCGTAGTGCCATTATTTTTTATAAATATGGAAAAATGGAAGCCAATTATGAAAAAAATGATGATCGCAGGTATTGCTATTCTCGCAGTGACAGCAGTGGTCTGCTATACGCAACTAACCATATTTGTCATACCGCCAATTGGAGCAATTCCTAAAGGTCAGACTGCTATTATGATGCGCTTGAATAAAACTGAGTTCATAGATAGCCCGGATGCTATGTGTGAAAGAATGCAAGGTGGGGTTAGCCTCCTTTGCAGGGGAATGGCTCTGGCTGCCGTTGGCGAAAATGCAACGATTTTGGGGCGCTTTCCTTACAGCTCGTGGCTCTACGGAATTTCTACTGGCGGAAAGACATATAATCGATAGATGCAGAGTAGTTTGTATTTTAATATTACAAATAATATGGAGTTAATATGTCAGATATGGTTTTTTGTCGCGGGTGCGGTAAAGAAATTCACAAAACAGCGGTGTCTTGCCCGCATTGTGGCGCTGTGTATGGTGCGAGCAAGAGCCGGATCACGGCTGCCCTTCTCGCTTTCTTCCTTGGTGGGCTTGGTATTCACAAGTTTTACCTTGGCAAGGCCCTGCAGGGTTTTCTCTACCTGATCTTCTGCTGGACGTTTATCCCGGCCTTTATCGCCTTCATCGAGTTCATCATCTACATCTGCATGTCTGATGAGAAGTTTGCCGAGAAGTACGCCAAGGCATAACCGGTAACCACCCAAGGATAAGCCCACCAGCACGGTGGGCTTTTTTACATCTGCAAATATGCGCTTGACGCATTTGCGCATAGCGCATATCTTTATCCCAGTTACACCAGTAAACGGGATGAACCATGTCGAACCAACAACGCAAAATCGTCTACATCGCAGGGCCAATGTCTGGCCTGCCGGAATACAACCGCCCTGCCTTCAACACCGAAGCGCTCCACCAGCAGCAAAAAGGCCACGTCGTACTCAACCCGGCAACCCTGCCGGACGGCCTCACCCAGCAACAATACATGGGCATCTGCATCGAGATGGTCAAGATCGCTGACGAGGTGATCATGCTGCCGAACTGGGTTAACTCCCAAGGCGCCACCGCTGAATTTCACTACGCCATGAAGTGCGGCAAGGTCATCCGCCAAGCCGAAGATGGCTTTGTCTGGTATCCGGAAAACACAGGGGATGCAGCATGAGACTCACCAACGAAATAAAGCTCCAGATCATCAAGGCCGCGGCCGTCAAGGCTGGCATTCCTGCAGCAGAAGAAGCGCTGCGCCTGCGCCGCGTTGATTGGGCAGAGGCGGTGCGTGTCGATTCCCTTGGTGGCAAAGAAGGTGCTGAGGCTGTCGATAAGGCCATCGAGCAAATCAAGGCCATCACGAAGGCGCTGCCGGAAGGTGTAACTACCGGATACCAACCAATCAACGTTGATAGCGACTTTTACCTGAACTGCGGCGGGATCAGCATTCGCCCGCGCTTTAACGGCACCTTTGGCTATGACTCTTGCCATGAGTCGGTAAGAAAGCCGTGCCGTTCATGCAAGTTGGCGGCAGATCATCCGCTTGCCATCGAGTTCCACCAGCTTGAGCAGGATGCCAAATCGATCAAGGAGAAGCGCGAGCACATCGAAAACAGCGTGGCTGCAGCCATGAGCGGCATCAACACAGATAACCAGCTGCTGAAAGTGTGGCCGGAAGCAGCCGAACTGATGCCGAAAGAGATCAAGAAGGTGCAACTGCCGGCAGTTCAAACCGCAGACCTGAACGCGCTTATCGGCCTGCCGAGTGAGAAGGAGATCGCAGCATGAAACACATCGCCACCGTACCTGCCGCACTGGTCAAGGCCGCCATGCTGTTTCAGGCCAAGAATGATGTGCGCTACTACCTGAACGGCATCATGATCACCAAATCACACATCGTCGCTACCGATGGTCATGTGATGTTCGTCTCACCATACGAGTCAGACCTGCGCCCTGATGAGCAGATGATTATTGCCATCAAAGGTAAGATCCCGGCGAAGGCTCACAACCTCGAACTGTTTTATGACGATGAGAGCAATATCGGTGTAGCGCGCTGCGTTGAAGTGACACCATTCAACATGAAGGTGAGAAACCGCATCACCGGCGAGTTTGAGGATGTACCACCGACAGCGGCAGCAGTCCTTGATGGTCAGGGCCACCAGCAATGCGCCTTTTTCCACAAGATTGATGGAAAGTTCCCTGACTGGGAGCGTGTTGTGCCAACTGGCGAGGCCATACCTACCGACCGCATCGGGATCAACTTCGACTTCTGCGCTCCCGTGGCCAAGGCCTGCAAGGAGCTTGGCAGCCATTACGCGCAATGTGCCGTCAACCTGCGAGGTGCGACAACTGCTATCGAGGTCGATCTGCAGAGCCGCCACTACGCTGGCGCCAAAGCCATCATCATGCCGTGTCATGTTGATCCTTCGGGGGTGGCAGCATGAGCAGCTTCTACCTTCGTGACGCAAGATCCAACGTAGGAAGCTCCTGCATGTTCTGGGCGCTTAATGGAAATGGCTATACAACAAACCTCGATAAGGCTCACGTCTACACGCAGGAAGAGGCTCAGTACTACATCGACCGTCGGCACACAGATGTTCCGCTCAGCAAAACCTTGGTCGATGAGCTCGCTACCGTGCGGGTGGATCACCAGCACCTTGATGAGTGCATGGCAGGGTTGGCAACAGGCTGCGATCAGTATGTGATCCACTGCTGTATCGGCGATTTCGACGGAAACGACGTTTACTGGAAAGCCGATGAAGGCGGCAGCTCTGTAAACCTTTCGGATGCACTCGTTCTAACCAGAGCAGAAGTAGAAGCGGCCGCGAGAGTGCTCAATTCAGTGACCATCTATCGGCTGGAGTATGTGCAATCCATCAGTCGTCGCACATTCCAGGTTAACCGCATCAACGAACGCAGAATGGTGACAGCCGCCGGTGTTCGTAAGCCAAAACGCCGTCGTGAGCGTCAGACAACAGGTCGTAACCGTGGCAACTGTCCGAAATGCGGACGGGTGACATGGGGGTTCAACCCGCATCGGCTGTATACCTGCGCTGAGGCTGTTCGCGAAAAACACGGCTGTGGTGACTGGTTAGAAGACTGCGAATCAGCAGTTGCATTTGCAAAGGAGCTGTCATGAACATCGACATCTTCAACACAGATCGCAAATACCGCGTCATCTACGCCGACCCAGCTTGGCAGTTCAACAACAAGAACACCGGCGGCAGCATGACCAGCTCTGCCGAGGCGCAATACACCGTCACTAGTCTGGCCGACATGGCCGCACTGCCGGTTGCCAAGCTCGCTGACGATCACTGCCTGCTGGTGATGTGGTGGGTCGGCAGCATGCCGCAAGAAGCCATCGACCTGTGCAAGGCGTGGGGCTTCCGCCTGGTCAACATGAACGGCTTTGTCTGGCGCAAGATGACCAAGCGTTGGAACCCGCACTTCGGTATGGGGTTCACCACCCGGGCGGGGTCTGAATCTGCCCTGATTGGGGTGCGCGGTAAGTTGAAGCAGCTCATCAAAGATCGGGCCGTGCGGGCCGTCATCGAGGCAGAGGTTGGAAAACACAGCCAGAAGCCGAACGAGTTTCGCGCTGCCATCGAGAAAATGTGCGGTGCACTTGAAGGAGAAGTGCCGCGCATCGAGCTGTTCGCCCGCGAATCCGCCGCCGGTTGGGACTGCTGGGGCAATGAAGCACCTGAAGCAGAGGCCACCAGCGCACCGGTTAACCCGCTGGCCGATATCGAGCCGCTGGCCGACTGGCGCAACTTTCCTGCCGTCAAGGCAGTGATGTACCAGGTTGATGAGGTTGAACTGCTCACCCCGAGCAACACCAACCTGTTGGCCGGCTACGTTCGCGACATCATCGACAGCGGTAGCGATGACGCCACCACCCTGACCTGCGCAACCGATATGGCCAGCCGCCTGCTGCATCCTGATGAAGAACAGCACATCGACAACGTGGAGGCAGCATGAAAATACAACTCACCCCGGCAATGCGCATGCAGCTGTTCTATGCCGAATCGCTCGAGATTGAACTGCCGGAAGGCTGGGTGCTGGTACCGAAACAGGCCACGCCAACCATGATCGCCGTTGGCCAGCATGCCGACGATAACGCCCCTACCCTGCGCGATGAGCAGGTGGCGCGGGTGTGGCAAGACATGGTGACCATTGCACCCACACTAGACCAGGACGGATGGAAGATATGACCAAACAACAAGCCGCCGGACTCACCATTCTGGCACTCAACACACTGGCCGCCTTCGTGGCGCTGGCACTGATTTAAGGGGTCTGCATGAGCATCGTTCAAGACGTGGCAGAGTGGGTTCACACCATAGCGCAGGGGGTCGTCAGCGCTGACGTGGCGGCCGAGTTCAACGTCAGCACCTCGCGGGCCAGCGGGATCATCGCGGCCATTCACCGCGAACCGAGATTCGATACCCGGGTTGAAAAATGCCAGATCTGCAACTCGCTCGGGGTACCGGCATCAGGCCGCCGCCTCTATGTGGACAAGGTCACCCCGTCACAGTGGGAGTGCAAGCCGGTGATCGGCACCTATCGCAACGGCAAGACCGTCCAGTTCGGCAGCATCCACGAGGCACACCGCCAGATGGGGTTTGACCGGGAGATGATCTCACGATGCCTGCGCGGCGAGCAGAAGCACCACCGCGGCTACCGCTGGAAGGTCGCAACAACAGAACAGCATGGGTGAAGAGATGAAAGAGAGACCTGTAATTTTCAACGGCGAGATGGTCAGGGCCATCCTGAGCGGGAAGAAGACCCAGACACGGCGGACCATTACTGCCAAGACTCTCCACCTGTTTGATGTGGCCGCGAAGGTAGGCGAATGCCACCACCTCAACAGCGGGGATCCGGCAGACGAGCGCAGTCAGCCATACTACCGGCAATTCTGCCCGTTCGGCCAACCAGGAGATCGCCTGTGGGTACGGGAGAGTTGCTGGGTGTACGGGGGATGGCAGCCAGAGAGCGAGTATTACAGGAAGCGCTTCTACCCAATTGGTAAAAAGGTTGCGTATCAGGCCACGGATGAGAAGCCAACTAACGGATTGACTTTACACAGAGAGTGGCGCGGAACTCCATCAATCCACATGCCGCGCTGGGCGAGCCGCATCCAGCTTGAGATCACTTCCGTTCGAGTTGAGCGCCTGAACGACATCAACGAGCAGGACGCGCTCGCCGAGGGGGTGGACGATGGCACATCACCAGCGGCCATTGCGGCTGGGTGGTTTGAGAAGCCCCGCCGAGCATTCCGCAGGCTGTGGGAGCGGATTTACGGACAGGAGAGCTGGGACAGCAATCCGTGGGTGTGGGTAGTCGAATTCAAAAGGATCGCAGAATGAAACGAGGCATCAACAAGGTCATCCTGATCGGAAATCTGGGGCAGGATCCGGAAGTGCGCTACAACCAGGGCGGCGGAGCGGTGACATCCATCACTCTTGCCACCTCCGAATCATGGCGCGACAAGCTATCAGGCGAGCAGAAAGAGCGCACCGAGTGGCACCGCGTGGTGTTCATGGGCAAGCTGGCCGAGGTGGCAGGCCAGCACCTCAAGAAGGGAACGCAGGTCTACGTCGAAGGCAAGCTGCAAACCCGCAAATGGCAGGCGCAGGACGGCAGCGACCGCTACACCACAGAGGTGTTGGTAGATAGCTTCACCGGCGTACTGCAGATGCTTGGCAGCAGGCAGCAGCAGGGCCAGCCGCAACAGCCACCAGCATCACAGCCACAGGGCGGACATAACCGCCAATCACAGCAACCGGCACCGCCCGTTTACAACGAGCCGCCGATTGATTTTGACGATGATATCCCGTTCTGACGGAGGACATATGGCACAACACACCCAAACCCCGGCACTGATCCGCCGTTGTGACATCGAACAGCTGCTAGGCGGGATCGGCAGAACCACCTTCTACCGACGCCGTCAGGAGTGGGCCGCCGCCGGCACCCCGTTCCCGGAGCCGCTTAACTGGATGGCTAAGGGCGGCACCCTGTGGCGCCGTCACGAAGTGATCGCATTCCTGGTTGCCCGCGGGCTGATGCCTGCGGAGTCAGCCACCAGCACCACGCACTGAGCGATATGTGCGGCCCATTGCTCAAGGGCCGCCCGCTGCTCATCCAGATAATCGTGCTGGTCATAGACGGCAAGAATGCCAGCCAGTCTATGGCCGAGCACCTTTTCAGACACATGGGGGTGAACCCCGATCCGGCTCATCACCGTTTTCATGGTGCGGCGCAGATCGTGGTTGCCCCAGTCATTCACCCCCATCACCTTGCCGACCTGCTTTGCCAGGCTCAGCAGTACACTGGCCGCCATGGGCCGATCGTCAAGGCTGCGCGCTGGCGGGAACACATAGACATGGTCAGGGAAGAATGCAAAGGCCTCCGCCAGCAGATCGCAAGCCTGCTGCGACATGCCGCGCACAAACCCGATCCCCGTCTTTGAATCGTCATCACTCACGCGCCACATCCCCTTCGCCAGATCGAAATCAGCCTTCTTGGCAATCCGGATCTCTACCCCACGACAACCGGTGAGCAGTATCAGCTTCATCATGATCTTGTGGGCATCGGTCATGTCGGTGATGTCCACAGCCTGCCAGAACTGGCCGATCTCCTCATCGCTCAGGTAGCGAGAGCGCGACTTGATAGGGGTGCCAACGTCCTTCACCTTCCAGCTGGAAAGGATGTTGCTGCTGATCATGCTGCGGCGCTGGGCGTAATCCAGTACCTCCTTGAGCTTGCCGAGCAGGATCCCGGCTTGGGTGCTGGCATCCTCCTGCATCGGGGCAAAGACCTTGTCCCAGTGCTGGGTAGTCATCTCGTCCACGACAAACTGACCGACAACCGGCACAACGTGCAGATCGAACAGCCGTCGCCACTGGTTGAGTTTGACCAGCCGGATCGCCTGCGGACTTTCCAGCCAGGCATTCAGGCAGTCGCTGACCGTCACGGCGGCATGGCGATCTCTGATCTCCATCATCCGCACCGTGGCGGGGTCGCTGCCGGTCTGCAATATCCGGCGCGCTTCGGCATGGCGCTCCCGCGCCTCCTTGAGGCTGACGTCACCATAAGCACCGAGCGACATCCTGCGGGCCCGCTGGCCGTGCCGGTACCGATACTGAAAGCTGATGTGCCCAGATGGGCTGATGCGGGCAGACAGCCCCTGCCCGTCCGGCAACTCGGTCGGACCGTCATACGGCTTGCCTGCAATCTTGCGCAGCTTCGCGTCACTCAATGCCATTGCACTGCTCTCGTCTGGTGTAATGTGTCCATGGTACACACTTTGGTGCACAATTTTAAATAGACAAGCCAGAACCAACGCGAACAGCTTGGAACAGGAATGACACTCAGGCCATGATAAAACAATGAGTTAGAGTGCGGAAATGAATGGAAATAAACAGGATGGATCAGGATTGGTGACTACTACCAAAGGTCACATGCGGGATGGAAAAGAGATTCAAAAAGGTGATGTTCTGGTTCTCCACAGCACTTTGCGAAGACGGCCTGACACGCAAACAGCGTGTCTAACGTGACAAACCAAGCCAAAACGGCCCCATGCTACCAGAAGTCGGGCGTGCTGTATCGGATTTGCAGATATTTTCTACAGTCAAATGAGTCGCCTGCCGACTATTCACCAAGCAGAGATTGCCAGTTGAAGTCAAAGTCACTGCTCCCCTCCTCGGCCAGCGCCAGCTCTTGCAGCACCTGAAGCGCCAGCTTGTTGCCCTTTTGTGCCGCCTGATAGAGCCACTGTTTCGCCTGAGGCAGATCGACCCTGCCGCTGACCCCCATCAGATGAAGGACGCCGACTTTCAGCATGGCCGGGACATCACCATTGCGGGCAGCCTGATCCATCCAGTGAAAGGCTTGGCGCAGATCTCGCTTGACCCCGACACCGCGCAGATAGAGCTCTGCCAGCCGATATTGGCCGAAGGGATCCCCTGCCTGCGCCGACTGGCGATAGAGGCTGATGGCCTGATGGATATCCTGCTCGCTCCCCTGCCCCACTTCATGGCTCCAGCCCATGAGTGCCTGTGCCCGAGGTTGGCCTTGATCGGCCAGTGGCAACCAGATCCGGGTCGCCTCATCAAAGTGACCGGTACGCCAAGCACGGTTGGCAGCAGCCATCTCCTGCTCGGTGGAGAGCGGAAGCAGACGCCAGATAACCAGCGCAATCAGACCGATAAATAGCCAACGGGAAGTAGTGGGACTCATGATAATTTCCGTGATCCAGTTCTCATTTCGTCTATGTAAACGAAATGTAGCGCCGCAATCAAGCAAGAGATCCCTGCAACAACCCTTTTTGCACCCGGTCGCTCAGCAGTAGTTGTCATTTATCCGGGGCACCAGCAAAACAACTGTATGTATAAACAGTGTCGGTGCACACCATGGCAGGACGAGGCAGCCCCCACAATATCGATCACCGTTTTAGCGCCCCCCTTGTCGAAGCGGTTGATGACGGCTGGCAATCGTCCGATTGGGATGCCACCTTCACTCCTTCTGTGCCTGGCACCGAGGTGCGGGAGATCGATGCACGCAGCATCATCAGCTACAACAGCTCGCCAGATGTCCCCTTTGGTCGCTCCATCAACCCCTATCAGGGGTGCGAACACGGCTGCATCTACTGCTATGCCAGACCCAGTCACGCCTATCTGGAGCTCTCCCCTGGCCTCGATTTCGAGAGCAAGCTGTTTGCCAAACGCAATGCAGCCGACCTGCTGCGCCGGGAGTTTGCCAAACCGGCCTATCAGCCACAGACCATCTTCATTGGCGCCAATACCGACCCCTATCAACCCATCGAGCAGCGCTATCGCCTCACCCGGCAGTTGCTGGAAGTGATGCTGGCCCACCGCCATCCGGTCGGGCTCATTACCAAGAGCGCCATGATCTTGCGCGACCTCGATCTGTTGACCGAGCTGGCCAGAGAGGGACTGTGTCAGGTGATGGTGTCGGTGACGACCTTGAACGAAACCCTGCGCCGACAGCTGGAGCCCCGCGCCAGCACGGGTGCAGGCCGCTTGAAAGTGATCGAGAAGCTGGCCAACGCTGGCGTGCAGGTGGGGGTACTGGCCGCCCCCATGATCCCGCGGCTCAATGAGCCGGAGCTGGAGCAGATCATCAAATCGGCGGCCGAGGCAGGCGCCAGTTGCGCCGATTACATCCTGCTGCGCCTGCCCCACGAACTGGCGCCGCTATTTGATGACTGGCTCGATACCCACTATCCGGGCCAGAAGGAAGCTATTTTGAATCAGTTGCGAGCCAGCCGCGGTGGCGGGCTCAACAGTACCGCCTTCGGTACCCGCATGCGCGGTGGGGGGCACTTTGCCGATCTGCTGGCCCAGCGCTTTCGCCTCATCAGCAAGCGCCTCGATCTGGGCAAACGTCATATTCAGCTCAGACTGGATGGGTTTATCCGCCCCGGGGAACAGCTGTCGCTCTTCTAATCCCCCTGTTCACGCCCTTCACACATCAGGCGTGCCAATAGGTTGAGAGGAAGATATGCCGCAACACATCCCGTGGAAATCCCGCTTTCCAAATTGGCCAACGAAGTAGCCATGTCGCGACAAGAAAGCGCTACCCGGTAAAGAGAAGGTTAACGCCTTAGCCTGCGCGCTGATCCCGACCCTGTTGCACCATTTCAACCGGCAGTCGCGAGGGCTCATGAGCCACTTCGTGCTCATCCTCTTTATACTGCGGCACCTCTGACTCGCCCCATACCCGGCTCCACCAAATTTCCCACGTGATCCAACTGGTCATATGCAGCTCCTGACGGTGAAGGTGATAGCAACAACGCACCACTCGCCCGGCAGGATAGCGGCTGGGAATGACAGGGAAATGACAAAAAAATCACTTGTAAAAAGGCAACTGGCGGTGGCGAGGAAAAGCCGAAACAGTTCACATATTCGGCGAAATCATCCTGAAAGCGGTCACAAATCTGCAGGTTGTGGATTGCAGCTCACTCTGTTCCCGCCAAAGCTGGCTTGCCCATTCAGGCATCTATAAAAACAGGGACACAATAATGAAACACACAGCGGGAATATGGGCGATCGCAGGTATGCTGATCGCCCCCTTGGCGCAAGCCGACGTCATACTGCACGCCTTCAACTGGAAGTACAGTGAAGTGACCGCCAAAGCCGACCTTATCAAGTCGGCCGGTTACAAACAGGTACTCATCTCGCCGCCTCTCAAGTCATCAGGCAACGAGTGGTGGGCTCGTTACCAACCCCAGGATCTGCGTCTTGTCGACTCCCCTCTTGGCAACAAACAGGATCTAGAGCAGTTGATCGCCGCCATGAAGGCGCGTGGCATCGCCGTCTATGCCGATGTGGTGCTCAACCACATGGCCAACGAAAGCTGGAAACGCCAGGACCTCAACTATCCCGGCAACGAGCTGCTGCAGATCTACGCCAGCAACCCGGCCTATTTCGAGCGCCAGAAACTGTTTGGCGATCTCGGGCAAAACTTCCTCTCCGGTCAGGATTTTCATCCGGAAGGGTGCATCAGCGACTGGAGCGATCCGGGTCATGTCCAGTACTGGCGACTCTGTGGCGGTGCCGGTGACAAGGGGCTGCCGGATCTGGATCCCAACAACTGGGTGGTAAGCCAGCAACAGGCCTATCTCAAGGCGCTCAAGGTGATGGGGATCAAGGGTTTTCGGGTCGATGCGGTCAAACATATGAGCGATTACCAGATCAACGCCGTATTCACCCCCGAGATCAAACAGGGGATGCACGTGTTTGGCGAGGTGATCACCACAGGGGGTGCTGGCAGTACCGATTACGAGCGCTTCCTCAAACCCTACCTCGACAGCAGCGGCCAGGGAGCCTATGACTTTCCGCTGTTTGCCTCCCTGCGCGGTGCCTTCAGTTACGGTGGCAGCATGAACCTGCTGGCGGATCCGGGCGCCTATGGTCAGGCGCTACCGGGCAGTCGCGCCGTCACCTTTGCCGTGACCCACGACATCCCCACCAACGACGGCTTCCGCTATCAGATCCTGAGCCAGACTGACGAGAAGCTGGCCTATGCCTACCTGCTCAGCCGCGATGGTGGCTCGCCGCTGGTCTACTCCGATCACGGCGAGACCCAGGCCAAGGATGGACTACGCTGGCAGGATTACTACCAGCGTGCCGATCTCAAGGGGATGATCCGCTTCCACAATGCGGTGCAGGGCCAACCCATGCAGCTTGTCGGCAGCGGTGACTGCTTCGTGCTGTTCAAACGGGGCAAACAGGGGCTGGTCGGCATCAACAAGTGCGACTATGAGCAGGAGTACTGGCTCGATACCGCCAGGTTCGAGATGAACTGGTATCGCAACTATCGGGACGTGCTCGACCAAGGGTCCGTAGTCAACGTGCAGAGCCAGTGGGTACGGGTCGCCATTCCTGCCCGCAGCGCCAGAATGTGGCTGCAGGAGTGATCCAGCCGTAAGAGCAGCGTAGAGTCATAAAAAGCAGACAAATAAAAAGAGCGACCACCAGGGCCGCTCTTTTTGCTCAGAGACGTTGCTCGGGTAACAGGTGACGATTACTCGTCGCCCGCGTCCCCAGCATCGACCGCATCAGTGCCGGTCGCGGTATCAGTACCTTCAGATACCTCACCGTCAACGGCCAAAGCGTCGTTTTCGTCTTCGTCGCTCTCGGCGATACGCTGCAGGCCAACCACGGTCTCGTCTTCACCGGTACGGATCAGACGGACACCGCCGGTGTTACGGCCAATGACGCTCACCTCGGCAACACGGGTACGCACTAGGGTACCGCCGTTGGTGATCAGCATGATCTGGTCGGTATCTTCGACCTGGATCGCATCGATCACCTTGCCATTGCGCTCATCCACCTTGATGGAGATAACACCCTGGGTACCACGGCTCTTGGTCGGGTATTCGGCCAACGCAGTCCGCTTGCCGTAACCATTCTCGGTGGCGGTGAGGATGGCACCTTCGCCGCGCGGAACGATGAGGGAAACCACCTTGTCACCGGCGCCCAGCTTGATGCCGCGCACACCGGCGGCGGTACGGCCCATGGGACGCACACCCTTGAAGGTACCCTTGCTTTCGGTGCCTTCACCGTTGTCGCTGCCATCATCGTCGTTGCCGGCATCGTCGTCGGTTTCGACCTCATCGCTGACATCGGCATCGGCGCGACCGCTACCTTCGGCGAAGCGAACAACCTTGCCCGCATCGGAGAAGAGCATGATCTCGTTGCTGCCATCAGTGATATCCACCCCGATCAGCTCATCGCCCTCTTTGAGGTTGATGGCGCGGATACCGGAGGAGAGCGGACGGCTGAAGTCAGAGAGGCTGGTCTTCTTCACAGTACCGTTGGCGGTGGCGAAGAACACATACTTCTCGGCGTCATATTCCTTCACCGGCAGGATAGCGGTGATACGCTCACCCTCTTCCAGCGGCAGCAGGTTGATGATCGGACGACCACGGGCGCCACGGGACGCTTCCGGCAGCTGGTAAACCTTGAGCCAGTAGACCTTGCCACGGGTGGAGAAGCACAGAATGGTGTCGTGGGTGTTGGCCACCAGCAGACGCTCCACAAAGTCCTCTTCCTTGATCCGGGTGGCCGACTTGCCACGACCACCGCGGCGCTGGGCCTCGTAGTCAGAGAGCGGCTGATACTTCACATAGCCCTGGTGAGACAGGGTAACCACCACATCTTCCGGGGTGATCAGATCTTCGATGTTGATCTCGGCACTGGACATGCTGATCTCGGTGCGACGCTCGTCGCCATACTGCTCACGCACGGCCAGCAGTTCATCGCGGATCACTTCCATCAGACGAGCCGGGCTCGCCAGGATGTGCAGCAGCTCGGCGATCAGATCCAGCAGAGATTGGTACTCTTCCAGGATCTTCTCGTGCTCGAGGCCGGTCAGCTTGTGCAGACGCAGGTCAAGGATGGCCTGGGCTTGCTGTTCGGTCAGGAAGTATTGACCTTCACGGATACCGAACTCGGGCTCCAGCCACTCTGGCCGTGCCGCGTCGTCGCCCGCTTTTTCCAGCATGGCGGCCACGTTGCCGAGTTCCCAGCCCTTGGCAACCAGGCCCGCTTTCGCGTCGGCCGGGGTCGCGCTGTGGCGGATCAGCTCGATGATGGGATCGATATTGGCCAGCGCAACCGCCAGACCTTCCAAAATGTGCGCCCGATCCCGCGCCTTGCGCAGTTCGAACACGGTCCGGCGAGTCACCACTTCACGGCGGTGCAGCAGGAACGCATCCAGGATCTCTTTAAGGTTCATCACCTTGGGCTGGTTGTTATCGAGCGCCACCATGTTGATGCCGAACGTGGTCTGCATCTGGGTGTGCTTGTAGAGATTGTTCAGCACAATCTCGCCGGACTCGCCGCGCTTGATCTCGATAACGATGCGCATGCCGTCTTTGTCAGACTCATCGCGCAGGGCACTGATGCCCTCGATCTTCTTCTCTTTGACCAGCTCGGCGATCTTCTCGATCAGTCGAGCCTTGTTCACCTGATAGGGGATCTCGTGAACGATGATGGTCTCGCGACTGGTCTTCTCGTCCACTTCCACTTCAGCTTTGGCCCGCACATAGATGGAGCCACGACCGGTACGGTACGCCTGCACGATGCCGGAACGACCGTTGATAATGCCGCCGGTGGGGAAATCCGGGCCGGTGATGTAGGTCATCAGCTCGTCAATGGTGAGGTCGCCGTTTTCGATCAGCGCCAGGCAGCCATTGACAATCTCGGTGAGGTTGTGAGGCGGAATGTTGGTCGCCATGCCCACCGCAATACCGGAGGAGCCGTTGACCAGCAGGTTGGGAACCTTGGTAGGCATGACCGCCGGGATCATCTCGGTGCCGTCGTAGTTCGGCACCCAGTCCACGGTCTCTTTGTCCAGATCAGCCAGCAGCTCGTGGGAGATGCGGGCCATCCGCACTTCGGTATAACGCATCGCCGCGGCGCTGTCGCCGTCGACTGAACCGAAGTTGCCCTGACCATCGACCAGCATGTAACGCATGGAAAAATCCTGCGCCATCCGGACAATGGTGTCATACACAGCGATATCGCCGTGCGGGTGATATTTACCGATTACGTCACCGACCACACGGGCCGATTTTTTATAGGGCTTGTTCCAGTCGTTCCCCAACTCGTTCATAGCAAACAGAACGCGGCGGTGAACCGGTTTCAAGCCATCACGCACATCCGGCAGAGCTCGTCCTACGATCACGCTCATGGCGTAATCAAGATAGGAACTCTTGAGCTCTTCTTCGATGTTGACCGGCGTGATCTCTCTGGCCAGATCGCTCATAGAAAGCCTTATCCCTAATTAGTTGTTCTTTGGCTTAAACAGCGCGACATGGTAACACACTGAGCCAAATACCTTAAGCCACAAATCGGGTATCAGATCGGGCTGGTGTGACAAAGTCCGTCCGTTATAATGCCCGCCAGGACAATAGATTGCGCCCATGACTCAGAAGCGGGCGCCCTGCCACAGGATCTTCGAAAAATGAACAGTGATGCCAATGTCGATCTGACAGAAATCGCCAAGTTTGAAGCCATCGCCTCCCGCTGGTGGGACATGGAAGGTGAATTCAAACCCCTGCATCAAATCAATCCGGTACGCCTTGACTGGATCACCGACAAAAGTGGCGGTCTGTTTGGCAAGCGCATGCTCGATATCGGATGTGGTGGCGGCATTCTCTCCGAGAGCATGGCCCGCCGTGGTGCCAGGGTAACCGGCATCGACATGGGCAAGGAGCCCCTCGGCGTCGCCCGCTTGCACGCTCTGGAGCAGGGTGTCGAGCTCGAGTACCGCCAGATCACCGCCGAAGCCCATGCTGCCGAAGTGCCGGGCCAGTATGACGTGGTCACCTGCATGGAGATGCTGGAGCATGTGCCGGACCCCGCCTCCGTGCTGCGCGCCATCGCTACCCTGGTGCGCCCGGGCGGCCGGGTGTTTGTCTCCACCATCAACCGCAACCCCAAATCCTATCTGATGATGATCATCGGGGCCGAATACCTGATGAAGATGGTGCCCAAGGGTACCCACGATCACAAAAAATTCATCACCCCGGCCGAACTGTGTCGCATGGGGGAAGCAGCTGGCCTGCTGGTGCGGGACATGAGCGGCGTCCACTACGCCCCCCTCACCAACCAGTTCAAGCTCGGCAAAAATGTCGACGTCAACTATATGGTGGAGTTTGTCCGCCCGGAGCACGGTTGATGAGTGCCTCTCACCCTCTGCCCCTGCGCGGTGTGCTGTTCGATCTGGACGGCACCCTGCTCGACACAGCCCCGGATCTGGGGGCCGCCGTCAACCATGTACTGATCAGCGAAGGCTTTGCGCCGCTCTCTGACGACATTATTCGTCAGACCACCTCCCACGGAGCGCTCGGGCTGCTGAAAGCGGGCCTCGGCGATGAACTGCTCGAAGAGCTGGGGGCCACGCGCCTGCGCAATGCCCTACTCGACTACTACGCGGCCAATCTCTGCGTCGGTACCCGCCCCTATGAGGGAATGGTGGATCTAATCGAGTGGCTCGACGAGAAACAGCTCCCCTGGGGCATAGTCACCAACAAGCCGGGCTTTCTCACCGAGCCGCTGCTGGCAGCCCTGCCACAGCTTGCCAGCTGCGGCGTCACTGTCAGTGCCGATACCCTGCCAGTACGCAAGCCCGACCCCGCCCCTATGTTCTTTGCCTGTGAGAAGCTGGGGGTCGAGGCGGCTCACTGCCTCTATGTGGGGGATCATGTGCGGGATATCGAAGCAGGCCGCAATGCTGGCATGCGCACCGCGGTCGCTGGCTGGGGCTATCTCAATGATGAGGAAGATCCCGCCCAGTGGGGCGCCGATCTGCAATTCGATACCGTGCAAGCCCTGCACCACTGGCTGCGCTATGAGTTGACGGCCAAGGCGTAACGCGCTGATATGCGATAACGGGGCGAAGAGACTCTCCGCCCCTTGCATCTTTCCTTTACGCTCCTGCCTCCTGCGCCACCATCACTCGTCTATTCATGGATAATAAAGGCAGCTTTCTGCCTGTTGGATACCCATTTGACAAGCTCGCAGCCGTCACAAAGCGGCCACAAACCACCGTCATCTGATGCAAAGCCCTTGCCACGCTGAGCCCGCAGCTGCGACAACTGGACAGCTTTTGACCCTTGTTGCATAAGGGATAATCAGCCGCCGTTTGCTAGTAAAAAGCCCCCCGTTTCGCAAGCAAAAAAAGTTATTTAAATTTTCCATCTTCGATCGGGAGACTTGCATTTAGCGGAGCGGACGAATGAAAACCCGCTCACTGTGAGCGGTCACTAACTGATGGGGCAAGACTCACAATTTATCCACAGCTCGTCACTTATCCACACATTGCAATGGCGGGCTGACCTCACTATCTTGTAGCTCGAACTTAAAATAACACTACATCTTGTGATTCATCGCACAATCTCTACCCAACTCCCGCACACCGCCGGGGCCTGGGTGGCGCCATTGTGCGATGGTTTTTCGGGAATCAACTGAAGGTCATCAGCCAATGAACTTGTTTGTGACGAAGCGTAACGGACACAAAGAACCCATCGATCTGGATAAAATTCACCGCGTGCTGGACTGGGCCGCCGAAGGGCTCGACAACGTGTCGGTCTCCCAGGTAGAGCTCAAATCCCACATCCAGTTCTATGACGGTATCCGTACCGCCGACATTCACGAAACCATCATCAAGGCAACGGCTGACCTCATCTCCGAGCAGACCCCGGACTACCAGTACATGGCAGCCCGTCTGGCCATCTTCCACTTGCGCAAGAAGGCCTACGGCCAGTTCGAACCGCCCCACCTCTACCAGCACGTGGCTCGTCTGGTGGACATGGGCAAGTACGACAAACACCTGCTGGAAGACTACACCCAGGCTGAATTCGAAGAGCTGAACACCCATCTGGATCACTGGCGTGACATGGATTTCTCCTACGCGGCAGTCAAACAGCTGGAAGGCAAATATCTGGTCCAGAACCGCGTCACCGGCGAGATCTACGAGAGCCCGCAGTTCCTCTATATGCTGGTTGCGGCCTGCCTCTTCTCCAAGTATCCGAAAGATACCCGTCTGGACTACATCAAGCGCTTCTATGATGCGGTCTCGACCTTCAAGATCTCCCTGCCGACCCCGATCATGAGCGGCGTGCGCACCCCGACCCGTCAGTTCAGCTCCTGCGTGCTGATCGAGTGCGACGACAGTCTGGATTCCATCAACGCCACCGCCAGTTCCATCGTGCGTTACGTTTCCCAGCGCGCCGGTATCGGCATCAACGCGGGTCGCATCCGCGGTCTGGGCAGCCCCATCCGTGGCGGCGAAGCGTTCCACACCGGTTGCATCCCCTTCTACAAATACTTCCAGACTGCCGTGAAGTGCTGCTCCCAGGGCGGCGTGCGCGGCGGTGCTGCGACCCTGTTCTACCCGCTGTGGCACACCGAAGTGGAAAGCCTGCTGGTGCTGAAGAACAACCGCGGCGTGGAAGAGAACCGTGTTCGTCACATGGACTACGGCGTGCAGATCAACAAGCTGATGTACCAGCGCCTCATCAAGGGCGGTGACATCACACTGTTCTCCCCGTCCGATGCGCCGGGTCTGTACGACGCCTTCTTCGCCGATCAGGACAAGTTTGAAGAGCTCTACGTCAAGTACGAGCAGGATCCGGCCATTCGCAAGAAGACCCTCAAAGCTGTCGATCTCTTCTCCCTGATGATGCAGGAGCGTGCCGGTACCGGTCGCATCTACATCCAGAACGTGGATCACTGCAACACCCACAGCCCGTTCGACCCAAGCGTGGCGCCGGTACGCCAGTCCAACCTCTGCCTCGAGATTGCGCTGCCGACCAAGCCGCTCAACAACATCGACGACGAGAGTGGCGAAATCGCCCTGTGCACCCTCTCCGCCTTCAACCTCGGTGCCATCGAGAAGCTGGAAGATCTGGAAGAGATGGCCGATCTGGCCGTGCGTGCCCTCGACGCCCTGCTCGACTATCAGGACTACCCGATCGCCGCCGCCAAGAAGGGCAGCATGGGTCGTCGTACCCTGGGGATCGGCGTCATCAACTACGCCTACTACCTGGCCAAGAACGGTGCCCGCTACTCTGACGGCACTGGTCTGGCACTGACTCACCGCACCTTCGAGGCCATTCAGTACTACCTGCTGAAAGCCTCCGTGCAGTTGGCACGCGAGTTCGGCCCCTGCCCGCTGTTTGGCGAGACCACTTATGCCCAGGGCATCCTGCCCATCGACACCTACAAGAAGGATCTGGATGCGCTGTGTAACGAGCCGCTGCATCTGGATTGGGAAAGTCTGCGTGAAGAGATCAAGTCAGTGGGCTTGCGTAACTCCACCCTGACCGCCCTGATGCCGAGCGAGACCTCCAGCCAGATCTCCAACGCCACCAACGGCATCGAGCCGCCGCGTGGTCTGGTGTCGGTCAAGGCCTCCAAAGACGGCATTCTCAAACAGGTGGTGCCCGAGTATGATCGCCTGAAAGATCAATACGAATTGCTCTGGAAGCAACCGAGCGTTGACGGCTACCTGCAGCTGGTCGGTATCATGCAGAAGTTTGTGGATCAGGCGATCTCCGCCAACACCAACTACGACCCTGCCCGTTTCGAAGGCAACAAGGTCCCGATGAAACAGCTGCTCAAGGACTTGCTGACCGCCTACAAATACGGCCTCAAGACCCTGTACTATCACAACACCCGTGATGGTGCAGACGATGCCCAGACCGATCTGCAAGATGACGGTTGCGCTGGCGGGGCTTGCAAAATCTAAGTCACGGCAAGAACTGATAACCGGGCGGGAGCGACAAGCTCCCGCTCTCCTGTTTTCTCTATTCACATATTCTGGTAACCATGGCCTATTCAACTTTCTGCCAAACCCAAAACGACCAGCTCAAAGAGCCGATGTTTTTTGGCCAATCGGTCAACGTAGCCCGTTATGATCAACAAAAGCACGAAGTGTTCGAGCGGCTGATTGAAAAGCAGCTCTCCTTCTTCTGGCGCCCGGAAGAGGTGGATGTCTCCCGTGATCGCATCGACTATCAGGCCCTGCCGCCCCACGAGCAGCACATTTTCATCTCCAACCTGAAGTACCAGACTCTGCTGGACTCCATTCAGGGCCGCAGCCCCAACGTGGCCCTGCTGCCGCTGGTCTCCATTCCTGAGCTGGAAACCTGGATTGAGACCTGGGCCTTCTCCGAGACCATCCACTCTCGCTCCTACACCCATATCATCCGCAATATCGTCAACACCCCCGCCCAGGTGTTCGACGACATCGTGACCAACGAGCAGATCTTGAAGCGCGCCGGCTCCATCAGCCACTTCTACGACGACCTGATCGAAGCGACCGCCCTCTACAACCTGCATGGTGAAGGGACCCACACCGTCGCGGGCCGCGAGGTGACCATCACCTTGCGCGAGCTCAAGAAGAAGCTCTATCTGTGCCTGATGAGCGTCAACGCGCTGGAAGCAATTCGCTTCTACGTCAGCTTCGCCTGCTCCTTTGCCTTCGCCGAGCGCGAACTGATGGAAGGCAACGCCAAGATCATCAAGATGATCGCCCGCGACGAAGCGCTGCACCTCACCGGTACCCAACACATGCTGAACCTGATGCGCACCGGCCAGGATGACCCGGAGATGGCCGAGATCGCCGCCGAGTGCGAACAGGCCTGCTTCGAGATCTTCAAGGAGGCGGCCATTCAGGAGAAAGAGTGGGCCGAGTACCTGTTCCAGGACGGCTCCATGATCGGCCTTAACAAGGACATCCTCTGCCAGTATGTGGAGTACATCACCAACCTGCGCATGAGCGCAGTCGGCCTGCAGCCAGCCTTTGCCGGCACCAAGCAAAACCCGATCCCCTGGATCAACACCTGGCTCTCCTCCGACAACGTACAGGTCGCCCCGCAAGAGGTAGAGGTCAGCTCCTATCTGGTCGGTCAGATCGACAGCGAAGTCAATGCCGACGACCTGGGTGATTTCGAGCTGTGAGTGACGCCACCAACACGCTGACCCCTGCCCCGCACGCACCTGCCGAACAGCATGCGGTCGTGGCACCACGGGTACATACCCGGGATGGTGCCGTGCTGCACGCCCATCCCGGCGAAAGCGTGTTGGAGACCCTGGAACGCCACGGTCATCATGTGGAGTTCCAGTGTCGCAGCGGCTATTGCGGCGCCTGCCGCACTCCGCTGATGGCTGGCAAGGTGCACTATCCTGCGGTGCCGCTGGCATTTGTCGCCCAAGGGGAGTGCCTCCCCTGCTGCTGCAAACCGGTCGGTGCTATCCGGCTGGATATCCAGAAGAGCTGACGCAGCCACCAGCTGCCACTCTCACAAAATAGAAAGCCGCCGGAGCAATCCGGCGGCTTTTTTTGTCTCTTCACATTACTCGGGCGCCCGATGACAGACGCCCAACCCCTCAGAGGATTACAACCAGGGGGCAGCGGTCGGCCCGTGGTGCAGGCCCAACTTCCAGACCCGGCCAAAGTGCTTGTAGTGACCGGCCGCGACACCGGCCTTCTCACCCATACCGTGGTAGAGATCGAGGTGCCCCTTCTTCACCGCCCCGCCCACATCCAGCGCAATCAACAGCCGCAGCTGGTGCTTGCCGGTCCAGTTGCCCTCTTTATCGAGCAAGGGAACTTCGGCGAGGATCGGGGTACCCATCGGCAGCAGGGTCTTGTCGGCAGCGACGGCCGCCAGCGGCAGCAGCGGGATACCGGCCGCACCGATCACATCATTGGTCGGGCGACGCTCGAAGAAGACATAGGAGGGGTTCTGCTCCACCAGCTCCTTGACGCTCTCCTCCGGTTGACGGTTGGCCCACTCCTTGATGGCCTTCATCGACATCTGCTCTTTGGGCACTTCACCGCGATCGATTAACACCCGGCCGATACTGACGTAACCGTGACCGTTCTTGCCGCTGTAGCCCAGATATTGCAGCCGATCGTCATCCCCGTAATGGACAAAGCCCGAGCCCTGCACATCCATCAGGAAGTTGTCGATAAGGGATTTGCTGTAACCCAGCTCCAGCCCGCGATTGGCCAAGGCCCCCTGATGGATCTCGGCCCGGGTCGGACAGCGACCGCCACATTTTGGCATGGCATAGATGGGATATTTGTATTTGGCATCCGGGCGGTGACGCACCTCCAGCACCGGCGAGTAGTAACCGGTAAACAGCACGTTGCCCATGCGATCGGCGCCGCCCAGCTGAGCTAGGCTGATACCGTAACGAGTGATATCGGCAGGATTGCCGCCGCTCGCTACCCAGCGGGAGAGCTGGTGATAGAGCTCGCCATAACGGCGGGTCATCTTGCCGGAGCGCTCCAATACCAGTCTACTTTGCGGGCCAAACTTGCTGTAGTCGGCACGCGCACGGCTATTGACCCGCTCCACCCTCACCAGATCCTCTGGCAAGGTTCCGTCCAGATACTGCTTGCCCAGATTTTCCGGCACCTCGCAGTTCAGGAAACATCTGTTGTCGGTCTGTTTTTTGGGCACTTCTGCTTTGTCAGAGTTGCCCGCACAACCGGCCAGCCCCAGCACTGCGGCGGTCAGCCAGTACGCGTGTTTGTTCATATGTCCTCATATAACGCCAAGAGCCATGCTCGGCGGGGAAGATGCCAAATTTGCAGGGGGAAAGCAAACGACATCAATCACTTGAAGCAGGATTTCTCCAAAGGGGATCCGCTGGGTTATAACAAGGTGACAGGATGTGCGAGGTGATGAATGGAACAGCTCGAAATATTCCCGCTGCAGAGCCCCTGCATCGGGGTCTGCGAAGTGAACAACAAGGGCTACTGCAAGGGGTGCCTGCGTAACCGCGACGAGCGTTTCAACTGGCTCACCATGACCCCTGCCCAGCAACAAGAGGTGATGCGCCTGTGCCGGGATCGCAAACGCAGGGTCGAGGCTGCGCAGCGCAAGGCACAGGAGGGAACCCAACCCGAGCAGCCAGAACAACCGGGCTGGGATTTTTGACCTTCTCTTGGTCTGTTACCCACTTTCCCCTCTCCTTTCTGCCACCCTTGCCAGCTCGCTGAATGCCACAAACAGGTGGTAGAAGGTGCTGGCTGGGGCATGAGCTGTCAGCGGCCGACCGGTGACATCGACCTGATCGACCCACTGGCCGGGCAAGGCTGGCTTCAGGTAGTAGTGGAAGATCCGCCTCACCACCTCGCCAATCTGATGGGCAATCTCTGCTCCCCCTAGCCGCTCGTAGGCCACCAGCAGCGCCTTGAGATGTTCGGTCTGGCACCAGAGCCGGCTGGTATCGCGATAGGGTTGCCCATCATCGGTCAGCTCATCGATCACCAGCCCGGTTTGCCCGTGCCCGTGGCGGATGGCAAAGCGGGTCAATATCCCGATTGCCTCGTCAATCTCGGTGCTGGTTGGCTGGATTTCCCAGCTGCTGGCAAGAGTCCGGTAGCGTGCCAGCAGCCAGCACCACTCGTAGTGATGACCCGGGTCGATGAGACGGGAATCGGCATGACGCACCAGCAGCGCGTCGTCGAAAAACTCGCGCAATAAACCGCGCTCCAGAAAACGCTGACGAAACAGCCGATACAGCGCTGTTGCCCGCTGCTGCCATATCACATCATCAAAGCTGTCTGCCGCCACCAGCAGCGCCTCGAACAGATGCATATGGGGATTTTGGCTGCGCAGTGGGCAAGATGGCCAACTGGAGTGAAATCCGCCGTGCAGCGGGTCCAAAAAGAGTTGCTCAATGGCCTGATAGCGCGACTCGGCCTGTTGTTGCCAGCGTGGATCGCCACTCAGACGATAGAGCCAACACTCAGCCAGCAGGGCAAACGCGTATTCATAGCTGCAGACTGATGCGTCAGCAATCGAACCATCCCGATTAATGGAGAAAACGCTATGCCCCGCCCCATCGTCAAAATGACCCATACCGACCAAAGCAGAACGCTCGGCAAGGGTGCGCCCGTCGTACCACCCCAGCAGGGTGGCGTGGCTGAACACATAGATCTGGCGGCTCTGTACCCGAAAACGGGTCGGCTGCCACAAAGGCTGGCCAGCACTATCCAATCCCTCGGCAAACAGACCACGCTCGGGGTCAACCCCCTTCGCGCCCCAAAGGGGCAGCGCCTCGGAGACCAGCCAGCGATGGCAACGCTGTGCGGCCTCAGTCACCTCGATATGCATAAATTACCTCTCGCAACGGCGATAAAAAAGGGAGAGCCAAGCTCTCCCATTGTTGACCAAATGGCCTTGACCCCATCAGAACAGACCGATGGCGACCCCGACAAAGGCCAGCACCAACAGCCCGAGCATCGCTTTGACCGGCGAAACGTTGCGCTTGGCCATCAAATACCAGGTACCCAGCACCACCACCAGCGGCATCAGTTTGGGGAAGATGCCATCCAGCATGCTCTGCACCTGGATATTGACCCCGTCCGAGGTGACAAAATCGAGTCCGGTTGAGAGGTTGACATAACTGGCCGCCACCCCGCCCATCACAAAGACCCCAAGCAGGGAGAGCGCCTCGCGCAGCTTGGCCGACTCGGAACTGACCAAAGACTCCACCGAACCAGTGCCCAGCTTGTAGCCCTTCATAAACAACATGTAGGAGCCAGTAATGGCGATGGCGTTGAAGCTGATGATGTAAAACAGCGGCCCCAGTACACTCCCCCCTGCCGCCAGCGCCATCCCGATACTGAGCAGAATGGGCACCAGCATACCGGGGATCATGGAATCACCGATGCCAGCGATGGGCCCCATCAGGCCAACCTTGAGGGTGTTGATGGTCTCACCGTCGATCTTCTCGCCATTGGCCCGCTTCTCTTCAAGCCCGACTGCCAACCCATTGATAATGGCGCCGATCTGGGGCTCGGTGTTATAGAAGGAGGCATGGCGTTTCATCGCCTCCATCCGTTCAGCCTTGCCGGGATAGAGCTTCTTGAGCGCCGGCATCATGCCAAGGCAAAAGCCGAACGATTCGAGACGCTCGAAGCTCATGGAGGAGAGGTTGTACATCATCCACGAACGCCAGCAGGCACGCAGATCCCGTGGGGTAAGAGCAACCGGCTGCTTGGCCGCCAGCTCCGCTGATTGCAGCTCTGTGTTCATCAGAATTCATCCTCATCATCGGTTTGGGTGGCAGCACAGGCAGCGACTGCAGGGCGTTGTTCCGGCTTGTAGTTGTAGTGAATGAGCGCCAGCAGGGCCCCAATCATTACCAGCCCCACCATGTTGAGCTTGAGAAAAACGATGCCGACAAAGCCCACCAGGAAGTAGATCAGCATGCTGTTCTGCTTGATGATCTGCTTGAGCAAGATGGCAATACCGACAGCAGGCAGAATGCCGCCTACCACCGTCATGGTACGGATCACCAGCTCCGGCAGGCTGTTCATGAAGCCTTCGATGTACTGGTTGCCGAAGTAGACGGCAATGAAGGTCGGCACGAAACGCAGCACAAAGTTGCTGGCCTGCGGGAAGATGGCGCTGTTGAGGTAAACCCCCTGTTCATCGCCCTGCTCCAGCGCCACATCGGCCCTGTGGTTCCAGTAGGAGTTGAACACCATCATGAAGTTGAAGAGGATGGTCCCGGCGATGCCGATGGTGGCGGCAATCGCCACGGCAACCGACGGCTCTTTGCCCGACATGATGCCCAGCGCAATGGCCGGAAAGGCGACGAAGTTGAGATCCGCCGGCATGGAACCGCCCGGCGTCACCATGGCGATATAGACTGCCTGCACCGCCACCCCGATCAGGATCCCGGTCTGAATATCCCCCAGAATGGCACCGACCAGCATGCCCGAAACCAGCGGGCGGGTAATGGTGTACCAGCCCCCGGTCAATCCCAACAGCCAGGGGCTGCTGAGGGCACCGAGATAACAGAGTATCCCGATAAGTGTTGCTTCCAGAAACATGATGTCTGCTCCCTATTTCAGCTTTTTCTGGGCATCCGCCCAGCTGTAGTGGCTGGCGTCCGGCACCAGCCGAAAGTCAATCTCGTGGCCAAGGCTGGCCAGATAGTCAAAGGCGGCGATCTCCTGCGCCGTCACCGACTGGTTGGGGCCTATGGTGGTGGTCTGCTCGCGGGCACTCATGGGCCCCACGTTGATCTTGCCATTGTGGTTCTCAAGAGAGATGCCGGCGGCGCAGAGTCGCTGCAGGGTGACCGGCGACTTGCCAATCACGAAGTAACGTTTGTCACTGGCGATCACCTTGGGCAGCTTGGCAATGGCCGTCGCCACGTCGAACAGCCACACCTTGGTGTCCGGCACCGCGCCGATCATCACCTGGGAGAGCAGCGGATCGGCCGCCACCTCGTCATCAATCGCGACGATGCCGTCGCAGGGCAGCTCTCTGGCCCAGCGCGTCACCAGCTGGCCATGGATCACCCGATCGTCAATGCGTACAAATGAAATCGCCATCTCGCTCTCCTAGAAGTTGTCATCTTGCTGGTGCGCCGCCGGGGCCGCGATCACCATGGATTCCAGTGCCTGGGCCAGCAACTGGCGGGCCGCCTCGTGCACATCGGTCGCCGCCAGCCAGTCGGCACTCATCAGCAGCATGGGAAAGTTCACCCCGGTCACCACGGCTACCGGCTGCGGCCAGTCGGGGTCAAATGCAAAACGGCATGCCACGTTGTAGGGGCTGCCGCACTCCATGTCGCACAGCACCAGCACCCCGTCAGCCCCCGCGCCATGACGGCGCAGGGTCTGTTCAAACTCGGTGCGAAACGCCTCTATTCCCCCCTCTTCGGTAAGAGAGACTGTGGCTACGGCGGGCAGCTCGCCGTAGACCATGCTGGCGCTGGCCAGCAGGGCCGGCGCCAGTGAACCATGGGTTGCGATAAGGATCCTCAGCATATTGGTTACCCCCTCACATAGGCCTTGATGGTGGCGATGGTCGCCCCTTCACTCTCGCCACTCGGGCGGATGCGATAACGCCCGACCGAGGCCGGTACGATGAAAGTCTCGGCGTAGTGCACCACAAACGGTGTGAACGCATTGTCGGGACTCTCCACCGTCGCCTCTCGTCCCTCAATCAGATTGAGCACCTGCACCGTGCCGCCGGTGTCGTGCTCCACCGGCACACTGAACCAGTGGCGACGGGTCTCGATAAATTCCCGCTCATGCAGTCCGGTGCGCTCTTCACGCCAACCTTCCCCTTCGGCGATGAGCTCGATGCGATTGACCAGATGTTCACGGGTCCAGTCGGTATCCCGATCCCACTGGATCACCTTGCTGCCATGCTCCAGATGGATGGGGCGCGGAATGCCGTCGAGCCCGACCCGGCCCCAGTCCCACAGTTTGAAGGTGAAAATGTAGGGGGTAGCGCTGATCTCAAGTACCATGGCGCCCTCTCCCGAGCAGTGGACGGTTCCAGCCGGGATCAGGAAGTGATCGTGCTTGCGGGCCGGGAAGCGGTTGATGAAGCGCTCGTCGTCGAAGGGCTTCTCACCGCGCTGGGCGGCAGCCAGATCCGCCAGCATCTCCTGCGGGTCGATACCGTTACGGGTGCCGAGGTAGACGCAGGAGTCCGGCTTGGCATCGAGCAGGTAGTAGCTCTCGTCCTGGGTGTAGTGCATGCCGAACTCCTGCTGGATGTATTCGGTCAGCGGATGCACCTGCAAACTGAGCGGCTGCCCCCCAACCGTATCGAGAAAATCGAACCGGATCGGGAACTCGGCGCCAAAGCGGGCGTGTACCTGCTCCCCAAGCAGGGCTTTTGGCTGGCACAGCACCAGGTTTTGCGACGGGATCTCTACCCGCACCTCGCCAAAGCGCAAGTAGAGGCTGTTCTCCTCGGGCACACAATCAAAGCACCAGGCGTAGTTGGGTTGGGCTGGGTCCAGATCACACACCTGCTTCATCCACTGCCCGCCCCAGACCCCAGGATCGAAGAAGGGAACAACCCGGAACGGCTGGCGCGCCGCCTGATGCAACCCTTGTTGCAGTGCCGCCCCCGTTACCATGGTCGGCTTGTCCCTGGTGTTGGTGTCGAGCAGGAAATCGATGGTGGGTAGCTGGGCCAATTTATGGCGGTCAAACACCCGCCATTCGATGAAGAAGGCGCGCTTGTAGCGGCGCAGTATGTCCTCTTCGGTGTTATCAGCGCCCCAGTTGCCAATCTCTTTACGGCGCAGACGCTGCTGGATCTCCCAGCGGGCAAGATCGGCATAGACTCGCACATTCCCTTTCGCCACCAACGAGGCGCCGCAGCCCATCACCACCACCAGACCTTCGGCTATCTCTGCGACCTGCTGTTGCAGGCGCGCCAAGGCGACCGGGTCAAAAAACTCCACCATCTTGTGGGGTGCCAGCACGCCAAAGACCCTGTCATCGGTGATGAAACGATCCAGCATCGCCAGCACTTTGGGTTCGGGCAGGCGCGCCTGTTCCACATCAATGAGCGTGTGAGGCCCGAATCTGGTCAGCAGCTGGGTGCGTAGCTCGGTCTGATCCACACCGTGATAGCAGTCGATCACCAGTACCACTTTCGCCTTGTCTTGCCCGTTCACTTTGGCTTGCAACTGATGGGCAATCTCATCCCATCCCGCACAGGCGGACCGCTCATATCCAACAACGGTCACTTCTGGATATTTGTCGTAGTTGGAAACGTAACTCGAATGAATCATTGGCTTGCTCTCTCGTTGACACCTACGACAGAGATAAATCGATTAACCCGTTAACCACAACCTGATAAACACGATTAACCTCAAACATTGGGATATATCATCGGCATGGGCGGTGAAATTCGTGATCAACCGCTCACTTGCGACCTTCTCTCATCTGAAATCAAGGTTAATCGATATATCTTGATGGCACGATCATGACTGGACCCACACCATGAGCAATGTGACTTTTGCCGATATTGCCCGCCACTTGGGCGTTTCCACCGCCACCGTCTCCATGACCCTGCGCAACAAGGGACGCATTTCCGACCACACTCGCCAGCGGGTACTCAAGGCCATCGACGAGCTCGGCTATGTCTACAACCAGACTGCCGCCAACCTGCGCAACAAGAGCAGCAATCAGGTTGGCCTGTTGCTGCACGACATTACCAACCCCTTCTATGCAGAGATGACAGCGGGCCTGAGCCGGGAGATGGAACACCACGACCTGATGCTGTTTCTCGCCAACAGCGAGGAGTCGGCGGCAAGGCAGCAGCAATTTATGGATTCGCTGCAACGCAACAGCGCCGCCGGCATGGTGATCTGCGCTGCCCAGCCTACGCCCCACAGCTTTTTCGAGAGCCTGCAACGTCGCCATATGCCCACCATTCTGGTGGTGCGACCGGTGCCGGATGTAGCGATCGACTTTGTCGGCACCGACAACTTTCTGGGCTGTCAGCTGGCGACCGAGCACCTGCTGAAAATCGGCCACCGTCATATCGCCTTTGTCGGGGGCGCCCCCACCTCCATCAGCCGATCCCAACGCCTCGGTGGTTATATGAGCAAGCTGCTCGAACACGGCATCTCCCCCAAACCGGAGTGGATCATCGGTTGCGGCGCCAGCCGGGTAGAGGGCACCCGCGCCATGACGGCGCTACTGGAACAGCACCCCGAGGTGACGGCGGCGGTCTGCTATCAGGACGTGGTGGCGCTCGGTGCCATGCTGGCGCTGCGCAAGCAGGGGCGGCTCATCGGCCAGAACTTTGCACTGGTGGGCTTTGACGATCTGCCGGAGACAGCGCTGGTCGAACCGGCGCTCACCACCATCTCGGTGGCGGCGCGGGAGATTGGCCGCAAGGCGGGTGAACTGCTGCTCGAGCGGATTGCCGGCAACGACGAGCCGGCCAAGAGCATCATTCTGCCCCCAACTCTGGTGGTACGCCAATCTTGCGGCAGCCGCTAACGGGGTCGCTCACGACCCATGCAGGCTGATGGTTAGGTGATTGAGACACTCACCTCGCTGCTCACAACACAAGGTTCCCCTTTCTTCCCTGCGACCACCCGCAGGCCAAACCCCCGCTCTGCCATCAGCCGGTAATCATGACCGGCAATGGCAGGCCAGACCGCCAACGCCGAGAGCTGCGTCTCGCCAGTGTTGACAAGTCGATGGGCAACGTGGCCAGGGATATGATGAACGCTGCCGGCAAAGACCTGCTCCAACCGGCAAACACCGGCCATATCCTGCAACAGCAATAGTCCCCTTCCGCACAACCCGAAGTAGTACTCCGCCTGCTCGGCGCGAGCATGGATATGACCGCGGGTCATAAAAAACTCGTTCCCTATCATGCCGGCCTCAAGATGGGTAACACCCATGTTGAGATCCCCCTCCACGCCACTGCTGGGCAACATCGCCACACGATAGAGCACAGTTTGCGGGTCAACCCCTGCTTCAGAAGCAGGATCGGCAAACAAGCCATACAGATCAGCCAACCTTGTACACTTCTCCACCAGTTCGGCACCGGACAAGCTGCCGGTCGCAAAATCCACCATGGGCGGGATCATCAGCTTCATCATCTACTCCTCAGTGGCGCTTTATCAGATGGTGCATCTGCACCTCGCCAAAACACGCTAATTGGTTAATCCATTAATCACAAGAGAAGCACACTATTAGAAAGAGATATTCGATGACGAAAGTTCATCCAGAAAAACCATAACGAGTCGTCAATCAAATAATGAAGAAGAGCCTTCTTATCTGTTTACCTCAAGAACAAAAAACATCAGGTGGAGATACAACTCCACTGAAAATTACACAAAAAATGCCGCCCGATCTTTCGACCGGGCGGCATTGTCATGGTGATGCGCGTTATGAGCGCGGCAGATCAACCAAACAGATGGTGGCTGACGATGAACAGACCGCCGGAGAGCAGCATGGTCAGCGGCAAAGTCAACACCCAGGCCATCAGGATGGTCTTGATAGTCTGGCTCTGCAGGCCGGATTTGTTGGCAATCATGGTCCCCGCCACCGCAGAAGAGAGGATGTGGGTGGTGGACACCGGCATACCGGTCAGACTGGCGACTCCGATGGAGGTTGCAGCCGTGATCTGGGCCGCGATACCCTGGCTATAGGTCATGCCGGTCGTGCCGATCTTCTCGCCCACGGTATGAACGATACGACGCCAGCCCACCATGGTGCCGCAACCCAGCGCCAGTGCGATGGAGACGATCACCCAGGTCGGTGCGTATTCAGCGGTCGCGGTCAGATCCTTGCGCCATTTGGCCAGATCGGTCAGCTCCTTGGCGGGCAGCGGCAGCTTGGCAGCCTTGCGGGCAGTGTCATCGATACAGAGCAGCAGACGACGCACTTCGCGGCGGTCGGTCAGGCTCATCTGATCATAAGTACGCACGGCACCCAGACGGGCATCCAGGGTGGCCATCGCCTGCAGCACGCCATCTGCGGAGCAGTGGGTCATCAGCTCTTCCTGAGCCGTTGCCGGTGCAGAGAAGTTGATGACGCCAGAGAGGGCGGACTGGTTACGCTGGTATATCTCCATGATGCGCTGGTTGGCATCCTGGGTCCGATCCAGGTCATAAGAGCGGCTGTTCATGTCCAGCGCGAAATAGGCGGGCGCCATACAGATCAGCACCAGCATCACCAGACCGATCCCCTTCTGGCCATCGTTGGAGCCGTGAACGAAGCTGACGCCCATGGCCGAGGCCACCAGGGTCAGACGCGCCCAGAATGGCGGGTGCTTCTTGCCATCCACCAGCTGACGCTCTTCCGGCGTTTTGTGGATCTTGTTGCTGGTCCAGATGCGTTTCATCGCCAGCAGCAGCAGCGCCGCGATGATGAAGCCGATGGTGGGAGAGATGATGAGGGAAAGCATGATGTCGATCGCTTTGCCCACGTTGATCCCTTCTGTCACCGGTTTATGGGTGATCCAGGCATAGGCGCCGCCTACCCCCAGAATGGAACCGATCAAGGTATGTGAACTGGAGGCCGGGATCCCGAAGAACCATGTGCCCAGGTTCCACACGATGGCGGAAAACAGCAAGGAGAAGACCATGATCAACCCTTGGGTGGAGTCCATCCCAAGCAGCAGGTCGATGGGCAGCAGATGGACAATGGCATAGGCCACACCCAGTCCACCAAACATCACGCCAAAAAAGTTGAAGATCCCCGATGCGACGACCGCCAGGTGAGCTGGCATCGCCTTGGTATAGATAACCGTTGCTACCGCGTTGGCGGTATCGTGAAAGCCGTTGATAAATTCATAGGCAAGCACAAAAAAAACGGCCAATACCAAACCGATTGACCACCACAAACCCAAACCACTAAACATTTCAAACATAAAAAAAAGCCTGTTTATGAGTTGCGGCGGATTATGCCAGATGGCGGCCAACACCATAGCCACCATTGAAATATTTCAGCCATAAAAAAAAAGAGCTTTTTGGAAAAAAATATCCTAGAGCCAGCCTTCATGCGGCTTGCCATCGATTAATTAAAGCCATCAATGATTGCGGGAAAGGGCAAAAATAGCTGACAATTAAGCCAATAATTTCATTTTTATGACGTTTTTATGACAGAAAAACGGGCTGAAGTGGTGATAAAACGTCCCAGCCTCACCAATCTCATCAGACCAGCACCATCAACCCCATATCCGTTTGATTCCAGATGCAAAAAGGGAGCACCTTGTGCTCCCTTGAATCGTTGCTGTGTTGCCAGTTATCAGTCCTGATTGATGCGGCTGGCAACGGCGCCCTGCTGGCTCTTGTACTTGGCATTTTCCCGCTTGTTGTAGGGGCGGGCCGCGACGCCGGAGAGCATCTCGAAGTTCAAGGCGCCGATCTTCATCTTCGGACGCAGCGCCAGCGGCAATTTGCCGCCGTTGTAGAACTCCAGCACGATACGACCGGACCAACCCGGATCGATCCGGTGCGCCGTCACGTGCACCATCAAACCCAGGCGCGCCAATGAAGAGCGGCCATCCAGCCAGCCGACGATATCGGCAGGCAGGGTGACGGATTCGTAGGTCACCGCCAGCGCCAGCTGACCCGGGTGCAGGTAGAAGGCTTCGCCATCGGGGATGTGGATCTCGTCACTCATCACCCGATCGATGGCATCGGCCATCTCGCTGCTCGGGCCGCTCAGGTCGATATAGGGTGCGGTATGATCGCGAAACACCCGAAACTCGTTACCCAGCAGCACATCGACACTGACACCACTGATCCGCTCTACCCCGGGCCGTGGCTCAATGACGATCTTGCCTTCATCCAGATGGCGTTCAATATCGGTATCACACAGACGCATTGGGCGACTCTCCTGACAAATTGTGCTTTTAAAAAAGCCGGGCATCACCCGGCTTGTTTCATCTTAACCGATCAACATGTGGCGGATACGCGCCTTGAGCATGTCGATGGCGATGCGGTTCTTGCCACCACGAGGCACGATCACATCGGCATACTGTTTGGACGGCTCGATAAACTGCAGGAACATCGGACGCACCGTCTTCTGATACTGCTTGAGCACGGAGTCCATGGTACGGCCCCGCTCCTGCACATCACGCACCAGACGGCGCAGCAGGCAGATGTCGAGCGGGGTATCCATAAAGATGGAGGCATCCATCAGATCCCGCAGACGGCTGTCGGTCAGCAGCAGGATACCTTCCAGAATGATCACCCGGCGCGGCGCAAACGGGGTCACTTCGTTCATCCGGGTGTGTTCGGTGTAGGAGTACTGGGGAATGGCAACCGCGTCACCTTTGACCAGCTGGCTCAGGTGCTGTACCAGCAGGTCGTGATCCAGCGCGTTAGGGTGGTCATAGTTGGTCTTGACCCGCTCTTCCATGGTCAGGTGGGTCTGATCACGGTAGTAGCAATCTTCGGTGATCACACCAATCTGACCTGCGCCCAGTTCGGCCACCAGCTCTTCATAAATGGTCTGGGCTATAAGACTTTTGCCAGACGCAGATGCGCCCGCAATACCGATGATCACACACGAATGTTGAGTATCAGACATGACAAATACCTAAAAGAGAAGAGCAGTGGGGATGGTTTAAACCGATCCATTATATAAAAAAGGGTGGGTCATGCCCACCCTCAATTCCCTTTCAAGTGACCGACCGCCGATTATTCATCCAGCGCCATGGCATAGAGGGGGGTCGCAATCGGTTTTGCGCTGAAAAAGAGTTCAGCCCCTACCCTACGCGCCAGCTTCAAATAGGCCTGAGCCAGGCTCCCTTCCGGTGCGCCGAACACCGTCGGGCAACCATCATCCATGTGTTGGCGGATATCGATGTGCAGCGGTAATTGACCAAGCAGCGCCACTTGATACTGCTCAGCCATCTTCTGGCCGCCACCGGTACCGAACAGTGGCTCATGGTGACCGCAGGCGCTGCAGACGTGGTAGCTCATGTTCTCGATGATGCCGAGCACCGGCACATCGACCTTGTTGAACATGGCGATCCCCTTGCGGGCATCGGCCAACGCCACATCTTGCGGGGTGGTGACGATCACCGCCGCCGAAGTCGGCACCTGCTGGGCCATGGTGAGCTGGATATCGCCAGTGCCCGGCGGCATGTCTACCACCAGATAATCTACCTCGCCCCAGCGGGTCTCATGAAGGATCTGCGCCAGCGCCTTGCTCGCCATCGGGCCACGCCAGATGGTGGCATCCTGCTCGGAGACCAGATAGCCGATACTGTTGCTCTTGAGGCCGCAGGCCATCACCGGCTCCATCAGCTTGCCGTCATGGCTGACCGGGCGCTCCTTGAGGGTGCCCATCATGGTGGGAATGGAAGGGCCATAGATATCGGCATCGAGAATAGCGACCCGCGCGCCCTCTTTTTGCAGGGCCAGCGCCAGGTTGACCGCGGTGGTGGACTTGCCTACCCCCCCCTTGCCGGAAGCAACCACGATGATGTTGCGAATGCCCTGCACGGCATTGAGGCCCTGCGCCCGCGGCATGCTGGCGACGTCAATCTCCAGTGCCCAGTCGATACGGGCGGCGCCGGTGGCGCTGCGCAGCCTGGCATCGTAGTTCTCTTTGAGCTGATCGAGCAGCGAGAGACCGGCAAACGGCAATACCAGCCGGATAGTAAGCCCCTGCCCCTGATTGATGATCTCGCGAACGAATCCGGCATCCACCAGATCCTTGTGCCAGCCTGCTGGCTTAAATTCGGCGAGGATCTGTTTTACTGAATCAATCACCATTAACTCCTCATTATCTTGTCTTTATCTTGAGGTGAACGGTTACCGCACACAAATCAGTGGCTTGCCTGCCATCGTCACGGCAGGTTCTGCCAAGGTTGGCACAGCCACAACCCTAGGCAGGCTACCCCCAATTCGGGTAACATGCACGGCACTCTATCATCCCAACAAGCACATCAAGAACGTAATATGGCAACTGATCCTCGTAAAATGCTGGTAACCTGCGCCCTCCCCTATGCCAATGGCTCCATCCATCTTGGCCACATGCTGGAACACATCCAGGCCGATATCTGGGTTCGTTATCAGCGAATGCGCGGTCATCAGGTGCACTTCATCTGTGCCGATGATGCCCACGGCACCCCGATCATGCTCAAAGCGCAACAGATGGGGATCACCCCGGAAGAGATGATTGCGGCCGTCTCCAAGGAGCACCAGACCGATTTCGCCGGTTTCAACATCAGCTTTGACAACTATCACTCCACCCACAGCGACGAAAACCGCGAGCTGGCGGAACTGATCTACGGTCGTCTGAAAGAGGGTGGCTTTATCAAGGGCCGCACCATTACCCAACTGTTCGATCCGGAAAAATCGATGTTCCTGCCGGACCGTTTCGTCAAAGGCACCTGCCCCAAGTGCAAATCCCCGGAACAGTACGGTGACAACTGCGACAGCTGCGGCGCCACCTACAGCCCGACCGAGCTGATCGATCCGAAATCCGCCGTCTCCGGTGCCACACCGGTGATGAAGGATTCCGAGCACTTCTTCTTCGACCTGCCGCAATTTGAAAAATGGCTCTCAGAGTGGGTGCGCGGCTCCGGCGCCATTCAGGAAGAGATGGCCAACAAGATGCAGGAGTGGTTCGAGAGCGGCCTGCAGCAGTGGGACATCACCCGTGACGCTCCCTATTTCGGTTTCGAAATCCCCGGCGCGCCGGGCAAGTTCTTCTACGTCTGGCTTGATGCCCCCATCGGCTACATGGCCTCTTTCAAGAACCTGTGCAACAAGCGCGGCGACATCGACTTTGACAGCTACTGGAGCAAAGACTCCAGCGCCGAGCTCTACCACTTCATCGGTAAAGATATCGCCTACTTCCACTGCCTGTTCTGGCCATCCATGCTGGAAGGGGCGGGTTTCCGCAAGCCGACCAAGGTCAACGTACACGGCTATGTGACCGTCAACGGCGCCAAGATGTCCAAATCCAAGGGCACCTTCATCAAGGCATCCACTTACCTGAACCACCTGGATCCGGAGTGCCTGCGTTACTACTACGCCGCCAAGCTCAACAGCCGCATCGACGATCTGGACCTGAACCTCGATGACTTCGTCGCTCGCGTCAACGCCGACGTGGTCAACAAGCTGGTCAACCTGGCGTCGCGCAACGCAGGCTTTATCGCCAAGCGTTTCGACGGCAAGCTGGCGGCCACCTGCGCCGAGCCGGAGCTCTACGCCGAATTCGCCAACGCCCGCACCACCATCGCCGAAGCCTATGAGTCACGCGAATTCAGCCGCGCCATCCGTGAAATCATGGCGCTGGCCGACAAGGCCAACCGCTACGTGGATGACAAGGCCCCCTGGGTGATTGCCAAACAGGAAGGGGCTGACGCCCAGTTGCAGGAAGTCTGCTCCGTCGGTATCAACCTGTTCCGTGTGCTGATGGCTTACCTCAAGCCGGTCATGCCGCTGCTCGCCGAGCGCGCCGAAGCCTTCCTGGGTGAAACCCTCTCCTGGGATGGCGTGGCCCAGCCATTGACCAACCATCAGCTGACCCCGTTCAAGGCGCTCTTCTCCCGCATCGAGCCCGCCAAGGTAGAAGCCATGGTAGAAGCCTCCAAGGAAGATCTGGCCAAAGAGCAGGCACCGAAAGTGACCGGCCCGCTGGCAGACGATCCCATCAGCGAAACCATCAGCTATGACGACTTTGCCAAGATTGACCTGCGCGTCGCGCTGATCAAGAAGGCCGAAGCGGTACCGGAAGCCGAGAAGCTGCTCAAGCTGCAACTGGATATCGGTGGCGAGACCCGTCAGGTGTTTGCCGGTATCAAATCCGCCTACAACCCGGAAGATCTGGAAGGCAAGCTGACCGTAATGGTGGCCAACCTGGCGCCGCGCAAGATGCGCTTTGGCATGTCCGAAGGCATGGTGCTGGCCGCAGGCCCGGGCGGCAAGGATCTCTGGATCCTGGAGCCGCAAGACGGCGCCCAGCCAGGCATGCGCGTCAAGTAAGCGTATCGCTGACTGCGACCACAGCTAGATAGAGAGGCCAAACGGCCTCTCTTTTTTTGTCTCACATCTTTGGCTTGGATTGTATTTGTAGATGCTGGTCGCGAATGGCTGCGGCAGATTGCAGCCTAGGGGTTATCCACCACTGGGCTTGGCGGGCGATACGTTTGGTCCTGCATACCTGACCACCCGACCTGGCATCTTATCCGTGTTGTGAGCCTGCCCGCATCGCCAGTTTGAGCGCCACCAGCTCCGCCTGCTGGCAGTCCAGTTGACACAAACGGGCGGTGATCTTCCCCTTCAACTGCTGCCGCAGTTTCGTCTGCTTGCGGGTGTTCCCCTGCTCTGCTCGCAACCTCCGCCGCCATTGACGCCAATCCTGCAACTGGCCGAGTCGCTCCTGCCAGTGAGTCAGAGTGCTCAACCAGCCCGGATCTCCACTCCCCAGATCCAGCAACAGTTCCACGCCATAACGGGCCTGCTTGATCTCGAGGCGCAGCCGATGCCAGCGGCGCAACTGTTGCTGACGGGAGCTGGCAGATTTCCCAACGCAGGGAATAGGTTCATCGAGAGCGCTCTGTGCCTCATCAAGGCGCAGGGCCAGATGCTGCTGATAGAGGAACGCCAATGCCCACGCATCCTGCACCTGCGCCACCGCCGCAAGCCAGCGGGCCAGTCGCCGCGACAACAGGGGCACGCGACAGGCCGATTTGTGGGTATTGCCCGTGCTGGCAGGCGGCTTGCCAAAACGCTCGGCGTAGACCTGCGCATCCCGCAGCGCCGAGAGCCGCCCGACCGAGCGCAGCAGACGCCGCTCCAGCTCGGGATGATAGGTGAGTGGCCGCCACAGGGCGAGCAGCGCCAGCAAGCGGCGCGCTGCGATACGGTAGCCATGCACGGCCGGTTCACTGGCCTCTTCGCGCACCGCCCGCGCCGCCTCCTGATAACGGGCGACCCAGCTTGTTGCCTGAGTCAGCAACAGACCTTCCTTGTCAGCGTCCATCTCGTCTCCGCCCCTTCAGTTGGTGTGAAAGCCCTGACCGGTGGGCGGCAGTGCCTCTTCATACTCCATCCGGGTCACCCGGGCGGTGCGCGGGCCATGTTCCAGCCAGCCCAGCATCATCTGCACACCCTGCGCGGGGCCGCTGATCAGGATCTCCACCGAGCCATCCTCCAGGTTGTAGGCATGGCCCCGCAAACCCAGTTGCAGCGCCCGCTCGCGGGTGAAATAGCGAAATCCCACCCCCTGCACCTGCCCCCACACCCGGATGACAAACGATTGCTCTCCCATTTCTCACACCTTCCGCTTAAGAAAAAAATTCCCGAGACGATAATGTGCCCGACACTCTATCTCTGCAGGATGCAGCTCCATTATGAAAGAAGTTAAATTCCGGTGGGTTGACCGCTATCTCATTCACCTCACCATCAGTGAAAAATTCCATATCGCGTTCTGGTTACCTCTCTTCATCATCGCCTTCCTCAGCTGGTATATGCTGGCGGCCAGCCATCAGCAGGAGATCTCCCTGCGGGTAGCGCAGTTGCAGCAACGGGTCGAGACCACGGCGCAGCTGGTCAGCCAGCAGCCCACTCTGGTGTTGCCTGCTGATCTGCGTCTGACCGGGCAAGGCAGCAGCGGGTTGCAACAGCAAGGGGAGCATTACCTCTTTACCGCGCCAGCGGGTCAGGCGGGCTACGTCACCGGTGATCTCGATACCGGCAACCTCTCCATGTGGGAGGGTCAGGGCTCGACCCTACTCCTGATCGGCGCGCTGGCCGCCCTGATGGCGCTGGTGATCCACTACATGATGACCTTTGTCTCCGGTGCGCTTTACTCCACCAACAAGGCGCTGCAAACCGTGGCGGACGGCGATCTCACCTTCCGACTCAACTTCTTCCCGGTGCGGGACGAGTTCTCCACCCTGGCGGGCAGCATCGACCACTTTACCGACCGCCAGCACCAGATCGTCAAACTGGTGGAGGAGTCTGCCGAAGCGCTGACCATGGCCGCCGACGAGTTTCGTGACCATGCCCGCGAAGGCGAGACCATGGCGCGTTCCCAGCGCCAGCACATGGATTCACTGGCCACCGCCATGGAGCAGATGTCGGCAGCGATCCGCGAAGTGGCGCGCAATGCCAACGACACCCTGCAGCAGACCCGCCAGTCGAGCGAAGAGGCGGCCAATGGCGCCAACCGGGTAGCCCGCACCATCGAAGCGATCCGTACTCTGGCCGACGAGATTGGCAACGCCTCCGGCGCGGTCGAGCGGCTCACCCACAACGCCAACCGGATCAACGAGGTGGTCAACGTCATCAACGCCATCTCCCAGCAGACCAACCTGCTGGCCCTCAACGCCGCCATCGAGGCGGCCCGTGCCGGTGAGCAGGGTCGCGGCTTTGCAGTGGTGGCGGATGAAGTGCGTACTCTCGCCAGCCGTACCCAGCAGGCGACGGTGGAGATCCAGCAGATGATCGAAGAGCTGCAGACCGGTACCGGGGCGCTAAACGAGATCATGGAAAAGACTGTAGGGCGCGCCGCCAGCAGCCAGCAGCTCATCAGCGAGGTGGGGCTCGATATCGAGAAGCTGAGCAACCATAGCGATGCGGTGCTGGAGATGAGCACCCAGATCGCCACCTCCAGCGAGGAGCAGAGCTCGGTCGCCGCCGAGATCACCCACAATCTCGATCAGGTGCGCCATGAAGCGGCGCAGGTGGAAGAGTCCGCCAGCGCCTCGGTAGCCGGTACGCAGGGGCTTAAAGCCACCGCCAGCGAGCTGACCCAGGCACTCAAGGGGATCACTCTCTGACGCTGCCGAATAGCATCCGGCAACAAGAAGCAATAAGAAAAGAGGCCACCCATTGGGTGGCCTCTTTGTCTTTATGGATAGTGACCATGAATGATAGCGACCAATTGCTATGCCGGCTGGCAGTCCCGCTCAGGATTGCAGCAAACTCAGGGCCGCATTGGGGCGACTGTTTGCCTGACTCAAAATCGAAGCACTCGCCTGCTGCAAGATTTGGGTGCTGACCAAGCGCGCCGATTCCACAGCCATGTCGGCATCCCGGATCCTTGAGCGGGCAGCGCTGAGGTTCTCATTGGCATTGGCCAGATTGCGTACCCGTGAATCCAGCGCGTTGGCTTGGGCACCGAGTCGAGCGCGCTGAACACCCAGCTGTTTCATACCCACATCCAGGGTTTTGATGGCCCTGCTGGCGTTGTCTTCACTAAGAACATCAATATTATCAACGGTATATTTCTTCTTGTCCTCTTGATAAAAGCCAAGCGCATGCAAGCTGGATCCCTGCATATCAATATTGGAATACTTGTCGCCTGATGAGCGCAGCGCCATCTGACCGATATACGTCGTCGATGTAACATCGGGTAACAGAGAGCTCAGAGAGGAACTACTGATCACCGGAGGCGCCGGTGGTGCTGGCTGCGGAGGGGGGGTTGTGCCATTGGCCAGCGCAAGGCTGTTGCCCTGAGCGCTATGCATGGTCAGCGCATTGCTGGCGGGATTGCTGTTGTTGGAGGCACTCACATAAAAACCTAGACCTGCCGATTGCGCAGTACTGTTGATGCGTTGAACCACGGTTGCCATGATGGCACTATTTTTTGCTGTCGGATTGACCGGATCCCATCCGGTCATATCAATGCCTGTGGTCAAATCCACAGAGTGACCCGCCACATCGATATAGGAGGGTAATGCGGATAAATCGACCGCGGAGGCGACAGAAAATGGCAGTTGTTGCGCTTGTACCGGCCCCTGATTATTGGGAAAGGTGGTGCCATTAATATCTGCCACGAACGCTTCCAGGGTTGAATAGTCCTTGTCAAAAGTGACGCCATTAAGGGTGATAGGCTGAGATGAAAGCTTGAGATCAGCAATGTCATACGCCCCTGGCTTGCTTCCTGCCGGACTGCGCGCTTGCCACTCCATCTCCCCCAGATTTTTGGTCTGGGCATTGAGATCGGTAATGACGGTATTCTGTCCTGCATAGGCACCGACCAAGAAGATACCTTCGTAACTCCCCGCCAGCAGGTCCTGTCCGGCAAACCGGGTGCCTGTGGCAATCCGGTCCATCTCCAACTGCAGTTGCTTGAACTCCGCATTCAGGGCTACGCGATCCTCTGCCGTATTGGCACCGCTTCCCGACTGCAGTGCCAGGGTGCGCATCCGCTGCATCAGGTTCACCGACTCATCAAGCGCCCCATCGGCGACGTTGATCACCGAGATCCCATCATTGGCGTTGCGAATAGCGGTGTTGGTCCCGTTCACTTCACTGGTGAGGCGATTACTGATCTGCAAGCCTGCAGCATCATCAGCGGCACTGTTGATGCGCAAGCCGGATGAGAGTCGTCGATATACCGAATCAAGCATGTTGGATGATTGACCAAGATGGCGAGAAGCATTGAGGGCAGAAATATTGGTAGCGATGGAGAGGGACATGGACAGCTCGATACAGGAAAGATTCAAAATGGTCTCCCCCACTATCGACATCATCAAATGACTCTTTAGCGAAAATCACTATAAAGTAAGGTTAAAACGCTTTATTGACTACATTGCGCACACATAGCGACCAGTGCTGAACAAAAAAAAGCACAACCAACTGTGGCATATAAGATAAACAGCGTGAAACGCCAACATTGAGATTCTGCAAATCTTGCATATGCAACACTCGGGCGTTGTCCAGTTGTACAATTCGTCACTCTGCCATATACCAGCAAAGGCTGGCTTAGCCGCACTATTGCACATAGAATGTGGCCCCTTTTCTTTCTACCATCGGCAAACATTCATGAGCGCTTCCATCTATCTCGTCAAAGGCCGCGAAAAATCCCTGCTGCGTCGCCACCCCTGGATCTTCTCCAAGGGGATTGAGCGGGTTCAGGGCAACCCCATTGACGGCGATACCGTCGAGATCTATGCCAACGATGGCAAGTGGCTCGCCCGTGGCGCCTGGTCAGGCAGCTCCCAGATCCGTGCCCGGGTCTGGACCTTCGACAAGGATGAGACCGTCGATCTCGACTTCTTTATCCGTCGTCTCAAATATGCGCAGGAGTCTCGCGATCCGCTGATCAAGCGTCAGGGCCTCACCGGCTATCGCCTCTGCGCCGCCGAATCCGATGGCCTGCCGGGTCTGACCATCGACCGTTATGCCGATTTTCTGGTGTGCCAGATCCTCTCTGCCGGTGCCGAGTTCCAGCGTGAGCTGATAACGCAAGCGCTGCGTACCCTCTACCCCGAGTGCAGCATCTATGAGCGCTCCGACGTGGCAGTGCGCAAGAAGGAAGGGCTGAAAGAGCGCACCGGCGTCATCTATGGCGAGACCCCGAACGAACCGGTGGTCATCGAGGAGAATGGCGGCGTCAAGATCCTGGTGGATATTCGCAACGGCCACAAAACCGGTTTCTATCTGGATCAGCGGGATAACCGTCAGGCTGCTGCCAAGTACACCGAAGGCAAGCGGGTGCTCAACTGCTTCTGCTACACCGGTGGGTTTGGCGTCTATGCCCTCAAGGGCGGCGCCAAAGAGGTGGTCAACGTCGATCTCTCCCAGAATGCGCTGGATATCGCCCGCCAGAATGCCGAGCTGAACGGGCTGGATACCAGCAACACCCAGTTTGTCCGTCATGACGTGTTCAAGCTGCTGCGTGAATATCGCGAGAAGGGCGAGAAGTTCGACGTCATCGTGCTGGATCCGCCCAAGTTCGCCGAGAGCAAGGCGCAGCTGTTGGGTGCCTGCCGCGGCTACAAGGACATCAACATGCTGGCGTTCCAGCTGCTGGCACCGGGTGGCGTGCTCTTGACCTACTCCTGCTCCGGCCTGATGGAGCAGAGCCTGTTCCAGAAGATCGTTGCCGATGCGGCGCTCGATGCCGGTCGCGATGCCCAGATCCTGGAGCTGCTCTCCCAGGCCTCTGATCACCCTATCGGTACCGCCTATCCGGAAGGCTTCTACCTCAAGGGTCTGGTGGTACGCGCCCGCTGATCGGCAACCACCCTCCCCTTGTGATCAATCAGGCCCCTTGTGGGCCTGATTGTTTTGCTCGCGCCGTATAGGCCTGAACCTGACGCTCGCCCCGATGACCACCCTCTCTGCTTTATTCGCGTTCCTTCTCCTCCTCTTTTGCTGCCAGCGCCCCACTTCTTCTCTGTTTACATTTTTTTGCACAATAACTGCACATTTATGATTTAAATCACATCCGTATGACTCTCTTTTCCGTAGTGTGATCCCGCCTGCGGCAGCCGAGCCAGGGCAACCGTCCCGTCAGGATTGATGGGCGGCACAACAACAAAATAGATGTCAGGCCAAGCTGAACATCACAAGGGATCCCGTTATGAATCAATCATTGCCGCTGTTAACGCCGCTGCGGGGCATCGCTGCCCTGATGGTGGTGCTGTTTCATGCCCGCTTGCTGCTCTTTCCTCAGTGGATGGAGTCGATCGCAGGCCACACCCAACTCATCGAGAACGGCTACCTCTGGGTCGACCTGTTCTTTATTTTGAGCGGCGTGGTGCTGGCCCATGTCTATGGCGAGGCTTTCACCCGCACGCCCCGCACTATCGGTTATGGCCGCTTTCTCTGGCTGCGGCTGACCCGCGTATACCCCCTCTATATGGTGACCCTGCTATTGCTGGTTGGCTGGGAGCTTTACAAGGCACAGCACGGGGTGGGCTTCTATGCTGGCCCCCTGTTCAAGATGTGGGAGTGGGAAGGGATGCCGCCCTTCGGTTCACCATTCACCCCGGCCGAGGCGCTGCCAAGCGCCTTCCTGCTGCTGCAGGTGGTGACCGATCACGGGCTGACCTGGAACTTCGCCGCCTGGTCGCTCAGCGTAGAGTGGATCAGCTACCTATTGTTCCCGCTGCTTATCCCGCTGGCGGTGACCCGCAGTCGCTGGAGCCATCTCGCCCCCCTGCTGGCGCTGACGGTGCTGGCCTTTATCGTACACAGTCGCGGCACCCTGGATGTCACCAGCGGCGCGCTGGCGGTGGGGCGCGGGGTGAGTGAATTTGTGCTCGGCCTCTGGCTGCTGCCAAGGGTCAAGGCCGCGCAAGGCTTGCCCATGATGAAGCATGATCTGCCGCTGCTGGTAGCCTTTGTGCTGCCCTTCGCGCTGATGCAGTTCACCATGACGCCGCAGCTGACACTGCTGCTGATCGCCTCCTACGTGCTGCTGATCTGGATTGCCACCGCTCAGGGGGAGCGCCGGAGTCCGCTGCTGCGCCTTTTGGATAACCGCTTCACCAACTGGCTGGGAGATCTCTCCTACTCCATCTACCTGCTCCATACGCTGGTGCTGCTCACTGGCTGCGAGCTCATCCACTATCTGGCGCCGGGGAGCACCGAATGGTGGTATGGCCAGACCAACCCGCTGCTGGGGGTAGTGGCAACCTTGCTGATGCTGGTGGTGCTGATCGGACTCTCGGCGTTGAGCTACAACCTGCTGGAGCGGCCACTGCAACGGCGCCTGCGCCGCTGGGGCAAGTCACGGCAACCGGCGCTGGAGCAAGCCGGATAAGCTAATCTCGCCCTGTCTGGATGAGTTGACGGCTTTATGCCAACTCATCCAGTACCAGTTCATCCAGACTGCTCATCACCCAGGCGCTCGGGTGCTGGCTAAATCCGAGCTTGGGGTAGTACGCCACCGCCTGCGGCGCGGCCAGCAGGATCAGCTTGCAGCCGGGCTGCAATTGTAAAAACGTCTCGCGAATAAGGGCTTTGCCAATCCCCTGCCCCTGCACTGACTCAGCTACCGCCAGATCCGAGAGGTAGCAACAAAAATGAAAATCGGTCACCGAGCGAGCCACCCCGACCAGGGTCTCGCCCTGCCAAGCGGTGATCAGCAAATTGGCGTTATCCAGCATGCCCTGCAGGGTGTCCGGATGGTCCAGCGGCCGTCTCGCCCCCAGCGAGGTCTGCGCCAACAACGCCCCAAACTGCGCCGTGGTGATGGGGTGGTTAACCAAAAATGTGGTGGACACTAAGCTCTCCTGTTGTAGATCGGCGGTTGCGTGCTTTTGGTCTCTTTGGCGTTCTTTTTGCTGCATCTGTACTGCAATCAATCAGCCAGCGCCGGATCCAGACCGATGACAGGCAAGTGCGGGCAATTCCCTGCTGTTTATGTGAATTCCTGTTCGAACCCCAAGGGGCAAATGTGGCATAATGCCCCGTCCTGTGGCCCTTGGCGGGGCTGCGCTGGCGTACCTTGTCGCCCATTTCTTCCCCGTCCGGCCTGGCGGTCTTTCATAACTGCCAGTCATCGCTGCCCCTGTTGGCACCGAGGCCACCCATATTTGCGGCTTCTTGTCTTCCTCACTACAAGGCCGCCCATTGACCAAGACGGCTCCACAGAGCCTCTGCTCTGTTTGCAAATAAAAGGGGTAAGTATGTCTTCCATTCGTCTGACCCAATACAGCCACGGCGCTGGCTGCGGCTGCAAAATTTCTCCCAAGGTACTCGACACCATTCTCAAGAGCCAGATCCCGGGCTTCAACGACCCGACCCTGATCGTTGGCAACAGCAGCAAGGATGACGCGGCCGTGGTCGATATCGGCAACGGTCAGGGCATTGTCTCCACCACCGACTTCTTCATGCCCATCGTCGATGACCCCTTCACCTTTGGCCGCATCGCCGCCACCAACGCCATCAGCGATATCTACGCCATGGGCGGCAAGCCTATCGTTGCCATCGCCATCCTCGGCTGGCCCATCAATACCCTGGCGCCGGAAGTGGCCCAGCAGGTGATCGACGGCGGCCGTCAGGTGTGCCACGAAGCGGGCATTTCGCTAGCCGGTGGTCACAGTATCGATGCCCCAGAGCCCATCTTCGGCCTCGCGGTCACCGGTATCGTGCCTCTGAATGCCATCAAGCAGAACGACACCGCCAAGGTGGGTGACACCCTCTATCTGACCAAGCCCCTTGGTATCGGTATCCTCACCACCGCCCAGAAGAAGGGCAAGCTCAAGCCCGAACACGAGCAGCTGGCCCCCAACGCCATGTGCACCCTCAACAAGATCGGTCAACGCTTTGCCGAGCTGCCGGGTGTCCACGCCATGACCGACGTCACCGGTTTTGGTCTGGCTGGCCATCTGCTGGAGATGTGCGAAGGATCCAATGTCAGCGCCCGCCTCGACTTCAAGGCGCTGCCGCTGCTGGATGAGGTGGATTACTACCTCGCCGAGGGCTGCGTCCCGGGCGGTACCCTGCGCAACCACGACTCCTACGGCCACAAGCTGGATGCCATGGACGATCGCACCCGCAACATCATGTGCGATCCACAAACCAGCGGCGGCCTGCTGGTTGCCGTGGGTAAAGAGAGCGAAGCCGAGCTGCTCGCCATCGCGCAAGACGCTGGGCTAGAACTCTCGCCCATCGGTCAGATCAAGCCTCTTGAGGGCTCCCGCTTTATCGAGATTGTCCAATGAGTGAATTGCCACTGGCCACGGACTACGCCCAGATTTTTTTAGGCGATGTGCCGTTGATTGATGTGCGCGCCCCCATCGAGTTCAAGGAGGGGGCCTTCCCCTGCTCGACCAATCTGCCCTTGATGACAGACGATGAGCGCGCCCAGGTGGGGACCTGCTTCAAGAAGCAGGGTCAGGCCGCCGCCATTGAGCTTGGACACAAGCTGGTGGGGGGCGCAGTACGTGCCGAACGACTCGAAGGCTGGCTGGCGCAGTTGCGCCAGCAGCCCGATGCCATGCTCTACTGCTTTCGCGGCGGCCTGCGCTCGCAAACCGTACAACAGTGGCTGGCAGATGCCGGGGTGACTCGCCCCCGCGTCGCCGGTGGCTACAAGGAGCTGCGCCGCTTCCTGATCGACACCCAGGACAAGGCCTCTGCCGAGTGCCGCTGGACTGTGCTGACCGGCATGACCGGCTCCGGCAAGACCCATATGCTGGACCATGTGGCCCAGGCGCTCGATCTGGAAGGACACGCCCATCACAGGGGCTCGTCGTTTGGTCAGCTGCCCGGCGGTCAGCCCAGCAACATCAACTTTGAAAACAACATGGCCATCGAACTGCTCAAGCGCCGCCATCAGGGCGAGCATGCCTTCGTGGTCGAAGATGAGAGTCGCCTGATCGGCCGCTGCTGCCTGCCCCTCTCCCTCCATGAGGCCATGAGTCAGGCACCGCTGGTGGTGGTAGATGTACCGCAGATCGATCGCGCCGAGCAGATCCGCGAAGATTACGTGCACGATCTCTGGCTGCGCTATCAAGCCATGTATGGCCAAGAAGAGGGATGGCCGCTGTTTGCCGCCTACCTCACCGATGCGCTGGCCCGCCTCAAGCGCCGTCTTGGCGATCTGGCCCACCGTGAGCTGGATGCCCTGATGCAGACCGCCCTCACCGAGCAGGAAAAGAGCGGCGATACCACGCTGCATCTGGCCTGGATCACGTTGCTGCTGACCCGCTACTACGACCCCATGTATCTCTACCAACTTGGCAACAAGCAGGAGCGCATCGTATTCCGCGGTGACAAACAGGCCTGCCTCGACTATTTCGCCGAGCAGCATGCCAGCGCGCTGCGCGGCTGACCCATCCCAAGAGAGGAACTCTATGTTGAAATTCGAGGTGATCCCGGTCACCCAGTTCGCCCAGAACTGCTCCCTCATCTGGTGTGACGAGACCCATCAGGCCGCCCTGATCGATCCGGGCGGCGAAGCGGACAAACTGCTGGCTGCCATCGCCAAGCGCGGCCTGACCCTGACTCATATCCTGCTGACCCACGGTCATCTGGATCACGTCGGTGCCGCCGCCGAGCTGCGGGAAAAAACCGGCGTCGCCATCACCGGCCCTCATAAGGAAGACGCCTTCTGGCTCGACATGCTACCCCAGCAGAGCCAGATGTTCGGCTTCGCCCATACCCCCGCCTTCACGCCGGATCGCTGGCTTGAGCAGGGTGACAAGGTGCTGCTTGGCCAGTGCGAGCTGGATGTTTACTTCTGCCCCGGCCACACCCCGGGCCATATCGTGCTGCTGAACCAGGCCGAAAAACTCGCCTGGGTTGGCGACGTGCTCTTTGCCGGCAGCATCGGCCGCACCGACTTCCCCCGTGGCGATCACGGTACGCTGATCAAGTCGATCACCGAGACCCTGCTGCCGCTGGGTGACGAAATCGTCTTTATCCCGGGCCACGGCCCCAGCTCCACCTTCGGTCGCGAGAAGGTGAGCAACCCCTATCTGACCCAGCCTATCTGGTGATCAAAAAAGGCAGCGGTGTTAGCCGCTGCCTTTCCTTCTCTGCTCTCTTTTTCATTCTCGATTCCTGCCATCCGACCAGCCACGTCCCACCTGCGTTCCACATTTCAGCATGCCCATTTGTCTCTTTCACCCAATAAAAATCCCCACTCGAGGGTGAGGATTGATTTATAGGTGCAACCGTTTGGTGGCTTATTGTGCCAGCAGGTGACCGACCAGCTCATGACGCCACCCTTGCAGCAGCATCGGTTTGTCGCTGCGAGCCCGCTCTTCGTCGTTCATCCGCCAGCTCCAGGTGAAGTACTGGTGAATGATCTTCTTGCTGGCAATCAGCTCGGGCGGAATATTGCTCGCCTTGGCCTTCTCTTCCACCATGGCTTTGATGCGCTTGAGCTCGGCCTTGTACTGGGGGAAGTCCACCAGCCGGCGAATGGGCTCGGGCCAGCTGTCAGGATCGCTCTGCTGCGCCTTGGCGACAATATCGAGCATCCGCTTGCCGTGGATCTTGATCTCGATGGGCGAGAGGCCGAGCTCGTTGAGATCCCGCAGAGAGGCAGGACGACGCTCCGCCACCTTGAACAGGTGCAGCTCTTTGACCACAAAGTTGAGGGCCAGATCGCGGCGCACCGCCTCTTGCTGGCGCCAGGCGGCCAGCTCGCGCAGAATGGCGAGCTCGCGGCGACCCAGTTGCCAGGCGTTGACGATGTCAAGATATGCCTGACGGGGATCGCTACCCTGGGTCTTGCGGGCGGAGTGGTTCTGACACTCCTGCTCGAACCAGGCAAACTTGCCGCTTTCACGCAGTTTGGCCATCACTTTCTCGTAGAGCGGCATCAGGTAGAAGACATCCGCCGCCGCGTATTCGAGCTGACGCGGTGTAAGCGGGCGTGCCAGCCAGTCGGTGCGCGCCTGATCTTTTTCCAGCTCGACCCCGAGGAATTCGTTCACCAGCGCACCAAAGCCGACCGAGACGCCGTAACCGAGAAAGGCGGTAGCAAGCTGGGTGTCGTGCATCTGGTTGGGCAGGTGGCCCGCCTGATGCTGGATAAGCTCCAGATCTTCGCCAGAGGCGTGCAGGATGGCGATCTGCCCTTCCCTGCCCAGTCGCTGCCAGAGGGCGGAGAGATCCAGCGTCAGCGGATCCAGCAGCGCCAGATGCTCGCCGTCATAGATTTGGAACAGGCCAAGCTGGGGGTAGTAGGTACGGGTGCGAACGAATTCAGTATCGATAGCCAGGGGAACGTCGGCCAGAGAAGCGAGATACTGCTCAAGTTCGTCTTGCTGAGTGATAAGTTGATAGTGCATCTGTGCCTGCGCGGTTGATCAGGGCCAAAAAGAAAAAACCGTGGGATGACCCACGGTTTTGCATAACGACGGTGCTGGTTTGCAGAAGATTCTGCAGCCGCAGTCCGGTTATTGCTTGGCAATCTCCTCGTCGCGCAGTACGCGGCGCAGGATCTTGCCCACATTGGTCTTGGGAAGTTCGTCACGAAATTCTACCAGTTTCGGCACCTTATAGGCAGTCAGATGTTTGCGGCAGTGGGCAATAATCTCGTCCTCCTGCAATTTTGCATCTTTCTTGACCACAAAGATCTTCACCAGCTCGCCGGAGACCTTGTGCGGCACGCCAACGGCAGCCACTTCCAGCACTTTCGGGTGCAGGGCGACGACATCTTCGATCTCGTTCGGATAGACGTTGAAACCTGAGACCAGGATCATGTCCTTCTTGCGGTCAACGATCTTGAAGAAGCCCTGCTCGTCGCACACCGCGATATCACCGGTACAGAGCCAGCCATCCTGCATCACTTCGGCGGTCGCCTCGGGGCGCTGCCAGTAGCCAACCATCACCTGCGGGCCGCGCACCTGCATTTCGCCCGGGGTGCCGAGGGCGTGGATCACCTGACCGTTGTCATCTACCAGACGGATCTCGGTAGAGCAGACCGGCAAACCGATAGAGCCGTTGTAATCGGTCAGATCGTAGGGACAGACGCTCACCAGTGGTGAGCACTCGGTCAGACCATAGCCTTCCAGCAGCGGGGTGCCGGTCAGTGTCTTCCACTTCTCCGCGACCGCGCGCTGCACCGCCATGCCGCCACCGATGGTCAGCTTGAGCTTGTCAAAGGCGATCCCCTGAAACTCCTCGTTGTTGACCAGCGCATTGAACAGGGTGTTGACCCCGGTAATGCAGGTGAAGGGGTACTTCTTGATCTCTTTGACAAAGCTTGGGATGTCGCGCGGGTTGCTGATCAGCAGGTTGTAACCGCCGATACGCATAAAGAGCAGGCAGTTCACGGTCAGGGCGAAGACGTGATAGAGCGGCAGCGCGGTGACCACGAACTCCTTGCCGCGCTCCAGCATGGGGCCGTAGACGCCGAGGCATTGCTCGACGTTGGCAATCATGTTGCGATGGGTCAGCATGGCCCCTTTGGAGAGGCCGGTGGTGCCACCGGTGTACTGCAGGAAGGCGAGATCGTCGTTGGTGATCTCCGGCTTGATGTACTGCAGGAAACGCCCCTTGGAGAGGGCCTGACGCATGGTGGTGGCGTGGGGAAGATTGTATTTCGGCACCAGCTTCTTGACGTACTTGACCACGAAGTTGACCAGGGTCCCCTTGGCCAGCCCCAGGTTATCCCCCATCCGGGTCAGGATAACGTGCTTGATCGGGGTGTCGTAGACCACCTTTTCCAGGGTATGGGCGAAGTTGGAGACGATGACGATGGCTTTGGCACCGGAATCTTTGAGCTGATGCTCCAGCTCGCGCGGGGTATAGAGCGGGTTAACGTTGACCACTATCATGCCGGCGCGCAGGATGCCGAACACGGCGATGGGGTATTGCAGCAGGTTAGGCATCATCACCGCAACCCGATCCCCTTTCTCCAGCTTCAGCTCGTTTTGCAGGTAGGCAGCAAAGGCGCGGGACTGCTCTTCCAGCCGGCGGTAGGTGATGGTTTGGCCCATGTTGACGAAGGCGGGCTGATCGGCAAACTGGGTCACCGAGGATTCGAACATCTCGACCAGGGAGCTGTATTGGTCTGGATTGATCTCGGCGGGGACCCCTTCCGGATAACGTTTCAGCCAGACTTTTTCCACAAACTTCTCCTGCATAACTAGCACCTGTGCGCTCACTGTGTTGCCTCCGTCCCGGTTCACATCCATTTTAATCGGTTGTTTTAAGCTGATGCTCTAATGCCGCACATATTTACACAGCGCAACATCAATTAACAGCAAATTAACAACAGAAAAATGTGAGGGAGAAAACAAACCTGGAATTATTGAAAGCTGGCGATTCTACCGAACTTGACAAAACTTTACGATACAAACGGCCGTATCAACCGAATTTTCCATATGAAAATGGTGGTTTCCACCCAATATGACCCGCTCGATCTGCTGGAAGGCATCCTGACGGGCCTGCCATTGGGCTTCAAGCGCAGCAAAGCCCTGCTCCCCCTGAATCAACAGCACCGGACAGCGGATAACTGCCATCAGTGCCCGAGCTTGTCCTTCGCTCATTCTCAGGGGCGACAGATCCCGCAAACGGGGGTCGCTGCGCCAGTGCCAGCGCCCTGCCCGCTCTTCAAGCTGCCGCTCACAGATAAGACGCGCCGCCTGCGGCGTGATATCCGCCACTTTGCAACGGGCGGCGACAGCCTCATCGATGGAAGCAAAGCCGTTGGCACTGCGCTCCCGGGTGCGGCTGCGGTTTAAAATTGCACGTCGCAGCTGGGCAGGTACCTCCTCATCGGGCTGGCTCAGCGGCCCCAGCCCCTCCAGCATGATCAACCGCTCCACCTGTTCGGGGAACACCCCGGCATAGGCGGAGGCGATCAGCGCCCCGAGGGAGTGACCGAGCAGAGTGAAACGCGACCACCCTGTCGCCTGCACGATCTGGTAGAGATCGTCCAGCCAGTCGACAAAGACATAAGGGGTGGTTTTGTGATCGGAGTGACCGTGCCCCGGCAGATCGATACAGATGAGGTGAAAATCACCTAGATGCGGCGCCAGCGGCAAGAAGCTGGCACTGTTGTCGAGCCAGCCGTGCAGGGCAATCAGCAGGGGTTTGCCCTGCTGAGCCTGATCCGCGAGTTGATTCTCAAGCAGGGCCACCTGCCGACCATCTGCCAAGGTGAGCAGACGTTCGTGCAGAGTGCTTTTGATGCTCTTGATCATGGCAAGCCTTAGCGACGCAGCGGCCGTCTCGGCCAGAAGGGATCATAGAAGGGGTCATAGAAGTAGGGGTCCATATAGCGTACCTCCACCTCTTTGACTGGCGGCCACAGCTTGCTGCCCGTCACATTGAGCACAGAGAAGCGGTACTTGTGCTCGCCAATCTGGCTATCAACCGGTTTGCCTATGGTGCCAAGCACAGTCAGGCTGCGCCCCTTGGCATAGAGGGTCGGGTCGACAAAGCCCTTCATGATGGCCAGAAAACGGCCCGGGCTCTGCTCGGTCTGCTCCGGCACGCCGTTGGACTTGAGCGGCAAATAGACCACTTCAATGACGCTCTGATCCGCCTTGTTGTGCACCGCCGAGATAACGCCGCTCCAGCGGGCCGGTTTGCCCTCCATCCCACCAAGGGCGGGTTGATAGGCCACCAGCTGGTTTTCTGGCTCATAAGCCAGCTCTTTGGGGACCGAGCTGCAGGCCCCGAGCAGCAGGGCCAGCGCCCCGACCACCATCCCGCGTTTCATCATGTCGCTTCTGCTATTACGCATCATGTCACTCTCCTGTTGCCGGCGTGGCCCGTCGGGCCATCCGCTTTTATTGCAGCTGATGAGCGGCAAGAGCGACATGACGTCAGTGCTCCTGCCCTTATTCGCGACCCGGCAGCTTTTTCCAGGTCACCTTGTCACGCAAATAGACCGGCGTTGCTTGTTCAACCGGTACCGCCTCCCCCGCCAGCCAGGCGGCGCGGGCCAGCGGCAGCATGTCCTCTGCCGCCGGGAAGCGCACCTGACTCTCCGCCAGCTCATCGGCCAGACCACTCAGGGTCTCGCCATAGGTTTCAAAACCGGTGCCGACGCAGGTCACAGGGCCCGCCAGCTTGCCACGGACGTCAACCAGTGCCGCGGGCTCGCTCACCACCTCGTCCCCCACCAGCTGCATGCGGCCATCAATCAGCTCATAGCGGCCGAAATAGACCTCGTTCATCCGCGCATCGATGGCGGTCAGCACCTGCTCGGCGCCCTCCAGTCGATAGGCGCCTTGCGCCATGGCGGCCAGGGTCGAGATGCCAATCAGCGGCACACCCGCACCAAACGCCAGACCTTGCGCCACACTGATACCGATCCGCACGCCGGTAAAGGAGCCCGGGCCGCGGCCGAACGCGATGGCATCGAGGTCACTCAAACTTATCCCGGCATCCTCTAACACAGCCTGAACCATGGGCAGGATTTTTCGGGTGTGATCCCGTGGCGCCTCCTCCCAGCGGGAGAACAGCTTGTCACCCACCAGCAAGGCGGCGGAGCAGGCTTCGGTGGCGGTATCAACGGCCAGGATCTTCAACTCGTTCATGCTTTCCAATCTCTATAAAATCAGTCAATTACATAACCGGCAAGCGAGATATGCTCACCCGTTGTTCAAATCTGTTAGCTGGCGGCACACTTATTCACTGCGATCGAAAAAACTCCCCAGCGTTCCCAACTCCCGGGTACGGGGGATGGCGGGCAGACTCTTGATAAAGGTGGCGCCGTAAGGCTTGTTGACCATTCGTGGATCACAGATCACCAGCACCCCGTGATCACTGCGATCACGAATAAGCCGCCCCACCCCCTGCTTGAGGGCAATCACCGCCTTGGGCAACTGCAGCTCGGCGAAGGGATCACCCCCCTTGAGCTTGCAATCATCCACCCGCGCCTTGAGCAGCGGATCATCAGGGCTGGCAAACGGCAGTTTGTCGATGATAACACACGACAACGCCGCCCCTCGCACGTCGATCCCCTCCCAGAAACTGCTGGTCGCCACCAGCACGGCGCGGCCATTCTCGACAAACTCCTTGAGCAGCCGCTGCTTGTTGTCCTCCCCCTGCAGCAGCACGGTGCGGCCAATCTCCCGGCGCAGCACCTCAGCCACCTGACGCATCACCTGATGGCTGGTGCAGAGGAAGAAACAGCCCCCCGGCGTCTTGTTTATGAGCGGGATCATCAGATTGGCCAGCTGCTCGCCACGGCCAAAGGCGTTGGGCTCCGGCAGATAGCGGGGCACACAGAGCCGCGCCTGCTCGCCATAGTCGAACGGACTGTCGAGGATCAGCTCGGCACTGCCCGCCAGCCCCAGCTCGGCCTTGAAGTGATCAAACCGCATATCCACCGTCAGGGTGGCAGAGGTAAAGACCCAGGCCACTTCCGGTCTTTGCACCTCGGCACTGAATCGCTCGGCTACCGAGAGCGGCGTCAGATTGAGGGTGAAATGAAGCCGTGAGCAATCGTACCAGTAGGAGAAACCGGTCTGGTTGACCGCCAGTACTTCACCCAGGCGGGTGCGCAGTTCACTGATGCGCTCGAAGGCGTGATCCAGCTGCTCGCCACGGCCGAGAGCCAGTTTCAGCACTTCGTAGCAGAGCCCGATGGCGTCGTTGAGACGAGCCAAAGCCTGCCCCCAAAGCGGCTGGCGCAGCATGTCGCGGGTATTGCCGCGACCGCCATCTACCCCGAAGGCCAGACGCAGATCCTGACTGGCGATAGCGAGCCGGTCCGCCGCCTTGCCGAGCTGGGCCATGTCGTGGGCCTCGGCCCGATAGGCCAGCTGGATATCCTGCGCAAGATCCTGAATCGTTCGGCTGCCTACCGACTTGCCGAAGTAGTTGGTGGCGATCTCCGGCAGCTGGTGCGCCTCGTCAAACACATAGACTTGCGCCTCCGGCACCAACTCGCCAAATCCGGTGTCTTTCACCGCCATATCGGCGAAGAAGAGGTGATGATTGATCACCACCACCTGGGCATCCATGGCGCGGCGTCGAGCCACCACCAGATGGCAATCGTCGTAATAGGGGCAGTCGCGACCGAGGCAGTTGTCGTTGGTGCTGGTGACATGGGCGAGGATCTCGGCGTTCTCCTGCAATCCCGGAATATCCCCCACATCGCCGTTATCGGTAGCGGTGGACCAGGATTTGACCTTCACCAGATCGTTCAGGATTTCAGGCTTTTGCAGATGGGATTCGCTTAAGAGCCGGTTCATACGCTCGATGCAGAGATAGTTGCTGCGCCCCTTGAGCAGGGCCACCGGCGGGGTGTAGGAGAGCGCCCCTGTGATGGTCGGGAGATCCCGATAGAAGAGCTGCTCCTGCAGGTTCTTGGAGCCGGTGCTGATCACCACCCGCTTGCCGGATTCCAGCGCAGGGACCAGATAGGCGTAGGTCTTGCCGGTACCGGTTCCTGCCTCCACCAGTAGACGACCACCACTCTTGATGGCGAGCGCGACCGCTTCGGCCATCTCCAGTTGGGGAGCGCGGGCTTTGAAACCGTCGATATGGCTGGCCAGAGGGCCATCTGGCTTGAACAGGGTCTGGATGGTCAAAAGGGCGTCCCGCAGCAAAAGCGGCCATTATGCCAAAAGCGCGGCAAAAGCGGGACAGATAATCTGCCTAGACGAACAGATCGATCTGATGCTCGGGATCCGGTTTGTGATCGTCCTCTTCCGCCTTTGGCTGATCACGTTTGGCGGGCATGTTATACGCCTGTTGGCGCTGCTGGGAGTCACTGTTGTCAGTGCTGGTCTTGCGCAGCTGATGTTTCTTGCTGATCTGGTTCACTTCCCGCTTGATCTCTTCGCTGCCGGGCGCGGCGGGAGCCCGGGGCAAAATGGGGAACAACAGGTCCTGGCTGGGCATAATGGCGACTCCTGCAGGGGTTATTGTCTAGTTATCGACCAGAAAACCGTTTTCGCCACTTTAATCGATCAAATTAAAATTTCGGGTTGCATTTTCTGTCAAGGCAGGTAGTTTAAATCAGGCGTCAATTACGACATCTTATTTTGTAAAGGATTGATTACATGAAGTTCACCACCCTGAAGACTCATCACCACCATCATCATCCCGACTAGTCTTTCAGGAGGTTGACTGCTGGAAGACACTTAACTGGTGACTTCCAAAAGGACCGCAAGATTCATAAACCCTCGGAAGCACACACTTCCGAGGGTTTTTTCGTTTTTGACTAGAAGGAAATCGAGCAATGGAAACACAACGTCTGCGTATCGCCATGCAAAAGTCCGGTCGTCTGAGCCAGGACTCCCAAGCCCTGTTCAAGAGCTGTGGCCTCAAGATCAACCTGCGCGAGCAGCGCCTTATCGCCCATGTCGAGAACATGCCCATCGATATCCTGCGGGTGCGTGATGATGACATCCCGGGTCTGGTGATGGAAGGGGTCGTCGACCTTGGCATCATCGGCGAGAACGTGCTGGAAGAGGTGCAGCTTATTCGTGCCTCCCAAGGCCTCCCCTTCGAGGTCAAAACCCTCAAGCAGCTGGACTTTGGTGGCTGCCGCCTTTCGCTGGCGGTGCCGGAAGATGTGACCTACACAGGGCCAGAAAGTCTTGCCGGCAAGCGCATCGCGACCTCCTACCCCGGGCTGCTCAAGCGCTTCTTTGACGAAAAAGGGCTCGGCTTCAAGAGCGTGATGCTGGGCGGCTCGGTGGAAGTAGCCCCGCGCGCGGGTCTCGCCGATGCCATCTGCGATCTGGTCTCCACTGGCGCGACGCTGGAAGCCAATGGCCTCAAAGAGGTGGAGGTGATCTACCGCTCCAAGGCTGTGCTGGTACAGGCCCCCAACCCCTTGTCCGATGCCAAGCAGAAGCTCATCGACAAACTGCTGCCCCGCATTCAGGGGATGCAGCAGGCCCGCGAGAGCAAGTACATCATGCTGCACGCCCCCAAAGACAAGCTCGATGCCATCACCGATCTGCTGCCGGGTGCCGAGCGCCCCACCATCATGCAGCTGGCCGGTGACACCAATCAGGTGGCGCTGCACGTCGTCTCCAGCGAGACCCTGTTCTGGGAGACCATGGAGCAGCTCAAGGCGCTCGGTGCCAGCTCCATTCTGGTGCTGCCCATCGAAAAGATGATGGAATAAGGAAGGGACATCATGCAGACCTTGATCTGGAAGACCCTCTCGCCCGCCCAGCAGGCCGATGTACTGACCCGGCCCGCTCTCAATGACGAGGCCGATATCGGCGCCGTGGTCAAAGAGATCATCGCAGCGGTGCGAAGCCGTGGCGACGAGGCCCTGCGCGAGCTGAGCCAGCGCTTCGAGCGTGCCCCCCGTGAACAGTTGCGTGTTAGCAAGGATGAGATTGAAGCCGCCTGCTCGCGGCTGGATGACGGCATCAAAAGCGCCATCGAAGCGGCGATTGCCAATATTCGCACCTTCCACGCCGCGCAACTGCAGCAGGTAGTGCGGGTGGAAACCCAACCCGGGGTGGTGTGCGAGCTGCGCACCCAGCCCATCAGCCGGGTCGGTCTCTATGTGCCGGGCGGCAGCGCACCGCTCCCTTCCACCGTGATGATGCTGGCCATTCCAGCGGCGATCGCCGGTTGCCGTGAAGTGGTGCTCTGCACCCCGTCCCCGGCGAGCGACGAGATCCTGTTTGCCGCCCGCGCCTGTGGGGTCGAGAAGGTGTTCGCCATTGGCGGCGCCCAAGCCATCGCCGCCATGGCTTACGGCACCGAGAGCATTCCCAAGGTGGACAAGATCTTCGGCCCGGGCAACGCCTATGTGACCGAAGCCAAGGGGCAGGTATCCCGCGACTGGCGCGGCGCCGCCATCGACATGCCCGCCGGCCCCTCCGAGGTGCTAGTGATTGCCGACGAGAGCGCCAACCCGGCCTTCGTGGCGGCGGATCTGCTCTCCCAGGCCGAGCATGGCCCAGACAGTCAGGTAGTGCTGGTGACCACCTCGCCGCTGCTGGCCGATGCCATCGCAGGGGAAATCAAGAGCCAGCTGGCCAAGCTGAGCCGCCGCGATATCGCCGCCCAGGCGCTCGGCAGCAGTCTGGTGATCCTCTGTGACGATCTGGCCGAGGCATGTGCCATCTCCAACGCCTACGCGCCGGAGCACCTGATCGTTCAGACCCGCGCACCCCGCGAGCTGCTGGACCAGCTTGAGAATGCCGGTTCCATCTTTCTGGGAGCATGGACCCCCGAGTCAGTCGGCGATTACGCCAGCGGCACCAACCACACTCTGCCTACCTATGGCTATGCCCGCACCTGTTCCAGCCTTGGTCTCGCGGATTATCAGCGCCGCTACACGGTGCAGGAACTGAGCGAGCGCGGCATTCAGGGCCTTGGCCCCATCGTCGAGCGCATCGCCCAGGCCGAGGGGCTCGATGGCCACAAGAACGCCGTGACGCTGAGATTGAACGCCCTGGCCGCCGCGCCCCAACCAACAGCACAGCAGAAGGATTTGTCATGAGCATTGCCAACCTGGCGCGCCGCGTGGTGCGGGCCCTCACCCCCTATCAATCCGCCCGCCGCATCGGCGGCAAGGGCCACGTCTGGCTCAATGCCAACGAGGCGCCACTGGCCTATCCCTTCACCATCGAGGGAAGCCGCCTCAACCGCTACCCCGAGTGCCAACCGGCCGAGGTGGTGAACGGCTATGCCGCCTACGCTGGAGTCAATCCCGATCAGGTGCTGGTGAGCCGTGGCGCCGACGAGGCCATCGAGCTGCTTATTCGCACCTTCTGCGAAGCGGGTGAAGATCAGATCCTCATCTGCCCGCCCACCTACGGCATGTACGCCATCAGCGCCGAGACCTGTGGCGTTGGCATCGTCGAACAGCCGCTGACCGCCAGCCGCCAACCGGACTGGCCCGCCATCGCCGATCGCCTGTCCGACGTGAAACTGGTGTTTCTCTGCTCCCCCAACAACCCCACCGGGGATCTGGTGGGGCGCGACGGCCTTATCGCCCTGCTGGAGAAAGCGCGGGATCGCGCCATCGTGGTGGTGGACGAGGCCTATATCGAGTTCTGTCCTGATGCGTCCGTGGTGGACCTGCTGACCCGCTTCCCCAATCTTGTGGTGACCCGCACCCTCTCCAAAGCCTTTGCCCTGGCGGGGATCCGCTGCGGCTTTACGCTGGCAAGCCCCGAGGTGATCGCTATGCTGGCCAAGGTGATCGCCCCCTATCCCATCCCCGAGCCCATCGCCCAGATCGCGGCGCAGGCCCTCTCCCCCATGGGGCTGGAGCTGATGCGCGAGCGAGTGGTAGAGCTCAACAAGCAAAAAGCCGCTTTCAAGGCAGAGCTGACAACGCTTGCCTGCGTGAAGGAAGTATTCGAAGACAAGGGCAACTTCGTGCTGGTGCGCTTTGTGGATGGCGCCGCCGTCTTTGCTGCCATGAAGGCCGCCGGCATCATACTGCGGGATTTCTCCAGCAAGCCGGGTCTGGACAACAGCATTCGCGTCACCATCGGCTATCAGGGCGAGATGGATGCCGTGCTGGCGGTACTGCGTGATCTGCCCTCTCCCACTTTGTAAGACAAGGATGTAGCGATGAAGACCCCGTTTTTGTTTATCGACCGCGACGGCACCCTGATTGAAGAGCCGGTGACCGACAAGCAGGTAGATAGCCTCGCCAAGCTACGCTTCGAGCCCATGGTCATTCCGGTGCTGCGCGAGTTGCAGGCCGCTGGCTACGCGCTGGTGATGGTGACCAATCAGGATGGGCTGGGCACCGCCAGCCTGCCGCTGGAGAACTTCCAGCCACCCCACGACCTGATGATGCACCTGTTTGAATCGCAAGGGGTGAAGTGGGAACAGGTGCTGATCTGCCCGCACTTCCCTACCGACGGCTGCAGCTGCCGCAAGCCTCACCTCGGGCTGGTAAAGGAGTACCTCGCCTCCGGTCGTATCGACTTTGCCAACTCCTTCGTGATTGGCGATCGCCAGACCGATCTGCAGCTTGCCGAGAATATGGGCATTGGCGGTATTCGCTACCACCCGCAGGATCACGACTGGCTCGCCATCCGTGATCAGCTGCTGTCCAAAGGGCGTGCGGCCTCGGTGGAGCGTTACACCAAGGAGACCCGCATTCAGGTGGCGCTGGACTTAGACAAGAGCGGCGGCAACCAGATCTCCACCGGTATCGGCTTTTTTGATCACATGCTGGATCAGATAGCGACCCACGCCGGTTTCCAGCTCAAGCTGAACGTCAGCGGTGATCTGCATATCGACGATCACCACACGGTGGAAGATGTGGGGCTGGCGCTGGGTCAGGCGCTGCGTCAGGCCCTTGGCAACAAGCGCGGCATCGGCCGTTTCGGCTTTGTGCTGGCGATGGACGAGGTACAGGCGGTGATCGATGCGCGCCCGCTGACCGAGCAGGAGGTGAGCACAGCGCTGGATCTCAGCGGTCGCCCCTACTTCGTATTTGACTGCCCGAGCGGCTTTGGTCGCGACAACGTGGGCGAGATGGCCACCGAGATGGTGCCCCACTTCTTCCGCTCGCTGTCGGATGCCATGGCCATCACCCTGCAGATGAAGGTGGGCAGCGGCAACACCCACCATCAAGTGGAGGCGCTGTTCAAAGGCTTTGGCCGCGCCCTGCGTCAGGCCATTCGGGTGGAAGGGAGCGAACTTCCCTCCAGCAAGGGAGTGCTGTGATGGATGTGAGCAAGCAGAAGCTGGTCATTATCGATACCGGCTGCGCCAATCTGGCCTCGGTCAGAATGGCGTTCGAGCGCCTCGGCGTGCGGCCGCTGGTCTCCAGCCAGGCGGCCGATATCGAGCAGGCGGACAAGCTGATCCTGCCCGGTGTCGGCACCGCGGTGGCCGCCATGAAAAACCTCAACGAACGGGGGCTGGTGCCCCTTATTCGCGCCGCCAAGCAGCCGCTGCTGGGCTTTTGTCTCGGCATGCAGATGCTGGCGGAGGCCTCCGAAGAGAGCATGGGTACGGATGACTCGTCAGCGCGGCTTATCGACTGCCTTGGCATAGTGCCGGGCAAGATCCGGCTGATGGAGGTGGGTAATCTGCGCCTGCCCCATATGGGCTGGAACCAGATTGAGCATGACGAGAGCCATCCTCTGCTCAAAGGGATCCCGAGCGGCAGCTACTTCTACTTCGTTCACTCCTATGCGCTGGAGGTGACAGAAGCAACGCTGGCGACCTGTGACTACGGCCAGCCGTTTACCGCCATCGTCGGTGGGGTTGCAGAGCACAGCAACTTCTTCGGCGCCCAATTCCACCCGGAGCGCTCAGGCGCAGCCGGTGCCCGTTTGCTGCAAAATTTTCTGGAGCTGTGACTAGCATGATCATTCCCGCAATTGACCTTATCAACGGTCAGGTAGTTCGCCTCTATCAGGGGGACTACGACCAGAAGACCGAATACAGCAGCAGCCCGCAGGCCCGCTTCGATGAATATGTCTCCCAGGGGGCGGTGCAGCTCCATCTGGTAGATCTGGACGGAGCCAAGGATGCCAAGGCGCGCCAGCTGCCCCTGCTGACCCAACTGCTGTCAGCCACCGAAGCGCCAGTGCAGGTCGGCGGCGGCGTGCGTACCGAACAGGATGTGGCGGATCTGCTGGCCGCCGGTGCTAGCCGGGTGGTGATCGGCTCAACCGCGGTCAAATCCCCGGATCTGGTGGCGAGCTGGATGGAGAAATATGGTCCCGAGCAAATCGTGCTGGCGCTGGACGTCAATATCGATAAGCAGGGCAATCGCCATATCGCGGTGGCGGGCTGGCAGGAGAACAGCGGGGTGACCATCGAAGCGCTGATCGAACGCTTCCTCCCCGCCGGTCTCAAGCACGTGCTCTGCACTGACATCAGCCGTGACGGCACCCTGGCTGGCACCAACGTCGAGCTCTATCGTGATCTCTGCGCCCGCTATCCGAGCGTGGCTTTTCAGGCTTCCGGTGGCATTGGCGGCATCGCGGATATCGAGGCGCTCAAGGGCTCCGGCGTCAAGGGGATCATCCTTGGCCGCGCCCTGCTGGAGGGCAAATTCTCGGTAGGTGACGCCATCGCCTGCTGGCAAGCCCCCGCTGCCGATACCACAGGAGACAACTGATGCTGGCAAGACGCATTATCCCCTGCCTCGACGTGAAAGATGGCGTGGTGGTCAAAGGGGTGCAGTTTCGCAACCACGAGGTGATGGGCGGCATTGTCGAGCTGGCGCGCCGCTACGCCGAAGAGGGCGCTGACGAGCTGGTGTTCTATGACATCACCGCCTCCAGCGATGCCCGGGTGGTAGACAAGAGCTGGGTGAGCCGGGTAGCTGAGGTGATCGATATCCCCTTCTGCGTCGCCGGTGGCATCAAGAGCGTCGAAGACGCCCGCCAGATCCTCGAATTTGGCGCCGACAAGGTCTCCATCAACTCTCCGGCGCTGGCCGATCCGACTCTGATCAGCCGACTGGCCGAGCGCTTTGGCGTGCAGTGCGTAGTGGTGGGCATTGACTCCTACTTCGATGCCGAAACAGGCCACTATCAGGTCAAACAGTTTACTGGTGACGAGAGCCGCACCCGCACCACCGCCTGGCACACTCTCGATTGGGTGCAGGAGGTGCAAAAACGCGGCGCGGGTGAAATCGTGCTGAACGTGATGAATCAGGACGGCATGCGTCAGGGTTATGATCTCGACCAGCTCAAGCTGATGCGCAGTGTCTGCAAGGTGCCGCTGATTGCCTCCGGCGGCGCCGGTGCCATGGCGCACTTTCGCGATGCCTTCACCCTCGCCGATGTGGACGGGGCGCTGGCCGCCTCTGTATTCCACAAGGGTCTTATCCCCATTCCCGAATTGAAACGCTGGCTGAAAACCGAAGGAGTCGCCATCCGTGAATAACTTCTCTGAAAATGCACCAACCACCGCCAGCGCGCGCCCCCTTGCCGAGCAGCTCGACTGGGAAAAATGCGATGGCATGATCCCCGCCATCGTCCAGCACGCCGCCAGCGGCGAGGTACTGATGCAGGGCTTTATGACCCGTGAAGCGCTGGAAAAGACCCAGACTACCGGTCAGGTCACCTTCTTTAGCCGCAGCAAACAGCGGCTCTGGACCAAGGGTGAAAGCTCGGGCAATGTGCTCCAACTCGTCGCCATCAGCACCGACTGCGATCAGGACTCCCTGCTGATCGCCGCCAACCCCGTCGGCCCCACCTGCCACAAGGGCACAACCTCCTGCTTCCACGGTCACCCGCTGCCACCGCTCGGTTTTCTGGCAGAGCTGGAGCAGGTGCTGGCGGCACGCAAAGGGGCCGATCCGGCAACCAGCTACACCGCCAGCCTCTACGGCAAAGGGACCAAGCGCATCGCCCAGAAGGTAGGTGAAGAGGGTGTTGAAGTGGCGCTGGCCGCCATGGCCAAGGATCGGGAGGAGCTCATCAACGAATCCGCCGATCTGCTCTACCACCTGACCGTGCTGCTGCAAAACGAGGGGCTGGGGTTACAGGATGTCGTTCAGCGGCTTTATGAGCGGCACAATAAATAAACTGATAATAAAGCCGGGATTTCCCGGCTTTATTTAGTCAAGATGCACAGCCAGCTCAACTAAATTTTTATACGTTGTTAAACGTCGCTCCAATAGTGAGAGTTCCTTTTCTGCCAAAATAGTATTTTCTTCTACAGTCAAATTTCGCATTCGCTTAACACAATCTTTTGCTAACGTGATAAACGATATGAACACTCATCATCTGAAGTCGATTTTAATAGACTTCCATAAGAAATGGCTAACATATTTTTTAATGAAACCATATATATTCCATCTATAAAAGGATTTAGATATCGTTCATGAACGACATCCTCAATATAACTTCCTATTGCACTCCCTGCTTTTATAAAACATTGAAAATGTTGTTCTTCATACTCACTTGTAAGAGTATTGAAACCTTTTAGCTTAGGATGGTTATCTGTCGTAGGCATTTTGCCATCCGCTACAGCCCGATAATCTTCATTATTTTTCTCGCATAGAGAGAACAGATAGACAAGAAAAATCAGATTTAATGTGCAACCTTCGTAATTAACGATGGAAGCAATCGTTCGGTCCAACACTTGCTCTGTTCTTCTTAAGCTCAATGAAAAATGATCACAGACAGCTGTTAATACATTTACCAACACTTGACTATCAGTTATTTTCGGCCATGCATTGATATGCTCAAAATGCAATTTTTTATCTACAATTGCCTGCTGAATAAACTCTCGTCGAGAGATACTGCCTAACGTAAATCGTCTATGAAAAAATCGGCCAAGATAACTTTCTGCATCAAAACCATCGCCATAAATTACCTTGATAGCATGCTGTAACTGCTCGGTATCGGTTGCAAGTACAAACACCACGCCGCGAATATCAAAAATATGTTTTATGGTCTCCAGCATTTCTACCGCATAGGAGGGGCGACAGCGATCCAGCTCATCAATCAGAATAAAGGCGGGATAGTCCAATCGACCTTGGCCATCCAATTGGTCTAAGTTTGCTGAAACCGCAGCTTCAACCCATTGCCGAATTTCTTGTTTAAGATACTGAATAGATTCATAACGCTCTTTGTGATTGCTACAAAGCGTATCAACCAGCTTATCTGCATCTTCGCCTTCCACAGAAAAATCATTATCTTCCCATCCAGCTTTTTTAATGGCTGACTTGAGCACCAATTTCCCGCCAACTTTGAGCAAACCCAATAGTTTGGACTTGATGCCATCAGGTATGGCAACCTTATTTCCTGTTGCATCTCTCAATTGATCGATAATCGATGAAATAACCGTCAATAAAGGATCATCGGAAAAGTCCTGCTGCCAGGCATCGATATAGACGGTGGGATAGTGCGCTTTCAGCTCCATATACCAGCGCTTGATAAACCAGGTTTTACCCGCCCCCCATTCGGCATTGAGGTTAAGCACATAGTTGCGTTGCTTGCCTTCGGCGGCGAGGTAGTTGGTCAGAAAGTCGGCATAGCGGGCACGTTCAAGCCGATCACCAGCCAACTCTTCACTGCCCGCAATGGCCCCCGGCCCGTCCCACTGAACTGCGTCATCCCAATTAAACGGTGCCACTGCCATCTCGTATCTCTCCATATTGCGTTGCTGAGGATGATATCAAGGACACAATGAAAATAGTTTGATTAAAGACCTGTTTGTTGCCCTTTCTGCCGCTCGGAGTGGCGTATTTGATTGCCGATTAATTTCTCTGCTGCTAACCAATAATGCCGGGCCGATAAAGGGGGGAACAGGGTGATCTGCACAACCACAGACTCGGTTGATTGCCTTTGAGCTCGACAACGATGACAACCGTGTGACATGGCGCAGAACTTGCGGAAATAAACGCGAAACCTGACCTGTTCGGTGCTTTATTTAAAGCTGTTGATCTCTGTTGCGCGTCTTGTTCAACCGACCCATCGTAGCGACCCAAGGATGGCTAGCCCCATGAAGGATGAACCCTTCTCTATCCAGTTACAGCATGAGCTGGATCACCTCAAAGCCATCTTCAACGAGACGGACGCCTACATGTTTACCAAGGATCTGGCGGGCCGTTACACCTATGCCAATCAGGCGGTGCTGGATCTCTTTGGTTGCACCCTCGCCGAGTTGCAGGGGCAGGATGATCGGGCCTTTTTTGATCTCGAATTCTCCGACACCATTCAACGCAACGACCGGTTGGTAATGGAGCAACAACTCGCCATCGCCCAGGAGGAGATCAACTACCTCAAATCCACCGGGGAAAAGCGCTGCTACTGGACCGTTAAAAAGCCCATCCATGACAAGGATGGCAACCTGATCGGCCTGTGCGGCATCTCCACCGATATCACCGAACACAAGCTGATTGAGGCCCGCATGGCGGAGCAGCATCAGCTGCTGGAAATCATCCTCGCCAACGTGGATGCCCATATCTATATGAAGGACAGCCTGCACCGCTTTCTCTACGTCAACCAAAAGGTCGCCGATCTGCTGGGCCTTCCTGCCGAGCAGATCATCAACCGGCGAGATGATGAGGTGATACCCGCGGCCAGCGCCTGCCAGCTGTGGCGACTGGACAACCGGGTATTCGAAACCGGCGAGCTGCAAGCCGGGGAAGAGATGCTGACCGATCCCGAAGGCAATCAGCACTACTACTGGTCGGTCAAGGTGCCCTTTCTGCTGGGGGATGGCACCCCGACCCTGATCGGGATCTCCTCCGACATTACCGAACTGCACCAGCTCAAGGAACAGCTACACCAGCAGTCGGTGCGCGATGGCCTCACCGGTCTCTACAACCGCCGTTTCTTTTTCGAGTTGTGCGAGAAGAACCTCAGTCTGGACATGCGCCACCACCTCACCTCGGTGCTGATGGTGCTGGATGTGGATCAGTTCAAGTGCATCAACGATCGCTTCGGTCACCCCCTTGGGGATAGCGCGCTGGTGCATCTGGGCAGAGTGATGCAATCAGTGCTGCGCAGCGAAGATGTGCTGGCCCGCATCGGCGGTGACGAGTTTGCCATCTTGCTACCCAACACCACCCTCTCGGCCGCCGCATCTCTGGCCGAGCGGCTGCGCCTGCAGGTGATGCAAAGCCCGCTCCCCCTGCCAGATGGAGATAAGCTGGTCATCACCATCAGCGCCGGACTGGTGGAAAATGGCGAAGGGGAGCTGATGGAGAGCCTCTACGCCCGCGCCGATCAGATGCTCTATCAGGCCAAACAGAGCGGCCGCAACTGCGTCGCTTGCAAGGCTCCCTAGCCATACAACGGGAGGGCCAGCAGCCCTCCAGACCCCTTGTATCTCCCTCCTATGAATGGCTGTGCTGGCTCCTTACGAACAGGCTGCTACCCCAGCTGTTTGCGCAGCACGAATTTTTGCACCTTGCCGGTCGAGGTCTTCGGCAGCGGGGTGAAGATGATGCGTTTGGGGGCCTTGAAGTGGGCCATCTGCTCACGACAAAAGGCGATCAGCTCCGCCTGGGTAGTCTCTCGCCCCTCTTTCAATTTCACGAAGGCGCAGGGTACCTCCCCCCACTTCTCATCGGGCATGGCGATCACCGCCGCTTCGTCCACATCGGGATGGCGATAGAGCACATCTTCTACCTCCAGACTGGAGATGTTCTCTCCGCCGGAGATGATGATGTCCTTGGATCTGTCCTTGATCTCCACATAACCATCCGGGTGCCACACCGCCAGATCGCCACTGCGAAACCACCCCTCCGCCATCGCCTCGGCGCTGGCCGCCGGATTTTTCAGATAGCCCTTCATCACCACATTGCCCCGCAGCACTATCTCCCCCATGGTTTTGCCATCTTTGGCCACCGGCTCGCCACTGACCGGATTGATGACCCTCATCTCCCCCTGCAGGGGCGACGCAACACCCTGCCGTGCCTTGAGGCGGGAGAGCGCCGTGGCATCCTGACCTTGCCAACTTCTTTGCGGTTCGCACAACACGCAGGGGCCATAGGTTTCGGTGAGGCCATATACGTGGGTCACGGCGATCCCCATCGCCTCCATCCCGGCGATCACGGTGGCGGGGGGCGCAGCGCCGGCGGTCATCACCTTGATGGGGTGATCCAGCCCCTGCTTGAGCGCTGGTTCGGCATTGTTGAGCATATTGAGCACGATGGGCGCCGCGCAGAAGTGGCTCACCTTGTGCTCGTGCAGCGCCTCATAAATGGCGGCGCCCTGCACATGGCGCAGGCAGACGCTCACCCCGGCGGTGGCCGCCAGCGTCCAGGGGAAGCACCAGCCGTTGCAGTGAAACATCGGCAAGGTCCAGAGATAGACGGGATGTTTGGGCAGCTCCCAGGAGAGCACGTTGTTGATGGCGTTGAGGTGGGCGCCGCGATGGTGATAGACCACCCCCTTGGGATTGCCGGTAGTGCCGGAGGTGTAGTTAAGGGAGATGGCCTGCCACTCATCTTGTGGCAGCCAGCCGGGTTCATCGCCGTTACCAGTGGCAATAAAGGTCTCATAGTCGAGGTCACTGACAAGCGCCCCTTCCCGGTAGAGGGGATCGTCGATGGCGATGACCAGCGGTTGGCGCTCCAGCAGATCCAGCGCCTTGCGCACCACAGGGCCAAACTCCCTGTCCACCAGCACCACCTTGCTCTGGGCATGCTGGAAGATAAAGGCCATCGACTCGGCATCGAGGCGGGTATTAATGGTGTTGAGCACGGCGCCGCTCATGGGCACTCCAAAGTGCGCTTCAAACATCGCCGGGATATTGGGCGCAACGATGGAGACGGTATCCCCCTCCCCGATACCGCGAAGCCGCAGGGCCGAGGCCAGCTGGCGGCAACGGCGGGCAGTCTCGCCCCAGCTCTGGCGTAGCGGGCCGTGGATCAGCGCCGGATAGTCGGGATAGACCCGCTCCGCCCGCCCCAGAAAGCTGATGGGGGTCAGGGCCTCAAAATTGGCGGCGGTTTTGGCAAGGTCGCGCTCATAGATGTTCTGCACTGTCATCGGATTCCTTCCTCACAGGTGGCACAAAACGGGCTATTTCGGGATCAATCAGAGATCAGCAAGCGACATGGGCATCCTGCCCGTCACTGGTCTCTTATGGGGATGACAGCCTAACAGTGAGCCTGTGGCGGCAGGTATTAGCAAAACGTCTTAGAGGAAGAGCGGAAGAGGTATTCGGTGCGAGTACGGGCAAGCGAGCCCCCGCCAATGGCGAAGGCTTTACCTCAATCATCGTTAGTGGCGCACCCGCCCCTGCTGGCGGAAGCAGTAGAGCTTGAGGCTGATGTCGGCGATATCAGCAGGAAGCTCCTCTCCCTGCTCGGCCAGGGGTCGGTAGAGGGATGAGAGCAGACGTTCGGCCTGCTGCACCGTGATGATGTTGGCCTGGATGGCCGGGGTGATCCAGCTGGGTAACATTGACATATCTCCCCCTCGTTGATCCGGTGATCTCGGGTGAACGTCTTCATATCAGGTCTTACGCAGTTGTCTGCCGACCCGTTCACCCTCTGCTTCACCCAATCAAAGCAAAATGCTTGCCGTGATCTCTTATCGGCCAACATCCGATGGGGCTGTAGCCATTTATCAACCACTTGCGTCGCCATCTCAACGAACAGAGCCCTTGCTCAAGACCTCCCTTGACCTGCCCCCGTCAGCACTTTGCCACTCTGGCATTCTGCTCACCGCCCGCCTTGCAAATTGCGACTCGAATTGCTCCTTATCACACTTGCTAAGTTCACCACACGTCGGAAACCGGTCACTTTTAGTCCGTTGTCGCCAAAGCCAGACACTTTTTCATGGTGGCTGTTTTTTGACCTTGCCAGTGCCTGTCGCAAGCCCATCCCCCTCGCCTTGTCCGGCCAACCGGTTATGACAAGATGGCGCCAGATTGGAACAGCTCGAATGGACATTGCAGGAGAACAACAAAATGAACAGATCCATGATGGCAGGTATAGGTATTGGCGTCGCTTCCGCACTGGCGCTGTCGGCGGCGGCCAGTGGCTCGCTCTTTACACCGACCCCCACCTTTGCCGAGGTGATTGCCAGCAAGCCGGTCACAGAGACCATCCAGACCCCGCGTCAGGAGTGTCACAACGTCACGCTCACCCACCGCAAACCGGTGCAGGATGAGAACAAGATCCTCGGCACCGTGGTTGGCGCCGCGCTGGGTGGTGTGCTCGGCCACCAGTTTGGCGGTGGCAGCGGCAAGAAGGTGGCGACAGCCGCCGGAGCGGTTGCGGGTGGCTACGCCGGCAATCAGGTGCAGGGCAATATGCAGGCGGGCGACACCTATACCACCACCGAGCAGCGCTGCAAGACGGTGCAGGATAGCAGTACCCGCACCATCGGCTATGACGTGACCTATCGCCTCGCCGGTCAGGAGGGGGTGATCCGCATGAAGCAATCCCCCGGCGCCACCATTCCGGTCAAGGATGGCAAACTGGTGATCGACCAGCCAAAAGTGTGATTGCTCCTGGCGCCAGTCAGCAGCAGGCCCGCCTCTTTCGAGGCGGGCCTGTGGTTTTTGGGCGGCTTGATTTCCTTTTTTCACACAACGGCACTTGCGCTCAGTCTGCTACCCCTTGCAGCACTTTTTCACCGCCCGCACCACGTTCTGATAACCGGTGCAGCGGCACAGATTCCCCGATAGCCCGCGGCGGATCTCCGCATCGGTCAAGGGGCGGCGCGCGGTCTTGTCGAGCAGGGCCGCGCTCGCCATCACGAGGCCGGGGGTGCAAAAACCGCACTGCACCGCCCCCTCGTCGATAAAGGCCTGCTGCACATCGGAGAGATCATTGCCTTTGCGCTCCCCCTCCACGGTGCGAATGGATTTGCCATCGGCCCAGACCGCCAGATAGAGGCAGCTGTCGATGGCAGTGCCATTCACCCGCACGGTACAGGCGCCGCACTCACCGACACTGCACCCCTCTTTCACACTGATCAGCCCCTGCCCGCGCAGGAAGTGGAGCAGCGACATGGTGGGCGGCACTGCATAGGAGTAAGGCTTGCCGTTGATCTCGCACTGGATTTCCACGGCGGGACAGCTTTGCGGTTGCATCATAGGATCTTCCCTCCGGCACGTTCGACTGCGCAGGCGACCACCCGCTGCGCCAGGGTTTTGATAAGGTGCAGGCGAAACTCCTTTTCCGCCCGCCAGGAGGATCGCGGCGCCACATCGGCCACCACCGCCTCGGCAATGGCGGCCAGTGTGGCGCGAGTCAGCGGTTGCCCTTCGGCTGCCGCTTCTGCGTGCGGGGTACGCACCGGGGTCGGGGCCGCCACCCCATAGGCCAGCCGCAGGCGCTTGAAGTGACCATCCTCAATCTGGCAGTAGGCGGCGCAGCCGATGGTGGCGATATCCATGGCATCGCGCATGGCGTACTTGAAGTAGTGGGAGCCCACATGGGGGGGCGAGTCCGGGGCAAAGTGGAATGCCACCAGGATCTCCGCCGGTTGCAGCGCAACCTTGCCGGGGCCAGTGTGAAAACCGGCGATGGGAATGCGGCGTGTGCCGTCTGGCCCGGCGATCTCCAGCTCCGCTTCCAGCGCCACTGTTGGCGCCGCCGAGTCTGCACTGGTGGCGCCGTTGCAGATATTGCCGCCATAGGTGGCGACGTTGCGGATCTGCGGGCCGGCGATGGTGGCAGCGGCTTCGGCCAGCATCGGCAGGCGGCGCTGCACCAGTTCGTTTTCGATGAGCTCGGTAAAGGTGGTGCCGGAGCCGATGCGGATAGAACCGTCAGCCAGCTCGCTCACCCCTTTGAGTTCGGGCAAGTCGTGAATATCGACGATATGACGATAGGCGGCGTTGAGGTGATGCAGCTGGATCATCACATCGGTGCCACCGGCCAGCAAACGCGCCTCGGGGTCAGCCTGACGCAGGGCGACCGCCTCGGCCACACTGTGCGCCTTGTAGTAACGGGCAATATCAAACATGGTGTTGCTCCTCCCCTGCTCCCTTGCCAATCAAACCCGCCGCGACAAACTCCCGGAACAGGGTCTTGGGGGTGATGGGCAGCTCGTTGATGGCTACCCCGGTCGCCATGCGAATGGCGTTACGGATGGCGGGACCCGGCGAGATGATGGGCGGTTCCCCCAGGGATTTGTGGCCATAGACCGACTGGGGCTCGTAGGTCTGCACGAAATCGCATTCGAGCTCGGGCAAGTCCAGCATGGTGGGGAACTTGTAGTCGAGCAGGTTGGGGTTGCGCACCACGCCGCTCTTGGCGTCGATGATCATCTCCTCGAACAGCGACCAGCCGATCCCCATCCCCATGCCGCCATGCACCTGCCCCTCCGCCAGCTGCGGATTGAGGATCTTGCCTGCATCGTGCAGGTTGATGATGCGATTGATGGTTACCTTGCAGAGATCGATATCGACGCTGAGATCGACAAAGGTGCAACCAAAGCTCGGCGGATTGGTGGTGGTCTTGTGGGAGACCTCGGAGGTGATCTGGCCGCCGATAGTGAGGTGGTAGTAGGCGTTGACCGACACCTCGGCGACGCTGATCAGCACCTTGTCCGGCGCACCGGCCAGCACCACGTAGCCGTCGATCAGGGTCAGCGACCCTACATCCTGATGGCAGAGCTGGGCTGCCAGCGACAGAATGCGGGCCCGCAGTTGCAGCGCCGCCTGATGAATCGCGGGGGCCGCCACATAGCTCTGACGCGAGGCGAACGAGCCAGGATCGTAGGCGGTAATGTCGGTATCCTGAGTCGAGATGACCCGGATCTGCTCAAACGGAATGCCCAATGTCTGGGCCGCCATCTGGGCAAATACGGTATCCGACCCCTGCCCTATCTCGGTGGCACCGATCTGCAGATTGACGGTGCCATCCTGATTGAGCAGCATGCGGGCGCCAGCAATTTCGACCCCCACCGGATAGGTGTTGGAGCCGTAGCTAAAGCACGCAACCCCGATGCCGCGCCGCACCCGGCTGGCAGGATCCTGCCCCAGACACTCGGCCTTGAGTCGATCCCACTCGAACATCTCGCGACCACGCAGCAGACAGTCCGGCAACCCGGCGCTGTAGATGGTCTTCTGGTTGACCTGATTGACATCCCCCTCGCGCGCCACGTTGGCGATCCGCACATCGAGCGGATCCAGCCCCAGTTCGGCGCAGGCATCATCCAGCATGCACTCGAGGGCAAAAATCACCTGGGGCGCGCCGTAACCGCGCATGGCACCGGCGGTGGGCAGGTTGCTGTAGAAGGTCTTGGCGTCATAACCGAAGGCGCTGCGCGGATAGAGGTAGCTGATCTTGTTGCCACCGGCGCTGGCGATGGAATGGCCGTGAGAGGCATAGCCGCCGGTGTTGGAGAGCACGTCGAGCTGATAGCCCTTGAGGGTGCCGTCGCGATTGAGGCCCATCTTGCCGTCGATGGCAAAGCCGTGGCGGGTGCGGGAGGCAAAAAAGCACTCCTCCCGGCTCAGGGTCACCTTGACCGGCACGCCGCCGAGCTTGTAGCTCAAAAACGCCGCCATCGGCTCTTCCAGCACGTCCTGCTTGTTGCCAAAACCGCCGCCCATATAGGGCTTGATCACCCGCACGCTCGACCAGGGCAGACCGAGGGACTTGGCCACCCGGCTGCGCACTATCTGGGGGATCTGAGTACTGCTGACCACTATGATGTGGTCCGGCTGATCCATGTAGGCGTAGCAGGTCACCGTCTCCAGATGGCAGTGCTGCACCACCGGCGTCCGGTAGTGCCCCTGAAACTGCAGATCGGCCGCAGCGATAGCATGCTCCGGGTCATTGGCGCGAAGCTGACTTTGGCGCAGCAAATTGCCGCTCGGGTGAATGGGATAGGCACCGTCGGCCAGCGCACTTTCGGCATCCGTCATCACCGGTAGCGGTTCGTAGGTCACCTTGACCAGCGCGGCCGCTTTTTCGGCCACCAGCGGATCGCGGGCCACCACGATGGCAACTCCATCACCAAAGTGACGTACATGGTCGGTGAGCAGACGCCGGTCTTTCACATCCCGTTTCGCCTCATCGAGAGACCAGGCGTGACCGGCGGTACGAAAACAGGTGGTGGGGACATCTTCATGGGTAAACACGGCTTCGACCCCGTGCAGGGCCAGTGCTTCGGTCGCATCGATGGCAAGCACCTTGCCGTGGGCAATATTGCTTCGCACATACTTGGCGTGGCGCATCCCGAGCATGATGTTGTCATCGGTATAGCGAGCGCTGCCGGTCACCTTGGCCTCGGCATCCACCCGCTTGAGCGGTAATCCTATGGACATATGCAAGTCCTTTTTCGAATGGAAAAATCTGGAACCGGCATAAAAAACAGCAAGATATGCGCCTGTTTCCCGCCATCGTCAGGAGAATGGGGAGAAGTGTGAAGGGGATCCCATCTAGCCCGCTTTTGTTGGCCCGCAGCGACAAGCCAGGGGCAGCCCCTGAGCAAATGTGGCCCGTCGGCGGTGAAAAAATCGGCATGGCGAGGACAACAAGGGCGAGAGCCTATCAATCTGGTAGGGGGATTTATCAAAATGGTATCGCGATGCCCCCCAACTGCGGAGACAGCCTAGGCATAATGCCTGCATGGGCGGGCTAAAAATAACAGGCATAAAAATGGGGCCGCCAGAGCGACCCCAAACGGGAGGGTTATCCCTAAATAGCCCACCCCCCAGCATAAAAGAGCACCAGCGCCAGGGCGATGACCACGGTGCCGACGTTGAGCTTGTGCCACTCCTTCGAGCAGATACGGCCGATCACCAGCGAGCTGAAGCCAAGCATGATGCCGGTCACGATGTTGCAGGTGAGTACGATAAAGACGGCGCACACCAGCCCGGACATGGCCCCGACAAAGTCATCGAAATCGAGTTTGGTGACGTTGCTCAGCATCAGGAGACCCACATACATCAGGGCCGGTGCGGTGGCATAGGCCGGCACCAGATAAGAGAGCGGCGAGAGGAACAGCATCAGCAGGAACAGGCCACCAACCACGGTCGCGGTGAGGCCGGTTTTGCCTCCCGCCGCCGTGCCAGCCGCCGATTCGATATAGACGGCCGCGGGGGCCGCCCCCACCAGACTGGAGAAGATGCTGCTGACCGAGTCGGCACTGAGCGCCTTGCCGCTGTTGATTATGTGACCATCCTTATCGAGCAGGTTGGCCTGCCCCGCCACGGCGCGGATGGTGCCGGTGGCATCGAATACCGCCGTCATTACCAGCGCCAGCACGCTGGGCAACACCAGCGGCGAGAGGGCCCCCATGATATCCAGACTGAAGATGAGGGACTTGCCCTGATCGTCCGAGAGGCTCGGCAGGGCGAACAGCCCCTGATACTTCACCGCCGGATCGAAGATAAGGCCGAAGATGGAGATGGCGATGATCACCAGCAGGATCCCCCCCGGTACTCTGAGCTTCTCCAGCCCGAAGATCACCGCAAGGCCGATCAGGGACATAATGACCGGCATCGAGGTAAAAGCCCCCAGCGCCACCGGCAGCCCCTCGAGCGGGTTCTTGATCACCAGCCCCACCCCGTTGGCGGCGATAAGCAGCAAGAAGAGACCAATCCCGATGCCGGTACCGTGGGCAATTCCCATCGGCAGGTTGTCGAGGATCCAGCTACGCACCCCGGTCACCGAGATAGCGGTAAAGAGTACCCCCATCAGGAAGACGGCCCCCAGCGCCACCGGAATGGGGATCTGCTGCCCCAGCACCAGACTGAATGCAGTAAACGCCGTGAGGGAAATAGCGCAACCGATGGCCATCGGCAACTTGGCCCAGAGCCCCATCAAGAGCGAACCGAACCCCGCCACCAGACAGGTGGCGACAAACACGGCGCCGGGGGGAAAGCCCGCCTTGCCGAGCATGCTCGGCACCACGATCACCGAGTAGACCATGGCAAGGAAGGTGGTGAGGCCCGCCAGCACCTCCTGTCTGACATTGCTGCCCCGCTCGCTGATCATAAAGTAGCGATCAAGAGCCGTGAGCGGCTGTTGCTTTGCTGCGCTCTGGCTGGCGTCATCATTGGCCAGCTGTTCCACGCTGTTTGTCCTGCTGTTTGCTTGGGTCATACCCAACTCCTTCACACGCGCCTGAATGTTCCATGACGAAATGGCGACAGGATCTGCGGGTCTGCCGAGCGCCAGTCTGATGAGAAACAGGCGATGGTGGCAGAAGATGCGACAGACAGACCAGGGCAGGCAGCCTTGACTCAAACGTTTGCCTTGCTGGTCAAAAAAACCGGGCCATTTCACGTTCTATGCGGGGAGATCCCCTGTGGTGCGGCAAGACTGGCGCCCCTGTGGGGCACGCCAGCCGCCGTATTCGTTGGGGCTGCGCCGCGGCAGCCCACTACAAGCCCTACCCCCGTTCATGCACCAGTTGGCCATCCACATAGGTGCGGTAGATGGATCTGTCATCCCCCAGGGTCAACAGCACAAAGAGCTTGTCCCGCAGGGTGGTGGAGTTGTCATAACGCAGCTGCTGCAGCGGGGTGGCGACCGGGTCGAGCACCACGAAGTCCGCCTCCTTGCCCACCGCAAAGCTGCCGATCTTCTCGTCCAGCCCCAGCGAATGAGCGCCGCCCAGGGTCGCCAGATAAAAGGCCTGATAGGCCGAGAGCCGCTCGCCCTGCAACTGCATCACCTTGTAGGCCTCGTTGAGGGTCTGCAGCATGTTGAAGGTGGTGCCGGCGCCTATGTCGGTGCCCATCCCCACCTTCACCTGCTTGCGCCACGCCTTGTGCAGCTTGAACAGGCCGCTGCCCAGATAAAGATTCGATGTGGGGCAGAAGGCGATGGTGGAGCCGGTCTCCTTCAGGCAATCCCACTCCTGCTCTTCCAGATGGACGCAGTGGGCAAACACGCAGTTGTGGCCGGTCAGCCCATGCTGGTGATAGACATCGAGATAACCCTTGTGCGCCGGGAAAAGAGATTTGACCCAGGCGATCTCATCATTGTTTTCGCACAGATGGGTGTGCAGATAGGTGGTGGGAAACTCTTCGCGCAGTCGCCGCGCCATCGCCAGCTGCTCGGGTGTCGAGGTGGGTGCAAATCGTGGTGTGATGGCATAGAGCAGTCGACCGTTGCCGTGCCAGCGCTCGATAAGCTGCTTGCTCTGCACATAGCTGATCTCGGCGGTGTCGAGCAGATAGTCGGGTGCATTGCGATCCATCATCACTTTGCCGGCGATCATCCGCATATTGATGCGGCTGGCCGCCTCGAACAGGGCGTCTACCGACTCGGGGTGCACTGTGCCGAACACCAGCGCCGTGGTGGTGCCGTTGCGCAGCAACTGCTTGATAAAGAAGGTGGACATCTCGCGGGCATACTCGAGATCGTTGTAGCGCCGCTCGGCCGGGAAGGTGTGGCGGTTGAGCCACTCCAGCAGCTGCTCGCCATAGGCCCCTACCATCTCGCTCTGGGGATAGTGAATGTGGGTATCGACAAAGCCCGGCACTATCATCTTGCCGCGATAATCGCGCACCCGCACTTCGGCCGGAATGCGATCCTTGCCCTCCTCCCACTCACCAAACCAGTCGATGCAGCCGTTGCGAATGATCAGCAGACCATCCTCGATAAGACGGGCGTTGGACTCAATCTCCTCGGGCTGATCCACCACCCGGGTGATATCGAAGAAACTGCCGCGTACCGCTTTGACAGAGTTGTCGTTTTTCATAACCGTTTCCCTGTTTTTCTTGTTCTGTTGACGTTTTTTTGCCGATTTAACCGTCAGATCCGTTCCACTTGTGGCGCCACCGCCTGCCCGGGCACTGGCTCTGGTGAACCCTCCCCCTTGCTGGCCGATGGCTGGCCCGCACTGCGGGCGGTAAAGCTCACATCCGGCTTGTCGCTCAGCTGGATCACTTCAACCGCCTCGGCATCCCTGACGGCCGCCTTGCGTTTGCGGCTTTGCGGCAGCACCAGATTCATGATGATGGCGGTGATGCCGCCAGCGCAGATGGGGTTCTCCACCAGCATGTAGATACCCGCCGGCAGCACCTTGAAGACGTTCGGGTCATAGGAAACGCCAAGCCCAAGACCCAGCGAGGTGGCGACAATCAGAGTCTCCCGCCGATCGAAGCCGTGGCTGATGATGATGCGACCACCAGCGATGGCGATCATGGAGAACATGATGACCATGGCGCCCCCCATCACAGGTGACGGTATGGTGGTAAAGAAGCGCCCCACCACCGGGAAGAGCCCCAGCAGCACCAGAATGACGGCAATAAACTTGCCCACATGGCGTGACGCCACCCCGGTCATCTGGATGACGCCGTTGTTCTGGGCAAAGGTGGTGAGTGGCAAAGAGCCGAGGGCAGAGGCGATCACCGAGACCAGACCGTCCGCCAGTACGCCGCCGGAGAGCCGCTTTTGAAACTCGGGGCCCTGAATATCCCGGTGAGAGACCATGGCGGTGGCGGTGATGTCCCCCACCGCCTCCAGCACGCTCAACAGATAGATGGTGCCCGCCAACATAAAGGCGTGAAAATCGAAGGAGAAACCGTACTTGAACGGGATCGGCACCGTAATAAGCGGCAGGTCCTCAAGGGCGGAGAAATCCACCATACCGAGCATCAGGGCCACTGCATAACCCACCATCAGGCCGATGGCAATGCCGCTCATCCGCAGCAGCGGGCTTCGGCTGCAGTTGAAGGCGACGATGACACAGAGCACCAAGAGCCCCAGCCCGATGTGCTCGTATTTGCCAAAGGTGCCGCTGCTCATGGCGGAGAAGCCGCCGCCAAAGTCGATGATCCCCACCTTGATAAGGCTCAGACCAATCATCAGCACCACTACCCCGCTCACGGTCGGGGTGATCACCCGCTTGAGGTAGGGCAGCACAAAGGAGGAGCCCATCACCAGAAAGGCACCGACAAAGGAGACCCCGAGCAGAGTCGAGACGATCAGCTCCTCGTGGATGCCATCTTTTTTCATGGCGCCGCCGAGCGCGATCATCACGGTGACGAAGGAGAAGTTGACCGACTGGATGGAGAGCAGCCCAGACCCGATGGGGCCATAACGGTTTACCTGCAGCCAGGTGCCGATACCGGAGGCGATCATCGCCATGGAGACCAGATAGGCGGTGATCTCGGTGGATAGGCCCAGGGCGCCGCCGACGATCAGCGCCGGAGTCACCATGGGGACAAAAATCGCCAGCAGATGGGTCACTGCGCCCATCAGGGTTTGATAGAACGGGGGTTTGTCTTCCAGCTCGTAAATGAGATCCGAGTGCTTGCGTGTTGTTTTAGACATCGTGTTTGTCCCATCACACAGAATGTAGGCGGAGTACTCATTCCGCCGTCAGGCGCTGGGGGCGAGCTGGCGCCCGCCCCTCACCTTTTCTTTTGTTATGCCGACACTTTTTGCTCCAGCTTGCCCAGTTCGCGCAGGATCTGCTCCGGCGTGAAGTGCCACTTGCGCAGCCAGACACCGCAGGCGTCGTGGATGGCGGTAGCGATGGCGGGCGCCGCGCCGTTGACCCCGATCTCCGAGATGGACTTGGCGCCGTAGGGGCCAACCTTGTCATCACTCGGTACCAGGAAGGCCCGGAAGTCGCGGGGAATGTCGCCAATCTTGGGCGCGCCATAGCTCTTCAGATCCCGGGTTAGCGGGATGCCCTTGCTGTCGTAGCAGATCTCCTCGCTCATGGTGTGGCCGATGGCCCGCATGGTCGCCCCGTAGATCTGGCCGAGGGCCAGCTCCGGGTTGATGGGGGTGCCGCAGTCGAGCAGGGCGTAGAACTTGTCGAGTCGGATCTCGCCGGTTCTGACGTTGACCGCCACCTCGGCGAAGTTGGCCCCATACGGGAAGGCAAGCTCCGAGGTGATGTAGCTGGCAGTGCCCACCAGGATACCGAAGCCGGTACCTGTTTCCGCCTTGTGGGCCAGCTTGGCGAGACTCACCTCCCCCTGCTTGCCGCGTACTATGCCCGGGTGAACCAGCTCTACGTCTTCGACCGGCTCGCCCAGCATGGCGGCGCCGTGGAACAGGATCTTCGCCTTGAGGTTCTCGGCCGCCATCTTGGCCGCGTTGCCGGAAAAGCAGGTACCTGACGAGGCGTAGGCTCCCTTGTCGAACAGGGCATGGTCGGTGTCGCCAGAGATCACATGCACATCGCTGAGCGGGCAACCGAGCACCTCGGCGGTCAGCTTGGCGACCACGGTATCGAGGCCGGTGCCGATATCGGCGCCACCGGAGTGGACGATAAAGGTGCCGTCCGATTCCAGCTTGACCATGCAGTTGGCCTGATCGATATCCGGGATTCCCGATTTTTGCATGATGATGGCGACGCCGCGGCCGATGCGCCAATCCCCGTCGGCGGGTTTGGGACTGTCCCAAGCGATAAGCTCTCGACCCTGTTTGAGGATGGGTTCGAGGGCGCAACTGGCAGCGTGGGGCACAGAAGTGGGCATCTTGCCCTCGCCGATGGCGCCCAGCACCTTGAGGATGTCCCCTTCGTGCACCCGGTTGTGCTCCACCATGTCGAGCTGATCGATCCCCAGTTTCTCGGCCAGTTCGGCAATGGCCATGGTCAGGGCGAAGTTGCCCTTGGGCGCGCCGTAACCCTGATAGGCGCCGGTCGGGCAAATGTTGCTGTAGTAGGTGTTGACGGTAAAGCGCACGTTGTCGCACGGGTAGAGCGGCAAAGAGAGCGCCGGGCCGTTGCTCGGCACCGTCAATGAGTGGTTGCCGTAAGGGCCGGTGTTGGCGCGAAAATCCATGTCGATGGCGGTGATGGTGCCATCTTTTTTGGCCCCCACTTTCACCTTCACCTTGGCCACGTGGCGGGAGGTGTTGCTGATGAACTCCTCTTCACGGGTGTAGCGGAAGGTGACCGGACGGCCGGTGACCTTGGTCGCCCAGGCGCACACCTCTTCCAGCAGGATATCCTGCTTGGAGCCAAAGCCGCCCCCTACCCGCTCCTTGATCACATGCACCTGGTGCTGCTTCATGCCGACAATGCGCGCCACCTGACGGCGCACGTGCCACGGCACCTGAGTGGATGCGTGAATAACCAGACGATCCCCATCCATGTAGGTGAAGCAGATGTGCGGCTCGGTCGGGCACTGCTGGGCCTGGGTCGATTCGTAGGTGCGTTCGACTATCTCGTCCGCCTCGGCAAAGCCTTTGGCCACATCACCGATCTGGCCATGGACGCTGGCGGCCAGGTTCTCGTGCGGGCGGGAGCCGATGGGGAAGTTGATGATCATGTGCTCGTCGCCACGGCGTACCGAGCAGGCGTTCTGCTGCTCGAGATCCGCCGGCGCACCGGCCATGTAGACAATGGGCTCGTCGTGGACCAGCGGTGCATTGGGGGCCATCGCCTCATCGATATTCATGACCGCTGGCAGCACCTGATACTCAACCTCGATGAGTTTCAGGGCTGCCAATGCGATGGCTTCGCTCTCGGCCACCACGGCGGCCACCCGGTCACCTACGTGGCGCACCTTGCGGCTGAACATGCGGCGATCGAGCGGTGACGGCTCGGGAGCACTCTGGCCACCCGGGGTGTAAAACACATCCGGGCAGTTGAGGTGGGTGATGACATGCACGACGCCCGGCAGCGCTTGCGCGCGGCTCACGTCGAGTTTGGTGATCACAGCATGGGGATGGGGACTGCGCAGCATCTTGATGATCAGCGCATCTTCAGTAACCCGATCCTCCACGTAGCAGGGCTTGGCCTGCACCATCTTGGCGGCGTCCACTTTCGGACAGCTCTTGCCGATATGGCGCAAATCGTCGCGAAACTCGGGGGCGATCTGGCACAGGTAATCGGGATCCTTCATCCGTGAACAGGCAAGCTCGATGGCCTGATAGAACTGCTGATAACCGCCATCGCGGTGAAACAGGCCCGAGAGGGCATCGTCGATTTGATCACGGGTAGGCTCAGGATGGCGATCAAGCAGGTCGGTGACGATGAGCGCGGCGGCCGGATCGTTGTAGCCGGACTGCACCACCCCCACATCCACCATCGCCTGCTGTACCAGACTGAGCTGGTTCCAGCTGCCCAGCGACTCGGCGGTGCGCACCTCTGATCCATCCAGCTGCGCGGCGATCAGCAGGGAGGCGTTGATCACCTTGCCATTGAAGAGAATGGCGTCGGAGCCGGCAAAACCGAAGCCGTCGTCGCTGTTGCGCACCGAGTGCATCCGGCACTGATTGAACAGCACCCGCTGGGCATTGTCGCCGGCTTTGCAGATGACGGTGCGCAGGGCACCGTTCAGGGTAAAGTTGAGTTCCATCATGCTTGCACCTCCTGCTGCTGGCAATCCACCAGCAGATCCGCCACTACCACGCCGGTGATATACCGCTTGTAACTTATGCTGCCCGCCAGATCTTCACGGGGCGCAATCAGCTCGCTTACGGCGGCCTCCAGCGCGGCATCGTGCAGTTCGCGGCGCTCCAGGTCCCGCAGACGCATCGGCTGCGGGGTGACGCCAGCGACGGCCACCCGCATCTCACCAATGCTGTCGAGGGCCACGGCGGCGGTCATCACCGCCAGGCCATCGGCATTGCGGCTGATGCGGCGAGTGGCGCAGCGCAGTTCGGGCTCCGGCAGCACAATCCCCAGCACCAGGGCATTGCGCTGGCCCGCCAGATAGGCATCGATGGGTTGCAGCAGGTTGTTCTCCAGCACGACCACGGCTTCGAGTACCAGCAGTACCGGCAGCAGCGGGGAGTCCTGCTGCTGGCAGGCAATTTCGCCGCCAATGGTGGCCTGATTGCGCAGATGGCGGGAGTAGACAAACCCCAGCGCCTCGCACAGGGCGGCCGGGGTGCGGGGATCATCTTTCAGGGTCTGCAGGGTGACGGTGGCGCCGATATGGAGCTGGCCGTGCTGTTGCTCAATCTGGTTCAGTCCCAGCTTGTCCAGCGAGATAGCGACCTTCTTGTCGGTGCGGGTCGGGGCGGCGTTAAGCTTGCTGCCGCCCCCCATGTAGACGGCGTCGTTGCCGAAACTGGCCTTGAGTTCCAAAGCCTGACCCAGTTGCTCGGGTCGGAAGAATTGCTCAATCATGTGTCGTCCTTACTCTTGCTGCCCGCCGCCGGGAAAATCCACAGGGCGGGCAATCCGGTCCAAAACTGTGGAAGGTGGCCTTAGGCCAGCTGATCCATCCGTTGCCACAGGCGGCTCGCCACCTTGCTGGCCTGCTCATAAATGGGCGCGACATCGAACGGGAACTCGCGATCCTGATAGACCATGCGCCCCTCCACCATCACGCTGTTGACGCTGTTCGATCCCATACCAAAGGCGAGATGGCCCCCGAGGTTGCGCGGCGCCAGCGGGGTCGGTGCGTCGTAATCACAGATGGTGAGGTCGGCCTTGTAGCCCGGCTCCAGGCGGCCAAATTTGGCGCCGAAGTTGCGTTCCAGCAAGGTGTTGCCGTTCCACAGGAAGCGGGCAAAGCTGTCGGGCCAGAGCGCGCCACCGGCATCCTTGTGTTTGAAGTAGGCGAACTTGAGCTCTTCGAGCATGTCGGAGCCGATGCCGTCGGTGCCAAGCGCCAGATTGCGATACTCCGGCAGGTGCATGTTGTAGCCCACATGGTTGTTCATGTTGGAGCGGGCGTTATGCACCAGGAAGGCATCGCGGCTGTTGAGCAGCTCGATGTCGGCCGGGCTCAGGTAGATACCGTGGGCGATCAGGGTCTTGCTGTCGATAAGGCCAAACTCGTCCAGCCGGGCGATGGGCTCCTTGCCATAGTGGTGGTGGCCGTGGGCCATGTCGTAGCGATCTTCCGCCACATGGATATGCAGACCACGACCGGTGACCTGCACCGCTTCGCGCAGCATGGCCAGCCCCTCGTCAGGTACGGTGAAGGGGGCGTGGGCACCGATATGGGCCTCCACCAGATATGGCTCGCTCCCCTTGGCTTTGGTCGCATCGATCTGTTGGGCGAACAGGATGTTCTCCTCTACCCCGGCCTGCAGCTCGGCGAGGCCGCCGTTGCGATCCGTGGTCTCGAAGCAGGTCATGCCGCGCAGACCCGCCTCCACAAACCCTTTGCGCAATACATTCAGGGAACCCTTGATGAAGTTGGGCGAAGCGTGGTGGTCGATCACCGCACTGCAACCGCTCTGGATCGCTTCCAGCGAGCAGATGAGGCCGCTGTAGTAGAGGGACTCTTCATCGAGCGCCCGATCAAGCCGCCACCAGAGATTTTTCAGGGTGGAAATAAAATCTGGGCAAGGGGCGATATTGGCCATGATCCCCCGCGACAGGCCGGAGTAGAAGTGGTTGTGGGCACAGACGATGCCCGGCATCACCAGCTTGCCCCCCATCTCCCGATAGTTGGCCTCCGGGTAGAGGGCCCGCAGATTGGGCCCCACCGCTTTGATAAGCGATCCTTCGATGGCGATATCCACCCCTTCCAGCACCCGGGTCGGCTCCAGCTGGACCGCGGTGACGTTCTTCAGAATAAACATGGTTTGCTCCTTCGCTTATTCGTGGTTCGCTCAGGCCTCGACGGCCCCCAGCAGGTAGTGGTGATGAGCATGGACATGGCTGATGATCCGGCACATGTCGCCAAGGGCCGCTGGCGCATCCTTGATCCGGCTCTGGGCATCTATGGTCAGGCGATAGGTCTCGCCATCCTGACGCACCCGCAGTTCGCCCCCGTCAGCCAGATAGAAACCGGGGTTGCGGCTGTTGTCGAAGTCCTCGGGCAGGCTGAAGATGGTGACCTTGTCCTGATAGGGCTTGCCCTGCCACGGGCAGAACTGGGCACAGTTGCCACATTCGTTGCAGTAGGCATCCAGGTGCAGGGTCTGGAACTGATCCTTGAAGCCCGGTACCGCGATGGCGATGTTGGCCCGGTTGGGGCAGACATCCACGCACTTGCTGCAGAGGTAGTTGCACTCGAGGCACCGGTGCGCCTCTTGCGCCACGAATGCATCGCGCTCGTTCTTGTCAACCATGGTGACGGCGATGCTCCCCTTGCGGCGGTAGATCTCATCCTTGCCCGACGGCTGGATGGTCACTTCACTCTGCTGGCTGGCGATATGCTCGCGAGAGAGCACCAGATCCGCGGCGCGGCGGGCACCACCGATGGCGCCGACAATGGAGGACGGGCCACTCTGCACGTCACCGATGAGGAAGACGTTGCGACGGCTGGTTTCGCCGGTCTGGCTATCCACCTCGGGCCAGCCATCGCTGCCAAGGGGAATCCCCATCGCTTTGAGCACCTCGCAGTCAGGCTGCTCGCCGATGGCGGTGATCAGGGCATCCATCTGCATCACTTCGGTCTGCTCGGTGGGCACCGGACGGCGGCGGCCCTGCTCGTCAGGATCCCCCAGCGCCATCATCCGCACGGTGAGCTTGCCATCTTTCTCAAAACGCTCCGGATTGGTGAGGAAGCAGAAACGCACCCCATCCTCCACCGCTTCCAGATACTCCTCGCGATAGGCGGGCATCTCCTTTTCGCTGCGACGGTAGATCACGGTGACATCGCTGACACCGGGCACCTTGAGGGCGGCGCGGGCGCAGTCCATGGCGGTGTTGCCGGCACCAACCACAGCCACATGGCGGCCCAGCGGCAGCGGTTTGCCCTGATTGAAGCTGCGCAGGAAGTTAAAAGACTTATAAATCCGCTCATGACCCCCATCGAGGCGCATGCCCCCGTTCTTGTCGGCACCGATGCCGACGAAGACATAGCTAAAGCCCCGGGCGTGCAGCTTGTCGACGGTGAGCGCCGGATCGCAACCAAACTCGAACTTGACCCCGTGGGCGGCGACAAAGTCGATGTCATGCTGGATAAGCTCAGCCGGAATGCGGAACTCGGGGATGATGTGCTTGACCACGCCACCGGCATCCGCTTCGCGCTCGAACACGGTGACCGGGTGGCCGGCACGGGCCAGGAAGTAACCGGCGGAGAGACCAGCCGGGCCGGCGCCAATGACTGCAACCGGGTGCTTGTCACCACTGCCTGCCGGCTTGTGCCAGCGCGCCTTGTACCCTTCCCAGCCGCGCTCCAGCGCCACTTTTTTCAGCTCGCGGATATTGAGCGCACTGTCGTAATCGAGACGGGTGCAGTTGTACTGGCACTGGTGATCGCAGATGTGGCTGGTGATGGCAGGCAAGGCGTTGCGCTGATAAATCAGCTCAAGGGCTGCCACATACTCTCCCTCGCCCATCAGACGAATGTACTCGGGGATATCCTGATGCACGGCGCAGGCGGTGACGCAGGGCGCCACGTAGCAGTCGGTCAGCGGCAGGCCACCACCCACTTCGATGCGGTCCTCGGACTTCCACTCCTTCTGGGTGTAATCCATGGTGAGCGCCTTGGCGGCAAGCGCTTCCAGCTTGGCCACATCCACCTGACTCATGCCCCAGCTGTCAGAGGCGTCGATCTCTTTGAGGCACTCGATCTGACGCAGGTAGCCGCCCGGTTTCAGCAGGTCGGTGGCCATGGTGATGGGACGGATACCGGTCTCGAAGATCTCGGCGATGTTGAACTTGCTGGCGCCGCCCGAATAGGAGATGGGCAGCTTGCCATCGAAGGCACGGGACAGCACGGCGGCCACGTTGATGGAGAGCGGGAACAGCGCCCGGCCGGACATGTACATCTCATCCCCCGGCAGCGCCCCCTTGCGGTTGATGGTGCCAAGGGTATTGGTGAGCTTGACCCCGAAGGTGAGCCCCTTCTCGGCCCCCAGCGCCATCAAGCGAGTCAGCATGGCTTTGGCCTGATCCAGCTTGAGGTCGTGATCGAACGACTCTTCACTCAGCCCAATGTAATCAAAGCCGCAGGTATCGAGGATCTCGCGCACCCGCGGGTAGCCCAGCAGGGTCGGGTTCAGTTTGACGAAGGTGTTGAGTCCCTTCTCCTCCAGCATGTAGCGGCAGATGGCCTCGATCTCGTTCGGCGGGCAGCCGTGCATGGTGGAGAGGGTGACGCCGTGCACCAGATTGGCCGGGATGCGATCCACCAGCTGTTGCAGACGATCGCGGCGCGCCCCCAGCCCCAGCTCGGCGATAAACTGCTCGTCGGACACCAGCTCGCGCAGCACCTGCTGGTACTCGGCAAATTTCGGAGTGCTGCTAGCATCCATCAGGCTGTGGATAAACTGCTGCATCGGTGGCTGTTTGATGCCATCAAGGTTGTAGCCCACGCTCATGTTGAAGATGAAGGATTTGGCCTCTCCATCGAGGCGGGGGTCAAACACCTCCTCCAGCAGATAGAGGGCAAACCAGGCTTTCAGATACTCGTCAAACGCCTTGGGCAGGGTGAACTCGGTAGACCACTCGGTGTTGAAGCACTCATCCTCGGCGTCGATACAGGGCTTTTCCAGTTCGAGACGGTCCAGGATCTGCACCGTCTTGAGCTCGATAAAGCGCCCGCCGGTCAGCCAAGAGGTGACGATGTTCTGGGCCAATTGGGTATGGGGGCCGGCTGCCGGGCCGATGGGGGTCTCGCAGGTTTCACCGAACACCTTGATCTTGCGCTCGTCCTGCTTGCGATAGAATTGCGCGGCGGGAATACCGAAAATGCTCTGACTTTCTTTATATTCCGCAAAAATACGGGTCAGCAGGTTCTTGAACGGAACGGGTCGCATAATATCGCCCATGGCTATCTCCTTGCAGCTGTTCTGCCCATTGGCAGCATGAATAAATGGGGTATCCCGCACGGGTGTTCCCCCTTGGCAAGGAGAAGAGCAACAATCAGGCCACTACAGTTACAAAACGAGTTACAAAACTATTTTTTAGGGTGAAAGCGTGAGGCAGCTCCAATTAATGATGAGAATTTACGATGCCACCATTATGGGTATTGCGAGTAGTTATCAATCACTCTGGAATTTACTTAATGAGCTGATTAAAAAGAACTCACCCTATCAGATCAAGTGCGAGAAATATCACTTTGATACGCCATTTATCTCCCCGTTATCTTTTTAAAACAGGGTTATTTCGTGGGCTAACTCTCATTTTCAAGAATGCCACCCAGCAGCGCCTGATAGCGCTCCGGGGTATCCACATCAAACAGGATAGCGGGGCTGTCAACTGGCACCATACGGTGTGGATGCCCTTGCAACCAGCGGCGCACCGAACCTTGTGCCGGCGCGGTAGCCAGCTCCCTTGCGATGGATTTTGGCAGCAACACCGGATGACCCGCCTCCCCCTGCCAGGTGGGAAAGAGTGTCTCACAGCCCCGTGTCTGCCAGAGCTGTTGATAGACATCGCGCGGGATACAGGGGAGATCCCCGTGGCTGATAAAGAGGTAGTCAGCGTCACTGGCCGCCAGGGCGCAGCGGATGGAGCTGCCCAGCCCCTGCCGATAGTCGGGATTGTGGACGACAACAATATCCGGCCGTGATCCGTAGCGGGCTTGAAGCTCCTCGCCACGATGGCCCACCACCAGAATAACCCGCTGACAAAAAGCCAGGGCATTTTTGAGACTTGCATCAAGCATTGTCCCCTGGCAATAAGGTAGCATCATTTTCCAAGTACCCATTCGGGAAGATAAACCCGCCGCCGTTATTATACAGTCACACTGCACTTGTTCCTGGCAACGTTGTTTTCCACTCCCTTCGATATTTATTTTGGTCGTCATTATGTCGCACCCACACGTTGTTGCTGTCGCATTTCCAGATATAGTTCCACTATTAAACTCGCTCACCAAAAATATTGATAGCCATACCACCTTAATTAGCCTCTGCGGCGCCGGTGGAAAAACCAGCACCCTGTTCTGGCTGGCGGAATATTTTTATCAACAGGGTAAAAGGGTGCTAATTACCACCACCACCCGGATGTTTCTGCCAGCCCCGTCACACTATCGGGAATTGATTATCGAGACGGATCCCGTTCGTCAACTTACCCGCTGTCAGGCCCTGCCGGATGGCCCGGCGCTGGTCGCCCTGTTCAGCCATATCGATCAGGCCAGCGGCAAGGTGGCGGGCCCCACACCCCAGCAGATTGATCTCATCAAGGGACAGCAGCGCTTCGATCTCATCCTGGTCGAAGCGGATGGCGCCCATCACAAGTTATTGAAAGTGCCCGCTTTGCACGAACCTTGCATTCCTCAGCACAGTGATTGGGTGATCGCCCTGACAGGCGGCGCCATGGTAGGGGCCAAGGCCGACCCGCAGCAGATCCACCGCTGGGCAGAGCTTCAGGCCCTGTGCGGGATAGAGGCCGGTGACCCCCTCGACTGGGCGCTGTTTCACCAGCTGCTCTCCCACCCCGAGGGGCTGTTCAAAGGCACCCCGGCCAGGGCGCGCCGGATCTGGTTTATCAATGGGGATTATCAAAATGAGGCGTTGTGGCTCGATGAATTGATAAAGCTGCATACCCGCCACCCCGAGATCCACGCCATCTGGCAGGGGGCTGTTCGCGAACCACAACCCATTCGCCTCGCACTCGGTTACTTCGCTCAGGATGAGGCACAGCCGCCTCGCCCATGATGGTTTAAGGATAAGAAGAGGTACCTTATGAATCTGTTTGCACACGCAGCCCGACTGGAACAGGAGAACACGCCGTTTGCCATGGCCCAGATCATCGAGAGCCGGGGCTCCACCCCGCGCCATCAGGCCCAGATGCTGGTGATGGCCGATGGCCAGATCCTCGGCACCATCGGCGGCGGCATGATCGAGCGGCTGGTGATCGAAGAGGCCGTGGCGGCCATTGCAGAGCGCAAGCCGCGCATCTTCCACGGCCGGATGGCCCGCAACGGCGAACATGCGGTCGGGTCGGATTGCGGCGGCGCCATGTCGGTCTATATCGATGTCTATGGCCTGCGGCCACGACTGGTGCTCATTGGTGCCGGTCACGTCAACCGGGCGCTGGCCCATGCCGCCGCGCCACTGGGTTTTGATATCCATGTCGGTGACTGTTTTGAAGGGAGCCTCAACCCCGATCACTTCCCAACCGGCACTCACCTCAAACAGGCCGATACCATCAGCGCGGTGATCGAGACATTGGCCATCGAGCCCGCCAACTTCGTCATCATCGCCACCAACCATCAGGACAAGGAGGCGCTGGATCGGCTCATCAATCGTCCCCTCGCCTATCTGGGGCTGCTCGCCAGCAAGCGCAAGGTGCAGACCTTCACCCAGGCCCTGCGCCAGCAAGGGGTGAGCCAGGAACAACTGCAGCGGCTGCACGCCCCCATCGGCTACAACATAGGTGCCGAGACCCCCGAGGAGATCGCCATCAGCATTCTCGCCGAGCTGCTGCAAGTGAAAAACGGCAAATCGGGTGGGCTGATGCAGGATGACGTGCGCCTCAAGCGGGATCAACTGGTGGTGATGCGCGGCTCCGGCGACATCGCCACCGGCGTCGCGCTGCGCCTGCACAATGCCGGCTTCAAGGTGGTGATGCTGGATCTCGACAAACCCACGGTGATCCGCCGCACCGTCGCCTTCGCGCAAGGGATGTTCGATGGTGAAACCAGTGTCGAGGGTGTGCGCGCCAAGCGGGTCGAGAGCGTTGAGCAAGCGTTCGAGCAGCTGGATCGGGGCATCATTCCGCTGCTGGTTGACCCCGACTGTGCCACCCTCGCCGAGCTCAAGCCCCGCTATCTGGTGGATGCCATCCTCGCCAAGCAGAATCTCGGCACCCACAAGGAGATGGCCCCCATTACGGTGGCCCTCGGCCCGGGGTTTGAGGCGGGGCGCGACTGCGATGCGGTGATCGAGACCAACCGCGGTCATCATCTGGGCCGGGTCATCTATCAGGGCCCTGCCCAGCCCAATACCGGCATTCCCGGGGTGATCGAGGGACACTCCGCCCGCCGGGTGGTACGCGCCCCCGTCGCCGGAGTGATGAAGAGCATTATCAAGCTCGGTGATCTGGTGCAGGAGGGGGATGTGATCGCTCACGTGGGGGACGCCCCCATTATCGCGCCGCTCTCCGGCATGGTGCGAGGTCTGCTCAGCGATGGCATCGAGGTGCCGGTCGGCTTCAAGATCGGTGACATCGACCCCAGAGGCGAGCGGGCCGACGCCACCACGGTATCGGACAAGGCACGCGCCATCGGCGGCGCCGTGCTGGAGGCCATGATGCATCTGGCCCAGCGTAGATAAGGCTGTGTGCCAACACAAAGGGCCCGCCATCATGGCGGGCCCTTTTTATTTCGTTGCCGACAATCGACTCAGCCGTGCTTGATGCGAGTCTCCCCCGCCACCGACACCACAGAGCGCTTGCCCTTGCGGCTGATGACGATAAGCGCCAGCACGATAAGGGCGATGCCGCTCCCCTCCACCGGCCCCGGATTTTCACCAAGCAGCCACCATGAGAGCAGCACACCGGTCACCGGCACCGCCAGGGTACTGAGGCTGGCAATCCCCGCTGGCAGTTTTTTCAACACAAACAGCCAGAGACTCCAGGCGATGGCAGTGGCGAAGATGGCGCTGTAGGCGAGCGCACCAAACACATAGGGCTGCCAGTCGATGGGTCGCTCCGGCACCAGCGCCGCCACCACGGCCATCACCATGGTGGCGTAGATCATCTGCCAGGTGGTGAGGGACATCAGATCCACCCCGGGGTGGCGGACATACATCCGCTTGGCGATGATGGCGCTGATCCCCCAGCAGATGCCGGAGGCAATCCCCAGCAGCGCACTCTTCATGGAATCCAAGTGCAACTGCCAGGGCTCGATCACCAGCAGCAGCCCGCAGGCTGCCACCCCGACCGCCAGATAGTGCAGCTTGCGCATCCGCTCGCCGAGAAAGAGCGCCGCGAAGATCACCACCCAGAACGGCATGGTGTAACTCAAAATGGCCACCTTGCCCGCCCCGCCGCTGATCAGGGCCCACTGGGCCAGCCCCACCATGCCGCAGGTCTGGAACAGGGCGATGGCCAGGGTATAGCGAAACGGGGTGGGCTTGAGATAACGGCGGCCACGTAGGGCCAACACCAGCAACAACACCAATGAACCGCACAGGCAGCGCAGGGCGGTGAACTCGAAGGCCCCCGCGTAGAGCATCACCTGCTTCATCACGATCCAGCTGTAACTCCAGATAGCGGTGAGCAGGATCAATCCCACCAGCGCCGCCATATTGATCCTTCCGCTCATTTGTTTGTTACTCACCTCTTGTCACTCATTGCGCCGGGTCTGCTCTCGGCGTCTTGCCCGCGCTTGAAGGCGGCCATCTTACGCCGCTCATCCTCCGCTGACCATGACTGCCCCAAAATGAACAAGGGGGCCGACGGCCCCCGCAATCACACTCAACCCGAGCTGGAACACCTAGCGGCTGATAAGGGTTCCCGTCTTGCCGGCAATGCCGTCGGCAGCCTTCTCCAGCAAGGTGATCAGGGATTTGCGCCCCGGCATGGAGGTCGCGAACGAGAGCGCCGCCTCCACCTTGGGCAGCATGGAGCCCTTGGCAAACTGTCCCTGTGCAATAAAGCTGTTGGCATCGGCCACGCTCAGCTGATCGAGCCACTGCACCTCGGGCTTGCCGAAGTTGATGGCAACCTTCTCTACCGCGGTAAGGATGATCAGCATGTCGGCGTCGATAAGCTCCGCCAGCTTGGCACTGGCCCAATCCTTGTCGATCACCGCACTGGCACCGCGCAGGTGATTGCCCTCGCGCAGCACCGGAATGCCGCCGCCACCGACGGTGATCACCACCTGACCGGCAGCCAGCATGGCAGAGACGGTCTCTTTCTCGATGATATCGACGGGTTTGGGGGATGCCACCACCCGGCGATAGCCGCGACCGGCATCCTCTTTGAGCCGCTCCCCCTTGGCCATCAATGCTTCGGCCTCCTCCTTGCTGAAGAAGCCGCCGATGGGTTTGCTCGGGTCGAGGAAGGCGGGATCGTTTTTATCCACCTCAACCTGGGTCACCAAAGTGGCGACCGGCTTGTGGATGCCGCGTTCAAGCAGTGCCTCGCGCAGGGCATTTTGCAGGTCATAACCGATATAACCCTGACTCAGGGCCACGCAGACCGACATGGGCAGATGGGGCGCCTTGGAGTCATGGCGAGCCGCCACCTCGAACGCCTGCTGGATCATCCCCACCTGCGGCCCGTTGCCGTGGGTGACCACCACCTCGTGCCCTTGGGCGATAAGGTCGGCGATAGTGCCCGCCGTGCTCTGCACCGCCTTCATCTGCTCGGGCAGGTTATTGCCCAGAGCATTGCCCCCCAGGGCCAGTACGATTCTCTGTTTCATCTTGTGCTCTCCAATGATAAGGGTGGGCCGGTGTCATACCGACTCTGTTGTTCTGTCTATTGCTGTGCTGATTGCTGTTCTCTGACCGCTTCGCCCAGCAGTGGATCAAAGGGTGCTCTGGCCAGAAAACGGCCATGACCACGCTGCCCCAGAAACTCGCCATCGCGGGCCACTGTCTCGCCGCGACTGAGGGTCAGCCTGAGCCGGCCGGGGCAGCGCATCCCCTCGTAGGGGCTGTAGTCGCCGTTGTCGTGCAGGGCGGCGTGACGGATTTGGGTCTCGCCACGTGGATCCATCAGCACCAGATCGGCGTCAGACCCCGGTTGCAGATTGCCCTTGCGCGGCCAGAGGCCAAACAGGCGCGCCGGGTTGGCGCTGGTGAGGGCCACGAAGCGGGACGGCGAGATGCGCCCCCCCAACACCCCGTGGGCAAACAGCAGCAGCATCCGGTTCTCGACGCCCGGCAAGCCGTTGGGGCAGCGGCTGAAATCCCCGCCCGAGAGGGTCATGCGCTGGGCGTGGGAGAAGTTGCAGTGATCGGTCGCCACCGTGTCGATGTCACCCGCAGCGATGCCGACCCACAGCTTGTCCTGCTCGCGGCGTGAGCGCAGCGGCGGGCTGAGCAGATAGTCGACTCCGTTCTCCCGGTAGTAGCAGGAATCATCCAAAAGCAGATATTGCGGGCAGGTCTCCACCCAGACTGGCTGACCCTGACGGCGCGCCAATTTCAGATACTCCAGCCCCAGTCCGTTTGAAAGGTGAACGATATAGAGCGGCGCATTGCCCGCCAGCCCCGCCAGGTTGATCATCCGGGCGATCGCCTCCGCCTCGCACTCCAGCGGGCGGCTTTGCGGGTGATACCAGGGCTCATGGTGACCGGCGGCCAATAGGGCCGCCCGGCGCGCCGCGATGGCGGCGTCGTTCTCGGGATGGACGGTGGCAAGCGCCCCCACCTCCTTGAGGCGGGCCAGGGCGCGCAACACGTCGTGATCACCCAGCTTGTACTGGTAGGTAAGATAGAGCTTGAAGCTGCTGATCCCCTCCTCCTGCACCATGGCGGCCATCTCGTGGAGGATGGCGTCATCCACATGCTGGATCACGCCGTGAAAGCTGTAATCGACCACCGCCTGATCGGCGGCATAGTCGTGATAGCGGGCCAGCTGGTGATGCAGGTTGCACCCCGCCGGGCCAAATCCCATGTGATCGACGATGGTGGTGGTACCACCACAGGCGGCGGCACGGGTACCGCTGAAAAAATCATCGCAACTGCGGGCAATGCCGACATCGATGTTGAAGTGGGTATGGACATCGATGCCACCCGGCATCACGTAGCAGCCGCTGGCATCGATCACTTCGGTCTCGCCATCGGGCTGGATAGCGGCGGCTCGCGCGCAGATCACCCCGTTATCGATCAGCAGATCCTGACGATATTCCCCCTGCGCATCGACCAGCACACCGTTTTTGATCAGCCGTTTCATCCCCACCACCTCGAACATCACTTCAAACAGCAAGGCCCCGCCTCAATGGAGACGGGGCACTTTCAACAGCTGGGCGGCGATGGCAGTCACCACCCGGCAGACCCCTTACTTGTCCAGCTCGGCCAGATAGAGCATGGGGATCACGGCGTACATGGCGGCACACTTGACCAGATGCTCTTTCCAGGTCTTCTCGTTCGGGGCGTGGGCTTCCGGCTCTTTACCCGGGCCAAAACCGATGACCGGAATGCCGTGGCGACCCATGATGGAGACCCCGTTAGTCGAGAAGGTCCACTTGTCCACCACCGGCTCCTTGTTGAACAGCTCGCGATAAGCCTTGGAGAGGGTTTTAACGGTGATGTGATCCTCTTCCACCTTCCAGGTCGGGAAGTAGCACTCGGTCGGGTAGACCAGACCGGTGTAGGCCGGACGGTCGTACTGGTACATGGAGACCTCGGCACCGGCGGCTTGCACCGCAGGCAGGGCCCGGATCTCGTCGAGCGCACCTTGCCAGGTCTCTCCCCAGGTCAGACGACGGTCGATGGAGACGGCGCAGCTGTCCGCCACGGCGCAGCGGCTTGGCGAAGTGAAGAAGATCTCGGAGACGGTCAGGGTACCCTTGCCGAGGAAGTCATCGTTGCCGAGGTTGTGGCTGAGCTCCTGCAACTCGCCAAGGATCGGGCCCATCTTGAAGATGGCGTTGTCACCGCGCTCCGGTGCGGAGCCGTGGCAGCTGACCCCCTGCACATCGATGCGGATCTCCATGCGGCCACGCTGGCCACGGTAGATCTGGCAGTCGGTGGGTTCGGTACTGACCACGAACTCGGGGCGGATCTTGCTCTGCTCGATGATGTACTGCCAGCAGAGGCCGTCGCAATCCTCCTCCTGCACGGTACCGGTCACCAACAGGGTGTACTGATCTTCCAGCCCCAGATCCTTGATGATCTTGCCCGCATAGACCATGGAGGCCATGCCCCCTTCCTGATCGGAGGCGCCGCGACCACCGATGATCTCGTGATCTTCCATCCCCTCATAGGGGTCGAAGGTCCAGTTGGCCATGTTGCCGACGCCCACGGTATCGATGTGGGCATCCATGGCGATCAGGTGCGGGCCGTGGCCGATATAGCCCAGCACGTTGCCCATGGGGTCGATCTCGACCTTATCAAAGCCAACCTTCTCCATCTCCTGCTTGATGCGCAGCACGACGCGCTCTTCATCGCAGCTCTCGCTCGGGATGGCGATCATGTCGCGCAGGAACTGACTCATCTCGGCCTTGTACTGGTAGGCCTTCTCCAACACCATTTCAAACGGAATTTGCTTGCTCATTGTGATTCTCCATAACAACTGAGAGTGCGCGGCCTGTTCGTCGGCAGCGCCCTGTGCCCGTTACCGCGCCCCGTTGGCGAGGCGCGATCAATGCTTCAATTCGAGTCTCTGCTCTCGCAGGGATTACTCACAGCCGGGGTTAATCGCAGGCAGGATGTTTGCCTTCCCACACCACTTCCCGGTAGTGCTTCACATCGGTGTCCCCTTCGGTGTTGATGATGAGTACCACCGAGTTGCTATCCAGCCCCAGACGTTCCATCAGCGCCGCGCGATCCGGGTGGTGGCGCACTGCCGCCAGCACGCCGGTACCAACCGAGCCGGACTCACCGGAGATGATGCGGGGGTCATTGCCAAGAGGGTTGCCCAGCACCCGCATGCCCAATGCCGACACCTTGTCGTGGCAGGAGATAAACTGGGTGGTACAGCTCTTGAGCAGCGGCCAACCAAGCGGATTGGGTTCGCCACAGGCGAGACCGGCCATGATGGTGCGCATGTCGCCCCCCACGTTGACCATCTCCCCCGCCACGCCGGAGCGGTAGATGCAGTCGGCCTGATCCGGCTCGACCACGATGCTGTGCAGGTTTTTCGCCCCGAAGCAGTCCACCAGATAACCGAGCACCCCGCCCGCCAGCGCCCCGACCCCGGCTTGCAGCAGCACGTGGGTCGGCTGCCTGATGCCCATATCCTGCATCTGCTCAACCGCTTCGTCGGCCAGGGTGGAGTAACCCTGCATGATCCAGGTCGGGATCTTGCTGTAACCCTCCCAGGCGGTGTCCTGCACTATGTGCCAGCCGCGCTCTTCGGCCATCTTCATGGTCAGGCGCACGGTGTCGTCATAGTTCATGTCGGTGACGATGCACTCGGCACCGAGGTTGAGGATGTGGTCAACCCGCTCCTGGGCGGAGCCCTTGGGCATGTAGACCACCGCATGCTGACCCACCTGCTTGGCGGCCCAGGCAACGCCACGACCGTGGTTGCCATCTGTGGTGGTGGCGAAAGTCATCGGCTCCTTGATGGTGCGTTTGATGAGATCGAATGAGAAATCCTCGATGGCCACACCGTACTTTTCACAGAGCAGGTTGGCGATGGCATAAACGCCACCCAGCATCTTGAAGGCATTGAGGCCAAAGCGCTTTGACTCGTCCTTGACCAATATATTTTTCACCCCGATATAGGCGGCCAGATCTTTCAGGTCGCACAATGGGGTCGGTTCATAACCGGCCAGTTTTTTATGAAAAGCGCGAGCCTTTTGTGCTTCGGCGCGAGAAAACAGCGGAGATGACTCAGCGGTAAAAAAGCGGTTATCGGCAATATCCATCTTCAGCGAAAATTGGGACATGCTTACCTCACTAGGCGTTACCTGACAAAGAGCTGCCTCGCCGGGAGATCCGTTATTCAGATACCACGGGGAGAAAACTCGAAATAATGGGTTCGACAGTGTGGGCAGGATGAATATTCACCCTGCCCTTCCGTTATTTATTTCACCCGCTTTTGCGCCTCTTTAATCAGATTTTCCAGGGTTTCTGCCGGGGCTGAGAATTTACGGGCCATGATCATGGCGGCGATAATATAGGGCTTCCAGCTCGCCTCTTTGTAAGTGGCGATACGGTATTTCTCGAATACCCCTTCGGTTACTTCCCCTTCCTTGCAGGAGACGCCGGAAATATCGGCGGGCAGGCAGTGCATATAGAGCGCCTCGCCCCCCTTGGTGAGCTTCATCATCTCCTCGGTGCAGTGCCAATCCTTGTGCTTGGCGTTCTGCTCAAGGCAGTGTTTCTCCAGATCTTTCAGGCCGGCGTGGTCATTGGCACGCAGCAACTCTGTGCGCTGCTCCATCACCTTGTAGGGGGCCCAGGACTTGGGATAGACGATATCGGCATCCTTGAACGCCTCTTCCATGGAGGTGACCTGACGGAAGCTACCGCCGGATGCCTTGGCATTCTCCTTGGCCACTTCGATCACGTCCGGGATCAGGTCATACCCTTCCGGGTGGGCCAGGGTCACATCCATACCAAAGCGGGTCATCAGACCGATGATGCCCTGCGGCACGGAGAGCGGCTTGCCGTAGCTCGGGGAGTAGGCCCAGGTCATCGCAATCTTCTTGCCCTTGAGGCTCTCCAGGCTGCCGAAGTGCTCCTGCAACCAGGCGAGATCAGCCATCGACTGGGTCGGGTGATCAATGTCACACTGCAGGTTGACCAGCGCCGGACGCTGGGGCAGCACGCCCTTCTCGAACCCTTCATCCAGTGCGGCGCCCACTTCGCGCATATAGGCGTTGCCGGCGCCGAGGAACATGTCGTCACGGATGCCGATGGCATCGGCGCAGAAGGAGATCATATTGGCCGTTTCACGGACGGTCTCGCCGTGGGCGATCTGGGATTTGCCCTCATCCAGATCCTGCTGGGCCAGACCGAGCAGGTTCAGTGCAGAGGCGTAAGAGAAGCGGGTTCGGGTGGAGTTATCGCGGAAAACCGAGATACCGAGCCCGCTGTTAAACAGTTTGGTGCAGATATTTTCGGCGCGCAGTGTCTTGAGGGATTCGGCCAGTTTCAATACCAGCTCCAGCTCCTGAGGCGTTTGCTCCCAGGTCAGCAGAAAATCTTTTTCATGCAGGTTGGATTTGAGTGCTCTGATCTCTTTGATTAATTCGTTAACTGCTTTCATCGTTCGCCCCAATCATTGGATGAGATATGGATAGCTCCCCTTTCACTCACGATGTCACCAGCATCCCGGTTGTGGGTGAGCGCGTCGGTTAGCGTCGATATGAGGCAATCAATAACCATGCCAAACCAATAAAATGCAGGCAGATATTAATAAATGGCGAAAGTGTGTGATCCCACCCACAAAATCAGCGGCTATTTAAGCGGTTTATTCAATAAAAAGGTGAGCGGATCAGCCAAGCCATAAAATAGCCGGGTGATAATAATCAGAGGCGATATCTCGGCATCGGTGAGAATTATCATCAAAGGTCAGTTTCAGGGGCTGAAATGATATCAGCTGGGCTGTCGTTATCATTATGATAATGCCCGCAACACCTTTTCTCTTGGAAGGATCTCTCCAGCGTTGACACTGCTGCTATCTCGTCTCCCCTTCGCTCCCCGCCCGTATCACCTCTCGCCTTATCTTCCGGCCACATCGCTGGGCGCGGTTGGCCCAAGGTGCTAACGTGAATACGCCAGCTGTGCATCTGTCTCGGATGCTCAGGAGAGGCCGACGTTCACTACCGCAACTGCGCGGATGAACCTGCATGACTTACATCTTTGAGGGATTATCTATGTCCAGGAATGCTGCTCTGCTCATCACCCTGACCCTGCTCGGTATCACCCCTGCCCACGCCATCAGCGCCAAATATGCCGAGCAGCTGGAGCGCTCCGGTTGTACCCAGGTTACCGAGGCGCAGGGCTGTGACATTCACAAAACCAAAGCGGAAAATGCCAAGGCGGGATTTGGCACGGCCGCCCCAGCCGCGGAGGGCGGTCTGGATCTGAGCTATGAGCAGAAGCTGGAGCGCTCGGGCTGCACTCAGGTGAGCGAGCTTAATGGCTGCGATATCAACAAAACCAAGGCTGAGAACGCGGCTGCCGGTGTTGGCAATGCTCCGGCCGCGGCAACCAGCGCCAGCCCCTATGCGGGCAACTGGATCGCCACCTTCCCCCAAACCGGCGCCACCGTGGCCAATATCCGCATCGATGGCAAGGATCAGGTATGGGTCAACGACAAGAAGGTCAATGCCAAGAAATCCGATGGCGCGCTGGTGTTCAAGGATGGCATGGTCATCTACACCATTCAGGGGGATCGCCGCATCAAGGGTGAAGATGGCTGGGTCGATAATGATGCCGGCACCAAGGGGCCCATCAACGCGAAGTAAACAGCTGACCACGAAATGACGGGGAGCGCGGGCTCCCCGTTTCACACCTGATTGCCCATCTCTTCCAATGACCAGATCCGCCAGTGAGGGGCCAGAATCAATACCTCCTGCTCCAACCAAGTCCCGTCTGTGATCAGTTTCTCAAGCCAGGGAACGCCTGCCGACGCGCCATGACCATCAACCTGATCAGCCTGCGTCGTCAAACGCCAGGGCACCTTGCCACTGTCCGTTGCAAAGGTGCGCACCGGACGGGCATAGTGATCCAGATAAGGCCGCAACTCACAGGGAAGCCAGAGCATGGCCGGTCGATTTAGCTCACGCGCCAGCTCGATGGCAATATCGATACCCCGTTGATCGAGATCACCAAAATGGGCCCACTGCACGCCCGCAGGCAGCAGCGGGATCAGCTGTTTGGCCAGGGTAGTATTGCGACCGGGGGCAAAGAGCAGCAGTTGCCCGGGTTGCAGCGGGTAGTCGACAAAGGCACCCTTGTTCTCCACCGTAATGACCCGCTCCCCTTGCCAGCCGATGGCCGCCAGCATGTCCATAGTCCGCTCCGGCAACGCCAATTCCCCCAGCAGCGCCAGCATTGCCGTCATATCGTGCTGCTGACCCTGCTGATCGACCAGTGAGAGCGGTTCGAGGGTACGGATGCGGATCACCTCATCTTGAGTTAGCGACAATTTCGCAAGCAGTGGCGCGGCAAGGGATGCTGATCGCGGATGCTTGCTGTCCCCATGCCAGAGGGCATAAAAGCAGGCCTGATTGAGCCGTGCAGGCAAACTCACTCCCATTCGTTGCAGCTGCTCCCCCTTGTCCGGTTCGGGGGGCGCAGCCCGTGCCAGTTGTCTGGTCAGAAAAGTCCGCCCCGCGTCGGTCAATATATGACGGGAACTGCGCCCAACTGACTCGACTCCGCCCACAGCCTGCAGCAACTCCTTCAACTCGCGGCCATGCCGACTCTCAAGGGAGCTGCCCTTCTCGTTCTGGCTATCGAGCAACCGTGCACACAAATCCTGTACCCGCACCTCATTAAACAGCGACATCCTCACCTCTCCATGTGGCTTCATATGACGAAGTAGAGATGATTTTCCCTGTCATTACCGTGACCGGCTTCGCAAGCGGTTCTTATCAGCCCCGCCATGCATGGCCCGTTACTGGTAAACCCGCCACAAAGGGCGCAAGCTGGTTTGATATAGAGATACACTGCGCTCTTCGCGGCACGACAACGCGATACCCGCTTTCACAAGGGCTTGCCATGACCGACGCCACAGACCCCTCGCCATCCTCTTCCTGGCATCTTTCGGATATCCGCGAGCTGGCGCACCTGCTGACTCTGGCGCTGCCCGCCGCGGTAGAGATCACTGAAGCGGTACATCAGGCGGTACTGAGCGGTATGGGGCTCAAGGGACGGGATGAGGGGAAGACATCCAGGATCACCGGACTGGTCTACAAGGGGGTACATGGCACCGCCAACAACCTAAGCAGCGGCATCAACCATCTGCTCAGCCGCCTGCCAGCCACACCGCCGCCCCACCAGATCCCCGAAACCCCGAAACGCGCGGCCCTGATCGCCACGCTCAACGGCGTGTTGGGGGACAAGCTGGTTGAGCACCACAATGCTCTCGCCACCCCCATGACCCTGCGCTATCAGGGCAAGCCCCTCGATTGGCAGGCGATGCCAAAGGATCTACCCCGCGAGGGACGGGTGCTGCTGATGATCCATGGCCTCTGCATGAACGATCTGCAATGGCAGACCGAGCATCAAGGCAAACCGGTCAATCACGGAGAGCAACTTGCCAACGCGCTTGGCTATCAGCCTCTTTATTTGCGCTACAACTCGGGCCTGCCCATCACACAAAACGGGCAGCAACTTGCCCTGTTGCTGGAGCAGTTGCTCGCCCACTGGCCGGGAGAGCTCAAAGAGATAACGATAATGGGCTACAGCATGGGGGGACTAATTGCCCGCAGCGCCTGCCAGCATGCCGGCGTGGCCGGGCTCACCTGGCCTGCGCACCTTGCCAACCTGATCTTTCTCGGCACACCACACCACGGCGCGCCGCTCGAACATGCCGGTCACTGGCTGGAGCAGTTGCTGCCCGCCACAGCCTACAGCGAACCCTTCGTCAGACTGGCGCGGCTGCGCAGTGCTGGCATCAAGGATCTGCGCCACGGCAAGGTGATCGATGAAGTGGCCCAACCCGACCCCGCCGCGCCCTTGCGCGATCCCCGCGTCCCACTCCCCTTGCCCGGTGGCGTCAACTGCTATGCCATCGCCGCGACCACTGCCGCCAAGCGCAGCCTGCTGGCCGACCGGCTGATTGGCGATGGACTGGTGCCGCTACGCAGCGCCCTCGGTCAGCACAGCGAGGCGCGCCATCAGCTTGCCTTCCTGCCCGCCCATACCCTGATTGTCTATCGCACCAGCCATATGGCTCTGCTCGGCAGCCCGCAGGTTGGCCAGCAACTGCTGCGCTGGCTCAGCCCCTTGCAGTTATAGCGAGCTGGCTATTAAAGCAACAGAGTGCTGGTTCATAAAGGAGCCCTGTGGCACTCTGGGACGTCAAAGGGAAGACCCACACTGACACCTCATGTGTCCCCACTGCAAAGGAGCGCCACCGATGGCCAAAGCAAGCAAGAAAGAGATCAAAAAGAAGATCGCCGCTCGTCTTGAGAAAATTGCCAAGCATGAAGGCAAGATCAAGAAGCTGAAGAAGGCCCTGAAGTAGGGCCCATCGCATAAGAAAAACCGCCAATAGGCGGTTTTTTCATCCCCCTTTCGCCCCTTTACCATCGTTTTGATACCAATGGCCTTGATGTAAACGCCTCAAGCGCACCTCGGCAGAACAACCCGACTGAAGCCACGCACGTTCTCATCGCTGATATTTGGTCTAACAGCGCCAATCGGGCGCCGCGCGCGCCCATGCCAGCAACTACCTTCAACGGAGTGTTTGATATGAGCCAGCAGTGGAGCGCCATATGTTCTCTTACACCCTCACCTTCAAGGAAGATGTCGATCGCCTGACCGCCCCCGAGCAGGAGGTCTCCTTGCAAAGCCCTGCCCAAGCGGGCGATTTCCTTATCCTCTCCGACGGCAGCCGCCATCAGGTGATGTTTGTCACCCACAGGGCCAACTACAGTAGCCTCTATCTCGATAAAGGGGTCAGGGTGCCGCAGAGTTAGTGGCTATCGCCTTCAATTGATGGGGCTGAGTGAAATATTCACGCCGGAGACATAATGATCATCGCATCATGTCAATGTTCCTTTATCGCTATCACGATATATCTGAGGAAGCGCGATGAAAAAATACAACATTGTCTTATATCAAATTCAATTTATTTAGCCACGAAAAAGCAAATCATACCTCACAAAAACGAACCACCATCACTCAATATCATTGACCACATCCTTGGTGCGTTATAACAATTACTTTGCTGAACATATTTATTCGCAAGTCATTATTAGTGATGGAGTTATCATAATGAATAAAGTTATCTTACCCATAGCATTAATTACCTGTGCCACGCTCGCTCACGCAGAGTCCAGCACTATTATCAACGGTCTGGATTTTGGTCCATTAGCTCAGTTGGCTGGCACATGGAAAAGCACCGATGCTGGTGGTGTAGATGTAGCACCCGGCCAGGAGGGTAGCAAAGTTGGCAAAGGGGGGCGGCAGTGGAACCCTTTTACGAAGTCATTACTTTTGAACCGGCAGCCGATGCTAAAAATGCCAGCGAACAATATCTGGTAGCCATGTATTACAAACAGGAAGTATTCAGAAAAAGCGATAATGGGAAATTTCATGACCAACGCGGCTATCTGATTTATGACAAGACTAATCAGCTTGTTTACAACTCATACTGTATACCCCGTGCAGTCTGTGTGGTCACTGAAGGCAAAGCGGGTAACAAAATCGAGTTCAAGACGGGCAAGCGCGGTATTGCGGAAAGCAATTATATGACCATTAATGATTCCACCACGGATTTCTCGATGACTCTGGACTTCTCAGAGAAAGATCTTCTCAAATACAGTCAAACCACCAACCTGATGGTGTATGGCAAGCCATTCGCACACTCCGATAGTGCATCCCTGACCAGAACCAATTGATGTTTCATAGCCAAGGTATTCATTACCTTGGCTTTTTTATATTCGTCGATAGTCTATCCTGATGGCATCCCTATCCCACTCGGGATTGAGCACACCGGCATACCAGAGTGTCAGAATGACATCCATCTGATTGTTATGCTTCACAACCTTGCCGCTCTTACAGGCCGAGATCACCTCCAGCCATAACTGCTCGGGATTAATCGGTTTGGTAATATCCTTGTGTGACAATAAATCAATGGCAGCCAACACATATTCTCTGGTTTTGGTCGCAGCTACATAATGAACTGGCATGATGCAACTGATACAACCAAGACTGCAAAGAGTCAAAAAAGTTACCTTTGGATTATTTTTGAATTTTCCTGTACTGATATCACCACCAAATGCTTCAGCAATAGCCATATCCCAGGCGGTGGCATGCCCATAATTATTCTGCACCATCAGATGAACAGCTCTCAGCGCTGCACCACCATATTTACCATAGATAATCATCACTAATCCCTCCGTTTGCCCCATAGTAAGGCCGAACAGGCGAGATAAGCTAAAATAAATATCAATCACGATCATCGATTTTTTCCATTGATAACAAATCCATTTTTAGCTGAATTAAATATTGATCCATGTCAATGTTATATCTTTATCTACCGAAAGGCTGACTGGTCGATGTCAGCCTTCCAATATCATTCATCAACATCCATTTTCGTGTATAAACGGGTTCACCCAGCCTAGAGCACCTCTATTTTTACTTTGATAATCCCGTCGCGAATATTGCCGATGGAACTAAACGCAGATTTGGAGAGATCGATAATACGTCCCCTTTTAAAAGCGCCGCGGTCATTGACCTTGACCACTACACTCTTGCCGTTGGCGAGATTGGTGACCCGCACCATGGAGCCAAAGGGCAATTCCATATGGGCGGCGCTATTGAGGTTGTTGCGATAGCGCTCGCCGCTGGCGGTCTTTTTGCCGTGATAGCGGTCAGCATAATAGCTGGCATAGCCGGTTTCGCTATAGCCGCGCCAGCTGCCGCCGTGGCTCTCGTCATAACGGCTGCTACAGGCCGCCAGCAGCAGGCAAAGAGATAACAGCAGCCCTTTCTGGAAATGTTGCACCTTTCCCCTCTCCTCTCTTCTTCTTTTCGCTATGCGCAATTTTTCTTCTTCGATACGGCCGGTGACGCTGGCGACACGTTTGCAGGCGGGAGCTCTCACCTTGCCATCGGTCCAAGGCACTCACCATGTTACTCGCCTTGTTGTCAGGCAGCAGCGACCGTGCGGCTACTTTGCCATATCTTCCATGTAAAAAGGGAGGCAAATGCCTCCCTTTCAACTAGTTACCGGTCATCCCGTGTCGGATGGGCCAGAGACCTCTCAGGCAATCAGCTTGTCGTCGGCAAAGCCGAAGCCGCGCAGACCCACCACATGCACATGCTCGTGCTTGCCCTGCACCTTGCGGATGAGCTTGTAGGTGGTGCCCTTCTCGGGGCTGATGTTCTCGGGCGCCGCGATAAGCAGCTGCATATCCTGCCGCTCGCACAGCTCGAACAGGGTGGCGATGGATTTGCCATCCAGACGGGCCGCTTCGTCGAGAAACAGCAGACGGCAGGGGGCGATATCCTTGCCGCGCAGACGGCGGGACTCCTCCTCCCAGCTGATCAGCACCATCAAGAGGATGGCCTGACCGGTACCGATCGCCTCGCCGGTGGAGAGCGCACCGCTCTCGGCCCGCAGCCAGCCATCGGCGCCGCGCTGCACCTCGATCTCCAGCTCCAGATAGTTGCGATAGTCGAGCAGCACGTCGCCCATCACCTGATAGCTGCGATCGCCCTGCTCGATCTGCGGGTTCAGGCGCTGGAACAGCTTGGCCAGCGCCTCGGAGAAGCTGAGCTCCTTGTCGGCGAACAAATCATTATGCATGGAACTCTGATCCGCCAGCGCCGTCAGCAGACGGGTATGGGCCTCGCGAGTATTAGCACTAAGACGTACCCCGCGAACCAGACCGAAAGCGATGTTTTGCAAGCCCTGGTTGAGCACCCGGATACGGTTCTGCTCGCGGCGTATGGTGTTGGTGAGTTTCGCTGCTACCTCATGGGAGGAAAGCGACAACTTTTCTTCTCGTAGTTTCAGTTCATCGGCCAGACGGGCCAGCTCGATCTCCATCTCTTCGATCGCTTCCACCGGATCATCGGAGCGGATGATGTCGTTGCGGATGCGATCTTTAAGGAAACGGTAGACCTGCACATAGAAGGCCACCTTCTGCTCGGTGTTGCGGTTGCCCTCGGAGAGGCGCAGCGCATCGCGCAGATCTTCGTCGTGCGCTACTGCAAGCCGCAGGGCACCGAGCGCCTTGTCTGACATGGATCGCAACTCGTCGCTGTCAAGGTACGCCAGCTCGCGCTTGTTGAGGCGCTTCTCGACGTCGGTCTCCCGCGCCAGCCGCACCACCCGCGACCAGTTCGCCTTGTGACCAACCAGAGATTTACGAGCGCTATAGTAATCCCTGCTCTCCAATTTGAGCCGCTCGGTAAGACTCTCGATATCTTTCTTGCAAAACCCTAACTGCTGCACAGCATGATTACGCCGACTGCGAGTTCGTGTGAGTAGCTCATCTGTCTCCTGCTTATGGGCTCGTGCCTTCTCTTCCATATCTGCAGAGAGAGTAAGGCCCATGGCCGCCAGCTCCTGCTCGAACTCGGTCAGGGTCTGGCGCTTGGCCTCGACACTGGAGTTCAGCGCGGTGCGCAGCTGCAACGCCTCGGTGTGGCGCTGGGCAATCTGCTTGTGCTGCTCGCCAGCGGTGCGGGCTGCCAGCTCGGCCGCTTTCAGCTTCTCTTTGAGTCGCTCGCTCATCTCGGAGGCCTTGCCCAGCAGGTCTTGCGCATCCTGATAGGCAAAGTGCGGCAGACGGGCCACCAGCTGATCGAGGGCGTAGCAACGGCGCTTCTGCTCGGCCAGCAGGTCGCTCACCTCATCATAGGCAGCCTGCAGCGCGGCCAGATCCTGCGGATCCTGACGCAGCACCTGCACCATGGTTTCCAGTTTTTCCAGCGACTTGCCGTGCGTAGCGATAAAGGCTTCGGCCTGTTTCAGGGCTTCCACATCGGCGTGAGCCGCCTCGAGGCGGGCCGCCAGATCAGTCTCGGCAAACAGGTGGGCAAAGGGCAGCATCCCCTGCACCAGCTGGATATGGCGGGTCAGCTGGGCGGCCGCAGCTTTGGCATCACTCAGCTGCTTGTCGCACTCGCCGATAGCCCCTTGCAGCGCGCGCAGTTCGGCCTGTTTGGCTTGCACTTCGGCTTCCGGGTCGGGGCGGAAGGCGATATCCAGATGCTGGCCGATAAAGTCGCGGAAGTGACCGTAGAGACGGTGGTACTTCTGCTGCTCGAAGGCGGCCTTGGCGTAACCCTCGATCAGCCCTTCGCGCTCAAGGTCGAGCTGCTCGATCCGTTTTTCCCGCGCAGCGCGGCCAAACAGCGGCAGCTCCGGGTAGCGGGAGAAGCGCACCTGACGCTTGCTGGTGCGCACCAGCACGGCATCGCCCAGCTCGTCGGCTTCCACCAGATCCTCGTCAAAGGAGTCGGGGTTACCCTGAATCAGGTAGATATCTTCGGGGCAATCTTCCAGCTTTTTCAGCCGCTCGATGGCGCCCTCAAGGTCGAGCACCACCAGGGCGCTGCGAGCCGGGCCATAGAGTGCGGAGTAGTAAGGGGCATCGTCGATGGAGATGTCGTCATAGACATCGGAGAGGAGCACGCCCCCCACCTGCTCAGCAATGCGGGCAAGACGCGGATCCGCCTCGCCAGCACCCAGCTGCAGGTTGCGAATTTGCAGCTCCAGCGCCTGTTTCTGCGCCGCGATGCGATTGCTCTCCTGCTCGAACTCGCGCTCCATGTCGAGCACTGTCTGCATACCGGCCGAAAGCTCTTCGGCAGTGGCGAGCGGCAGGCCGCTCTGCTCGCGCAGCTGCTCGAGTTTTTCAAAGGATTTGAGCCAGCGCGGCGCCAGCTTGGTCAGCTCCGCAATATCGCGACCCAGCTGGGTGCCCTGATGCTCGAGGCTGGCGCGGCGTTGGTTCACCTCCGCCTGCTGCTCGGAGAGCTCCTCCTGACGGGTGCGCTGGGCTTCGAGGAAGATCTCCAGCTCATCGCTGCTGGCAATCAGCTGGCCAGAGGCCTGCTGCAGCTCGTCGCGCAACTTGAAGAGACTCTTCTGGCTTTCGCTCTCTTTCTCGAGGCGAGCCAGCGCAGCGCGCAGCCCCTGCCCCTGGGCAATACGGGCCTTGTCTTCGATGTGACGCTTGAGCAGCGCCTGCGCGGTGGGCCAGGCGGCCTCGCGCACTGTTTCCGGAGCGATGCTCAAAAGCAGCGCCAGCGCCGCTTCGTGCTCGGCTACCGCTGCCTTGGCCAGCGCCAATTGCTGCTCGGCCCCCAGCACCCGGCTGGTGAGGCTCTGCTCGGCTGCGCGGAACTGGTGCAGGGTGTCGCTCGCCTGCTCGGCGGTCAGCCCCGGCAGCTCGCACTGCTCGCGGGCAGCATCGAGGGCCTGCACCGCCTGACGGTACTGGATGGCGCGGGTCTGCTGGATATCGAGCGCCTGCTGGTAGTCGGCCAGCTGGGTCTTGAGGCTGTCGACTTCTGCCTGTGCCAGCTCCTTGCGCTCTTCCACCTCCAGCAGCTGGCCGTGGATCTCCTCCACCACCGCCTGCTGCTGTTCGAGTTTGTCAGAGAGATCCGCCAGATCGGCGCGGTACATCTCGATCTTCTTCTGCAAGGAAACCGCCGCCATCACCTTGGCCAGATGCTCGGAGGCAGACTCCAGCTCGTCGGTCAGCAATTTTTCACGGTTGGTGAGCTGCTCCACCTCGTCGGCCAGATAGATGGCGCGCTGTTTCTCTTCGGCCAGAATACGGCGCTTGTCCGCCAGCTCCTGGCGCGCCTTGAGGGCCAGCTCGGAGAGGCGACTCTTCTCGGCAGCGTTGCGCACATAGTCAGCGGCCACATAGTGGGTGGTCTCGGTGATCAGGTTCTTGAACAGATCCCGCTGACCCTGGGTCTCCTTGATGGCATCCAGCGTGCGGCGGTTTTCATAGATGGCCGCCTCCATATCCTTGAATACCCTGCGCATGTCGGAGTTTTCCGGCAGCAGGTATTCACGCAGGGAACGGCTGATGGACGAGGAGATACCGCCATAGAGGGAGGCTTCAATCAGGCGATAGAATTTGCCGCGATCTTTTTGATCCCGCAGCTTCTTCGGGGTGATACCGAACTCGAACATGAAGTTGTGATAGTCGGTCACCGTATTGAACTTGGCGACCTTCAGTGCACCAAGATTCGCCGCAGCCCGACTCAAATCGGTAAAAGCTCGAACCTTACCCCGACCGTCATCCAGTTTTTCCATGAGCAAGTCGGTTGGCACCAAATGTTCTGGCACATCAACCAGCGCAAACGGGGTGATATTGACCTTGCTGTCACGATTGAGAATCTGCTCTAAATGGACACCGACCCAGATCCGCTGCTCGCGGCTATTCATCACTTCCAGCAGCGAGTAGCAGGGACCCCGCTGCAGCTTGCCGTAGAGCCCCTTGTCACGGGAGGCGCTGCTCGATCCCGCTTCCGTGGTATTGCGGAAGTGAAGCAGTGACTGGTCGGGGATGAGCGCTGCGATAAAGGCCGCCATTGTGGTGGACTTGCCCGCGCCGTTGCCGCCGGAAAGAGTGGTGACCAGCTGGTCGAGATCGAAGGTCCGGGCAAAGAAGCCGTTCCAGTTGACCATAGTCAGGGATTTGAACTTGCCTCGCACCGGTTATACCTCCAGATCCAGTTGTTCTTCATCGAGATCCGCCTCGATGTCATCAAAGAGCGAGTCGCTGCTCGGCATTTCGTCGTCGTGGAAGATGGCTTCACCCTCCTGGATCATCCGCAGCTGAACGGCGCGCGGATCTTCATCGGAGCGCACATCGGCGGCGAAACGGAACACCGATTCGTTGACCCGGAATTTATCCCCGTTGCCAAGGGCGGTGATCATGCCAAGGCGGCGCAGACGGCGCATGGAGGTACGGATCTTTTCGAGCAGCTTCTTCTTGTCGAGATCGGTACCGCCGGAGCGGCTGTTGACCATCCGCAGCAGCTGCTTCTCGTCGGCGAGGCTCAGCACCTCTTCTTGCAGCTCAGCCATGGCGAATACCCCTTCCGAAGCCAGACGATCCGGACTCAGGTAGAGGTAGCAGAGCACCTTGCCCACCAGCATATCGAGCTCGGAGAGCACAGTGGTGCCGATGTCGGAGCTCGGGCGCGGGCGCAGGTAAAAGAAGCCTTCCGGCGCCTTGATCAGCTCCACCTGATAGCGGCCGTAGAAGATCTCCAGCTCGCTGTGATATTCGACCAGCGCCGAGTGCTGCTCGAACTCGTCGGCACTGATGTGGCGACCGGAGCGCAAGGCGGTGTCGATGCGCGGAAACAAGGGGTTGGCAATCGCCTCTGCGAGCCTCAGCGGCAAGGGAAACTCAGTATTGATCAATGACATAGGCCTGAACCTTGGATCCAGCTTGGTTAATGGGTTTCCATGCGGGTTGGCGATGCAGTTCGCGCTCGCCGCTGGCATGGCCCAGGCGCACGGCCTGGTCGATCAGAAGACGCGCCACATCGAAGTGGGCATGGGCCGGGTAGTCCAGCAGGTATTCCCGCAGCACATCGGCCAGATCCAGCTGCTGGCCCTGCTCGGGGTAGCGGGCCAGATAGCGCTCGATGCGCTCCGCCAGCTCCTGGTTGATGTCCACCATCTCCATGTACTCCATCTCGAGGGGCACCTCGCCGGTCACCTCCTCGTCATGAATAGCGATGGTTTCGTCGCGCAGCTCCAGCAGACGGGGCTCCTCGGCGATACGCAGCAGCCAGTTGTGCTGCTCGAAATTGCGGATGGAGTCGCGCAGCCGCTGGCTGAAGGCGCGGTTCTTGTCCATGTCGATGGCGTTGCGGATAAATTTGTGGACGTGCCTGTCGTAGCGGGACCAGAGCTCGATGCACTGCTGACCCCAGCTGGTGATGACGTCAAGACGACCTTGCAAGGCGTGAGTCAGCTCCTCGACGTGGAACAGATCGTCGCGCCCCTGCGCCGCTTCCTGAATGTTGAGCAGTCCCGCCTGCAGGCGGTGGCCAGCAGCATCCAAAGTATCTTGCAGCTCGCGCAGGGTCTGGCCGGTCTCGTGCAGCAGCTTTTCGCAGCTGTGAATGGCATCGACCCAGTTCTGGGTCAGCAGGGCCGCAATCTCGCTCTTGACCTGATTCTGCTGCTCATCCATGGCGCGCTGGGTGAGATCGATCCGCCCCAGCGTCTCTTCCAGCGAGAAAGTGAGGCGCGGCAGCACCTCGGCATCCCACTGCTCGCGGGTGTTGGTCTCAAGCGCCGCCTTGCGGGCGGTGTCGAGCTCGGAAGCCAGGTGCTCGAGCAGGATGGAGAGCTTGATGGAGTCAACCTGACGCTGATCCATAAAGAAGTCGACGATGCTCACACCCAGGCGCGACAGGCGGTAGAGGCTCTCCCCCGCCACCATGTCGGTGTTGAAACGCGACAGCAGCTGCTGGCGAATGAGATCGTTGATAGCGTTGTTGGCGCGACCGGTGAGGGTCTCGTCCATCTGGCCGAAGGCGCTGCTGACATAGCCAAAGGCATCGTGCAGCGCCGCTTCCGACAGGTCCGACTCATCTTCGGACAGGGTCTTGATTGCAATCAGAAAGGCCAGCCGGTCGGTCGGCAGGCTCAGCGCCAACCCCTCCTGCCTGACCCACCCTACTAGCTCCGGCAAAGAACGCTCTGGCAGGGTACGGGATGTACTCATCATGATGTTGTCATCTCGTTGTTGTATTGGGCGCAAAATCATGCGCGCGGCTACATCCGGTAGCATCGAAAACATGGTTCACATCGACGTGAACCGCGAGCAATCAGCTGGCCGGCTTCTGGGCCATCACATGGATATAGCGACCGAGGGAGACAAAAGGCTCCTGACGGCAATATTGCTGCTCCATGGCCAGCAGATCGTCGAACTTCTCCACCTGATCCTGCTTGTGACGCATATAGTCGTGGATCACCCGCACCCCGGTCTTGCCGATGATGCGCAGCCCCCCGCGACCAATCCAGTCATAGACCTGCTCCGGCAACTGGGGATTGGTGGGCGTAAGCGCAGTCTGCCGCTTCTTGCGAAGGCCAAGGCGCACATAGTCAAAATTGCCCACCACCAGGCTCTGGAACAGCAAGCCATGACGGTTGTAAAAAAGCAGCGACAGTATGCCCCCGGCATTGACGAAAGGGAACAGACCCAGCAAGGTCTGGCGCGGCTCGGCAAGCCACTCCAGCACCGCATGGCAGAGCACCAGATCAAAGGTCCCGGTCACATGTTGCTTCAGATCCTGAATGGGGCAATGGATGAGACGAATTTTGTCTTCCAGCCCCTTCTCGACGATCTGGCTGCGGGCCAGTTCCAGCATTTCTGCTGACAGATCGCACAGCTCCACCTGATGGCCCATGGCCGCCAGCTTCTGGGCGAAATAGCCAAAACCGCCCCCCGCATCGAGGATGCGCAGCGGTCGGTTGCCAAGGCGGGCCAGGCAGGCTTCGATGTCGCTCCAGACAATGGTGGTGCGGATGCGCCCCTTGGTGGAGTCGTAAATGTTGCGGGCGAACTTGTCGGCGCGCCCGTCAAAACTCTGATCGTGCTTCAAGGAGAAACTCAACATTAGCGCCACAGGGTTGTGGCCATCCCAAAAAAGAGAGGTATTCTGTCACATCCCGAATTTGCTGAAAACTCAAGGAAGTGTCTGTCGTGTTTGTGATTAAAAAGTGGCTGGGTCAGCTGTTGATGCCGCTCCCCTTCTCCCTCTCCCTGCTACTGGTCGCCCTGCTGCTGCTCTGGTTCACCCGTTTTCAGAAAACCGGCAAGCTGCTGGCCACCCTCTCGCTGCTCATTGTGGCGCTGATGGGGATGCGGCCGATGAGCTATGAACTGGCCCGCGGGCTGGAGCAGACCTTCCCGCCGTTCGAGGTGAGCCAGCATCCCAACATCGAGGCCATCGTGGTGCTCGGCAACGGCCATGTCAGCGACCCGGCAGTGCCCGTGCGCTCCTGGCAAAACAATATCGCCCTGGCACGGACTCTAGAGGGGGTTCGCCTTGCCCAGGCCTATCCCGACGCCGAGCTGGTTTTCTCCGGCTATGTATCGGGGGATACCCTCTCTAATGCCGAGGTCAATGCCCGGATGGCCGAGAGCCTCGGCATTCCCCGTTCGCGGATGACGTTGTTTGAAAACAACAAAGACACTCATGATGAAGCGGTCAGTATCAGTCGTCACCTCAAGGGAAAAGAGGTGGCGCTGGTCAGTTCGGCCACTCATTTGCCACGTGCCATGGCCCTCTATCAGGGTCAGGGACTCAAGGCCGTGCCGGCCCCCACCGACTACACCGCCAAGCAGAGCCAGGTACCCCAGCCGCTCTACAGTTATTTACCCAAAGGGCGTTATCTGATGTATTCCGAAGCTGCCATCCACGAATGGATTGGGGTATGGTGGGCTCGCTTGCGGGGGCAGGTTAACGAATGAGCGATCAAGCGTTTCATTCCTGATTTGGATCAGGAAAGCGAAAAAAAATTACGTCATTTGCCGCCGGGTCAGCTATCTTGGGCTCGGTTCAATTCATATAATGTCGCGCAATCAAATGCCTAGGAGATATACAAGATGAGACAGCACCTGGTAATGGGTAACTGGAAACTGAACGGCACCAAAGCTTCTGTAGAAGCTCTGATCAAAGGACTGACCCCGGCTGCTGCCGCTCATCCTTCTGTGCAAGTCGCCGTCTGCCCGCCGGTTATCTTTTTGGGTCTGGTTGAACAACTGACCGCTGGCAGCAAAATTGCCTACGGTGCCCAGAACGCTGACGTTCACGAGTCTGGTGCCTTCACCGGCGAAAACGCCCCCTCCATGCTGAAAGCCTTTGGTTGCACCTACTCTCTGGTCGGCCACAGCGAGCGTCGTACCCTGCACGCAGAGACTGACGACGTGGTTGCTGCCAAGTACGAAGCGATCCAGAAAGGCGGCCTGATCCCGGTTCTGTGCATCGGTGAAACTCTGGAGCAGTTCGAAGCCGGCGTGACCAAGAACGTGGTTGAGACCCAGCTGAAAGCCGTTATCGACCGTTGCGGCATCGCCTCCTTCAACAACGCCGTTATCGCTTACGAGCCGGTATGGGCCATCGGTACTGGCAAGACTGCCACGCCGGAGATCGCTCAGTCCGTTCACGCTCACATCCGTCAGTACCTGGCCGGTTTTGATGCCACCGTTGCTGCCAAAGTACAGATCCTGTACGGCGGTTCCGTCACTGGCGCCACTGCAGCCGACCTGTTCGGTCAGCCGGACATCGACGGTGGCCTGGTCGGTGGTGCGTCCCTGAAAGTGGACGACTTCTCCCAGATCATCGCTGGCGCTGCCAAGTAATCGCTGATTACGGCAAAGAGAGGGGCTCGTCCCCTCTCTTGTATCGCTTTTCCTATGGTGGCCCCCGCATCCCATATGAAAGCCGATATAGTAAAAGTGGCTTGTCTATTTAAACATTCGTATTTGACAACTCAGATCCAGAGGCACTCATGACCAAACAAATCAAACGTATTGGTGTTTTGACCAGTGGTGGCGACGCACCGGGTATGAACGCAGCCATTCGCGCCGTGGTTCGCGCCGGTTTGCATCATGGCCTGGAAGTTTACGGTATTTATGATGGCTACCTCGGCCTGCACCAGGATCGTATCGTCAAGCTGGAGCGTCACAGCGTCTCCGACGTGGTGAACCGTGGTGGTACTTTCCTCGGCTCCGCCCGTTTCCCTGCCTTCAAAGACCCCGCAGTGCGCGCCGAAGCGATCGAAAACCTGAAAAAGCACGGTATCGATGCGCTGGTCGTCATCGGTGGTGACGGCTCCTACATGGGTGCCAAGAAGCTGACCGAAGAGGGTTTCCCCTGCATCGGCCTGCCGGGCACCATCGACAACGATATCGCCGGTACCGACTTCACCATCGGCTTTGATACCGCCCTGAACGTGGTGGTTGACGCCATCGACCGCCTGCGCGACACCTGCAGCTCCCACCACCGTATCTCCGTGGTCGAGATCATGGGCCGCCACTGTGGCGATCTGGCCATGTCTGCCGCCGTTGCCGGTGGTGCCGAGTATGTGATCGTGCCGGAAGTAGCCTTCGACAAAGAGAAGCTGCTCAAGCAGATCAAGGAAGGCGAAGCCAAGGGCAAGAAGCACGCCATCATCACCATCTGCGAGCACGTTACCGACGTGAACGCACTGGCTAAAGACATCGAAGCCCTGACCGGTCGTGAAACCCGCGCCACCATCCTGGGCCACATCCAGCGTGGCGGTGCCCCGACTGCCCGTGACCGCATCATGTCCAGCCGTATGGGTGCTTACGCCGTTGAGCAGCTGCTGGCTGGTCACGGTGGTCGCTGCGTCGGTATCCAGCGCAACGAGCTGGTACACCACGACATCATCGACTGCATCGAGAACATGAAGCGTCCGTTCGATCAGGAGCTTTACAACCTCTCCACCACCCTGTTCTAAGCCACGCGGCTTTTAACCGGCTGTTGATGACAAAAACCCTCCATCGGAGGGTTTTTTTATATCTTACACAAACTGGTGCATCGGTACGCTGTGTGGCCCTCACCTTACGGGTTGCCTGATCCCAACCCTTGCGCCATCGGACAGATTACTAACCTGCCCCTCCTCACACCAACCGGCATCAGCCTACGAACAGAGTGCCGGTATCGTCGTGGATGTGTTTTATTACTGCGAACCGGATTGCGTTGGCCTGCGCTCTGTCGCCCCTGAAACGAGCTTGTTCAGCCTCCTCGTCATACGCCACTTTTTATATCTCAATCTTGTAGAAGGGACTCAGATATCTTACCCAACCATACTCCGGCTCTGATCTCGTATTGCAATCACATGACTCACGCTGGTGCATCGCCCACGCAAATAGCTGCTCACCCCTCCCGCCCAGCCCAGCCCAGCCCAGCCCAACCCAGCCAGAGAATACGCCTCTGGCCTATTGCGCACCTCACTCTTGCTACGGCCATGTCTACTCCGAGGCCGACGGGGAAATTGGCGGTGATAAAACAGCCAGCTGCCACTCTGTATCCCCTCGATGCACGGCTCTCCTCCCTATGCCCCCAGTGTATTGCTGTAAAAATGCGGAGACTCTGGACTGATAAAGTGATGGTGTGACAAGGGTTGGCAACCCGACTCTCTCCATAGACTTCTTTTGGATGGGCTATCTACGTCAGGAATCGTCAAATCATTGCCTTGCGCACTTTTTATGGCCTCAATGACACTATTGCGAGGGTGAAAACTTATAAAATGCCATTTGAGCCCCACATAAAACCCACCACCAAACCAACCAGTAGCACACCAACCAATTGAATTTAAATGAAATAATCATAAAAACAGAACCTTGAATGCCTGACATACCAGAGCAGGTGATAAAATCAGCTCAATATGACAAAAATAACCATCTCAACCAACCACGCACATAAAACAGCTATTTTATCAATTTACACCTTGTTTTACCCCCTTGATATGGTATCTTGATTACATCAACCAACAACTTAGGGAGAGAAAAATGAAAGAGTTTGTCGTTACTGCCGTTTTCACGGTGTTTTTCACCCTGGTTGCTGTCTCTCTGCCCTCACTGTCACAGTTCTGAGCCGGATAGAGAGGCATCAATCCGGACCGACCCTCTTTGCCATGTCTGTTTAATCGCCACCAACTGGCGCTTTTCAGTAATAATGCCGAGATGGTCAACATAGATATGATTTCATCACGTTGACGCTGTTTCTTTCGCCACAAGGGTGTAACCAGGATGGTTTAACCATATGGCCTGATGGAGTAGAACCAGCAGCAGATCATATCCGAGGGGAGCAAGGCTCCCCTTTTTGTTACCCGCCGTTTGACAATCCCCTCCCCCGGCATCTACAACAGGCCGGTTGACGCCATACGGCCCATGCCCACAACTGATGTTTTCCCTCCCGTGCTCTCCATTCAACACAGCTACATCCGTCAGCAATCTCTTGTGCACACCTTTGCTCTGATACTTGTCCGGCAAATATAAAAAAGCCCCCGCCATCATGGCAGGGGCTCGCGTTACGCAGTGTCAGCTTAAGGCTGTTATATCTCAGCCCAGCTCAAAGCAGTTATGCCTTGTTCCAGCGCTGTGGGTCATATTCCGGGCTGAAGCGGTCAACAATGACAGCACAGGCCGCATCGCCGGTAATATTGAGGGAGGTGCGGATCATGTCGAACAGACGATCCAGCGCGAACAGCAGCGGCAACCCTTCGATGGGGATCCCGGCCGCCAGCAGCACGGCAACCACCAGGAAGCTTGGGCCCGGTACACCGGCTTGGCCGATCGCCCCCAGAGTGGAGGTCACAATGATGGCCGCCCAGGCACCGACGCTCAGATCGATGTTGTAAACCTGCGCGAAGAAGATGGCGACCAGACCGTAATAGATGGCGTTGCCGCTCATGTTGATGGTGGCACCCAGCGGCAACACGAAGGAGGCGGTCGCGTTGGTCACTTTCAGATCATGCTCGCAGGTCTCCATATTGACCGGCAGGGTCGCCATGGAAGAGGCGGTGGAGAAGGCCACGATCTGCGGCTTTTTCATGGCAGATAGGTACTTCATCACCGGCGTGTTGGAGAACATCATCACCAGCAGCGGGTAGACCACAAAGCCGAAGATAAGGATGGCAGCCACATAAACCACGAATAGCTTGAGCACCAGGGTCAGCACGTCGAAGCCATAGGTACCGATGGCCTCAGCCATCAGACCGAACACCCCGAGTGGTGCGATGATCATCACCTTGTTGATCATCCAGACGAAGGCATCCACCAGAGTATTGAGCCCATCGACCAGTGGCTTGGCCCGCTCGCGTGGTTGTTTGGCCAGCGCAATGCCGAGGAACATGCAGAACACCAGGATCTGCAGGATGTTCGCTTCGTTGAGGGAGTTGAAGACGTTGGTGGGGATCATGCCAAGCAAGGTGGCGACTGCATCCGGCAGCGCCCCTTTATCGGCGTAGTCACCGCCAAACATGGAGGCAACGGAAGCGAAATCGACCCCGACACCCGGCTTGAAGATCTGCCCCATCACCAGCGCCAGCAACACGGCCAACGCGGAGGTCACGAGGAAGAAGGCCAGCGTCGCTGCCCCGATCTTGCCCGCAGCCGGGCTGGCGCCCAGATTGGCGGCGCCGGAGAGGATGGCAACCGCCACCAGCGGGATCACCAGCATCTTGATCAGCTGGATAAACAGGGTACCGAGCGGTGCAAACACGGTGGCTTGTTCACCCATGAACGCGCCGACCACTGCGCCCAGTACCATGGCGACCACAACCTGGAAGCCGATGTTTTTAATGAGTCCTTTAGTTAACACAATATGTTCCTTTATGTAGCAAAATTCACACTTTTCCCAGTGCAATTAACCAAACAGGGGAATGAGCGGCTGCCCATTCCCCTGTTTGCGCGTGTTATCTCACATTTAATTGCTGTTTTAAATCAGCAAATCATTAACCTTGGCTATTAATAAGTTTGCGAAAAAGTGAAGATTCAAAGCGGTCTCGGCGATTTTTACCTCATCCCCCATGACAACTGGCAAAAGATTGTGCTAGTTTGGCTGCACAAACGTACACACAGGGATGTAAAGATGCTGAAAGTTAACGAGTATTTCGACGGAAATGTAAAATCCATCGGTTTCGAACAAAAAGGGGAGAAATCAACCGTCGGGGTGATGAACGCCGGTGACTACCTGTTCAACACTGCCGCCCCCGAACGGATGACAGTGATCAAGGGCGCCCTCACCATCCAGCTGGCTGATGAAGATGAGTGGCACACCTACAGCCAGGGTGAATCCTTCCTGGTGGCCGGTCACTCCTCCTTCAAACTGGAAGTGAAAACCCCCACAGCTTATCTGTGCGAATTTCTCGACTGATCAGGCCGGTTGAAGGGGATCAGCCCCTTCAACTTTCTTGGTCCCCCCCAGCCCCATTATCTGTGTCCATGTCACAGCACTGCACATCCCCGCTTCCTATCCATGGCAAAAATCCTAGAATAAACAGACATAAACCATCACCGGATTGATGTCATGATCAGCGTGTTTGACCTGTTTTCCATCGGAATTGGCCCCTCCTCTTCCCATACCGTCGGCCCCATGCGTGCCTCTTATGCCTTCGTCCAGCAGCTCAAGCTGCAAGGGCATCTGCCACAAGTCATGCGGGTCGAAGTGGAGTGTTACGGCTCGCTGGGCCAGACCGGCAAAGGGCACGGTACCGGCAAGGCGATCATTCTGGGGTTATCGGGCTTTGAACCGGAATCGGTCGATATCGATGCGATTCCCGCCATTCTGGCTCGAGTGGAAAAGGAGCAGAGCCTGCAGCTGGCAGGCGAGCAACCAAGCCATTTTTCGCGCACCGGTGCCATCATCTTCAACCGCCGCAAAACCCTGCCGGCCCACACCAACGGCATGACTCTGCGGGCCTTTGATAAAGAGGAAAACCTGCGCTTCAGCCAGACCTACTACTCCATCGGGGGCGGCTTCATCATTGAAGAGAGCCACTTTGCCACCGCCAAAGAAGAGGCCGCCAAATCCGATGCCGAACACCCTGTCCCCTATCCGTTCGACAGCGGCGCCCAACTGCTGGCCCACTGTCAGGAGAGCGGCCTCTCCATCTCGGGGCTGATCCTCGCCAATGAGCGGGTATTTCGCAGCGATGAGCAGATAAAAGCGGGGCTACGCAAGATCTGGCAGGCGATGCAGGGCTGCGTCGAGCGAGGCTGCAAGAGCGAAGGGGTGCTGCCGGGCGGCCTCAAGGTACGGCGCCGCGCCCCGGGGCTGTTCCGCCAGCTCAGCTGCGAGACCAACTTCAACAAGGATCCGCTGATGGTGATGGAGTGGGTCGATCTCTTTGCGCTGGCGGTCAACGAGGAGAACGCCGCCGGTGGCCGGGTGGTCACCGCCCCCACCAATGGCGCTGCGGGCATCATCCCCGCCGTGCTACACTACTACGATCGCTTCGTGCACAAGGTGGATGACGAGACGCTGATCCGCTACTTCCTCACCGCGGCTGCCATCGGCATCTTATATAAGAAGAATGCCTCCCTGTCGGGAGCGGAAGTGGGCTGTCAGGGTGAGGTTGGCGTGGCCTGCTCCATGGCGGCCGGCGCGCTGACCGAACTGCTGGGGGGCAGCCCAGCCATGGTGGAAAACGCCGCCGAGATCGGCATGGAGCACAACCTCGGGCTCACCTGCGATCCTATTGGCGGGCTGGTACAGGTGCCCTGCATCGAGCGCAACGCCATGGGGGCGGTCAAGGCGATCAATGCCGCCCGTCTCGCCCTGCGCGGCACCGGCGAGCACAAGGTGTCGCTGGACAAGGTGATCAAGACCATGTGGGAGACCGGCAACGACATGAAGACCAAATACAAGGAGACGGCCCGTGGCGGCCTCGCCGTTAACATTACCGAATGTTAAAAAACGGCAAATGACTCCATTTGGTTCCGAAATGCCCGGCATCGCCGGGTATTTTTATGGGCAAACGCTTAACAAAATGGATAAGCACAAAAATAAATTTTATACTCGCGCCTCAGATTCAACAAAAATAGATCTATTTCAACTTTTTTTAGGTCTGGAGCCGTTACACTACGGTTATCTGGTTCTGTGACCTGCGCTGACAAGCGCGCTCCATGGATCTCCCAAATTTCTGTGAGTGGGCATGCCGCCCCCTTCTACCCTGAGGTAATAGTGACATGATCAGCGTTTTTGATATCTTCAAAATCGGTGTAGGCCCCTCTTCTTCCCACACTGTTGGCCCGATGAAAGCGGCCAAACAGTTTGTTGACGAGCTGCGCGCGGGCGGCAAGATCCGCGATGTAACCCGGATCAATGTCGATGTCTACGGCTCCCTCTCCTGGACCGGCAAAGGCCACCATACCGACACTGCCATCATCATGGGCCTGGCTGGCAACCTGCCGGAAAATGTCGATATCGATGCCATCCCCGAGTTTATCTCACGTGTTGAGCAGACCGAGCGCCTGCCGATCGGCCTGCACTGCCACACCGTCAGCTTCCCGCGTGACGCCATGGTATTCCACGACGAAGCCCTGCCGCTGCACGAAAACGGCATGAAGCTGACTGCTCTGATCGAAGATGAAGTGGTCTACAGCAAGACCTACTACTCCATCGGTGGCGGTTTCATCGTTGACGAAGAGAACTTCGGCAAGGCTGACAGCGGCGACATGTCCGTACGCTATCCGTTCAAGAGCGCCGCTGAGCTGGTTGCCCACTGCAGCCAGACCGGTCTCTCCATCTCTGCCCTGATGATGGAAAACGAGAAGTGCTTCAACACTCCGGAAGAGATCTACAAGAAGTTCGGCAAGATCTGGAACACCATGCGTGAAGGTATCGAGCGAGGCTGCCGTACCGAAGGCGTTCTCTCCGGCCCGCTGCGCGTACCCCGTCGTGCCGCGCCGCTCTACCGCCAGCTCAACACCAACGAGAACCTCTCGAGCGATCCGATGAACATCGTTGACTGGGTCAACATGTTCGCTCTGGCCGTGAGTGAAGAGAACGCTGCCGGTGGCCGCGTGGTCACTGCACCGACCAACGGCGCTGCCGGTATCATCCCAGCCGTACTGGCTTACTACGACAAGTTCATCCAGCCGGTTGGCCGCGACGAGTACACCCGTTTCTATCTGGCTGCCGGTGCCGTCGGTATCCTCTACAAGATGAACGCCTCCATCTCCGGCGCCGAAGTGGGCTGTCAGGGTGAAGTGGGTGTCTCCTGCTCCATGGCCGCTGCCGGTCTGACCGAGCTGATGGGCGGTAGCCCGGAGCACGTCTGCGAAGCCGCCGAAATCGGCATGGAGCACAACCTGGGTCTGACCTGTGATCCGGTTGCCGGTCAGGTACAGGTGCCTTGCATCGAGCGTAACGCCATCGCAGCCATGAAAGCGGTCAACGCCTCCCGTATGGCCCTGCGTCGTACCTCCAAGCCGCGCGTCTCCCTAGACAAGGTGATCGAGACCATGTACATCACCGGCAAGGACATGGACTCCAAGTATCGTGAAACCTCCCGTGGCGGTCTGGCCATCAAGGTGATGCAGGTTGCCTGCGAATAAATAAGGGTTGCGACCCTCATCTGCACAAAGGCGGGATATCCCGCCTTTTTTATTGCCCGAATGGAATGCTGGGCACTTATACCGGTATACCAGTCATTTCACGGCATGGCGTCGCGGATATACCCCTGCTACGCCACAGCAATGCTGATTGCCTTATCTAAATGCCTCTCTAATTACATACCTTGATTCACTCTTCTCAATGCATTGAAAGGGACATTACGCCCCTACATGAAACCTGTACCTGCTATCTTGCCCCAGTCACAATTTCACAACTAATCGATATCGAGATGGTCCCTCAGCTCAATATCCCCCCTTTGGTCATACCCTTGTTTGGCAAGACGCGGTTCCACTCACCCTGCGGATTATCACGCCGCCACATTGATTTCAACCTATGTGGCACTTTCGTGATCAAGGCAAACAATCAAGCACACAAACAGGGGATTAGCTCATCATTTTGGCCACAGCGCATCACTCAAACTGGTTTTAGCGCAGTGATCACCGCCCTCTTTGCACCCCATTTGATGGATAACTCATCGCACAGTGGAGGCCAAAAAAGCGCCCAAGTAAGAGGCTGAAAATAATCGATGAATGAGCCAATAGCCGTTGAAATGGCGGATATGAGTACGCGCCACTCGCTATTTTTGTGAGCGCCAGCAAAGGTTGAGGATATGGTGTTGGGAGCAGATTGACTTTCTATTTAAACAGCGAAAAGTGAATATCACCAAAGGGAGGGTTTAATTTGGCCAGATCCTGTCACGGGATTATCGCAGGCCACCTCACCGGGGCCGGAATGTGTCATGCAGAGTCACAAAGAATTAGCCCCGCTTGGCAGAACGCACAACGGGGCTGGATATTCAGGATGGTTTTTTCAGGCTGGCCTTGTGCTGCTCCAGCAAATTCTCGGGAGGCGGCGGCACCTGCAGGTAGAACCCCTGGTTGGTCAGCGCGGCCATCACCTTGCCGACATCAGCCAGCCCCAAGGGCTTGGCCGGATCCAGCTTGGTCATCAGCACCAGCTCGGGACGCCCGAATGCGCTCAGCAGTGGCTCGGGAACGCGGGAGAAATCCTCTCTTTTTTCAACAAAAAGGTAGGTCTCGGCTTTTTTGCGACTTTTATAGACTGCACACAACATGGAAATTGATATAATCCGACGAGTTTATTGCCTCTGATGGGGGCAAACTATAACATCAGGAATTGAATAACAATAACGGATTAGCATCTCTGCCTCGGGGAAGATTCATGGTTGAGCGCGATAACGAATTGAAAGGGACCACCTTCACTATTTCTGTGTTGCATATCAGCGATGGCGAGCCTGAGCGGATACGTCAGTTGTTGGCCGAAAAAGTGGCCCAGGCACCCTACTTTTTTAATTGTGCGCCGCTGGTGATCAATGTTTCCCGACTGGAACATATTCCCGATTTCGAACAGCTCAAGGAGCTGGTGGAGTCCGAAGAGTTTGTGCTGGTCGGCATCACGGGTGCGCGCAGTGAAGAGATGAAGACAGCCGCCAAGGCGGTGGGACTGGCCGTGATGGCCTCGGGCAAGAGTCGCAAGAGCGAACCGGAACCCGAGCCTGCCCCCGCGCCAACCGCCCCTGAGGTGGCTCCCGAGCCCGAACCCGCCCCCTTGATCCCGAGCAAGGTACATGTGGGACCGGTTCGTTCCGGCCAGCAGATTTACGCAGCCGGCACCTCGCTGGTGGTGCTGGGGTCCGTCAGTCCGGGAGCCGAAGTGCTCGCCGACGACAGCATTCATATTTATGGCACCCTGCGTGGCAGAGCCATTGCCGGTGCCCGGGGCAACACCCAGGCCCGGATCTATTGCCAGCAATTACAGGCCGAGCTGCTCTCCATCGCGGGCACATTCCAGCTGAGCGATGCATTGCCGGCAGGCCTGATCCAGCAACCGGTACACGTCCGGCTGGACAATGAACAACTCCGAATAGACCGTATCAAATAGAGTTACAAGGAAGCGAGAATGGCGCGAATCATAGTCGTTACATCGGGTAAAGGTGGCGTTGGCAAGACCACAACCAGTGCGGCCCTGAGCACCGGCTTAGCCCAGCGTGGTCACAAGACAGTGGTCATTGACTTTGACATCGGTCTGAGAAACCTGGATCTCATCATGGGCTGCGAGCGGCGCGTGGTGTATGACTTCGTCAACGTCATCAATGGGGAAGCAAACCTCAATCAGGCGCTGATCAAGGACAAACGCTCGGAAAATCTGTTTATCCTGCCCGCCTCCCAGACCCGGGACAAAGATGCCCTCACCCGTGAGGGGGTCGAGAAGATCCTGGATCAACTGGCGGAGATGAAGTTCGATTACATCGTCTGCGACTCCCCGGCGGGGATCGAGGCGGGCGCGCTGATGGCGCTCTATTTTGCCGATGAAGCGATCGTCACCACCAACCCGGAAGTCTCTTCCGTGCGTGACTCCGACCGCATCCTTGGCATCCTGGCCTCCAAGTCCCGTCGCGCCGAGCGTGGCGAAGACCCCATCAAGGAGCACCTGCTGCTGACCCGCTACTGCCCGACCCGCGTCAACCGCGGCGACATGCTGAGCGTGCAGGATGTGCAGGAGATCCTGGCCATCCCGCTACTCGGGGTGATCCCGGAGTCCCAGGCGGTGCTGCGCGCCTCCAACTCCGGCGAACCGGTCATTCTGGACAAGGAGTCCGATGCCGGTCAGGCCTACGAAGATGCGGTGTCCCGCCTGCTGGGCGATGCCAAGGAATTTCGTTTTCTGGAAGAAGAGAAGAAGGGCTTCTTTAGCCGACTGTTCGGGAGTTAAACATGTCATTATTGGATTATTTTCGTTCCAACAAGAAACAGAACACCGCACAACTGGCCAAAGAGCGGTTGCAGATCATTGTTGCTCACGAGCGTTCATCCAGAGGGGGGCCGGATTACCTGCCCCAGCTCAAGCAGGACATCCTCGATGTGATCCGCAAATACGTCAACATTGATCCGGAGAAGATAACCGTCCAACTGGATCAGAAGAGTGATGAGCTGTCGGTACTGGAGCTCAACATCACCTTCGCCGATGACAAGAAGGGATGAGCTGACGCCCTATGCGTGACCCCTTCCCCCAATGAAGACCGGATCCTGTCACTGGATCCGGTTTTTTATTGGCACAAAAACAGGCCACAGCGGCTCGCCTCATCTCGCCAAGGGGTCTGCCGACCGCTAGAATAGCGCCGCCCCGCAGGCTGTGATCTGCGATGGCACCTTTTTCTCTTTTCTGGAACAGACCGCTTATGTCTATGAATGACGAAATGCACAGCGTCGAGGAACTGCTCGATACCGCCCTCGAACTCTTTATGGAGCTGGCCTCTGACAACCTGCCGGAGCAGGAGATCGCCCGCTTCAATCAGGAGTTCAACGATCGCGGCCTGCTGGCCGAAACCGATCCGGCCGATGACTGGGAAGCGGACGTGGGTTTTGCGGTGAGCGACACCGACTATGCCGAGATCTGGGTTGGCCTTGGCAATGAAGAACAAGAGTATGAGCATCTGTTTGCCCGCATGCTGCTCTCCCGCCGTGTTGACGAGAAGTTCTGCCACATCGAATGGCTGCCCCAATAATTCCGGATCCCGATGATCCCAGCCACTATCAGTGGGAGTCTGGCCCTGACGCCGTGGCCCCAGTGCGCGCATCTGCATCGTTTGGGCGCCGGGTGTTGAGGTGGGCAGGCAAGATCGCGCTGGCCGGGCTGCTCTGCTCGGTCGGCTCGGTCGCCTTGCTACGTTTTATCGATCCGCCGATGTGGAGCTGGCGTATCGAGCGGGCCCTCTTTCCGCCCGCCAAGATCACCCAGGTGCGCCATCAATGGGTAGATCTGGAGTCCATCTCCAAGGAGCTGCAACTGGCGGTGATCGCCGCCGAGGATCAGCGCTTTGCAGATCACAACGGCTTTGACATGGATGCCATCAACGCCGCACTCAAGCACAACCAGCACAGCGAACGGGTGCGCGGTGCCAGCACCCTCAGCCAGCAGACCGCCAAGAACCTCTTTATGTGGAGTGATCGCAGTTTCCTGCGCAAGGGGCTGGAGGCCTGGTTTACCCTGCTGATGGAGCTGGGTTGGGACAAGGCCCGCATTCTCGAGGTCTACCTCAATATCGTGGAGTTCGGCCCCGGCATCTATGGCGCCGAAGCCGCCGCCCGCACCTACTTTGGCAAACCGGCCAGCCGCTTGACCCGCTACGAGTCATCCCTGCTGGCCGCCGCCCTGCCCAATCCGTGGCGTTATCGGGTCAAGCCCCCGTCACCCTATGTGCAGAAGCGCTCGGTCTGGATCCGCCGCCAGATGGGACAACTGGGCCAGATCACCCTCAATCGGGTGCATCAGGCCGACTGATCCTCAGGGCTCATCGGGTTTCTCCGGTGGGCCCAGATGGCCGCCCACCGTCTCGCGGTGAAGCGGCAGATAGTGCCACCACCAGGCCTCGCGCCGTCGCTTGATCTGTTGCCGCCGTCCCCGCTGCTTCATCCCCTTACTCCCTGCCAGATGATCCGCGCCTTAACCATACTCCCCCAACGGCAACTTGGACAGGTCAGGCACGCCCGGCGCACTGGTCTGGCCGCCACAGCCAATAATTGTTACAGTAGCGAACCTCGATGTATCTGGAGTGATTTCATGGAACAGCGTACCCCGGATCAGCTGGTCGAATGGGCCTATGATCAGTTTCTTGAGCAGGCCGCCGATATGCTGGCCCCCGAACAAATAGTCGACATCACCCTGGAGTTTGAGCAGCGTGGCGCCGTGGAGGCGACTCTGCCCAATGCCGACTGGTCGACCGAGCTGGGTGAGCCGGTCGATATGGAGCGCTGGGTCGAAGTGTGGGTCGGTTTGCTGGATCATCAGGATGAGTTTGAGGTGATCTTCGCCACCTTCCTGCTGCCCCGTCTGCTGACCGAAGATCAAGTGCATGTGCGCTGGCATCGCCAGCAGCAGGCATAAAAAAGGCGCCATCGGCGCCTTTCTTGTTTCTGTGCACTCTTATTGCTGTTCTCTGCTAATCCTGCGCTGCGATGGCCTTGGCCAGACAGCGGCGGCACCAGCAAGCGCTGGCCTCCTGCATCGGCAGTACCGGCAACTGACTGCACCAGCACTGCGCAATGGTCTGACCGGCAGAGACGGCGCAATAGGCCGGTTCGCCACAACCCGGACAGCGGTGAGTGCTTTTCGAGCCATCCAGCTCGGCCATCACCGCCAGCTGGGCCTTGCTATCCATCGCCGACCAGTGGCCGATCTCGCTCAGGGTGCGGCCACAACCAAGGCAAAGCCCGTCTTTCGCCTTGCAGAGACCAACACAGGGACTCGGCATCTTATTCGCTATCCACTGCCGAGTCGGTCTCTGTGGCCACCAGAGTGATGGCATTGTCTTCGATGACAATCTTGCCCTGCTTGTAGAGGCCGCCGATCGCCTTCTTGAAGGTACCCTTGCTCATGCTGAACAGCTTGTAGATGAGCTCGGGTTCGCTCTTGTCACCCACCGCCAGACTGCCGCCCTGCTTTTTCATCCGGCTCAGAATGCGCTCACCAGCGTCATCAACCCGCGCAAGACCCGGCTTTTGCAGGGTCAGATCGAGCTTGCCATCTTCGCGCACCTGCTTGACCCAGGCGGTTTGCGGCCGACCGGTCATCACCCGGCCAAACACCTCGTTCTTGAACAGCATGCCGGGATACTGACCGTTGACGATCACCTTGATGCCAAGGGGCGAGTGCTCGCCCGGCAGCGCGGTCACTTCGTCACCAACCTTGAAGTTGCTGCCGGCCGGGGTCAGGAAACGCTCGATGCGGCTGGTGCCGACCATGCGCCCTTCGTTATCCAGTTGCAGACGCACCAGATAAACGTGGCCCACCTGCATCGGCTTGTTCTGCTCGCGGCTGGGCACAAACAGATCCTTTTTCATGCCCCAGTCGAGGAAAGCACCAATCTTGTTGGCATTGACCACTTTCAGACCGGCAAATTCGTCCACCATGGCAAATGGCTTGTCGGTGGTGATCACCGGCTCGCAATCGGCATCCAGATAGAGGAAGACCTGCACGCTATCCCCCTCTTTCACCCCTTCCGGCAGTTGACGCTTGGGCAGCAGCAGTTCACCGTACTCATCGGCCGCAAGCCAGGCGCCACGGTCTTCGAGTTCAACAACGGTGAGGGTGTTCATCTTGCCAATCTGTATCATGGTGCTCTCTTTTTTCATTACCCGGATGGGCCAACTGAACATGGCCCCTATGGGCGCGCATGTTACCTCAAGAGCGGTGATCCGGCCTAGTCCCCAAGCCACCACGAGCCGCCCTTTCGCCCCTATCTTATCCGCCAATGGTGATTAAATCGCCAAACAGGCGGCCATTTGCTGCAAATAACCCCACTTTTAGGTAGACTTCGCGGCTGTTCAAATCCAGAGGAACTGTCGATGAACCCATCCACTCGCACCCGCCATCTTAATCAATGGATCCAGAGCAACAGCGATCAGGACATGACCTACCCGGCCCTGCACGGTTTTCTCTGTGCTCGTCTGGTGGGGCCGGAAAGCCCTGACTGGCAACGCCCGCTGGCTGGTCTGCTGGAACAGGATGCCGAGTTGGATGAAAAAAGCGCAGAAGCCCTCAACCACCTGATCGCCGAGCTGGAATCCCAGGCCGACGAAGCTCAGCTGGCCCTGCCCAGCCAGTGCCGCCTGCCCAGCGATAACCCCGAGCAGGTGTTCGAACAGAGCCACCCCCTCGGTCAATGGTGTTATGGCTTCAGCATGGGTTTTGCCACCTGGCCCAAGCCGAAGGATTTGAACGACCCGACCACCCAGTACCGCTTCAGTCTGGCCGCCGAGCTGAGCCTGTTTCGCGACAAGCAGATGGCCCAGATGCTCTATAGCGCAGCCGCCAGCGAACTCCCCTTTGTCGAGTTCTGCAAACGCCAGCGCCAGAACATGAAAACCGCCCTCAACCAGTTGCTCAACCTCGACCAGTATCAGGCCGCCCCCAGCGCCGATGTGGCCCTCAATGGCGAGCAGGCCCAACAGTGGCAGACCTGGTTCGAGCTGGCCGACAGCTGCCGCGATCATCAGGCCCGCCTCGGCTGGTTCGAGAAGATCATCGCCGATGCCACTCCGCTCTTTGATGAAGCCTTCTGGCAGCAAATCGACGGCCACGGCTGGAGTGCCCCCGAGCTGCGTCCTCTGCTGGCCGCCAGAGCCGGCCGCGCCGACTGCCTGCTGCGCCTTGGCAAGCTGGGCGAGGCCAAAGCCGAATATCTGGCGCTGCTGACAATCTGCATGGCCGATGAGCTGGGTTGCCGCTACAACCTCTCCACCCTCTATGCACTGCAAGGGGATTGGCAGGCGTTGGCCGCCCTGCTGGTGCGCTTCGATGAAGCCTCCAGCTGGTTGCTCTACAACAAGGCGCTGATGGTCTTTGCTACCGAGGGTGCCGAGGCAGCCAAGCCCCATCTGCTGGCCGCCATCGAGGCCAACCCGCACATTCCGGCCTGCCTGCTGGGTCAGCGCAAGCTGCCCAAACAGGAGCCACAAAGCTGGCAAGCAGGCAGCCGAGACGAGGCCGCACTCTACGCCATCCACACTCGCGAAGCCTGGCTCAAGCAGAACGCCCTCATCTGGTTGCGTAAAGGCTGAACAGCGTTGGCTTAAAATCCCGTCGGTCAGACCCGGTTTTTCCTTGAGGGCGTGCGCCACCGCACATTTCATCGCAACCGGGTCAGACAAATCAGCTTGAGTTTCGTATCATCAATGTCAAAGTATCAAAAGAAACTGCATCTGATGCAGCCGTCACAGCAGGGTGTAATATGTCAAAAATCATAGCGTTACTCGCTCACTACCCGCCCTATCAGTTGGTACATGCCGCCGAGATGCTACGGGATACCTTCGAACAGTTTTATGAACAGCGTTACCAGCTGACCGTGCCGCAATGGCGCCTGATGATGGTGCTCGGCCCCAACTACCCCATCAGCCAGAAAGAGCTGGTCGAGGCGAGCGGCATGGACAAGGTGCGCATCTCCCGCGAGATCCGCCGTCTGGTCGAAAAAGGGATCATCTTTACCGAGAGCAGCGAGCAGGATAAACGCATCAGCCTGGTCTCCCTCACCAATGCCGGGCTCGCCCTCTTCCTACAGCTCAAGAGTGAAGCGGGCAGCTGGCAACATACCCTGACCGACTATTTGCCTAGCGAATCCCGCGAGGCGATCCGCCAGCATCTGCACAGCGTCAGCGCCGCCATCGAGCAGTTGCAATCACTGGATCGGGAGAAATAATCATGGATTTGAAAAAGTTCGCCACCATGGACATCAACATGCTGCTGAGCGTCGTCAATATGCAGCTGCGTGATCGCTATGACGATCTGGATGATCTCTGCAAAGCGCAGGAGATCGATCAGGCGGCACTGGAAGCGCGGCTCGCCAGCGGCGATTTTCACTACCAGCCAGCGCAGAAACAGTTCAGATAAAGAGAGCTAGCGGGATCGGGATCACAGCGCCAGTGATGGCGCTGGCTCTGCGGTAAAAACCTGATATGGTCTGAAGAGCCCCAACAGGGTGATGCACGGATACATCACCCTGTCACAAGAGGGCATTAAAATCGTTTCAGGTGAGCAAACCAAGGATGACCCCATGATATTGATGACCCGACAGAGCCTGTTGATCACGCTCTGTACCCTGTTGATGATCAGCCTCTTCACGCCCCACATGCCGCAAAGTACCGAACAGTGGCTGACCACCCTCTTGCTTGGCCTGCTGGTCGCGGTGGCATTGCTGCTGGTGCGTGGTTGTCGCCGCTTTATGATGGAGTAGTGACTCCGCCAGAACATCTATACCAACCACTTGCCGCGATACTCTCTGTAGCAGCAACGTCTGTCGCAATCATATCGAGCCAAAAAACAAACGCAGCCTGATGGCTGCGTTATTGTTTCTGGCTGGGCAACTCCTTGAAGAGATAACCCCTGACGGGATAGAGAGCCCTTATAGAGAGAGCCCTTAGATAGCCAGAGCCTCAAGCTGCGCTTTGGCCGCTTCCATCCCCTTGCTCTGGGCATCCGGGCCCATACCCATCCCCTCGGCGTAGATGAAATCCACCTCTTTGATACCGATGAAACCGAGCACGGTACGCATGTAGGGAGTGACCAGATCGGTGGCACTGCCAACGTGCATGCCGCCACGGGGGCTGATCACCAGCGCACGGGTATTTTCAACCATACCGACCGGACCGGTCTCGGTGTAGCGGAAGGTGACGCCAGCACGAGCCACCAGATCGATCCAGTTTTTCAGCTGGGTCGGGATGTTGAAGTTGTACATGGGGGCCGCAATCACCACCAGATCGCTTGCTTTGAGTTCGGCGATCAGCTCGTCGGACTGGGCGATCACCGCCAGTTGACGTTCATTGAGGTTATCACCACCGCGCAGGCCGGAGGCCAGCTCGCCATCCAGCACCGGCAGGTTGAGTGCTGCCAGATCACGCACGGTGACGGCATCATCCTGATGGTCAGCCAGGAAGCCATCGATCAGGGCGTTGGATTGGGAATATTGACCCAGGATGCTGGATTTGAGTACGAGGATATTGGCCATGGTGAAACTCCATTTGGTTGTCGGTTGAACAGCGTTGCTGTCGATGGAGGTCACTCTAAACATTGTGCTTATTTGCTGATAGCGAAAATAGATGCTCAACTTGTTCAAATTTTTTGATGCAAGGCCACTTCCTCGCCAGCCAACCCTGCGGCCGCGCTTCAACCCTTGGCAGAACAAACGATTGCCGTTATGATCCGCCGCACTTTTTTCCAGCGACCCGGATCCCATGATACCCTCGCGCAGGCACTCTCCTCTGGCCGGTGCAGTCTGGATGATGGTGGCAGGACTCTGCTTCGCCGCCGTCAACAGCCTGAGCCAGTATGTCAGCTTCAAGCTTGGCCTCCCATCGACCCAAGTCGCTTTTCATCAATACCTGATCGCCCTGATCTGCCTGCTGCCCTGGCTGGTTCGCCATGGCCTGCGCCAATCCCTGATGACCAATCAGTTCCGGTTGCACCTGTTGCGGGTATTGCTGGCGGTGATCGGCATCCAGCTCTGGCTCTGGGCACTGGCGTACCCCGTCCCCATCTGGCAGGGGATCGCTCTGCTAATGACCTCACCGCTGTTTGCCACCCTGGGCTCCGCCCTGCTGCTCAAGGAGCAGGTGAGCCGCACCCGCATTCTGGCCACCCTGGCGGGCTTTGCCGGCGCCATGCTGATCCTCGCCCCCTGGACTGACGAATTCAACTGGGCCTCCCTACTGCCGGTGGCGGCGGCGCTGTTCTGGGCCGGCTACTCCCTGATGGTGCGCTATCAGGCAGCCAACGAATCATCCCACACCATAGTGGTGTATCTGCTTATCTTCAGTACCCCGTTCAACGTCATGCTGGCCCTGCCGGAGTGGCAGTGGCCGAGCGAGAGCCAATGGCTGCTGGTAGCCGCCTCCGGCGTGTTGACGGCACTGGCCCAGATGTCCATCGCTCGCGCCTACAGCGTGGCGGAGGCCTCCTTCGTACAGCCTTTCGATTTTGCCAAGCTGCCGATGAACGTGCTGGCGGGCTGGCTGGTATTTGGCTGGGCGCCCCCAGGCCGTCTGTGGCTTGGCGCCGCCATCATCATTGGCGCCATTACCTTGCTGACCCATCTGGAGCAGCGCGCTCACAAACCCGTTTCCTGAGGTACGCCATGCGTGCCTCTTTTTTTGTCCGCTATTTGTGTAATAGCGATCATCAACAATGACCATCGACATCAGGAGAGATCGTATGTTTGGAACCGCAACCCGCCCCGGCGCCACCCGTGCCCTGCTGCTGGGCTCCGGCGAACTTGGCAAGGAGGTCGCCATCGAGTTGCAACGGTTTGGGATCGAAGTGATCGCCGCCGACCGCTACCCCAATGCCCCCGCCATGCAGGTGGCCCACGCAGCCCACGTGCTGGACATGCTCGATGGCAACGCCCTGCGTGCCCTGGTTGCCGAGGTTAAACCCGACCTCATCATCCCCGAGATTGAAGCGATTGCCACCGATACCCTGGCTGCCCTTGAGCAAGAAGGGGTCAAGGTAGTGCCCAACGCCCGCGCTACCCAGCTCACCATGAACCGGGAAGGGATCCGCCGCCTCGCCGCCGAGACCCTGGGTCTGCCCACCTCACCCTACCGTTTTGCCCAAAGCAAAGAGGAGTTTGTCGCCGCCGTCGAGGCTATCGGCCTGCCCTGCGTGGTGAAACCTGTGATGAGTTCGTCCGGCAAGGGGCAGAGTGTACTGCGCGATCTCGCCAAGCTCGATGAGAGCTGGACCTACGCCCAGGAAGGCGGCCGCGCCGGTCGTGGCAAGGTGATCGTCGAGGGCTTCGTCCCCTTCGAGTACGAGATAACCCTGCTCACGGTACGCGCCGTCGATGGCATTCACTTCTGCGAGCCGATCGGCCACCGTCAGGAAGATGGCGACTACCGCGAATCCTGGCAGCCGCAGGTGATGAGCGAGCTGGCGCTGGCCCGATCCAAAGAGGTAGCGGCCAAGGTGGTCGAGGCGCTGGGCGGTTACGGCCTGTTCGGAGTCGAGCTCTTTATCAGGGGCGATGAGGTGTGGTTCAGCGAGGTATCGCCGCGTCCCCACGATACCGGCATGGTGACCCTGATCTCGCAAGATCTCTCCGAGTTCGCCCTGCACGTGCGCGCCATTCTGGGGCTGCCGGTCGGCACCATCACCCAGTACGGGCCGAGCGCCTCTGCCGTGGTACTGCGCGAAGGGCACAGCCAGAATATCCGCTATCAGGGGATTGGTGAGGCATTGGCGCTGGTGCCGGGCGCCCAGCTGCGGCTATTTGGCAAGCCGGAGATCGCCGGTCGCCGCCGTCTTGGCGTGGCGCTGGCCCGCGCAGAGGATTGCCAGGATGCGGTAGAGAAAGCCAAAGCCGTGGCCGCCAAGGTCGAGGTGCTGTTCTAAGGGCTTTTTTTGCCACAGCAAAACAAACGTTTGCCGATGTGATCGGGCGCAAGGGGCATGGCAATGCCCCTTTTGCATTTCCCCGTCAGGCTTATAATCCCCTCTTCAAATTTGTCAGGAGTACAAGATGTTAGCTGCCGTGATCTTCGATATGGATGGTGTTCTGATCGACTCGGAACCCTTTTGGCAACGGGCCCAGATCGCCGTTTTCTCCGAACTGGGTCACCCCCACACCGTCGAGGATTGTGAATCGACCATCGGCGTGCGCATCGATCAGCTGGTTGCCCACTGGTATCGCCTGCGCCCATGGAGCGGCCCGACTCAGGAAGAGGTTGTGCAGCGCATTCTGGATCAGGTCAACGCCCTGATCCTCTCCGAAGGTCAGGCCAAGGCCGGTGTGCTGGAAGCGCTCGACCTTATCGAGGCCCGCGGCCTGAAAGTGGGTCTGGCCACCTCCTCCCCCTTTGCGATGGTAGAAGCGGTGCTCGGCAAACTCGGCATTCGCGATCGCTTTATGGCGGTTCACTCGGCCGAGGTGGAGCGTTTCGGCAAACCGCACCCGGATGTTTATATCCACGCCGCCGAAAAGCTGGGGGTAGAGCCCGTCCATTGTCTGGCCATCGAAGACAGCTTTACCGGCCTGCTGGCGGCCAAGGCGGCCTCCATGACTGCGCTGATCGTGCCGGATCCCGCTTTAGTGGGTGACCCACGCTTGGCCATCGCCAACTACCAGCTGAGCTCGCTGGCCGAGCTGAATAGCGAGATGCTGGCCAGCTGGGTCAAGTAGCGCCTGTCGGCGCCTTGCTGCGCTCGCGTTCTCATATCCGCAGGGGGCATCCAGCCCCCTGTGATTGCCAAACAACCGTTGGCAATTCCCCTCTTTTCACCCGTCATTCACAACCAGATTGTTCCTCTCGCACACGACCACTCCAACCGGTTGCACCTTGCCATCCCTCAGGCTTGATCTCTGTCATAAACGTGCGTTTGCTCGCGGTTAACCCCCTGCAGCCCGACTAGAATCAGGGTTGATAGGCGGCCCCAGGGCCCGAGGAGGTTATCATGATCGAGTACACCAGCAAGCGCATCGTCTGCCCCCACTGTGGCCACCATACCCGGGTCGAGCTGGATGCCAGCCAGGGTGATCAGGAGTTTTACGAAGATTGCATGGCCTGTTGCAATCCGATCCACCTGCGGCTTCACCTCGACGAAGCCCGCGACTGCTTGCAGCTGTTTGTGGATGCGGATGACGAGCAACTGTTTTGATTGCGAGTCACAAAAGGCCGAGCAGATGTTTTGAGTGCTAGTCGCAAAGAGCTGAGCAGATGTTGTGACTGCGAGTCATAGAAAGTTGAGTGGATCTTTTCACCATGTAAATAGCAAGGGCCTGCACACCGCAGGCCCTTGCTTATGAGGCGATTGAAACCGAACAGTTTCCTTTCAGTGCCCCCCGCGTGCCGCCAGCACCCGCTCAACGGTATCGACGATGGCCTGAGTCTGGGGATCGATCTCGATATTGGTCTGCCAGCCAGCCTTGACCCAACCCAGGTTGGTGCGGGCCAGGGTCTCGGGGATCAGGTGGACGCAGAACTCCCGCTCGCGCACCTCGCCGATGGTCAGACTGATGCCGTCGATGCCGATGTACCCCTTGGTCAGCACATATTTCATCAGCTCGGGAGCAAGGCGATACCACACCTGACGGTTGTTGGGGGTATCGATCACCGAGGTAACCTCTGCCATGCCGATGATATGGCCGGACATGGCATGACCGCCGATCTCGTCACCAAAACGGGCGGCCCGCTCCACGTTGACCTTGTCCCCCACCTGCAGCTTGCCGAGATTGGTCAGGCGCAGGGTCTCCTGCATCAGATCGAAGCTGACCAGATCCCCTGCAATCCGGGTCACGGTGAGACAGCAGCCGTTGTGAGCCACCGAGGCACCAAGAGCCAATCCCTCGCCCCACTCCCGGCTGGGCATGCGGATCACGTGGGTACGAAATGAAGCACTCTCTTCGATGGCGACCAGCTCGGCCACACCTTGCACAATTCCGGTAAACATCATCACCTCTTTGTTTCTGCTAACACGCTCTGTTTTTTATCGCGGCCTGTGGCCGCTTCTTTTACATAATCCGTTTTTTACACAATTCGTTTCGTACAAACTGTCACACCTGCTCCGCCGCCTCAGACCGCGCCAGCACACGAGCCCGGCGCTGGGAATGGATGACCACTATGCCAGCCAGCACGATGAGTAGACACCCCGCCATACTACTGAGGGTCGGCATTTCACCAAACATCAGATAGCCGCAGAGGGTAGAAAAAAAGATCTGGAAATAGAAGAAGGGCGCCAGAGTAGAGGCCTGCGCATACTGCATCGCCTTGATAAGGCAATATTGGGAGAGCAGGGTCACCACCGGTAGCGCCAGCAGATAGGGCCAGTCGGCAAGCCCAGGGTTGCGCCACAGTGCAGGCTGCCAGCAGAGTGCGACCATTGCCACCATCCCCAGCATGAAGCAGGTGACGATTAGGATATCGAGGGTGGTCAAACGTGGATCCACCAGCTTGGTGATGAGGTTGTAGCCGGTGTTGGCCAGTACAATGACCAGTGGCAGCAGATAGTAGAGGTTCGCGTCGCCCCCGTCAGGATGGGTCACCACCAGCACGCCAAACAACCCCAACAGCACGGCCGCCACCTTGGCCCGGGTCAGACGCTCCCTGAAAAAGATCACGCCCGCCACCACGAAGGCCAGCGAACCAAGCTGGCAGATGATGGTGTAGACGTTGAGCGGTACATGGGCCAGCGCAATCACCGAGACCAGCGCACAGACCAGAAACAGCAGCGAGCGCAACAATAGCCAGCGATCCACCGCCAGCAGCGCCGACATGGTGCGCCTTGGCAACAACAGCAGCAGACCGAGGAAAGGAACAAAGAAGCGAAACCAGACCATCTCCATCACGGAGTAGCCATGGAGTACCAGATATTTGTCCGCGCCATCCTTAAGCGTCAGGGCGAGAAGTGCAAACAGCGTCAGGAAGATCGCCAGTGAGTTGCGCGAAGAGAACAGCATCAAAGAGGCCGAAACAGGAAAAGGGGGTAACCAAACTAACGGGCTTGCCGCAAATTACAACCGCGAGACTGACAAAATGCGAGCAAAACCGCTATATTTGCTCGCCTTTTTACTTTCAAGGAAGCAAATCATGATGGTTTATGAGTGCTGTGAAGCGATCCGTATCGCCTATAACCAGATTGGCTCCGGCGAGCAGGGCTATGTGCCAAACGCCATCGCCGCTACTATCCGCGCCCTCAACGCGGTCGCCGCCGATGAGCGGGTACCCGCCGAGCTGCGTGAACAGGCTGCCTATGCTGCCGCCAACCTGCTGATCAGCGATCACGAAGACGCCTGATCCTGCCCCTTGGGGTGGCAACTATTTCGTCCTGGCTGAATTTCAGGCTAGAATGCCTCCCCCACCCTTTGCACTTTCGTCCGAAAGTGCAAAGGCTCTTCCCGATTTCCGCTCTTTTTTACTCTTATCTGATCCACTCGGAGGTGTCAGTGCAACGTTATTGGTCCGAGGCGAAGCAGCTCGTCCGTCTAGCCAGCCCCATTCTGGTCGCCCAGGTCGCCCAGGTCGCCATGAACTTCGTCGATACCGTGATGGCGGGTCAGGTGAGTGCGGTCGATCTGGCCGCCGTGTCGGTGGCGTCCAGCTTCTGGCTACCGGTGATCCTGCTGGTGCAGGGGATCATCATGGCGCTCACCCCCATCGTCTCCCAGCTCAATGGTGCCCGTAAACGGGAGGCAATCCGTCCGGCAGTTCATCAGGGCTTCTGGCTGGCACTGATCGTCACCCCGCTGGCGATGATTGCGCTTTATTACAGCCCGCTGGCGTTGCAGTTCATGGATGTGGAGCCGGTGATGGCGGCCAAGACCACTGGTTATCTGCACGCCATCCTGTGGGGTCTGCCCGCGTTCGTGCTGTTCCAGGTGCTGCGCAACTTCAGTGAGGGGCTCTCCCACACCATGCCTACCATGGTGATCGGCTTTGTCGGGCTGGCGGTCAATATTCCCGCCAACTACATCTTCATTCACGGCCACTTCGGCATGCCGAAACTGGGCGGGGTGGGTTGTGGCGTGGCCACGGCCATCGTGCTGTGGGCCATGCTGCTGGCGATGATCCTCTATGTGAAGCTCTCCCGTCACTTCACCGAGATCCGGCTCTTCTCCCAGCTGGCTCGCCCCAACGGCAGCCGGATCTGGCGCTTGTTCCGCTTAGGGTTCCCCATCGCCATGGCGATCTTCTGCGAGGTGACCCTGTTTACCGTGGTGGCCCTGATGCTGGCCCCCTTCGGCGCCGAAACGGTGGCGAGCCACCAGATTGCGCTCAACTTCTCCAGCCTGGTCTTTATGCTGCCCCTCTCCATCGGGGTGGGTGTCACCATCCGGGTCGGTCACAGCATCGGCGAAGGGCAACCCCATCACGCCCGGGTGGCGGCTCGCACCGGCTTGATGCTGGGGATGGCCATCGCTGCTGCCACTGCCGCCATGACGGTGCTGCTGCGCGAGCAGATCGCCTCCATCTATACCGATGATCAGCAGGTGATCGTCCTGGCGGCCATCTTGCTGTTCTTCGCCGCCATCTATCAAATCTCCGACTCGGTGCAGGTGGTCGCGGCCGCCGCGCTGCGCGGTTACAAGGATACCCAGGCGATTTTCTACGTCACCATCGTCGCCTACTGGGGACTGGGGCTGCCCACCGGCATGATCCTGGGTCTGACCGACTGGCTGGTGCCGCGGATGGGGCCGCAGGGCTTCTGGATCGGCTTTATCGTCGGCCTCACCAGTGCGGCCCTGATGCTGGGGGCGAGATTGCGCTACATCTATGGCCGCTTTGCCACTCCGGAAGCCTGCACTACCCTGTCGCGATCTCAGTAACAGGGCTTGGCAAGCGACAACTCGCCTGCAAAATCAACAGGCTGCGCAAGAACTGGGCAAACAGTCTCCTTTGTGCATATGGCCTGTTGACAGCCTTGGGGGGCATGGGTAGTATGCCGACCACGTCAGCAGCGCTGGCGTAGTGAAGTGATAGAAAGTGGGTTTATAGCTCAGTTGGTTAGAGCACTACCTTGACATGGTAGGGGTCGTTGGTTCGAATCCAATTAAACCCACCACTTTTTCTGTGATGCGTCCTTAGCTCAGCTGGTTAGAGCACCACCTTGACATGGTGGGGGTCGGTGGTTCGAATCCACTAGGACGCACCATTACAGAACACTGATTATGCGTCCTTAGCTCAGCTGGTTAGAGCATCACCTTGACATGGTGGGGGTCGGTGGTTCGAATCCACTAGGACGCACCATTGAGTTTAAATACTTTGCAGTTATTCCAGATGTGGGTTTATAGCTCAGTTGGTTAGAGCACTACCTTGACATGGTAGGGGTCGTTGGTTCGAATCCAATTAAACCCACCACTTCTGCATAAAGAAATAAAAGCCGCATTGCGCACCCTGCGTCCTTAGCTCAGCTGGTTAGAGCATCACCTTGACATGGTGGGGGTCGGTGGTTCGAATCCACTAGGACGCACCAGATTATAAAAAGTCCGCTCATCGAGCGGGCTTTTTGCATTCTGCCATTTAGTCACTCCCCTGCCCCGCCAATCCGTTCAGCACAATTCGGCAATGACGCAGAGCCTTGTTCGCATAAAAAAACCCGTGTCATCCGATAAATGACACGGGCCGGATAGATGCTGCCAGATCTTCAGCTCTGCACGGCGATCTCGTACTTCTTTATCTTGCGATAGAGGGTGGCAATCCCAATCCCCAGCGCCTGTGCGGCCAGTTTTTTGTTGCCGAGCCGCTGCAGGGTCTCTTCTATCATCTGTTTTTCCATGCTCTCAAGGCCACTCTCACCCGGTACGGGTTCAGGCAGTTTCTCCGGCGTGGCGGCGAGCGGAGCAGTGGCAGGCACATTGAACGCCGCATCCAGATTGGTCACCGGGATCGACTGGGCGGTGACGAGATGGGGCTCCTGATTGCGGATGATATTGGGGGGCAGCAGACTGGCGTCAATCACCTCGCCCGCCTGGCTGACGTTGACCAGATATTCGATGAGGTTGCTGAGCTCACGCACGTTGCCCGGCCAGCGATACCCCTTGAGCAGCGCCATCACCTCGGGCGCCAGACCGGGATAGACGATGCCGATGCGGCTGGTGTGCAGGTTGAGGAAGTAGTGGGTCAGCAGCTCCACGTCCCCTTCCCGCTCCCGCAGCGGCGGCAGGTTGAGGGGGATGACGTTGATGCGATAGAAGAGATCCTCGCGAAACTTCCCTTCGGCGATGTATTGATCGAGATGCTGGTGGGTGGCGGCGATGATGCGAATATCCACCGGCACCGGTCGGCTGGCCCCGATGGGGGTCACCTCCCGCAGCTCCAGCACCCGCAGCAGCTTGGCCTGCATGGTAAGCGGCATGTCGCCAATCTCGTCAAGGAACAGGGTGCCCTGATGGGCTGCCTGGATCAGGCCCTGCTTGCCACCGCTGGAGGCACCGGTAAAGGAGCCCTTCACATAGCCAAACAGCTCGCTCTCCAGCAGTTGTTCGGGAATGGCGGCACAGTTGATGGCGATAAAGGGCTTGTCCTGCCGCGGACTCAGGCGATGGACGGCGCGTGCCACCACCTCTTTACCGGTGCCGCTCTCGCCACAAATCAGCACGCTGGAGGGACTCTGGGCGATGCGGTGCAGCAGTCGTTTGAGGGTGCGCATCGGCTTGCTCTCGCCGATCAGCTGATCGATCCGCACATCCGGATCCGGCTCCTGAACCTGACCGGAGTGGGACTGGTGAAAGGCCATCAGAAAGAGCTGCTGGCCCTGCACATGGTGTAGCTGGCCGATGATCAGCTCCTGACGACCTTCAAAGGTGATGATGTGCTGAAGATGACCACTCAGCCCCTGTTGGGAGAAAGTGAGCGGGCGGATCCCCACTTCGCGCCCCTGCAGCTGTTCCTGCTGGCAACCCAGATGATGGAGTGCCGCCTCGTTGGCGTAGAGCAGTTGACTCTTGTCATCGAGCAGCAGGCAACCCTGATCCATGTTGGTCATCAGATTGAGGAACACCTTGTTGACCCCGTCCGACAGCCCGCGCGAATCGAGCAACTTGGCCACAAAGATGGTGGAGATATGGCGCACATAGTCGCACACATCCTGAAGATTGTTGTTGAGGCGCGCCTGCTGCTCGTCGCTGAAGGCCACCAGACTGATCACCCCGATACAGCGCTCGTCCACCATGATGGGCACCCCGAGGAAGGCGCGCTCACGGCAGCTCTCCTTGCAGGTACAACCGTCACACACCGGATCATCGCTGGTGTGGGTAACGATCTTCTCCCTTTGGTTATCAATCACATAGCGCAGCAGACGGGAATCCCCCTCCAGCTGACGTCCGAAGAATTTGCCATAGGGCCCGGTGCCAGCCACCCGAACCATATCGGCATCCACAATCTCGACCTCAAGCTGCAGCACACTCGCCAGCATCTTGGCAAAGCGCAAGATGGTCGGCTGGATCTGCATCAACAGACACTGGTTGCTCACGGATCTCATCCATCATTCCTTTTTGTTCTTGTTATCTTCCCCCTAAAGGGAGTCATGCTGGCCAGATACTAAGGGATATCAGGGGGAACTACTTCGGGGGGGATCACGAAAAGGGAAAATGCTCCGCATCCTCCGCGACTTCAGAGGTATAGATAAAATTCAATAAAAACATAAAGATGAAAACACATGCAGCAAGATAAACCACTCGGAACAGCCAAGCCTGCTGATCCGCAAAGTCCATCGACAGATCATGCTAAATGTGAGGAAAACAACCACTGAAATGGCATTTGGCTCACGCGCCACGTACCTGTTTCAAGACTTGGCACTCATGGTCGAAATCCGCTTTATCTTGCGGCTGAATGTAACTTTGCCAGCGGGCAAACAGCTCGGCCGTCGGATAACGATGCAGACGAATACCGGTGCGATAGAGTTTGGGAAAAAGTGGGTCTGGCTGGGATCTCACGACCAGACCGCGCAGCATCTCGCCAGAGGGAATGGTAATCACCAGCTCATCCCCCTCTTTCAACCGTATGGCCCCAAGAATGCCGATGCCGCCGATGGCTATGTCTCGCACCACCACATAGGGCACCGGATTGAGCAACTCCAGAAACCAGTTGCGACGGCGACATTCCGCCTTGTAACCACCGCCACTAAGGATAAAACGGCGGTGTCTGCGCCAGTCATAACCGGTAGGCAATGCCGGGTCATAGCGCGATTTTGCCTGCCCCACAGGATCAGATTGCTCACTTGTGCCCATCCGGTTTCCCTCACTGGCATTGGTTAAACAGTGTCAGTCAGCTCTTTTTCATACTATAGCTGTCGCCGTTAGCCCTGGGGCTCAGGGCCGGATACGGGGACGACAGATGTATCACGGAGGCAATGATTTGGTACGAACCGTTTCCACGAGAAGAGCCGCAGCGATGCAATCTGACTTAGCCAGGCAGATGAAGTGCCAGCCAGACCGCCAGCGGGATCACCAACACGGAGAGGGCATTGCCGCCGAGCACGATACTGGCCACCTTGTCAGGCTGGCAGTGATACTGCTCGCAGAGCATGTAATTCAACACCGCAGGGGGCAAGGAAACCGACAACATCAACAGCGGGATCCACTCCGTCTTAAGGGGCAACAGCCAGATCGCCAGCAGCAGCGACAATCCCCCCGCCAGCAGATAGAGCAGGTTGCACTTGAGCGCGAGGCCCAGGTGATCGAGCTCTCCCTCCATCAGGCGAATACCCAGCGCAAAGAGCATCAGGGGCACCGAGATCTGGCCGAGTAGCGAGGCCGTGGTCACCACATATTCCGGCAGCGCAATGTGCAGGTTGGCCACCAGCAAACCGGCCAGCGCGGCCCACAGTACCGGGCTGCGCAGCCACAGCCAGCGGGAGGTATTGGCCGAGAGGATAAACATGCCGACCGAAAAGTGCAGCAGATTGGAGAGCACAAAGAGGATCACGATGGCCCCCAGTTGCTGCTCGCCAAACGCCAGCACCATCAAGGGGATACCGAGATTGCCGGTATTTCGGAACATGGCGGGCAAGATCAGCGCTGCCCGCTCAATTCCTTTGAGTTTGAGCAGCGCGAGCAGCAGACCGGGTAACAGAATAACCAGCGCCCCCGCCGCAATCAGCGGCATATGCTCCGCCAGTGCCAGCGGATACTTGACCAGCGCGGAGAAGACCAGCGCAGGGGTAAACAGCTCGATATTGGCCCGATTGACGTAACCGAGCGCAGCCCCCGGTCGCAATCGCCCGTAGAGTGCACCGAGCCCGACCACACCGAACACCGGAATGACGATATTGAGCAGGGCGCTGAACATGGGCGGCGTCCGTTACAGTTCGCGGGCCGGCTTGCCCATCAGCGCCACCGGATCCAGCGTCACTTCCAGTGCTCCGTTACTGACCCAGAGTTGACCATCGGAGATAGTGCAGGTGAGCTGCATGGTACGCTCGACCATGGCGGTCAGCGGCAGAGTCTGGCTGTCGGAGAGTTCGATGATGCTGAGGTTGTCATGCTGGCTCAGCTTGCCCTGGTTCTGCTTCCACCAAACGCTGGTGCCACGACCACCGTAGAGATAGAGCACCACCTGACGGGCGCGGTTACAGGCCTTTTTCAGCCGTTTTTCATCGGGTTGGCCCAGCTCGATCCAGAGCTCTATTTCGTCCGAGTAGTTCTTGCACCAGAGCTCGGGTTCGTCATCGGCGCTCAATCCCTTGGTGAATTCCAGTCGCTCGGCAGCGTGCCAGGCAAAGGCCGCCAGCCGGATCATCATCCGCTCATCGGTTTCGGAGGGGTGACGCGCCAGCGTGAGGGAGAAGTCCTGATACAGATTGCGATCCATATCAGACAAACTGATCTGGGCCTTGAATACGGTTGCCTTGAGAGCCATAGAAAACCTTGAACCCCTGATAAGAGAAGGGTGAGTGGGAAATACGGGCGCCAGTGTAATCAAAATCGGCGGCAGGTTCGACCATCCTGACCAAAGATTTCCCCTTCCCCGCCGGGATAAGTGCTTTAAAAGACACAAAAAACAAATGCCAGTCCGAAGACTGGCATTTGGCGGCATGGAGAAGCGACTCACTTCTCGGCGGACTGTACCCCGAACGCATTCAGCAGCATGCAACAGGTCACTGCCACCGCCACGAATCCGCTCAGAAAGATAAAGGGCATGGCCCCGTATCCCAGTACTGTCCAGATGGTGTGTTCAAGAAGACTCATTGTTGTGTCCTTCATCCGGTGAAAGGTGTGTTCCTTCTGGCGGATATTGGCTCCGCTCTTGATGCCTCCATTTGACCTCAATCAGCGGTTGGGTCCTATGCCACCAAAGTGATAAATGCAGGGTTCATTTGCGCTGGATCAAGCTTTTTGGCCAAATATCCATGCAGTTCAAGCAATTACCATCACCAATCTAGGATAGACACAAACACGGCAGAATAAAAAAACGCGCCGGATGGCGCGTTTCTTGGACTGCACAGGCAAGGGATCAGTTGTCGCACAGATCGCTTGGCATGTCCTGACGCAGGCGGGTCCACAGCTTGCCGGACTCGATACCGTACTGACGCACCGTCATGAACACGGCTTCGTGGTTCTTGGTCTCCGCCAGATTGAGCAGAGTCTTGTAGTAGGCATCTGCGGTCTCGCGGGCCTGCTTGTCGGAGAAGTAGTAGCTGCCAACCCGGCTGTACAACCCTTTGAAACCGTTCAGGATCAAAGCGTAGATCGGATTGCCGGAAGCAAACGCCAGCTGGTGGTGCAGGCGATAATCGAACTCGGCATAAGCCTGTGCGTTGTTCTCGACCCCATCGGCGCCACGCAGGATCTCGGCGGCCTGTTCCGGATTGTGACGGATCGCCCCGCGGATAAAGATGGTGCAGATATGGGTACGGGCGGAGAGCAGCTGAGCTATCAGATCAGGTACCTTGTCCTGATCCAGACGGGCCAACGTCTCCAGAATATTGAGGCCGGAGGTTTCCCAGAAATTGTTCACCTTGGTCGGCTTGCCATGCTGTATGGTCAACCAGCCATCACGGGCCAGTCGCTGCAGCACTTCGCGCAAGGTGGTCCGCGTCACCCCGATCAACTCGGATAATTCACGCTCGGCGGGCAGAATAGATCCGGGAGGAAAGCGATTGTTCCAGATGGACTCGATGATGTATTCCTCGGCAAACCCAGCTGGGCTCTGCGCTTTTATAACCATGAATTGACTCTGTTGTAATGCGTAAAAAGGCTGACGAATGATATCAAAGCGATGATGGCTGGCAAGCATAAGGTCAGTCCTCTGCTCACATATGGCAAATATAGTGTTGGGAATATGTATCTAATCGCCAGGAGGGAGCCAGCCAACCCCGACAAGGTGGTTATAAAACAGACACATGGGCAGAGATCCATCGGCTATCATTTATAATCGTCACGCTTTTTGATTAAAATCACGAGGAATCAGACAGATAAAGGCCAACATCCGGAGGCACAGGTCGAATCATCCTTGACTGCATAGAAGCAGATCCTAACAACAAAGTTGAGACCCATTATCATGCCAATAAGCCTAGGGCAGGCATTCGCCAAGAACTTCTTGGGCAATGCACCACAGTGGTATAAAAGCGCCATCTTGCTATTTCTGGTGATCAATCCGATTGCCTTCCACCTTGATCCTTTCATTGCGGGCTGGTTACTGGTCGTTGAGTTTATCTTCACCCTCGCCATGGCCCTCAAATGCTACCCCCTGCAACCGGGTGGTCTGCTCGCGATCGAAGCCGTGCTGATCGGCATGACCTCCGCCGATCAGGTCAAACACGAGCTGGTCGCCAATATCGAAGTGCTGTTGTTGCTGGTGTTCATGGTGGCCGGCATCTATTTCATGAAGCAGCTGCTGCTCTATGTCTTCACCAAGCTGCTGATCGGCGTACGCTCCAAGATCCTGCTCTCCCTCTCCTTCTGTCTGGTCTCCGCCTTCCTGTCGGCTTTTCTCGATGCCCTGACCGTGATTGCCGTGGTGATCAGCGTCGCCACCGGCTTTTACGCTATCTATCACAAGGTCTCGTCCGGCAAGGAGTTTGGTCACAGCCATGACCATACCGATGACAAGGAAGTCGCCGAGCTCAATCGCCAGGATCTCGACGATTTTCGCGCCTTCCTGCGCAGCCTGATGATGCATGCCGCCATCGGTACCGCGCTGGGTGGTGTCTGCACCCTGGTGGGCGAGCCGCAAAACCTCATCATTGGTGAGCAGGCCAGCTGGAACTTCGCCGAATTTGCCATTCGTATGTCCCCCGTCACCGTCCCCGTCTTTATCTGCGGTCTGCTGACCTGCGTGCTGGTGGAGCAGTTCCGCTGGTTTGGCTATGGCGCCCGCCTGCCGGACACGGTGCGAGCCATCATGGAGGAGTACAACCGCTACGAAGAGGCAAAACGCAGCCCGCAAGACAAGGCCAAGCTGATCGTTCAGGCGTTGATTGCGGTCTGGCTAATCGTCGGTCTGGCCATGCACCTGGCAGCCGTTGGTCTAATTGGCCTCTCGGTCATTGTGCTGGCCACCTCCCTGACCGGGATCACCGAGGAGCACTCGCTGGGTAAAGCCTTCCAGGAGGCACTCCCCTTCACCGCCCTGCTGGCGGTCTTCTTCAGCGTAGTCGCCGTCATCATCGATCAGCAGCTGTTCAAGCCGGTGATCCAGCTGGTACTGGCAGCAAAACCGGAGAACCAGCTGGCCCTCTTCTATCTGGCCAACGGGGTGCTCTCCATGGTCAGTGACAACGTCTTTGTCGGCACTGTCTACATCAATGAGGTGAAGACGGCCATGCTCAATGGTGCCATCGACCGCGCCCAGTTCGATCTGCTGGCGGTAGCCATCAACACAGGTACCAACCTGCCGTCGGTCGCCACTCCCAATGGTCAGGCCGCTTTCCTGTTTATGCTCACTTCGGCATTGGCGCCGCTGCTGCGTCTCTCCTATGGCCGCATGGTCTGGATGGCGCTGCCCTACACATTGGTGCTGGGGCTGATCGGCTTTTTCTCTGTCGAATTGCTGCTTGGTCCTGCCACCGAGTGGTTCTATCAGCACGGATGGCTGGTGATGGAGAGTGCGCTGCCAGCGGTACAGCCGGCGCTGCATTAATCCATTGAGATGGTTTCCGAGGGCCCTTTCAGGGCCCTTTTCTTTTCGGTTCCGCTCTGCTCTAATTCAGCCACTGTTTTTTCTGAGAGATCAATGAGATGATCGAGTTTCTCCGCCGTATCGCCGCCCATCGGCTGGCCTGGGGCTTGTTGGCAGCATCAGCCCTGTTCCTCGAGTTGTGTGCCCTCTTCTTCCAGCATGTGCTGGGCCTCTCCCCGTGCGTGATGTGTGTTTACGAACGGTTGGCGACCCTGGGTGTGTTGGCCGCTGGTCTGCTCGGCATGGTGGCGCCGGATAAGTGGTATGTTCGCTGGAGTGCCATGTTGCTGTGGGGCTACAGTGCCTTCCGTGGCTTCCAGCTGGCCCTCAAGCATGTGGACTATCAGGTTAACCCCTCCCCGTTCAACGTCTGCAGCCCGTTTGCCGACTTCCCGAGCTGGGCTCCGCTCGATCAGTGGCTCCCCTGGCTCTTTATGCCAGAAGGGGATTGTGCCCAGATCACCTGGCAGTTCTTCGGTTACTCCATGCCCCAGTGGCTGGTCGTCATCTTCGCCGCTTACCTGTTGGTCTTCACCGTAGTGGCCATCGGCAATCTGGTGAAAGGGCGCTGCTGCAACTGATCATCATGCCCGCGTGGAGATAAAAAGGGGGGAGCCATGATGGCTCCCCCTTTCTCGTTATGGCTGACCCTATTTCTGGTTACGCCCTGGCAGTACCCATCTTGGCCTTGACCGCGCCAATTACCATGGGCAACAGGGAGATACCGATGATGCCGAAGATCAGCAGGGTAAAGTTGTGACGCACCACCGGCAGATTGCCAAAGAAGTGGCCGGCATAAACGAAGGAGAGTACCCACAGCAAGCCGCCAACCAGGTTGAACGCCAGGAAGCGCGGATAGGTCATGGCACCCATCCCTGCAACGAACGGCGCAAAGGTACGCACGATGGGCAGGAAGCGGGTGATGATGATGGTCTTGCCACCATGCTTGGCATAGAAGGCGTGGGTCTTCTCCAGATAATCCCGGCGGAAGATTTTGGAGTCCGGGTTGCGGAACAGCTGCTCGCCGAAGAAGTGACCAATGGTGTAGTTGACCACGTTGCCCAGCACGGCAGCGATGATCAGCACGGCCGCCAGGGTATGGACGTCCAGCACGCTGCCCACGGTAAGCGCACCGGCGGCAAACAGCAGGGAGTCACCCGGCAGGAACGGCGTCACTACCAAGCCGGTTTCACAGAAGATGATGAGAAACAGGATGGCGTAAACCCAGACGCCATAGTTCTCGAACAGCTCTTTCAAATGCACGTCTACGTGCAGAATAAAGTCGATTGCAAAGAGGATCAGATCCATTTTTTCCATACCCATAAAGTGAACGGCGTGGAGTCTACGCCAATGCCATCCGGGCGACAATCACCGGGCCAGCCTCTTTTTCATCCCGCAGCGCCCACCTTCAAATGAAACCGTTTTTCCGCTTCCTTCGAGGGTGGGAGCACAAAGAGAGATGCCGAGCGTGGTGTTGAAAAGGTGAACTAGGAGACCTGTTCCAGCTCGCTGCGCACTGCGGGGGGCAAACAACGCTCCCAGCCCCATAGCAACACCAGCAGCAGGGTCACATCATCGAACCATCCCAGCAAGGGCACCACGTCAGGGATAAGATCCACCGGACTGATGCCATAGAGCAGGATAAGGATCACCAGTCCCCTCGCCCACCAAGGGGTACCGGGATGGCGAAAGCCCTGATAGAGACGACGAAGTCGTTGCCAAATCAACCAGCGTTTGCGGCTCATGACTCGATCAACTCGCTGCGCAACTGCTGGATCTGATCCCGTAGTGCCGCCGCCTGTTCGAACTCCAGATCCCGGGCATGTTGGAACATCTGCTCCTCCATCCGCTTGATCTCTTTGGCAATCTCGCTGGCAGAGCGGACATGGTATTCCCCTTGCGGCTCGGCTGCCTTGCGCATCCCCTTGCCTGGTTTGCCTGCCGTGCGGCTGCCCCCCATGTCCATCACATCGCCAATGGATTTGTTGAGCCCTTTGGGGGTGATCCCATGCTTGAGGTTATGGGCATGCTGCACGGCGCGGCGCCGCTCGGTCTCCTCAATGGCTACCTTCATCGAGTTGGTGATGGTATCGCCGTAGAGAATGACCTTGCCGTTGAGGTTACGCGCCGCCCGGCCGATGGTCTGGATCAGCGAGCGGGTCGAGCGCAGGAAGCCCTCTTTATCCGCATCCAGAATCGCCACCAGCGACACCTCCGGCATGTCGAGGCCTTCCCGCAGCAGGTTGATACCCACCAGCACATCGAACTTGCCAAGGCGCAGATCGCGGATGATCTCCACCCGTTCGACCGTATCAATATCGGAGTGGAGGTAGCGCACCTTGACGTCGTGCTCCGCCAGATACTCGGTCAAGTCTTCCGCCATCCGCTTGGTCAGGGTCGTGACCAGCACCCGCTCCTCGACGGCGACCCGCTTGCGGATCTCGGAAAGGAGATCGTCCACCTGAGTGGTCACAGGACGCACCTCGATCTCCGGATCGAGCAGGCCGGTTGGGCGCACCACCTGCTGCACCACATCGCCGCCGGACTTCTCCAGCTCGTAGGGGCCGGGAGTCGCCGAGACAAACACCGTCTGCGGCATCAGCGCTTCAAATTCGTCGAACTTGAGTGGCCGGTTGTCCAGCGCCGAGGGGAGCCGGAAGCCGTACTCCACCAGGGTCTCCTTGCGGGAGCGGTCCCCTTTGAACATGGCGCCAATCTGCGGCACCGTGACGTGGGATTCATCGATGATGAGCAAACCATCCCCCGGCAGGTAGTCAAACAGGGTGGGCGGCGGCTCCCCCGGCGCACGGCCGGAAAGGTAGCGGCTGTAGTTCTCGATGCCGGAGCAGTAACCCAGCTCCTGCATCATCTCCATGTCGAACTGGGTACGCTGGCTGATGCGCTGCTCTTCAACCAGCTTGTTGAGGGACAACAGCTGCTCGCGGCGGCTGCGCAGCTCCTCCTTGATATGCTCGATAGCCCCCAGAATGGTCTCGCGCGGGGTGGCGTAGTGGGTCTTGGGGTAGATGGTGTAGCGCACTACCGTCTGCTCGATGGCGCCGGTCAGGGGATCGAACTGGGAAAGGCGCTCCACCTCCTCATCAAACAGCTCTACCCGCAGGGCCAGCTTGTCCGATTCGGCAGGGTAGATGTCGATGACTTCACCGCGCACCCGGAAAGTACCGCGCTGGAACGCCATGTCGTTGCGGGTGTACTGCAGCTCGGCGAGGCGACGCAGGATATCCCGCTGGTTGATCACATCCCCCACTTTGAGATGCAGCATCATGCTCAGATAAGCTTGGGGATCCCCCAAACCATAGATGGCTGACACCGAAGCAACGATCACCACGTCGCGCCGCTCCAGCAGCGCCTTGGTGGCCGACAATCGCATCTGCTCGATGTGATCGTTGATCGAGGCATCCTTCTCTATAAAGGTGTCGGTGGTCGGCACATAGGCTTCGGGCTGGTAGTAGTCGTAGTAGGAGACGAAATACTCCACCGCGTTGTCGGGGAAGAACTCCTTCATCTCGCCATAGAGCTGGGCGGCCAAGGTCTTGTTGGGAGCCAGGATCATGGTCGGGCGGTTCAGGGTGGCGATAACGTTGGCCATGGTGAAGGTCTTGCCCGAACCGGTCACCCCGAGCAGGGTCTGATGGGCCAGCCCTGACTCGATGCCATCCAGCAGTTGGGCAATCGCCGTGGGCTGATCCCCGGCGGGTTGAAACTGGCTGGCTAACTTGAACAATTTGCTCATGAACACTCCCGACACAAAACAGCAGAGGAGCAGTGTAACCGAGGGTTTGGCAGCGGTACACCCGTGCCATCATCCCGCGAATGGCTTGACCGCCCCGGACACCTTCTGTATGATGCTCCTCCTTGCCTGATGTTCCCCCGTAGTTCAGTCGGTAGAACGGCGGACTGTTAATCCGTATGTCACTGGTTCAAGTCCAGTCGGGGGAGCCAATTCCTCACCATCTCGGTGCAAGTTATCCACTTTAGTGCCCTCTCCTGCCAATTTTAATGCACAAGATCCTTCTTGCTGCTGACGCTCCCTTTTGTTACCCGTTCCGGCTCGACAGAGTTTTCTCCTGTTGCATCTAACTATTTGATTTTTATACAAACATTTTTCTTCCGGTATTTTTTGAACAGCCCTTGCATTCCAGTGCTGGCGCGGCTTTCAGGGCGATGAACAAGTTTCATGAACAGGGTTATCCACAGATTCTGTGGGTAAGTGCAGCTAGCCCTGTCAGGACGCGGGATTGCCCTTGATGGCCCCCGGCAAAGAGTCATTTTGCTGGCCAACCTGATTTTATGCTGTTTTTTTGCTCCCTCCGGAACCACCTAGTGACAGGCTCTATTGGCACTTTTCAGAAGCATCTTTTTGCCAACCCATGCCCCGTGGGCGAGCGGGTAAATATCAAGCTGATTTGCCCCTCAGCCAACCATGGTGACCATCGGTTGAATCTGCTGAAACTGATCCCCGCCAAGCGACCGGACAGCAGAATCTAAAATATCGGCCTGCGCCAGAGCACTTCGGTCGCGGGCAGCAGATTTCACTAATTGACAACGACGGTTACAGCAAAAATTGCCAGATTTCATCCGCTTGTCTCCCTATCACGCCGCCGGTTCCACAAATAGCGTCCGATAACGTCCGATTAATCGATCCCTTGCGCTTCTTTATTGGGGATAGATCCGGCACAATATCGACCCCACTTTTTTCCTCGGTTTTTCCGGGCATGACCATAGATTTCGTGACACTGCTACATCAAAGCGACTCCCTGCTGCTGTTCGTGGTATTGGCCTTCGGCCTGCTGCTTGGCAAGGTGCGAATTGGCAACTTTCAGATTGGCAACACCATAGGAGTGCTGTTTACCGCCCTGCTGTTCGGCCAGATGGGCTTCGAGTTTACTGCCACCACAGAAAACGTCGGCTTTATGCTGTTCATCTTCTGTGTGGGGATCGAGGCGGGCCCCCACTTCTTCAGCGTCTTCCTGCGCGACGGCATCCACTACATCACCCTGACCCTGGTGATCTTGCTGACCGCCCTGCTGCTGACGGTGGGGCTGGCCAAGTTCTTCAATCTGGGGCCGGGGATGGCGGCGGGGATCCTGGCAGGTTCCCTCACCTCGACCCCCGCGCTGGTAGGTGCCCAGGATGCCTTGCGCAGCGGTCTGCTCAACCTGCCCCATCAGACCGATATGCAGGCGGTGCTCGACAATATGGGCATCGGCTACGCCCTGACCTATCTGGTGGGTCTGGTCGGCCTGATGCTGGTGGTGCGCTACCTCCCCTCGCTGGCTCGCCTCGACCTAAATACCGAGGCACAAAAAATCGCCCGCGAGCGGGGTCTCTCCGACAGCGAGAGTCGCAAGACCTACCTGCCCATCATCCGCGCCTATCGGGTCGGCCCAGAGCTGGCAGCCTGGATTGGCGGCCGTACCCTGCGAGAGACCGGCATCTATCCCCATACCGGTTGCTATGTAGAGCGGATCCGCCGCAACGGCATTCTGGCCAGTCCCGATGGCGATGCCGTCATTCAGGAAGGGGATGAGATCGCTCTGGTGGGCTATCCCGAGAGTCACGAGAAGCTGGACGTCAACTACCGCAACGGTAAAGAGGTGTTTGATCGCAACCTGCTTGACCTGCAGATCGTCACCGAAGAGATCGTGGTAAAGAATGACTCCGTGGTAGGCCGCCATCTGGTGGAGCTCAACCTCACCGAGAAAGGGTGCTTCCTCAACAGGGTGGTGCGCTCCCAGATCGAGATGCCGTTCGATCGCAACATCATGCTGCAAAAAGGCGACGTATTGCAGATCAGCGGCGAGAAGCAACGGGTCAAACTGCTGGCCAACAAGATCGGCTTTATCAGCATCCACAGCCAGACCACGGACCTGGTGGCTTTCACCACCTTCTTTGTGCTTGGCCTGCTGATCGGCTCCGTCTCGCTGGTGTTCGGTCAGATCGAATTTGGCCTCGGCAACGCCGTCGGCCTGCTGCTGGCGGGCATTCTGATGGGTTACCTGCGGGCCAACCACCCGACGGTCGGCTATGTGCCGCCCGGCGCGCTCAGATTGGCCAAGGATCTCGGTCTGGCGGTCTTTATGGTGAGTACGGGCCTGAAAGCCGGTGGCGGCATCCTCGACCACCTCAGCGAGGTGGGTACGGTAGTGCTCTTCTCCGGCATGCTGGTGACCACCTTGCCGGTGCTGGTTGGCTATCTGTTCGGGGTCTGGGTGCTCAAGATGAACCCGGCGCTGCTGCTCGGTGCCATCACAGGTGCCCGTACTTGTGCCCCGGCGATGGATGTGGTCAACGAGGCAGCCAACAGCTCCATTCCGGCGCTCGGCTATGCCGGCACCTATGCGGTGGCCAACGTGATGCTGACCCTGGCGGGCTCCTTTATCATAGGCTTCTGGTTCTAGCCAGTACCATCACATTACCGCTAACAAAGAAGGGAGCCTAAGGCTCCCTTCTTGCTATCTACTCCGCTATAGAGATGTAGAGCAGACTTATGGGGGTGATAACATGCCCCCACCATCTGCGCTGAAATCTGCCACTAACCCACTCTTCCTATTCCACAATGGCCGATGCTCTGCTCTGCTCTGCTCTGCTCTGCTCTGCTCTGCTCTGCTCTGCTCTGCTCTGCTCTGCTCTGCTCTGCTCTGCTCTGCTCTGCTCTGCTCTGCAACGATGATGGCAGCTCCCGAAGACAAAAAAAGCGCCCTGAGGCGCTTTTTTCATATCAACCGGATATCAGCCTTTGAACTTGCTGAACACCAGAGATGCGTTGGTACCGCCAAAGCCGAAGCTGTTAGACATGACAGTATTAAGCTCGGCCGCTTCGTACTCGCGCACGATGGGCAGGCCTTCGGCTTTCTCGTCCAGGGTCTCGATGTTGATGCTGGGGGCGATAAAGCCGTGTTCCATCATCAGCAGGGAGTAGACAGCCTCGTGCACGCCCGCAGCGCCCAGCGCATGACCGGTCATCGCCTTGGTGGCAGAGATCTTGGGACCGTTGGCGCCAAACAGAGTCTGGATAGCTTCCAGCTCTTTGGTATCACCCACCGGAGTGGAGGTGCCGTGGGTGTTGATGTAGTCAACCTTGCCCACACCCTGCATCGCCATCTTCATGCAACGCACCGCACCTTCACCGCTCGGCGCGACCATGTCATAGCCATCGGAGGTAGCACCGTAACCGGTCAGCTCGGCATAGATGTGAGCGCCACGCGCCAGTGCATGTTCCAGCTCTTCGATCACCAGAATGCCGCCGCCACCGGAGATAACGAAACCATCGCGGTTCGCATCATAGGTACGGGACGCTTTTTCCGGCGTGTCGTTGTACTTGGTGGAGAGGGCACCCATGGCGTCAAACTGGATGGTAGAGGACCAGTCCAGCTCTTCACCGCCGCCAGCGAAGACCACATCCTGTTTGCCAAGCTGGATCAGTTCAAGCGCGTGACCGATGCAGTGAGCAGAGGTGGCGCAAGCTGAGCTGATGGAGTAGTTGACACCCTTGATCTGGAACGGGGTCGCGAGGCAAGCAGAGGTGGTGGAAGACATGGTGCGCGGCACCATGTAAGGGCCCACACGCTTGACCCCTTTCTCACGAGCGATGTCCACAGATTCCGAGGTGTTCTTGCCGGAGGCACCACCTGAACCGACCACCAAGCCGGTACGCTCGTTGGAGACCTGATCTTCCGCCAGACCGGCATCTTCAATGGCCTGCTGCATGGAGAGGTAGGCGTAGGCCGCAGCGTCGCCCATGAAACGCATGACTTTACGGTCGATCAGTTCAGACGGATCGAGTTTGATGTTACCCCAGACACGGCTGCGCAGGTTGTGCTGCTCGAACTGCTCGGAATAGGTGATGCCGGATTTACCTGCTTTCAGGGAGGCCAGCACTTCTTCCTTGTTGTTGCCGATACTGGAGATGACGCCGATACCGGTGATCACTGCTCTTCTCATTAATTCATCTCGTCTGGAAAAACTGGCGCCAAGTCTACCCGCTTTCGGCTGCCAAACTGGTCTGCTTTCACGTAGAATGCCCGCGATTTTGTGACGCGAGCCGAGGAAAACGTGAGTCAAACATCCTTACATCATGCCCGATTGGACTGGAATGAAGCGGGAACTCCTGTCTCCAGTGACTTCGGGGATGTGTACTTTTCCAATGATAACGGTCTAAGTGAAACCCGCTACGTCTTTTTGCAGCAAAACCGGCTACCTGCGCGATTTTCGCACCACGATAGTGACAGTTTCGTGATAGGTGAAACAGGTTTCGGCACAGGCCTTAACTTTCTGGCGACAATGCAAGCCTTCCTGGAACAGGCGCCTCAATCCGGCAACGGCTCCCGTCTGCACTTCATCAGTTTCGAGAAATTCCCCCTGACCCGGGACGATCTGCGCAAGGCGTTGGCCTCCTGGCCTGAAATTGGCCACTTGAGTCAGGATCTTGTCGCCCAATGGCCGCTGCCGGTTTCCGGTTGCCACCGCCTTCATTTTGCGGGTGGCCGCATTCGCCTCGATCTCTGGTTTGGCGACATCAAGGATATGCTGCCGCAGGTGCCTCACCGGGCAGAAGGTCTGGTGGACGCCTGGTATCTGGATGGTTTCTCCCCGGCCAAGAACCCGGAGATGTGGACACAGGAGCTGTTTGATGGTCTCGCTCGCCTCGCCCGTCCCGATTGCTCCATCGCCACCTTTACCTGTGCCGGTTTTGTCCGTCGCGGCCTGATTGCCGCCGGTTTTGCCATGAAGAAGGTGAAGGGCCACGGCAGCAAGCGGGAGATGCTGGTGGGGGATCGCACCGACAAGCAGCCGCAGCAGACCATCGCCCCCTGGTATGCCCGTCCTGCCGGACGCACTGGCGAGGTGGTGATCATCGGCGGCGGCATCGCCTCGGCCATGACGGCGCTCTCTCTGGTGGAGCGGGGTCGCAAGGTGACGTTGCTGTGTGCAGATGGCGAACCGGCCACCGGCGCCTCCGGCAACCGCCAGGGCGCGCTCTATCCCCTGCTCAACGGCGAGCACGATGCCCTGTCACGCTTCTATTCGCTCGCCTTTGGCTATGCCCGCCAACGGCTGCTGGCGTTGGCCGAACGCCATCCTATCGCTTTCGAATTATGCGGAGTGACCCAGCTCGGTTATGACGACAAATCGGCAGCCAAGTTGGCGAAAATGAACCAGGGCCCCTTCCCGTCCGAACTGATGCATCCCCTCTCTACAGCAGAGGTAGAGCAAGTGGTTGGCCTGCCCTGCGGCCACAGCGGCGTCAGTTACCCACTGGGGGGCTGGCTCTGTCCGGCCGATCTCACCCACGCCGCTATCAAAGAAGCACAAGCCAGCGGCCTGCTGGAGGTCGTGTTCAAGACCGAGGTAGTCGCCATTTCCGAGCAGGCCGATGGCTGGCAAGTAGAAAGCCAGGATGGCCGCCACTGGCAGGCCCCCAATCTGGTGGTCGCTGCCGGTCACCAGTTGCCAACATTGCTCCCCTTTGCCGAGCTGCCCCTCTATCCGGTGCGCGGTCAGGTGAGCCATGTGCCGACCACGGCCAGCTTGAGTCAGCTCAACACAGTGCTCTGCTACGATGGCTACCTCACGCCCATGCACAACGATCAACACTGCATCGGCGCCAGTTATGGCCGCAACCAGAGCAGCCTTGAGTTTCGAGCCGAGGAGCAAATCCAGAATCAGGTGCGGTTGCAAGCCTGCCTGCCGGAGCAAACCTGGCCCGCCGAAGTGGATGTGAGCGGCAACGAGGCGCGCGTAGGGGTGCGTTGTGCCAGTCGGGATCACCTGCCGGTGGTGGGGCCAGTGGCCAGATTGCAAGGTCTGGCGGATCACTATGCGCAGCTGCAGCATGATCAGCACAACGCCCAGCCGCTCCCCCTTCACCCCGGCCTCTATGTGCTGGGGGCACTCGGCTCGCGGGGCCTCTGCTCGGCACCGCTCTGTGGTGAGCTGCTCGCCAGCGAGATCTGCGGCGATCCCCTGCCGCTGGCCGCCGATCTGCTGGAAGCGCTCCACCCTGCCCGTTACTGGGTACGCAAGCTGCTCAAGGGCAAGGCGCTAGTCTGAACCGGACTCTGCAAACAAATAGAATGGCCGCCGATCAGGCGGCCATTCTATTTATCAAATCCAGGCGGCCATTCTATTTATCAAATCGTGCGATGCTGGATATTGCGTCTTGAGATAGCGCTCACTTGGGCCAGTGCACCCCAAGCTGTTCGCCGTAACCTGTCTGACGCTGGAATCCGTTGAGCCGTCCCTTGATCTTGTTCAGCTCGCCACTGCCCGCAGCCCACGCGGCATAGCGCAGCGCCTGGCAATCTGCATGACCGGGTAATCCCGCAATCGCACCGCCCACCTGATTGGCCCCTTGCAGCACCATCTCCTTGAAGCGGGATTCGTAGTCAAACATGCTGGAGAGCAGCCGCCCCCAGCGCTGGCGGGCAGGCTCGTTACTGTTAGCACTCTGACGCCAGCGGGGCAGCAGCACGGTGGCGTTGGTGGTCACCGTCACCCGGTTGAGCTGGCAGCGCCCCGGCAACTGCTCGGTATCCAGCTGCCAGTCCACCTGATAACTCGCCTTGCCGAGCACGGGCTTGCCATTCACCTTGGGAGCACTCTGGGCAATCGCCCGGGCGAGCTGCTCCGGACTGGTTGCATTGACCTCATAAAAACGGACATTGATGCGGGACTCTGGCACCACTTGCGGCCGGCTCGGCTGAGCCTGACTCATCAGGGGCAGCAACAACAACCCGACCCCCACTACTCCATAAACCTTGCTGACCATGCCAGACTACCTTCCTTGATTGCACGGGCGGAGTACCAACCTTGGTGAACCCCACCGCCATACAGATGACGGGTATAGCCTATGTGTGACGACGAGGCGGCGCAATACAATGATGCGCCCAGAAATCAGAGCACGCTCACAGGTTGCGTGAGCAGAGTATGGCACAAGGGCAAAACTGTATTTTTATTGAGCATGACGGCTGATGCGCTGCCAGTCGAGGTGATAGTTTTTCACATTGATGTCATGACCATCTATCTGAATAAAATGATCATTTTTAAGACGGTTGGCAAAAAAGTCCTGATCTGCCCCCTCATTGAGCCACAGCTCGCAAAGTCCCCGTTTTCCCTCTTTGGCATAGAATCTCGGAGTGACCAGCAGCGCGACCCCATCTACCCGGATGGCATGACGGGCCAGGCAGTTTGCTTCCGTGGTTTTGGATGCCAGCGCGGCAAAACGGGGTTTGTTACCCTCGGCAACCACCAGTACGCCGTAAGAGTGAGGAGCCATGAGACGCCGCATGGCGACCGCCTGATGAGGACCGGTTTGATGAAAACCGTCATTGGTTACTGCAAACACGCAAGTAGGTGAAAATAGCATCGCAAGCAGGAAAAGAGAGCGTTTAATGCCTGAAAAATCACCAACAACCATATAAAAGCCTCAAAAGACAACCAAGGCTGGCAAGGGTAGGTAGCCAAACCCGCTGGGTAAAGTACCTTTACCTTTCTTTAATTCTGTTCATGGGGTTAAACGTTGATTTAGCTCACACAACATCCTGTTTCCAGTCGCCACTCTACCCCTATCGGAATAGACTCCCTCCACTCTCATCCAATCAGAAGGCAACATATGCTGGAACTCATCGTTGGCACCCTGGTCACCCTGGTGGTGGGCCGTGCCATTTTCAAAGGATACTCCGCGACCGGGGTGCTGCTGAGCGGCGGCTTGCTGCTGCTGGTCATCACCGCCATGATGGGCAAGCCGGTACTGCCGAGCAAGGTGGTCAGCACCGGCTATATCGCAACCGATATCTTCGAATACGTCCGCTTCCTGCTCAATGACCGTGGCGGTGGACTGGGGATGCTGATCATGGTGCTGTGCGGCTTCGCCGGCTACATGAGCCACATCGGCGCCAACACCATTCTGGTCAAGCTGGCCAGCAAACCGCTCGGCATCATCAAGTCCCCCTATATCCTGCTAGTGGCTGCCTATCTGGTGGCCTGCGCCATGTCGCTGGCGGTCAGCTCCGCTACCGGCCTCGGCGTGCTGTTGATGGCCACCCTGTTTCCGCTGATGGTCAACATGGGGATCTCCCGTGGCGCGGCTGCAGCCGTGTGCGCCTCGCCAGCCGCCATCATTCTGGCACCGACCTCAGGGGACGTGGTGATGGCCGCTCAGGCCGCCAACATGCCGCTGCTGGATTTTGCCTTCAAGCTGACCCTGCCCATCTCGCTGGTGGCGATCGCCTGCATGGCGGTGACCCACTTCTTCTGGCAGCGCTACCTTGACCAAAAATCAGGTGAGCACAACGAGCCGGTCGCCCCGGGTGATCTGGTGACGACTGCGCCTGCCTTTTACGCCATCCTTCCCTTTACCCCCATCATCGGGGTGCTGGTGTTTGACGGCAAATGGGGCCCGCAACTGGATATCGTCACCATCATCGTCATGTGCATGGTGTTGGCCAGCCTTCTGGAGCTGGTGCGGATCCGCAATGGCAAGGATCTGCTGGACGGTCTCCAGGTCTGCTGGCGCAACATGGCTGACGCCTTTGCCGGTGTGGTCATGCTGCTGGTTGGTGCCGGTGTCTTCGCCCAGGGTCTGATGACCATCGGCTTTATCGACACCCTGCTGGCTCACGCGCAGGATCTCGGTTCGGGCGGCCTGATCATGATGCTGTCACTGGTGGTGATCACCACCCTGGCCGCCTTCACCACCGGCTCGGGCAATGCCCCCTTCTACGCCTTCGTAGAGCTGATCCCCAATCTGGCCAGCAGCCTTGGCATCAACCCGGCCTATCTGGTGATTCCCATGCTGCAAGCCTCCAACCTGGGTCGCACCATTTCTCCGGTCTCCGGGGTGGTGGTCGCCTGTGCCGGGATGGGCAAGCTCTCGCCGTTCGAGGTGGTCAAGCGCACCAGTATGCCGGTCGCCGTCGGCCTGCTGGTAGTGATCGTCGCCACCCAGATCATGGTACCCGCCTGATCGCTGACCAGCCCGGCACCCTGCCGGGCTGGTATCCTCCCCCCCCTTTGCAGTAGACTCGGTGCTCATTTTCCCCCTAAGGAGGACCGAGATGAGTATTACGGTTCAACTTGCCCATTTCAGTGATTGCCACTCCCACTTCGATGGCGCGCCCATGAGCTTCTCCCCTGTCGGTGAAGGCCAGTGGCGCACCCAGTGCGGCGGTTATGCCCGGATCCTGACCCGACTGACCCAACTGCGTGCCCACGCCGCAGCAGCTGGCCAGCGTTTTCTGTTTCTGCACGGTGGCGACTCCTTTCAGGGCTCTCTCTATTTCAACCGCTTCAAAGGGCGCGCCAACGCCGACCTGCTCGCCATGCTCGCCCCCGATGCCATGGTGCTCGGCAACCACGAGTTCGATCTGGGCAACGGCCCGCTGGTGGAGTTCTTGCGCCAGCTCGATTTTCCGGTGCTGGCCGCCAATCTGGACAACAGTCAGGAGCCTGCCGACACGCCGCTTGGGTTGTGGGATATTCCCCACCTCTACGACGCCCATCAGCCCTGGCATCGTCAGGTGATCGACGGGGTTCCCTTTGCGCTGCTCGGCATCACCCTCGCCCAGATGGCTGCCATCGCCAACCCGGATCCCCACACCCGTTTCCACGCGGTCGCCGACACCCTCACCCGGGTGCTGCAGGAGATCAAGCGCGAAGGGATCCAGCATATCGTGCTGCTGAGCCACCTCGGGCTGGATCAGGACAAGCTGCTGGCCGAGCGCTTCCCCGAGCTCAGTCTCATCATTGGCGGCCATACCCACAGCCTGCTCGGCGATCTCGCGCCGCTGGGTCTGCCAAGTGAAGGCAGCTATCCGCTGATGAACAACGGGGTGGCTATTTTGCATGCTGGCCACAGCGCCCTCTGCCTCGGTGTCTGCGAGCTCACCTTCGATGAGGCAGGCCGCGTCGTGCAAAGTGAGGGGCAGCTGGAGTGGCTCCCCTGGCAGCCCTGGCCATTTGCCTCCACGCCACCTGTCGGGCTCACCTTCTGCGAGCCGGATCCACAGCTTGAACAACATCTGGCCAAACGCTATCGGCCTGAGATAGAGACAATGAGCCAGCGCATCGTCACCCGACTGGCGGCGCCACTTCCCCATCAGCGGCTGCCAGATGCCACCCTGTCCCACGGCAGCCAGCTCGCCCCGCTGGTGGCCAGCGCCATGCTGACCGCCGCCCGTGAACAGGTAGGCGAGGTGGACTTTGCCCTGCACAACGCCGGCGGCGTGCGCTGCTCGCTGGAGCCGGGCCCCCTGAGCGAAGCGGATATCGCCGGTCGCCTGCTGCCGTTTGCTATTCCCCTCACCCTCTATCGGGTGCACGGTCACGAGTTGGCGGAGGCGCTGGAGAATGCCATCGACAACGCCACCAACAACGGCGTGGTCGGCAATGGCAACGGCAGCTTCCCCTACACCGCAGGGGTGCGATTCACCTATCAGGCCGATCGGCCCAAGGGTCAGCGCATCACCCGACTGGAGTGGGAAGCCGCCCCCGGCCAGTGGCAAGCGGTCAATGCCGAACAGGTCTATCGCGGAGTGTCGAGCGCCTATACCGCCTCCGGCAAGGAGGGCTACACCGCACTGGCGCGGACCCTGACCCAGCACAATCAGGAGCTCGGCATCACCCTGGCCGACGCCTTTATCCGCTGGGCCCGTCACCTTCCGACACTGGAAGCGCAGCCGCCCCTGGTTGAGTACTTCAGTTGATATCGGAGGGATGCTTTGCCACATCCCCCTGACGGCCAATATTGCCGCAGCCAGCGCCCGGTTCCCTGCAAGAACCGGGCTTTTTCGAGAATATTTGCCCCACACGGGCCTGCCCCATTGCATCGCACTCACTAGCTCGGCAAGATAGGCCCGCTTTCAAGACCAGCTGCAGGAACAGGCGACTTCATGAATCACTCCATCCGTTTCACTCCCCCTCGCGTCAACCCGGGTATCAAGCCAGCCATTGTGCTGCTGACCGCCTTGCTGGCGCTGCTCTTCTGTCTGCGCAACCCGCTCTTCCACGCCATGGCGCCAGGCTTTGATGCCTCGCTGTTCGCGGTGATGGGCAAGATGTGGAGCGAAGGTGGCGTGCTCTATCGCGACATGATCGACATCAAGGGGCCGATGATCTTCGCCCTCGATGCGCTGGGCTATCGAATGGGGGGTTTTGTCGGGATCTGGGCGCTGGAGTGGGTGCTCTGCTGGCTCGGACTGCTGGCCAGCTGGCAAGCCTTTGCCCAGCTTGGACTCTCGTTCAAGGCGCGTCTCGGCGCCATGCTGGCGGTGCTGGCTCTCTACGGCACCCGTTACTACTACGGCAACATGACTGAGGACTGGACCTTCCACCTCGCCCTCATCGCCCAGTGGGCCTTCATCACCCTGCTGCTGGACAAGGGATTTCGCTGGTGGCCCGCGCTGGTGGCGGCTCTCACCTTCGCCATCGTCGCCTGGATGCGCACCAACAACGGCGCCTTCTGGGGTGCCTGGTATCTGGTGCTGTTCTGCCACTGGTGTCTGCACGAAAAGTGGCGTGACGCCATCTTGCTGCTCATCTCCAGCCTGCTGGGGTTGGCGCTGATTGGCGGCCCGCTTTACGCCTACTTCCAGCAACATGATCTGCTGGCGGCCTTCAAATACTACGCCTTCGACATCTTCTTCGAGGGGAGCTACGGCAACGGCTTCTCCCCCATGGTGGGCGCCGTCGGCCTGCTGCGCACCGGCCTTGTGATGCTGCTGCCCGCCTTCATCATTCTGATGTTGAGCCGCCGTCAGGAGTGGTATCTGCCCGCCCTGCTGGCGACCCTGTTTGGGGTGCTGTTTACCCTGATCGCCAACTCGGTCTCCGGCCATGTGTTCGATCACTATGACGTGCTCTATCTGCAACTGGCGGTGCTGCCGCTGGCGGTATTGCTGGATCGCAGCGAACAGCAGGCAGATGCCATCGGGCTGCTCTGCATCTCGCTGGTGGTGCTCACCGCCAGCTGGCTGCTGGCCCAGCAGCTCGCCTTTGGCTGGAGCACCAAGGAGTGGTCCCTCGAGCGGGTCAACGAGGTGCTCGGTACCAGCCTGCTGTGGGCACTGCCGGTGCTGATCCTCATCCCCCTCTGGCGCGCCTGGGATGTGCGCAGTGCCACCCCCTGGCTGGCAACGCTGGCCATGCTGCTGCTGATGATCAACAACGCCTGGGAAGGAACCCTCAAGGGTCGCCCCTTCAATCCGGCAGCGCAGGTGCGGGTCGATCGCATCAAGGCCGAGACAGTCCCGAGCGACAAGATCTGGGTCGATGGCATCCAGCCGCAATATTATCTCTGGACCGATCGCCAGCCAGCATCCGCCTACCTCTTCTTTGCCAACGTCAATCCGCCCTATGACGTGCGCGAGCGGGTGCTGGCCGATATCCAGCGCCAGACTCCGAAGTTCATCATCGCCAAGCCGGATCGGGTGAGCGAGGAGCTGGTAAAACCCAGCTCCCCTTCCCATCTCGCCTTCTATCAATACCTGACCAGCCACTATGAAGAGGTGGATCCGGGCCTCTATCGCCGACGCTGATCGTCAATACGCCCCGCAGGGCGGCCATTGTTGCAATGGCCGCCCTTTTTCTTGCGCCAAAGCCCCTTGCAGCGACGGCCCGCAGTAGGCAAGCCCGCCCGAGATAACTACAATGACGCTCTTTTTGATGTAACGAGTGACACCATGGCGGAACTGACTTATCTGGGCGGCTATCCAGACCCCCTCAAGGCACAGGTACAGCAGCTGATTGCGGCGGGCAAGCTGGGGGAGATGCTGGCCAAACGCTATCCGGAGAGCCACCAGATCCAGAGCGACAAGGCGCTGCTCGCCTACACCATGGAGCTGAAGAACCGCTACCTCAAGAGCTCGGCACCCCTGTCAAAGGTGGTGTTCGATGGCAAGATCAACGTGATCAAGGATGCCCTCGGCCTGCACACCTACGTCAGCCGGGTGCAGGGCAGCAAGCTCAAGGCCAAGAACGAGATCCGCATCGCCGCCCTGTTCAAGGAGGCGCCGCCCCCGTTCCTGAAAATGATCGTGGTGCACGAGCTGGCCCATATCAAAGAGAAGGATCACAACAAGAGTTTCTACCAGCTCTGCCAGCACATGGAGCCCGACTATCATCAACTGGAGTTTGATCTCAGACTCTGGCTCACCTGGCGTGATATCGACAAGGCCAACCGCTAGGCTGACAACCGTTTCAGGGAGGAAACATGTCATTTGCCGCAACCCCCTTTGGTGCCACCCGCTTTATTGCCACTTTGGTAATGACCAGCTTGGGCCGCGCTGCCCGTCCCCGCAGCTCGTCACACGGGCTGCTGGCCCTGCTGCTTCTGCTCGCGGGCCACAGCGCCCGGGCCGATGAGCGCTGGCAGAGCGACAGCTATCTCACCGAGAGCTTTATGGCCATCGCCATGGAGCGGGAGTATGGCGAAGCCAGGCAGACCCGTTTTGCCCGCTGGCAGCAGCCGATCCGGCTGCAACTTATCAACGAGTCGGGTGACAAGCCGCTGCAGGCCGACGTGGTGAAGGTACAGGCGGCCCATCTGGCCCGCATCACCGGCCACTCCATCAGCATGGTGGCCGCAAAGCCCAACCTCACCCTGATCATGACCGACTACAGCAAGATGAAGAGCTGGGCCAACCGCACCATGGGGGGCGATCCATCGGTCAAGATGGCGCTCAAGGAGGGGCTCTGCCTTGCCAACTTCGCAACCAATGCGAAACACGAGATCAGCCGTGCCACCATCATCATTCCGGTAGACTACAGCCGGGCCAAGGGGCGCTTTCTCGACTGCGTGGTGGAGGAGTTCACCCAGGTGATGGGGCTGCCCAACGACTCGGACAAGGTGTTTCCCTCCATCTTCAATGACAACAGCATCGACAGCTTTTTGACCGGGCTGGACTATGTGCTGCTCAAGATGGCCTATCACCCGGCCCTCAAAGCCGGAATGAGCAGTGACGAGATCCGCACCGCACTGCCCATTGCACTGGCCGACCTGCGCGCCAAAGGGGAGATCCGCGAAGCCAATCGCCGGGTGCAGCAGCAGAGCCTGAAAAGCTGGGCGGGGTTGTAATGGGCCTGGCTCAACCCAAAGCTAGAAAAACCACCGCGAGCCTCTCACCACCCACAAAAAACGCAGCCATCTGGCTGCGTTTTTTGTTGTCCGGGGATCGGCGGATCATTCGCGGGCATGCCCGTTTATCAGCTACCCATTTATCCAACGCCCGTGTTATCCACTGACCGTGTGGGATCAGGAGGCGACGTTCTCTTCCGGCATCCAGCTATCGGCGTTCTCCCACACCTCCTGCACCATGGCTTCGGCCAGCTCTTTGTCTTCCTTGCTGGCACGGCTGACGGTCAGAGCCATGGCACTGCCCGGCGCGACACGCACATGGATGTCGGGGAATTTTTCGCCAAGCTGCTTGAGCAGCTCCTGACGCAGCGCCTCCATGGTCGAGGTCGGGATCTGATGTTTTCTGTCGATGATGATTTCAAGACGCATAGGAAACTTCTCCATGATTTATAGCTGTATTTTTATACAGTATTCATGGGAAGTAAAGTGCCAACTTGCACCAATCAGAAAAGATCCAGCTGCTGACCACAGATCCGGTCGAACGACTCGCCGATAAAGGGCAGGATGGCGTCGGCAATGGGTCGTAACTGCTTGTCGATATAGTGTTCGTAATCGATGGCACTGCGCCTGTATTCCAGCGGCTCGGGGCCATTGAGGGTCATCAGATAGGCGATGGCGCCCCGATGCTGATAGCGCTGGGGCAGACCGCGGCGCAGGTTCTCCTCATCGGCCAGCCGCGCCGCTCGCACATGAGGCGGCACATTCTTCTGATACTCCTCGAGCTTCTGGCGCAGCCGTTTGCGGTAGATAAGCAGATCGTCGTGACGACCGGCGCGGGTCTCATCGACCATGGTGCGCACATAGCCGCTGGGATCTTCATCGTGAAACACCAGTTCATAGAGGCGGGTCTGAAACTGCTTGGCCAGCATGGTCCAGTCGGTGCGCACCGATTCGAGCCCCTTGAATACCAGCTGTTCACTCCCCTCACTGGCCTTGCCAACCAGCCCCGCATAGCGCTTCTTGCTCCCCTTCTCCAAGCCGCGGATGGTGGGCATCAGAAAGCGGCGATAGTGGGTCTCGTACTGGATCTCGAGATAACTCGGCAGGTCGAACTCGCGCCTGATCAGTGCAGCCCAGTTATCGTTGATCATTTGCGCCAGTCGCTGGCCGATCTCGTCCGCCTCATCGGGGCTGGTCTCGCGCCCCAGATGGACAAAGGTGGAGTCAGTGTCACCATAGATCACCTCGAACCCCTTCGCCTCAATCCACTCGCGGGTCTGCTGCATGATGCTGTGGCCACGCAGGGTAATGGACGAGGCTAGGCGCGGATCATAGAAACGGCAGCCCCCCGACCCCAGAACGCCGTAGAAGGAGTTCATGATGATCTTGATGGCCTGGGAGAGTGCCTTGTTGCTGGCGGCCTTGGCCCGATCCCGCGCCGCCCACAAGGTAGCGATGAGCTCCGGCAAGAAGTGCCGCTCGCGGGAGAACATGGCGCCGCGAAAGCCCGGAATAGCGTGGTCGGGGTGTTGCAACCCCTCGATAAGTCCCATGGGATCGATGCAGAAGGTGCGGATGATGCTGGGATAGAGGCTCTTGAAATCGAGCACCAGCACGTGACGATAGAGACCGGGTTTGGAGTCCATCACATAGCCGCCGGGGCTCGCCAGCCCACCGTCGGCTGGCAAATTGGGGGCCACGTAGCCGCCACGATGCAACCGCGGCAGATAGAGGTTGGTAAAGGCCGCCACCGAGCCCCCTACCCTGTCCAGCTCAAGACCGGTGAGGGAGGCGCGTTCGATGGCAAAAGGGATAAGGTGGCAGTAGTCGAAGATCTCCCACACCAGCTTGCAATCTTCCAGGTTGTAGCGGGCCAGTGCCTCCTTGTCGGAGTGGAACAGCTCGGTGATCTTCTCCCCCCGATTGGCCACATCCTCGATATCCTTGCCACGGCCAAGCAGTTCGCTCGCCACCGCATCCAGGCTGTAGCTGGCAAACTGCCAGGTGGCGCTTTTGAGGGTGTCGATGCCATCGAGCACCATGCGCCCGGGGATAATGACGTTGCCGGTTTGGGGATCGCCCCGTGACGAGCGCCAGAAACAGAGCTCACGACCCCGCCCGAGCCGCAGCCGCCGCTTGTTAAGTTCGGCGCGGCGCAGCAGCAGGCGAAAATCAAAATTAACCACGTTCCAGCCGATGACCAGATCAGGGTCATGCAGGCTGAACCAGCTCTCCAGCGCACTCAGCAGGGCGCTCTCGTCCTCTACCCACTGGATCTGGGTGCCCCAGCTCTCGGCATCCGCCTCCGGGGTGCCGATCATGATGACCCGCGCATCCTGCTCGCTGTAAAGACCGACCGAGAAGAGGGCCCCGTCCATGGCGCACTCCACATCCAGCGACACCCAGGAGAGGGTCGGTGTCACCGCCTGCGGCGCGCAGCGTGCCTCGTTCACCTCCCAGTAGCCCTGCTTGCCCCCCTTTTTTACCGCCCGGCCATCGAAGCGCACACCAGCGGTGATGAAACGCTCCATCAGGAAGCGCTCCGGCAGCCGGATATCCGCCTCGAAGTGCTCCAGTCCGCGAATAAGCAACAGCTCGATGGCGCGGTGAAAGGCGCTCAGGGTGGCGAAATAGCAGCCCACCACGGGGCGACCGTCGAAGGTGTGCATTGGCAGGCGGCGAAACCGCCCGCTCACCCCGGCCCCTTTAAACAGCTCGGCGGCTTCTGCCATATGGCTCTGCGGCAGGAAGAACACCGGCTCCTGCCCCGGCACCACCACCCGTACCGGCCCCTGCGCGCTCCAGAGCCACATCACGATTTCGGTGGTTGCAGGCAGCCCGTTGCGACCGCGCACGTCCCGACCATGGCGGGTCAGGATAAAACCGTCGAGGGGCGGAGTGGCGGGTACGGTGGGCAGGGTTGCAGTCATGAAGCGTAAAGGGGCTGTCCGAGAATGGGACTATTGTACGTTCATACAGTGCCTGCTCGCAATCATCACGCTGGCTGCGAGGCGGGAGTCAAACTGGTAAGCTCGATCCGGTCGTTATTCCCGCTCATCCCGTTCTGACCACTCTTCGCCGACGAAAGGAGTATCTGTGGCAATCTATTCCCTGCTGGATCAGCTGGCTATCCCATACCAGCGCTTTGACCATCCCCCGGTGTTTACCTGTGAGGAGGCGAGCAAGTTGCTGCCCGACCTGCCCGCCGCCAAGACCAAGAACCTCTTTTTGCGCGATCCGAAAAGCGAGCGGCTGTTTCTGGTGGTGAGTCCGGAGGAGCACCGGGTCGACCTCAAGGCGCTGGCTGCCATGCTCGGCGTCAAGCGGCTGAGCTTTGGCTCACCTGAGCGACTCGATGCGGTGCTCGGCCTTACCCCGGGATCGGTGACCCTGCTCGCCATGGTGCGCGACAGGGAAAAAGCGGTAGAGCTGGTGGTGGACGAGGCCATCTGGCAGGCCGAACAGGTGCAGTGCCATCCGCTGGTCAACACCGCAACTCTGATCATCCGCCTCGACGACGTGCGCCGTCTACTGACCCATCTGGACAGGGAGGCCATCGTAATGCGCTTGCCTGCTGCAACCTGCGATTAGCACAACGTCTGGCGGTTGGGTTCACCCTGCCGCCAACACAACCACCTTTCACGCAGCGAAATTGACTGACAAGACAATAAAATGGCTCCTTGTGCGCTGATAAATCGAGTCAGCAGTCGCCATCGAGCAAGAAGTCGGAGGTGAGCACATTCGGCCATTTAACCAATTGATAATAGGTTGGATTCATGTTGTGATCGGCCACTGCCAGCAGGCGATACCCCATCGCCTGTTCGTTCACAGGTGACTTCCCAGAGAGCCCCTTGATGCCAAGTCTGTTTTCCTCGGCCCAGTTGTTGAGTCTGGTGCTGTTCGTCACGCTGTCACATGTGGGGGTCGCCACCATTTTCGCCGCCATGTGGCACACCCATCGCCAGATCAGGGCATTGATCTACTGGTCAGCGGGGGAACTGGTTATCGCGGGGGCTTTTTGCTGCCTGCTGCTGCGCCCCCTCGAGGGAAATGCATCCCTTGCCAATATTCTCTGCACCAACCTGCTGTTGATGTCGACCACCCTGCTCTATGAACGGGGGATGCGCCACTTCTTTCGCCGTGAAGCCGATCAACTGGGCTGGCTGCTGCCCGCCGTTACCCTCGGTGGTTTCGTCCTGTTTGCCCTGACCGCCCTGCAGCAACCCCTCTTTGATGTGCACAGTCGGATAATCGTGCTCTCCGGCGTGCTCTCGCTGCAGATTGCGCTGCTTATCTGGCAGCTCTGGCGCTACCAGCGGCTGGCCCCTGTCTATCGGGTGCTGCGCTTTGCCATTCTGCTGCTCGGCCTGCAACTGCTGTTGCAACTGCTGCGGATTGCCAAACACCTCTGGCAGCCGGAGCAGGCGGCCAACTCCTTCACCGACCCGCTGCTCGGACCTGTGATCCTGCTCAGCCTGCTCTTTACCATCGCCCGCAGTTATCTGCTGCTGAGCCTGGTCCACACCCGCCAGCAGCAAGCCTTGCTGGCCACCCAGCGCAAGCTGGAGCGGCGCGCCAATCAGGATGAGCTGACCGGCCTGTTCAGCCGCCACTATTTCGAACGCCAGGTCGCCCTGCGTGCCCGCGAGGTGACGAGCCCCGGCCAGCTGCTGCTGATCGATCTGGACAACTTCAAGCAGATCAACGACCGCCACGGCCACCCCGCCGGTGATGCCATGCTGCGGGCCGTGGGTCGGGTGATCGCCAATACCCTGCCTTCTGAGGGCATGGCCGGTCGGCTTGGCGGCGATGAGCTGGCCCTGCTGCTGATGGCGGACCCGCAGACCCTGCCCGACTACTGTCACAGCCTGCAGCAACAGATCGCCGAGGCGACCCGGGCGCTGGCCGGTGGCCCCATCAGCCTCAGCATCGGCCTCACCTCGCTGCACCCTGACGAGGGGTTTGAAGCGGCCTACCTGCGCGCGGATCAGGCCCTTTACGCCGCCAAACAGGCTGGGAGGCAACGGGCCTGCGTACAGGAACTCCACCACAACGAGCCGCAACCGCTGCCGCCCTGCGCGCTCCTGTCATGAGCGAAGTGCTCACTCTGCAGTGCCGACCGGCCAGACTGGCAGATGCCCCGGCTTACCGGCGCTATGTCACCGAATGCGCCGAGGACGGACAGCCGCTCTATCAGGTGGCACAATTTGACCCGGACGGCTGGCTACAGAGCCTGCTGGATCACGCCAAAGGGCACAACTTGCCCAGGGGATACCTGCCGACCACCACCTATTTTGCCCTCGATGGCGAGGAGATCATCGCCACCCTGCGCCTTCGTCACGGTGACAATAAGGCAACCCGCCAGTGGCTGGGTCATATCGGTTACGAAACCCGCCCCTCTCGCCGTGGCGAAGGGGCCGCGACTGTGCTGCTGCGCTGGGTGCAACAACAGGTACTGGCGGCGCCGGTGCTGATCTGCTGTGACCAAGACAATCTGGCTTCCCGCAAGGTCATTACAGCAGCCGGTGGCATGTTGCTGGGACGGCGCTTCCATCCGGGGGATCGCAACTGGCTGGAGATGTATCAGCTAGCCCCCCGCCCCAGCCGACCATAGCCGCAGCAGTAATAAAAAGAGCGCCCCGAAGGCGCTCTTTTTGCGAACGTGGCAAGACCGTTAGTAGCTGTCTTCCTGCTCCGCCTTCATCCGGGCCTGACGGGCATAGGCCTCCTCCTCGGCGCTCTCGATCTCCTGCAGCACCGAATCGAGATCGATGGCGGCGCGGCTCTCTTCAAAGTGACCGGTCAGCTCGCTCTCGGGGGTGAGTGTGCCATCTTCAAACAGCGCCCACATCTCTTGGGCATAACGGGTCTTGAGCAGCTCGGGGGCATACATGCCGTAGTAGTTGCGCATGTTGTTGACGTCCCGCTCCAGCATCGCCTTGGCCTGGTTGTTGGCGGCGGCATCCACCACCTGGGGCAGGTCGATAATGACCGGGCCCTGTTCATCCACCAGCACATTGAACTCGGAGAGATCGCCGTGGATAAGACCGGCGCAGAGCATCCGCACCACATAGCGGATCACCTTGTGGTGATCAATAACCGCCTGCTCGGGGGTGAGTGCCACATCGTTGAGGCGCGGCGCGACATTGCCATCCTCATCGGTGATAAGTTCCATCAAGAGGACACCATCGAGGCAGACATAGGGCTGCGGCACCCGCACACCGGCCGCCGCCAGCTTGAACAGGGCGTCGACCTCGGTGTTCTGCCACACCTCTTCATGCTGCTTGCGGCCGTACTTGGAGCCCTTCTCCATAGCGCGAGCGCTGCGGCTGTTACGCACCTTGCGCCCCTCCTGATAAACCACGGCCTGCTTGAAGCTGCGCTTGGACGCCTCTTTATAAACTTTGGCGCAGCGGATCTCGTCGCCGCAGCGCACCACATAGACGTCGGCCTCTTTGCCGCTCATCAACCGGCTGACGACCTCATCGACCAGGCCGTCATCAACCAAAGGTTGGATTCGATTTGGAATTTTCATGGCCGCCCTTTTACCCTATTTCCGCTCTCGAAGATAGCTCCGAACACGCTCACCTGCCTCTCCCTTTCATAAGACACCCTGTTATCCCCTGTTTGCGCTGTTTTTGTCCACCCGTTCGCCTTAAAAACCACCTGCAGCAGACCAAATACGAAAGGCGTCTGTACCAACAAAAATGGCCCGCAAGCGGGCCAATTTTCAAGGTTCGGGCGGCAAGCCCTGACGAATGCGCTGGATCCCCGCTTCATAGAGGCCGTCATCCCCCTCCTGATGCTCCAGGGTTTCGAAGATCTTGAGAAACCACATGTACTGCTCGGGATGGCGCGCCACCTGCATCTCTACCACCCGGTTCATGGCATTGACGTCTGCCAGCAGATCGGCGGTGGGATAAGGGTCAAACGGCGGCTCAATCTCCAGCAGATAGCTACCCTCATCCTCGTCATAGCTGGCGAAGATGGGCACCGCTCTGGCACCGGTCAGCTTCACCAGCTTGGGCAATGCAGGCAGGGTTGCCTTGGGGCGGCCAAAGAAGGGAACAAACACACTCGCCTCGCGGCCGTGATCCTGATCCGGCAGGTAGAAGAAACTGGCACCAGCGCGGATCGACTTGATCGCCGGTTTGATGCCGGCGCTGCGCTCGTACACTTTGCCCCCTTTGGCCCGCTCGCGGTTGATGTACCAGTCGAACACCTGATCTTTCGGGCTCTTCATCATGGTGCACATCTCGATGCCCATCATGGAGAAGTAGCGGCCAATCATGTCGACCGCCCAAGTGTGAGGCACCACCAGGATAACCGGGCGGCCTGCAGCCTGCTCCTCTTGCACATGTTCCCAGCCGGTAACCTTGATGCGACGGGTCAGCCGCGCCTTGCTGCGCCAGCTAAGCTCGCCAAAGCCCATAAAGGTCTTGAGCCCGACCCGGATCGATTTGAGCAGCAGCGCCTGCCGTGCTGCGGCATCCAGCTCGGGAAAGCAGATTTTGAGGTTGGTATCGGCGATATAGGCCTGCTTTTTCGAAAAAAGCAGCAGGGTCGGTGAGACCAGATCGGCAAAGCGATCCCTCAATCTCGCGGGGGTAAATGCCAGCAGGGAGAGCAGGCCCAACGCGCACCAGCTGCCCCACCATTTGGGATGCAGCAGGCGGCTATGAAATGAGGTATCAAATACCGGATCTAACGCAGACATGGCGGCCATCAAGTCATCAAAAACAAACGGTTATTGTAGTGATCCTGACATTTTTTTCTACCCTGGGGAGGCTGGCCATCAGCCTGCAAGGCACTGATCAGACTAGTTATCATAAAAAATGGCCCACCTGGGGCCATTTCAATCAATCCAAATTCTGGGTCAGCCGTGGGGCGACAATCCCTTGCGGATCCGGCGTATCCCCTCTTCGTAGAGGCCATCCAGCCCCTCCTGATCTTCACGGGTATCGAAGATCTTGAGGAACCACATGTATTGACCCGGATGGCGCATCAGCTGCTGTTGCACCATGTCGTTCATCCGACAGGTATCGGCCATCACATCCTCGGTGGGGTAGTTGTCGAACGGAGCCTCAATCTCCAGCCGGTAGCAGTGGTTCGCTTCGTCATAGCAGGCGAGCAGCGGCACCGCCTTGGCGCCACTGACCTGCACCAGACGGGGCAAGGCAGGCAGGGTCGCTTTGGGATAGCCAAAGAAGGGGGCGAAGATGCTCTTCTCGCGGCCATGATCCTGATCCGGCAGATAGAAGAAGCTGCGACCGCTCTTGATGGTCCTGATCACCGCCTTGATCCCGGCGCTGCGCTCATAGACGCGGCAACCGTTCTTGGCTCGTGCCCGGTTGAGGTGCCAGTCAAACACCGGATTGCGCGCCCGTTTCATCATGGTGCACATGGGCACCCCGCGCTGGGTAAAGCAGTAACCGGCGGCATCCACCGGCCAGGTATGGGGCACCACCAGGATCACCGGACGACCGGCCGCCCGCTCCGCCTCGATATGCTCCCAACCGATCACCTGCATCCGGCTCATCAGATAACGCTGGCTGCGCATGGTGAACTCGCCAAATCCCAACAGACTCTTGAGGCCGACCCGGATCGAGGTCAGTGCAATGGCATCCCGCTCTTCCGGGCTCTTGTCCGGGAAGCAGATCTCCAGATTGGTTCTGGCGATATAGATCTGTTTTTTCGAGATACGAAACACCAGCGGTGCCAAGGCTTCGGCCAAACGGTCGCGCAATCGCACCGGCACAAAGGCCAGCAACATCAGCACACCGAGCGCCAGCCAGCTGAACCAGTAGCGGGGATGCAGAAAACGGGCTTCAAAAGAGGAGTCAAATACGGGATCTTGGGACGACATGTATTGGGGTCGAGCGAAAAAGTGGTGCTGCATTGTAGTCGTCCTGACAGGTAATACCAGTTAAATCCATGGCAAATAGCCCGCCACAGGCGCCACATCAAAAAACCATAAAAAAATGCCCCGCACTGCGGGGCATTTTGCTCGTTACACAACCAGGGTGGAGGCTCTTTGTCCATCCATCGTATGACTGGTCGTTTATCCCGTCGCTCTCGGAGCGCACTGCTTATCCATTTCCCGATGTCACATCTTCTTCAAGATTTAACGGTGAGCACCCTGGCGGGCCATGCTGTTATTCATTTCGATATTACGCTGCGGCAGAAAAAACATCAGGTAACGCAGTGCCACATACCCGACGATGACGGTAGCCACCCCCAGCTCGAAGTGGGCCAGCAGTCTGATCTGCTCGACGTAGTGACTGCCTTGCGCAAACCCTTCAACCAGATGAGCCACTTTGAACAGGGCGGTAGCACCTATCACCAGCGGGAAGGTAAAGGCGGCATAACCCGGCGAGAAGGGCAGACGCAGCAGTTTGATGAAGGCCAGATAGATGATACCGGTCATCAGGATGGCAATCCCCAACAGCACGGCTACCAGCAGCAGTGACGGCTCCTGACTGACGGTCAGGTAACCGGCCAGAGAGAGGCTGGCAGGGGCCGCCAGAATGGCGATGGTCGGTTTGGCGGCATCCGGCACTTCATGGCTGAAGATCAGGCGATAGAGCATCAGCGGCAGCATCAGGCCATAGCAGATGATCCCGAACCAGAGCAGACCGTTGGCCAGCGGGGCAAACTGACCGCCCGGGAAGGCGACGTCAGCCACGATGATCCCCACAGGCGGCACGAACCAGCTCGGCACCATGTGGTGGATTTCAAACTCTTTGGCGCGATGCCAGATAAAAGTGGCCAGGAACAGCAGGTGAACCGCCACGGCAAACAGCCAGAGGGCCTCACCCGCTTGCGGCGCAATCATACCCAGCGCTTTGGAGACCACCATGGTGCCCATGGCATAGGTCGGTACCACACTGCCCACCACGGGGTGAGCGAGATCCTGCAACAGCAGGCGGGGGTGAAGCAGAAACTTGAAGGTCAGGATCACCAGCAGCACGGCAGCAATGGCAGCGCCCAGCAGTTGCATCCGGCCATCGAAGTGACCGGCATTTTCCCAACACCAACCAAGGCTGGCGATGCCCAGCGCCAGACCCGCCATGGGGGTTGGGGCGGCAGCCAGTGATTTACGGGTTCTTGCGATCATGATGACACCTTTCTATTGATGACTATGGCGATAGGATAATGGTCCCTTATCGTTTACGATATCTAAATGAATTAAATCAATCATTCAGGAAAACCAAACACGATGAAACTGACCCTGCAGCAGCTGAAAGTGTTCGCCACCATTGCCCGCTATGGAAACCTTGGCCTTGCCGCCAACGAGCTCTGCCTGAGCAAGGGGGCCGTCTCCCAGTCGCTGCAGGAGCTGGAGCGCCAGCTCTCCACCCCGCTGTTTGACCGCATTCACCCCAGATTGCAGCTCAACAACGAGGGGCGCCTGCTGCAACCGGCCGCCGAAGAGCTGCTGACCCGGATGCAGGATATCGAGAACCTGTTCAGTCCCGATGCCGAGCCGAGCGGCCAGCTTCGCCTTGGTGCCAGCCAGACCATCGGCAACTACCTGCTCCCCACCCTGCTCGCCAGCAGCAAACAGGAGCTGGGACTCCCCCCCAAGGTGACCATCAACAACACTCACCTGCTCTGTCATGCGCTGGCCAACTTCGAGCTGGATATGGCACTGATCGAGGGGGAGAACCACCACCCCGACCTGCTCGCCGAACCCTGGCTGCAGGACGAGATGCTGGTGGTGGCTCCACCCGGTCACCCGCTTGCCAGCAAGAAGGAGCTCTCCCTCTCCCGACTGGGGGGCGAAACCTGGGTATTGCGTGAAGCACAATCGGGCAGCCGCGAGCAATTTATCCAGCAGATCCAGCCCGAGCTGCCCCGCTGGCAACCAGGGCTTGAACTCAACACCCTGGAGGCGGTGATGCTGGCGGTGGAGAAGGGGCTTGGCATCTCCTTTATCTCCCGGCTGGCAGCCTCGGATCGCCTGGCAGATAGGCGGCTGATCGCCCTGCCCCTCTCCCGCCGCTTCCCGCGCCAGCTCTCCCTTATCTGGCACAAGCAGAAGTACCACTCCACCTCCCTGCGCCACTTTATCCACTTCTGCCGGGCTCAGGTGAAGGATGCCGAGGTGAGCCGCGCAGAGTAACGCCCGCTCGGAGCGCCGCTGGCAGACCCGCCCCCCAATGACGGAAAAAGCAGAGAGGGAGCCACGGCACCCTCTCTTTGATTCGCTTGCTCGGTATCACTGCGCCAGACTGCGCAACCAGCTGATCTCCTCGCCCCAGATGGACTCGTCTATGGTCTCGAGGATCAGCGGAATGCGATCGAAGCGATCATCATTCATGATGTGGTGGAATACTGCCTCTCCCAGATTGCCCTCCCGCAAGCTGTGGTGGCGATCGACCCGGCTACCGAAGGTACACTTGGCGCCGTTGATATGCATCCCCTTGAGATAGTGAAAACCCACCGTACGGTCGAACTCGGCAAAGACGGCAGCGCAGCTCTCGGCAGTGCGCAGATCGTAGCCAGCGGCAAAGGCGTGGCAAGTATCGAAACAGATCCCGACCCGGCTCTTGTCCTCCACCCCCTCGATGATGGTGGCGAGGTGCTCGAACGACCAGCCGAGGTTGGTCCCCTGCCCGGCGGTATTCTCGATCACCGCCGTCACCCCTTCACTGCGCTCCAGCGCCCAGTTGATGGACTCGCTCACCAGCTTGAGGCTGGCCGCCTCAGGGATCTGCTTGAGATGGCTACCGGGGTGGAAGTTCAGATAGCAAAGCCCCAGTTGCTCGCAACGCTTCATCTCGTCGAGAAACGCATCGCGGGATTTGGCCAGACCATCGGGATCCGGGTGGCCCAGATTGATGAGATAGCTGTCGTGGGGCAGGATCTGCTCCGGCAGAAAACCGGCCTTGTCACAGGCCGCCTTGAAGGCACGAATGGTGGCATCCGACAAGGGGGCCGCCTGCCACTGACGTTGATTCTTGGTAAAGAGGGCAAACGCGTTGGCCCCGATGGCCTGGGCGCGGGCGATGGTATTCTCCACCCCGCCGGCCGCACTGACGTGAGCTCCAATATATTTCATACAATCTCCTCAATACGGCAAGCGGCTATTATGCCGCTCCCGCCCGGCCACGCCAAACCGGGATATCCGATAGCGGGTATCGACAAATAGTGCCGCCTATACAAGGCGCTGCGTTTCATGGCGTAATCGGCCTTCGCTGTGGCAACCTCTCCCCAGAAGGGATAGTTAGAGCCCGCCCGCGCCAGCATGGCGCCCATAAAAAAACGCAGCGTATCGCCTGAGCAATAACGCTGCATCTTTGGGTCTCTCGGCCGTCCCCCTTGCCGTGACCCGAATGGCCAGCGACAAGGGAGCAAGAATGCGCGGGGAGAGTCGCCTTAGAACGGCATCTTGAAGCCTGGCGGCAGTTGCATGCCACCGGTCAGCTCGCCCATCTTGGCCTTGTTCTGCTCTTCCACACGACGCACGGCATCGTTGCAAGCGGCGGCAACCAGATCTTCCAGCAGCTCCTTGTCATCTTCCATCAGGGAGGGATCGATCTCGATGCGACGGACGCTGTGGCTACCGGTCATGGTGACCTTGACCATGCCAGCACCGGCTTCACCGGTCACTTCCATCTGAGCCAGCTGCTCCTGCGCCTTCTGCATACGCTCTTGCATCTGTTGGGCCTGTTTCATCAGGTTCCCCATTCCACCTTTACCAAACATATGTCGTCTCTCGTCTTGAAATCCGGCATCCAGCGCCGGGCTGTGGGCTTGTCTGTCCTAGATGGGGACAGCCAAACTGCTTTTCAACCGGAAGCAAGCTCCCGGCCACGGAATTTAGCGGTTGAGGGGCTCGATGCTCTCGTGATGAAGCACGGCACCAAACCGCTGAACTAAAAACTGTACGTAGGGATCCTGCTCCAGATCCCGGGTCACCTGCTCGCGCACCCCGAGATAAAGGCGATGTTCGATCTCGAGGGGGGTCTCCTGGTCAGGCACCACACCAAGCGTCACCTCGACCTGCACCGGTTGCCCCAGCGCTGGCCCGATGATCTCGGCCAGATCGGCGCGCGCCTTGTCACTCACCAGATGGCGCTGCTCGGGTTTGAGGGTCAGCAACACCTTGTCCCCTTCCCGCGTCATCACCGAGTTGATGGCGAGCTGACGCAGCCTACCACCCACCTGAGTGTGGGCGATCAACTCGGCCCAAGCATCGCCGCAACCATTGAGCAGCGAGGAGGGGATAAGGCGAGTCGCCTCCCCCTCTTGCGGCTCGCTGTCGCTTTCGAGCTCATCCCAGTCGATGGTCTCCATCACCGGCTGAGGGGGCTCGCTCTGCGTCACAGGTGCAGTAGCCACCGCCGTGGTAACAACGGGCGGCTGGGTCACAGGGGTGGGCGTCACCGCTGGCGCCGCAGCGCTGCGCTCACCGGATCGATAGCTCGGCTGCCCGTCGAGATCCCAGGGTGGCAGATCGGTGGGCTGGGCCGGTGCCGTGACGGGAGCGTGGCTCATCACCTGAGTCTGCTCGGCAAAGCCCTGATTGAGGTACTCTTCGTAATCGCCGTTATCAACCTGCGGCTCGTAACTGTCGCCATAGAGATCCACCGGTGGCAGATCATCATAGTGACCCATCGTCGCCATCCCCTGCCCGGCCGGTTGGCTGACCGGAGCTGGCTGTTGGGTGGCGACCGGTGCAGCGGCGGGCGCTACAGGCTTAGCTGGCGAAACCGGCACCGCGCGCGGCGCAGGCGCCGCCGGGGCATCCTGACCACGCTGGCGGCTGCGCAGCATGTTTCGCTTGCCAAGCAGGCTCTGCATGCTCGATACCGCTGAAACAGCTTCAGGTGCGCTAACCGGCGTGGTTGTAGGTTCGAGCGCGGGCTCGATGCAGGCAGTCAGCGACTCGCCACGGGAATAGTCGGTATCGGCTGCGGCAGGCGCTCGATCATCAGCATCAACGGGCTGTGCGGCTGAGTGCGCAGACACATCGGGTTGCACACGTGGCAACGCGGGCTCGGGTTGATACCCCATGCCCGCAGCTTCGCGCAGCAGTTCATCCTGCTGGCTGAACAGCTCGGCGGCTTGCGCCTCCTCCTCACTGTCGGCGGGGTTGCCGATGTCATCCGTCATCGCAGGCAGGGAGACATCAACCGCGGGCACGACACTGGTGGCAACAGGGCTGGCTAGCGGTGCAGGCACGGCGCCGCTGATCGGTGCCAGTGCGGCCGATTCAGCGGCCGGGTGCTTTCCCGGCAAGGAGGCTACCGGCGTGGCACTGCTCGCCGCATTGCTCGTCATTGACGGGGGCAGCGCAGTGAGGCTGGCAGGATGCAGGGCATCGCGCCGTGGCGCAAAGGCAAGCATCCGCAGGCAGGTCATCTCCAGCGCAGTGCGGCCATCGGGGGCCCAGGGCAGATCTTTACGCCCCCCCAGCACAATCTGGTAGCAGAGCTGCACCTCTTCCGGGCTCATCGCCTTGGCCAGTTGCAGCAGGGAATCGGCATCCGCCCCCTGCTCCTGCACACTGGCAGGCAGCAGCTGCGCCATGGCGATGCGATGGAGCAGTCCCTCCAGCTCGGCATGAAGCTGATCAAAATCGGGGCCCAGGGTGGCGATCTCGGTGATCTTGGCCATGGTCGCGGGGGCATCTTGCCGCAAAATGGCTTCCAGCAGCTGGTGCAGATGGCGGTGATCGAGCGTGCCCAGCATCGCCAGCACGCTCTCGAGGCGCACGCTGCCATTGCCGTGGGCCAGCGCCTGATCGGTCAGGCTCAGGGCATCTCGCATACTGCCGTCAGCGGCTTTGGCCAGGGCCAGCAGGGCGCGTGGTTCGAAGGGCTGCCCCTCCTGATCCAGGACCCATTCGAGCTGCTTGGCAATCTGGGTCTGATCCAGACTCTTCAAATGAAACTGCAGGCAGCGCGAGAGAATGGTAATGGGTAGCTTCTGCGGATCCGTGGTGGCCAGCAGAAACTTCACATAGGGGGGCGGCTCTTCCAGGGTTTTCAGCAGCGCGTTGAAGCTGTGACGCGACAACATGTGCACTTCATCGATGAGATAGACCTTGAAGCGGCCACGGGCCGGGCGGTACTGCACGTTGTCGAGCAGCTCGCGGGTATCTTCCACCTTGGTTCGCGACGCCGCGTCAATCTCCAGCAGGTCGACAAAATTGCCCTGATCGATCTCGCGGCAGGTATCGCAGACACCGCATGGGTGGCTGCTGATCCCCTGCTCGCAGTTGAGGCTCTTGGCCAGAATACGGGCGATGGTGGTCTTGCCGACCCCGCGGGTACCGCTCAGCAGATAGGCGTGATGCAGCCGTCCCTGATCCAGGGCGTTGGTCAAGGCGGTCAGCACATGTTGCTGGCCTACCACTTGTTCAAACGTATGGGGGCGCCATTTACGCGCCAGAACCTGATAGCTCATAAATCCATCATGCAGGGAAGACAGGGCATTGAGGCCGGATGCTAACACAAATGGCGAGCTGGCTGTATCGGCTATCGGTGAGAGCGGGAGGGATCGCTTGATTTTCAAACCGATGCCCGCAAGGGCACCGGTTCAATGCAGGCCCGATGCAGAGGATCAGGCCGAAGAGGCATTACTCGCCGGCCAGCTCGACCAGTGAGACCACCTTGATGCCAGCGGCAGTCAGGCGGGCATCGCCACCCAGAGACGGCAGGGAGATGATGAAGGCCGCATCGGCCACTTCACCACCAGCACGGCGGATCAGCTTGACGGTCGCATCGACGGTACCGCCGGTCGCCAGCAGATCGTCCACGACCAGCACCTTGTCACCGGGTACGATGGCATCGGTGTGCAGTTGCAGGGTATCGGTGCCGTACTCGAGGGCATAGGACTCCTCGATCACTTCGCGCGGCAGCTTGCCCGGCTTGCGGACCGGCACAAAGCCCAGCCCCATGGCATAGGCAACCGGCGCGCCAAAGATGAAGCCGCGAGCTTCGGTGCCAACAATCTTGGTGATCCCTTGATCACGATAATGATTGGCCAGCAGATCGATGGTGGCCTTGAAGGCCTCGGCGTTCTCGATCAGGCTGGTGATGTCACGAAACAGAATGCCCGGCTTCGGATAGTCGGGAATGGTCTTGATGCTTGCTTCGATAAATTTCAGGGTTTCCGGATTCATGTGTTGACCGCTTATTTTTTTGACCCAGGGGTGGCCATTTTTTCTCAATTCCCTTCTGCGGGAAATAAAAAAGCCTGTCACGCAAAAATGACAGGCCGACTCCATAGCATTATTGCTGCAATAGCTTAGGGACTTCACTTCGCCATTGCAACTGGCTCCAGCACCGGCAGGCGCATTAACCAGGTGAGCAGGATCACCATTATGACAACCAGCAACCCCTTGACCCACAGCAGTGGCACCACCGCCAGCGACACCGAAAAGGTGAGCAAAATAAAGATAATGGCGCGCCGTCTGGCCTGGCGACGAATGCCGCGATATTGCTGCCAATCCACGATGGGCGGGCCAAACCAGGGATGGGTCAGCAACCAGCGATGAAAACGGGGCGACGAGCGGGCAAACAGAGCGGCAGCCAGCAACATGAAGGGGGTAGTCGGCAAGAGCGGCAGCACAATGCCCACGATACCGGTGGCAAATGCCAGCCACCCGAGCGCCATCAGACACCAACGCTTCATTCCGTCTCCTTGCGTGATTTATCTCCCTCTAGCCTAACAGAGTTTGAGCGGGTGCTGACAGCGGGCCGCAACCCCACTACAATCTGCGCTCTTTTTTCTTGCCACTCTCGTCGGAAAGCCGTTATGCGCGTTATTTTGGCCCCCATGCAGGGGGTACTGGATCACCTGATGCGGGAGGTTCTCACCTCCGTCAATGATTACGATCTCTGCGTGAGCGAGTTTATCCGGGTCGTCGATCAGCTGCTGCCCGCCAAGGTGTTCTACCGCCTCTGCCCTGAACTGCTGCAAGATGGCAAAACCCGCGCAGGCACCCCGGTGCGGGTACAACTGCTGGGGCAACACCCCGAGTGGCTGGCCGAGAACGCCGTGCGCGCCATCGAGCTGGGCTCCCCCGGGGTCGATCTCAACTTTGGCTGTCCCGCCCCTACGGTCAACAAGAGCAAGGGCGGTGCGGTGCTGCTCAAAGAGCCCGAGACTATCTACCGCATCGTCAAGGCGGTGCGCGAGGCGGTGCCCGCCCATCTGCCGGTGAGCGCCAAAATTCGCCTCGGTTACGATGACAAGGATCTCTATCTGGAGAACGCTCAGGCGGTCTTCCAGGGGGGCGCCAACGAGCTGGCCGTTCATGCGCGCACCAAGCGCGAAGGGTACAAGGCCCCCGCCCACTGGGAATATGTGGACGCCATTCGCCGCGCCCTGCCCATCCCCGTCACCGCCAACGGCGAAATTTGGGATCACAAAGATGCCCTCGCCTGCGCCAGGGTCTCGGGTTGCGATGCCCTGATGGTCGGGCGCGGCGCCATCTCCCTGCCCAATCTGGCCAACGTGATGAAAACCGGCTGCCCGCACATGAGCTGGGCCGAGGTGCTGCAGTTGATGGTGAGCTATACCGAGCAGGATCTGGCCAGCGAAAAAGCCGACTACTACCCCAGCCGCATCAAACAGTGGTTCAGCTATCTCAAGCGGGAATATCCCGAAGCGGACCTGCTGTTTCAGGAGATCCGGGTGCTCAAAGAGACGGCTCCCATCCGCGATGCCCTGCTGCAAGCAGCCAAAAGCCACGGCTAACCACGTTTAACTTGACGCATATCATCTTGATAGAGTTATCGGATCCCTATACTGCCCCGAATCTGTCGTCTGTCCTGTGGGGGATAATGTGTGTGAAATGACGCAAGCACAGTTGACTGTCTGGCGTAATCGCCTGCTGTCAGACTGGGCCCAAGTAAGAGCAACGCTGATCGGTCAGCTCAAAGCCTGCCGCCGTGACGAGTGGGCCGAACAGGTCGGTCACTGCGAGCAGGATCAACTGGTGGAACTGACCAGCCGGCTGGATCTGCCGAAGGTTGAGCAGAGCGTGGCCCGCCTCAAGCGGATCGATGCGGCACTCTGCCAGATGGATCTTGGCCTCTATGGCCTCTGCTCCGATTGTGAAGAGCCACTGTCCATCGAACAGCTGGAACAGGATCCGACCCTGCAACGCTGCCCGCGCTGTGAAACCCGCTATCGCAAGGGATTCCACGCCCACGAACTGTGAGGGATGCACATCTGTGCATCCGCTCAACCCTCAGCACTGGTTACTCCGTCGTTCCTGTCCAATACTCAACCGTATCAGCCTGTTCGAGGGTATGCGTTGTGTACAGACTCTTGTTGTTATGGTGTTTGTGTTGCCAGGCTACGGCACAAGAGTCATTGGTCGTGGGCTGGGTCGACTGGCAACCCTTCAGTTATCGCAATGAACAGCAACAGCTCCGCGGACTGGATGTGGAGCTGCTCAACGCCATCTTCCTGCGGGCCGGTTATCAGGCCAAATTCAGTGAAATGCCCTGGGCTCGCGTGCTGCACGAGCTGAAATTCGGCACGGTTCAACTGGCCATGTCAGCCAATATCACCGCCGAGCGGCAGCAATATGCCCGCTTCAGCCACCCCTATCGGGAAGAGGAGACGGCCATCGTCATCCGTCGGCAAGATGCCGATCGCTGGCGCGGGATCAACACCCTGGAGCAGTTGATCAACACCCCTGACTTCCATATCGGGGTGCTCAAGGGCTTTGATTACGGCAATACCTTCCGCCAGTTGATGGCAAGGCCCGAGCTGCAGCCCCGTTTGCAGATGCGCCTGCGGCTGGATCAGTTGCTGAAGATGTTGCAAGGGGGTCGGATCCAGGGGTTTATTCTGGACCCCCACGGACTGCAGGAGTGGCAGGGTAAGGATGGCGTGCAGGACAAGCTGTATATTCTGCTGCATATCGAACAGACACCGGTTCACCTGATGCTGAGCAAAGAGAGCACTACTGAGGCGCAACTGCAGCGGATCAATCAGGCTATCGATCAATTGAAACAGAGTCCCGACTATCAGCAGATCCTCGATCGCTATCAGTTCAGATCCCTGCATTCACAGGAAAACACTCATAAGTAAGGGGAGCATCAGCTCCCCTTACTGTCTCAAGCAAACCCAATCCTGTCTCAAACAACCCTGGTTGCAACTTGCCAGGACGTTTTGGTCACCGATAACGTGATGGTTAAGCCTGGCTATCAGCGTCCCAGCACAATGTCGGCAAGGTGGGCGAAGTGGTGGATTTCGTGGGTGGCATCGCACTCGCCCGCTTGCCGCGCCGGGTTGTACCAGCAGGTTGCCAGCCCCTGCGCCGCCGCCCCGGCAATATCAGTTTTCGGATTATCCCCCACCATCAGCACCCGGGCCGGATCTGGCTGTCCCATCAAGGAAAGAGTGTGCTGGAAAATAGCTGGCGCTGGCTTGGTCACCCGGATCTCGTCGGAGATCACCAGCGGCTCGAACCACTCGCTCCAGCCCAGTTTGCCGAGCCGCCCCCGCTGGGGCACGCTGAAACCATTGGTGATGATCCCCATCCGCACCTTGCTGCGCAGCTGCTGCAGAGTCTCGACCACCCCTTCGAGAGGCATGCTAAGGGCAATGATCTGCTCCAGAAAGGTGTTGTTCATCGCCATGGGATCGGCGGCAACCTGCTGGGCAAAGAGGGAGAAGCGGGTCTGCTGCAACGCCGTTGCATCGATCTCGCCGTCGTTGTACTGCTGCCAGAGCCCGTGGTTGAGGGCGTGGTACTGCGCCATGCTGGCGTCATCAGCCTGTACGCCATAGATCTGCAAGGTGTGAGTCAGCGCAGAGGCGACCGGAAAATCGAGCAGGGTTTCATCCAAATCGAACAGCACCCAGTCATAGCTTGGTTGTTTCACAGAAATCCTTGTAATCATTCAGATTGTTCAGAGGCTTGGCGACCAACTCTGCCAAGCGGGCTGGCCAGCAGATCCAGCGTGAGACGCACACCGAAGCCGGTCACTTCGCTGGAGACCACCCCATTGCCCCCCTTGTTGCGAAAACCGCTCAGGTCGAAGTGCAGCCAGGGGGTCTGCTCGGGCACGAAGTGGGCGAGGAAACGGGCCGCATCGATGTGATCCGGCGAACTGCCCGGCGCACACTGCAACACATCGGCCCACTCGCTTTCGATGTTGTCGTCGTAATCGTCATCAAGCGGGAAGGGCCAGATCCGCTCACCGCTGCGCTGACCCAGATTGACCAGCGATGTCATCCATTCGCTGCGATTGGTAAAGACGCCGCTGTAGCGGCTACCCAGCGCCCGTTTGCAGGCCCCGGTCAGGGTCGCGTAATCGAGCAGCAGATCCGGAGTATCCTGCACCGCCATCGCCAGGGTGTCGGCCAATACCATTCGCCCTTCGGCATCGGTATCGACCACCTCGATGGAGGTGCCATTGATGGCAGTCACCACCTCGCCAGGACGATAGGCGTGAGGGCCGATATGGTTCTCGGCAATGGCCAGCCAGCAGTGTACCTCGTAGGGTAGCTGAGCTCGGCTGATAGCGTAGAGGGTACCGAGCGCCACCGCGCTCCCCCCCATGTCCAGATGCATGCCATACATGCTGCCAGAGACCTTGAGGTTGTAGCCGCCAGAGTCGTGGCAGATCCCCTTGCCCACCAACGCAATGCGTCGCACCGGCTTGGGTGGGTAGTAGCTGAGCTTGACCATGGCCCCCTGATTGTCTTCCGAGCCACGAGCAACAGCCAGAAACGCCCCCGCCCCCAGCTCGGCCAGCTGCGCCTGATCATAGTGATGGCACTGCCACCCCTCATCTTGCGCCAGCTTGCTGACAAACTCGCGATAGCTGGCGGCCGTCAGCTCGGAGGCAGGCAACACCGCCAGATGGCGAGCCAGCCCGTTCCCCCCCGCTTCGCTGTAAAGGCGTGCCAAGTCCAGCACCACCGCGGGTGAAACCTTGATCTGCTGATAGCTCCAGCTGCTTTCACTGCGGCGCTTACTGGTGGGCAACGAAATATTGGCGGCAAGCAGGGCTGACAACATCACTTCGGCCAGCATCACTCGCTCGGAGGGGGAAAAACCTTCCAGATGCAGCCCGAGGCGCTCCACATTGAGCCCAGAAAGAGGAGAAATCCAGCCTCGGATCTGTTTATAGAGGCGGTGATCCCGCGTCACACTGCCGGCCACAAACATCACCTGCAACAGGGTATTGCCATGCATCAGGGTAAAGGGCGCTTTTTTCCCCAGCGCAAGCTGGGTCTGGAGACCCGCAAGGGCGGGCAGCGAAAGCAAGGACTCCTTCTGCTCTTCGGCGATCAGCAGCAGTTGCAACGGCAGCCCTTGGGCAAGGGCTTCGGCCAGCGTAGCATCCCGGCTTTCAATAGCAGGAGGAAGATAGGTGAAGGGAGTGATCACAGGCGCGTGCCTCATCCATGAAGAGATACCTGATGATACCCAACAAATGGTTGATACGACCAGTTTTGGTCTTGAAAAAGCGTCAGAAATAGCAGCAATCACCAGATGGTGACGAGCATCAAGAAGGATTGTTCAATGATTGGCAATGCAGGAAGGGAACGTACAGAAAGTTGGTTGCGGGGGCCGGATTTGAACCGACGACCTTCGGGTTATGAGCCCGACGAGCTACCGAGCTGCTCCACCCCGCGTCCGAATTGTCACCCCAAGCCGAGCAGTAGCTTGGTAGCGTTTGTCTGCTTTCGACTGTTTATACAATCGCAAGCTGACGAAAGAGTTGGTTGCGGGGGCCGGATTTGAACCGACGACCTTCGGGTTATGAG